>JBJHAX010000010.1:4643-67422 GCA_050480705.1 Nitriliruptoraceae bacterium
TCGTGGGGATGGACGACGACGGGCGCCGGCAGCCCCGCTTCGAGGACCGCGGCGACGGCCCAGCTGACCAGGGAACGACCGTGGAGCTCGACCAGCGCCTTGGGGCCGTCGGCACCCAGGCGTGTGCCGCTGCCAGCGGCGACGACGACGACACCGACGGCCATCAGGCCTTCTCGTCGTCGGAGGACACGATCCCGAACAGCATCCGTCCCTGGCGGTTCTGGACGATCGAGGTCAGTTCGACGGTGATGTTGAGACCGATCGAGTCGGCTCCCGCCTCGACGACGACCATGGTGCCGTCGTCGAGGTAGCCGATGCCCTGGCCGGCCTCGCGTCCCTTCTTGACCAGGCGCACGGCGACCTGCTCGCCGGGGAGCACGGGCGGGCGGACGGCGTCGGCGAGCACATGCGGGTTGAGAACCCGGATCCCGGCGACCTCGGCGACCGAGGAGAGGTTGCCGTCAGCGGTGATGAGCGCCGCACGCCGGGTGCGTGCCAGCGTCGCGAGCTTCGCGTCGACGTCGGTCGCCGACGCGACGTCGTCGTCGGTGATCTCCATGGCGACCAGGCCGTCGTCCTTGAGGATCTGGACGGCGTTGAGGCCGCGTTGCCCGGCCCGGCGACGGTGCTCAGCGCCCGAATCGGCGAGCGCCTGGATCTCGTCCAGGACGAAGGTCGGCACGACCAGCGTCCCCTCCAGGTAGCCGCTGCGGGCGACCTCGACGATGCGTCCGTCGATCAGCGCGGACGCGTCGACGAGTTTGACGCCGCCGCCGCGCGACGGTGTGCTCACCTCCAGGCGTCCGCGCATTCCGACGAAGCGACCGAGATCGTGTCCCCGCACGGCACCCAGACGCCCCCCCGCGTAGGCGAGGACGAGGACGACGAGCAGCATCGCGGGCACGGTGAAGCGCTGGAAGGGCAGCAACAGCACCGGCAGGAGCAGGGTGATGCCAACGAACGCTCCGAGACCGGCACCGACGACAGACGCGACCAGGGTCACTGAGGGCACCTGATCGAGGCGAGCCGCCGCGGTGTCCACGTGCCGAACGACCCAGCGGCCGATCGCGCCACCGAACAGATAGCCGACGAGGGCTCCCATCACCGAGGTGACGAGGCGGGTCTCTTCGGGGGAACCGAGTGCGAGCAGCACGTCGAGGCGTTCCCCAACGGTGTAGCCGCCTCCGGTGAGTGCGAGGACGACGAACAGGCGAAGCAACTCGGCCACGACCGTGGCTGTACGTGTAGGCGTGCGTCTCGGTGCCGGCCGGCCGGTGGGCACCGACGTCGACGGGGGGCTCGCGCCGCCGACCGGGGTCGTCAGGCCTGCGCCTCGGCGAGCGTCTGCTCGACGAGCTCCTCAGCCTGCTCCTCGTCCTTCTTGATCGCGACCGCGAGCTCGGAGAGCAGGATCTGCTTCGCCTTGGTCAGCATGCGCTTCTCACCGGCCGAAAGCCCTTTGTCCTTCTCGCGCGTCGCAAGGTTCCTGACCACCTCAGCGACCTGGTAGATGTCGCCGGAACGCAGCTTCTCGTAGTTGGCTTTGAAGCGGCGCGACCAGTTGCCGGCGGCCTTGCCTTCCGGCTGGCGCAGCACGGCCAGCACCTCTTCGACCTGCTTCTTCGAAACGACGTTGCGGATCCCGACTTCCTCACACGAGTCGGCCGGAACCATCAGCGTCAGGTCTCCGTAGGTGAGCCGCAAGACGAGGTATTCGCAGGATTCCCCCTTGAGTTCCCGTTCCTCTTTGCGCTCGATGACCGCTGCCCCGTGATGCGGATAGACGACCGTGTCGCCGACGCTGTAGGCCATGGACTGATGCTCCTCGCGCAACGATCCCCGACGTGACGGCATCATGACGTCGGGTGTGGTCGGACACGCACACGCCGTACAGTTGCTGCTCGGAGTCGCGTTTGCGAATGACGCGCACGGCGCGGCCGGACATTGGCCGACGGTACCACAGCCCCTTACGGGGCCTCAACCGGGTTCGAAGCGCGCTTCGAACCCGGCCGGCCCGCGCAGCTCACACGTAGCGGTCCAGCAGGCTCGCCTCGGCCAGCCGGCGCAGGCCGTCCTGGATGGTGCGTGCGCGCGCCCCGCCGACACCCTCGACGTCGTCGAGTTCGGCGATCGAGGCCTCCATCACACGTGGCAGGGTGCCGAACGCATCGACAAGGCGGTCCACGACCGTGGCGGGAAGACGCGGGATCCGCGACAACAACCGGTAGCCGCGTGGGGTGACCTGCCGCTCGAGCGCGTCGCTGTCGAACGCCAACATGGCGGCGACCCGGCCGGTGTCGAGCAGCTCGTCGGTGCCCAGCTCCGCGACGTCCTCGAGGACACGGCCGATCCTGCGCCGGCGATCGGCCAGGTAGTCGCGTACGACCAGTTCGCGCTCGTCGGCGACCGAGGACACGAGTTCGTCGAGCTGCAGCTGGATCAGACGGCCTTCGGTGCCGAGCTCGATGACATGGTCCTCGACCTCCTCGGCGATGCGGCGCATCATCTCCGCGCGCTGCAGCGTGAGGACGACGTCGCGGACGGTCACCGCATCCTCGACCTCGCGGGCGGACAGGACCGCTGCGACTTCGTCGAGCCGCACCCGGTAGCGCTCGAGGGTCGACAGCGCCTGGTTAGCCCGCACGAGAAGTGTCGGGACTTCCTCGAGAACGTACTTGTCGACACCGTGGTAGACCGTGACCACGCCCATCGACTCGGAAACCGCGATGATCGCCTGCCCGGTCTCACGCGCCGCCCGCTCCGCAGAACGGTGACGCGTCCCCGTTTCGGACGTCTCGATCGAAGGGTCGGGCACGAGCTGGACGTTCGCGCGCAGGATCCGCTCCGCCTGCCCGTCGAGAACCAGCGCACCGTCCATCTTCGCCAGCTCGGCCACGTGCTGTGCGGTCGCAGCGGTATCGATCGAGAAGCCGCCGGAGAGAAGCGGTGCGATTTCGGGCGTGGAACCGATGGCCATCATCGTGCCCCGGTCGGCACGGATGATGCGTTCGATGCCTTCGCGCAACTCGGTTCCGGGCGCGAGCAGGGACAAGACCCGCCGGCGTTCACCGTCGCGTCGGATCTCCACCACCGGGCGTCCTCCTCGCCCGCGTCGACCGCGTCCCCTCTGCGGCTGAACACGGCTGTGCGCATCGCCGTCGGCAGCCTACATGTGGCGCGTCGACCAGCCGTGGAAGTGCCACGTCGTCCACCGGCACCGTCGCGTCGCGCCTGCGATGCCCGCCAGGCGCGGGGTCACCGCGCCTGCAGCCATGCCACGATGTGTTCCGAAGGAGTCGACGACCCGAAGGCGTCGATGCGTTGCGCGCTGGCGCGCACGGCGTCGAGGAACGCCTCGTGTCCACCACGCTCGGGGTCCTCCAGCGTTGCGGTTGCGTGCATCAGTACGAGACGCGCTTCCCGGCCGTCGGGTTTCACCCTCAGGACGCGCCCGAGCCGTTGCACCAGCTGACGCCGGGTCCGGAAGGCCGCGAGCACGACGGCGACGTCCGCATCGGGAACGTCGATCCCTTCGTCGAGCACCCGGGGCGCGACCAACGCTTCGATCTCGCCGCGTCGGAACAACGCGAGCCGGATGCGACGCCGGTCGCGCTCCAGATCGCCGTGCAGCGTCTCGGCGGCGACGCCGGCGGCGACCAGGCGCGCCGCCAGCTGGTCGGCCTGGTCGATGGTGTCGGTGAACGCGAGCGTGCGCCGGCCGACCAGGGCGGGCGCGAGGGAACCCGCGCGGTCGAGTTTGTGCCGGCAGGTCGCCGCGAGCGCACGGCGTTCGCGCACCCGGGCGAGATACTCGCGGCACGAGCGCACCTGCGGGGTGTCGCCGGACCCCCTGTCGGCCTGGGCGACGACCGACGCGGCGGCGGCCAGCAGCTTGCGAGGTTCACGCGGCATGCCGAGCGGACCGATCAGCTCACGATGCAGCGCGCGCACCCTGGCGTCGGTTGCCTCGTACGAGGCTCGTTCGTCGTCAGCGAGATCGACACCGACGGTGGCGAGCGAGAACGGCGCGATCGTGCCGTCCGTGGCGGCGCTCGCGAAGTCGTAGCGGTGGACGACCCCGCCGAAATAGGGTTCGAGCACGTCGACGAGCCCGTCGTCGGCACGCTCGTAGGTCGCGGTGAGCGCGAGCCGGAAGTCGAAATCGTCGCGCAGCGCTTCCGCCCATGTCGGCGCGCCGTACCGGTGGGCCTCGTCGGCGACGAGCAGCCCGGGGACGCCTGCGGGCAGGTCAACGGGAACTTGCGCGGCGGTGTGGGGGGTTGCGACCACCACCTCGTGGGAGAACAGGTCGTCGTCGTGGCCTCCGCCCAGCCTTCCGATGCGGCGGTCGGCGAACGCCGCGCGAAGCTCACGCACCCACTGCTGCTGCAACTCGAGCGTGGGGACGAGGACGAGCGCGCGGCCGCCGCGGTCCACGATCAGGCGCAACGCCGCAAGCGCCAGCCGGGTCTTGCCGGTGCCGGTGACCGCCTCGACCACACCCCGTCCGGACTCGCTCCACGCGGCCAGCGCTTCGGCCTGCCAGGCGCGCAGGTCAAGCGTCGCAAGATGCGCACGCGTCGTGTCGTGGCCGGCGCCCTCAGCTCGGCTCACGCCTCGTCGCCGCCTGGCAGGGTGAGTTTGCCTCCGTCGTAGCGCGCAAGGCCGTCGGCGACGAGGCTGTCGGCGATTCGCCGCGCACGCACAGCGTCATCGGGCCACCCGGCGGTATGGGCGATCCGGTCGACGTCGACGGGTCCGCGCCGCAACGCATCCACGAGCCTGCCCCTGCCCTGGCGATCGGAGCCCTGGAAGCGCGACTGGGGGCCTGACACGCCCGAGGTTCGATGAGCGGGGTCCGGGGCAGCAAATCCCTCGCCTGCCCAGGCACAGCCGTCGAGGATCGGGCAGTCGTCACATCGGGGCGATGTGCCCACACACCAGCGCGCGCCGATGTCGAGCACCGCCTGGTTCCACGCCCACCCGTGCCCGGGCGGCACCGACGCGTCGGCGGCACGCTGCGCCTCGCTGGCTGTGAGGCGCCGGCCGGAGACGGCGCGCGCCAGCACCCGCGCGGCGTTGGTGTCGACGACGCCGTGATCCTGTTCGAACGCGAAGGCGAGAACGGCACGTGCCGTGTAGGGGCCGACGCCCGGTATCGCGAGCAGATCCTCGAGTGTGTCCGGAAGCCGTCCTGCGTGCCGGTCGACGACGTGGCGGGCCGCCTGGTGGAGGCGCACGGCACGCTGGTTGTAGCCAAGCCCCTCCCACCGGCGGATGATCTCGGCGACCGGCACGGCCGCGCAGTCGGACGGTGTCGGCAGATCGGCGAGAAACGACTGCCACCGGGGCACCACACGTTCGACCTGTGTCTGCTGGAGCATGACCTCGGCGACGAGGATCGCCCACGGGTCGCGGGTGTGGCGCCACGGCAGATCGCGCAACTCATGTTGCGCCCACGCGAGCAACATGGCCGTCAGGGACGTCGCGGTCGGAGGACGCGTCAAGGCCGCGTGACGTACACCAGGCGCGCAGCGTCGGCGCTGAGCCCGACGCGAGTGTCCCCGTGTTCGAGCACGACTTCGCCGTCGATGTGGGTGACCGTCACGACGCTGCCGGCGAGGAGACCGTGGTCGTAGAGCGTCTGGACGACATCGCCGTCGCTCTGCAGCGACTCGGACAACGAATGCAGGCGGACGCGACCGTTGGGCACCTCTGCCAGCGGGCTGATCTCGTCGGCCTCGCTGCCAGCCCCCGGGATGGGGTTGCCGTACGGGCTGGTGGTGGGGTTGCCGAGCAGTTCGGCGAGCTTCTCTTCGACCCGGTCCGAGATGACGTGCTCCCAGCGGCACGCCTCCTCGTGGATGTAGCGGGGGTCGAGGCCGATGACGTCGGCGAGCAGACGCTCCGCGAGGCGGTGCTTGCGCATCACGTGGGTGGCCTTCGCGCGCCCCTTCTCGGTGAGTTCGACCGTGCGGTCCGCCGCCAGGCGCAGCAGACCCTGCTCCTCGAGGCGCGTCACGCCCTCGGAGATCGACGGCGCGGACAAGCCCAGGCGCTCGGACAACCGGGCACGCAGCGCGGGGATGCCTTCTTCCTCGAGTTCGAGGACCGTCCGCAGGTACATCTCCGTCGAGTCGATGAGATCGTGCGCCACCTGGCCACCTCCCCTATCGCACCGAGACTACCTGCGCCCGATACGGTCGGAGCGGCCAGCAACCGCCGCCGCCGAGGACTGCAGGATGCGACGCTCGTCTCGACTTCGTGGCCGTCGCACGGCCGAGTCGGACCTGATCGCGATCCGCACGCTGGGCACGGCTGCCGACGCTCCGCTGCGCCGCACCCCGTCGCCGGTCTGGAACGACCTCGCGGGACTCGCGCCGCCGTATCCCGAGCTCGACGGCACCGTGCAGGCCGACGTGTGCGTGATCGGACTCGGCGCGGCCGGTCTGTCCGCCGTTCTCCACCTCGCCGACCAGGGGGTGGACGTCGTCGGTCTCGAGTCCGGTCCGGTGGGAGGCGGCGCGTCGAGCCGTAACGCCGGCTTTCTGCTCGCCGGGCTCGCCCCGTTCCATCACGACCTGATCGAGGTGGTGGGGCGCCAGCGCGCGATCGATCTCTACCAGGTCACGCGCGACGAACTCGCCCGCATGCGGGACGACACACCACCGGGAACTCGATGGACGGGCAGCGTGAGGATGGCCGCGACCGACGTCGAAGCACGCGACTGCGCCCGCCAGTACGAGGTGATGCGCCGGGACGGTCTGCCGGTGGAACGCTACGAGTCCGACACCGGGGTCGGCCTGTACTTCCCCGAGGACGGCGTCTTCCAGCCGACGGTACGGGTGCGCTGGATGGCCGACCGGGCACGTGACCGGGGCGCGCGACTGTACGCCTACACCGAAGCGCAGCACGTCGGCGAGCGCGACGTGAGCACCGCGACCGGCGAAGTGCGTTGCCGTGCGGTCATCGTCGCGGTCGACGGCGGGCTCGAACGCATCGTGCCCGCGCTCGACGGTGTGGTCCGCACCGCGCGCGCACAGATGCTCGCGACGGCCCCCACCGACGAGGTCCGCCTCCCGCTGCCTGTCTACAGCCGCTGGGGCTACGACTACTGGCAGCAGCTGCCCGACGGGCGCATCGTGCTCGGCGGCGGCCGTGACCACGGCGGTGACGCCGAGTGGACGCTCAGGACACGCCCGACCAAGACCGTGCAACGCATGCTCGACGAGTTGCTGCGCGAACGCCTCGGAGTGCGTGACGCGCCGGTGACCCACCGCTGGGCCGGCTCGATCGGGTTCACCGCGGACGGCCTGCCACGCATCGCCCGCATGGGGCGCTCCACGATCGCGATCGGCGGCTACAACGGCACCGGCAACGTCATCGGGCCGATGCTGGGGCGTGCAGCCGCTGACCTGGCGATGGGCCGCCCGTCGGCACTCGTGGAGCTGCTGAGCACCTGAGGCAGCTCACGGCCCGCGCGCCGGCTGCCTCGGCGAGAGGCTGCCGCTCGCTCGGACCGGTTCATTCCTCGGCGGCTGCCCCCGGGCTGTCCCCGCCGGCCATCTCGACCGGCGGCGTGTCCGGCGCTTCGGGTGACTCCACGGCGCGGAACGTCGCGCTGTCGGCGTCGGTGTCGACGTCCGCGACCACCAGCGCGCCCGTCGGGAACTCACCGAGCAGGATCCGTTCGGAAAGCTTGTCCTCCAGTTCGCGCTGGATGGTCCGGCGCAGCGGCCGGGCGCCGAGCTGCGGGTCGTATCCCTTGTCGGCGAGCCAGGTCTTGAGCGCATCGGTCAGTTCGAGGTCGAGACCCTTGGCCGCGAGCTGCGTCTTCACGCGCGTGATCATCAGATCGACGATCAGCGTGACCTCTTCCCGCGACAGCGGGTGGAAGACGATCGTTTCGTCGATCCGGTTGAGGAACTCCGGACGGAAGTGCTTCTTGAGCTCGTCGTCGACCTGCTTGCGCATCTTGTCGTACATCGATCCGGCGTCGTCCTGCACGAACCCGACACTTGGGGCCGTGAGGTTCTTGGTCCCCAGGTTCGAGGTCATGATCAGGATCGTGTTCTTGAAGTCGACGGCGCGGCCCTGCGCGTCGGTCAGCCGCCCGTCCTCGAGGATCTGCAGCAGCGTGTTGAACACGTCCGGGTGCGCCTTCTCCACCTCGTCGAACAGCACCACGGAGAACGGCTTGCGACGCACCTGCTCGGTGAGCTGCCCGCCTTCGTCGTAGCCGACGTAGCCGGGCGGGGAACCGATGAGGCGGCTGACCGTGTGCTTCTCCATGTACTCCGACATGTCGAGGTGGATCAGCGCGTCTTCGTCGCCGAACAGGTATTCCGCGAGTGTCTTCGCGAGTTCGGTCTTGCCGACACCCGAGGGGCCGAGGAAGATGAACGAGCCGGACGGACGCTTGGGGTCCTTGAGTCCTGCACGCGTGCGGCGGATCGCCTTCGACACCGCGGCGATGGCCTGGTCCTGGCCGATGACCCGCTTGTGCAGCTCCTCCTCCATGTGCAGGAGCTTCTCCGTCTCCTCCTGGGTGAGCTTGACGACAGGGATCCCGGTCCAGGACGACAGCACGTCGGCGATGACCTCGCCGTCGACGGTCAGCACCGTGTCGAGGTCTTCCGAGCGCCACTGGTCCTCGCGCTGCTGGCGACGCTCCGCGAGCTTCTTCTCGTCGTCGCGCAGCTGCGCCGCCAACTCGAAGTCCTGGTCATCGATCGCTTTCTCTTTGGAGGCGCGGGCCTCTTCGATGCGCTTGTCGAGGTCCTGAACGTCGGGGGGCACGGTCATCGACCGGATGCGCAGCCGCGAACCCGCCTCGTCGATCAGGTCGATCGCCTTGTCGGGCAGGTAGCGGTCGGAGATGTAGCGGTCGGCATACTCAGCGGCGGCGATAAGCGCCTCGTCGGTGATGCTGACACGGTGGTGCGCCTCGTAGCGGTCGCGCAGGCCCTTGAGGATCTCGACAGTGTGCTCCATCGAGGGCTCTTCGACCTTGACCGGCTGGAAGCGCCGTTCGAGCGCGGCGTCCTTCTCGAGGTGCTTGCGGTACTCGTCGAGCGTGGTCGCGCCGACGGTCTGCAACTCGCCGCGCGCGAGCATCGGCTTGAGGATGCTCGCCGCGTCGATCGCGCCCTCGGCGGCGCCTGCCCCGACCAGCGTGTGGATCTCGTCGATGAACAGGATGATGTCACCGCGGGAGGTGATCTCCTTGAGGACCTTCTTGAGGCGTTCCTCGAAGTCGCCGCGGTAGCGCGACCCGGCGACGAGCGCACCCAGATCGAGGGTGTACAGGTGCTTGTCGGCGAGCGTTTCGGGAACGTCACCGGCGACGATGCGCTGCGCGAGCCCTTCGACGATCGCGGTCTTGCCGACGCCGGGTTCACCGATCAGCACCGGGTTGTTCTTGGTGCGACGTGACAGGACCTGCATGACCCGTTCGATCTCACGGTGGCGTCCGATCACCGGGTCGAGATCGCCGGTGGACGCCGCCTGGGTGAGGTTGCGCCCGAACTGGTCGAGGATGGTCGAACCCTCGCGCGAACCCTGCGAAGAGCCTTCACCGACGCCGGCGGCGGCCTTGCCGCCTTCGGCCCCCGAATAGCCCGACAGCAGCTGGATGACCTGCTGGCGCACCTTGTTCAGATCCGCGCCGAGCTTCTGCAGCACCTGCGCGGCGACCCCCTCACCTTCCCGGATGAGGCCGAGCAGGATGTGCTCGGTGCCGATGTAGTTGTGCCCGAGCTGCAGGGCCTCGCGCAACGACAGCTCGAGGACCTTCTTGGCGCGCGGCGTGAACGGGATGTGGCCGGCGGGTGCTGTCTGGCCGCGGCCGATGATCTCGGTCACCTGCTCGCGGACCGCGTCGAGTGAAATGTTCATCGACTCGAGCGCCTTGGCGGCCACACCCTCGCCCTCGTGGATGAGGCCGAGCAGGATGTGCTCGGTGCCGATGTAGTTGTGGTTGAGCATCCTCGCCTCTTCCTGGGCGAGGACGACCACGCGACGTGCCCGGTCGGTGAACCTCTCGAACATGTGGACAACTTTCCGCGTCGGGTCCGGGCGGGATCTTCGGACGGCTCCAGGTCGTTTCCGGAGCCGGCGAAACCATCGTCCGATGGCGATCGTAACTGATACCGCCCCCGGTGTTCAGGGCGGCGCTCCTGCACGGGGAGCACCGACGCAGGGTGCCCGGACGAACCCGCCGACGCCACGGATCTCAGCCGATGCGGCTAACCGTGGCGCCCTCGTCGACGGCGGTGGTCGTCCAGGCGGCGCACGCCCGGCTCAGCGGTGTTCAGGGCGAAGCGTCGGGAACAGGATCACGTCGCGGATGTTGCTCACGTCGGCCAACAGCATCACCAGGCGGTCGACGCCGACACCGAGCCCGCCCGCAGGCGGCATTCCGAGCTCCATGGCCCTCAGATAGGCCTCGTCGACGACCATCGCCTCGTCGTCGCCGGCCGCACGCGCTGCCGCCTGCGCCTCGAGCCGTTCGCGCTGCTCCACGGGGTCGACCAGTTCCGAGAAGGCGTTGGCGATCTCACGTCCGGTGATGATGAGCTCGAACCGTTCGGTGACGTGCGGCTCGCTGCGGTGCCGCCGGGCGAGCGGTGACACCTCCACCGGATAGTCCACGACGAAGACCGGATCCCACAACGTGTGCTCGACCAGCGCTTCGTAGAGTTCCAGCACGAGCTTGCCCGAACCGGCCGAGGGCTCGTAGGCGACGTCGTGGCGCGCACACAGCGCCCGCAGGCGATCGAGCGGATCGTCGTAGGTCAGGTCGTCCTCGCCGGTCGCCTCGCGCACGAGGTCGATCAGGCTCGCGCGGCGGTAGGGAGGCGTGAGCGACAGCGGCCGGCCCTGATGCTCGAGCTCGCTGGAACCAACCGCGTCGATCGCAGCGCGTGAAAGCAGCGCTTCGGTCAACTCCATGACGTCGTGGTAGTCGTCGTAGGCGGCATACGACTCGAGCATCGTGAACTCGGGGTTGTGGCGGGTGCTCATTCCCTCGTTGCGGAAGTTGCGGTTGATTTCGAACACCCGGCGCATGCCGCCCGCGATGAGCCGCTTGAGATACAGCTCCGGTGCGATCCGCAGATACAACTCGGCGTCGAGCGCGTTGTGGTGGGTCACGAACGGCCGCGCCGTCGCGCCACCCGGGATCGGGTGCAGCATCGGCGTCTCGACCTCGACGAAGCCGCGTTCGTCCATCTCGGCACGCAGCGCACGCACGGTCGCCGAGCGGATCTCGAACACCCGCCTGGCGTCGGGATTGACGACGAGGTCGAGTTCGCGCTGCCGGAAACGGATCTCGGTGTCCGACAGGCCGTGCCATTTGTCCGGCAGCGGTCGAAGGCCTTTGCCGAGCAGGGTGAGTTCACGCGCGAGAACGGACAGCTCGCCGCGTTTGGACGCGGCGACCTCGCCGTGGGCACCGAGCCAGTCGCCGACGTCGAGGTGTTCGAGCAACGCGGGGGCGTCGTCATCGAGCACACGGGCGTCGCAGAGCAGTTGCAGGTCGACACCGTCCTCGCGCAGCACGAGGAACTGCAGCCGTCCCATCTGGCGCCGGGCAACGACGCGACCGGCCACGGTGACGTCGTCGCCGGTCGCGCTGCCCGCCTCCACGGACGGGTACGCGTCACGGACCTCGCCCAGCGTGTGGGTGGGCCGGAACCGCACCGGGTAGGGCTCGACACCGCTCGCACGCAGCTGTTCGAGCTTGTCGCGACGCGCCGCGACGATCTCGTCGAGCTTCGAGGCGGCATCACCGGCCACGGCCGGATCCGCGGACGGCGTCGGGGCGTCGGGATCGCCGTCTCGGCGTGTGGCAGGTGCAGGCGTATCGGTCACGGGCGCGGTTCCGGCGTGGGAGGGATCACGGGCAGGTGGTGCACGGTAACCGGATCGCACGCGCGGTCACGTGTTGCGTTCCCACACCAGGCGCAGGCCCTTGAGGGTGAGCCACGGGTCGTGATGGTCAACGCGTTCGCACGCGGCGAGCACGGCGGGCGCAACCCCGCCGGTCGCGACGGTCGTGACGCCGGGCCCGAGTTCGGCATCGATCCTGGCGACGATGCCGTCGACCTGTCCGGCGAATCCGAAGACAGCGCCGGCCTGCAGGGCCGTGATCGTCGAGCGCCCGATCGCCGACAGCGGTGTGGCGATCTCGACGTCGGGCAGGCGGGCGGCGCGTTCGACGAGCGCGTCCGTGGCCGTTCCGACACCGGGCGCGATCGCCCCGCCGACGAATGCACCGTCGCGGTCGACCACGTCGAAGGAGATCGCGGTGCCGAAGTCGACGACGATCGCAGGCCCCCCGTACAACGATGCGGCCGCGACGGCGTTCGCGATCCGGTCGGCTCCGAGGTCGCGCGGGTTGTCGTGACGCAACGGCACGCCGGTGCGCACACCGGGCTCGACGAGTACCGGCGGCGCGTCTATGTAGCGCGCGCACATGGCGCGAAGCGCTTCGGTGACCGCGGGAACGACCGATCCGATCACGACACCGGTCAGCTCGGTAAAGCCGTTGTGCTCACCGTCGAGCAGTCCGGCGAGCAGGATCGCGAGCTCGTCAGGTGTCCTGCGCGCGACGGTCGACAGGCGCCAGTGATCGAGGAGTTCGTCCCCGACGAACACGCCGACGACCGTCGTCGAGTTGCCGACGTCGAGCGCGAGCAGCATGGTCAGTCCTGTCCGACGATGCGCACGTCGAGTGCGAGATCCAGCTGTGGCGCGGAGTGCGTCAACGCACCGACGGAGACGCGGTCGACACCCGTCTCGGCGTAGGCCCGCACCGTGTCGAGGGTGATGGTCCCCGACGACTCGAGCAGCACCTCGCCGCGCGTCGCCGCGAGTGCGCGCACCCGCTGCACGGCTTCAGCGGTCTGCGCGGGCGGGAAGTTGTCGAGCAGGATGTCGCGCGCGCCTGCTTCGAGCGCCTCGTCGAGCTGCTCGAGCGTGTCGACTTCGACCTGGACCGGCAGGCCGCCGGCGGCAGCCAGCGCCGCGCGCGTCGCCGCGGCCACCGATCCCGCGGCCGCGACATGGTTGTCCTTGACGAGCAGGCCGTCGAACAACCCGACCCGGTGGTTGACGCCGCCGCCGGCGACCACCGCAGCCTTCTCCAACAGACGCATCCCGGGGGTGGTCTTGCGGGTGTCGCGCACCGCGCATCCTGTTCCCGCGACCGCCTCGACGAACGCGCGTGTCATGGTGGCCACGCCCGACAAGTGGGTGATCAGGTTCAGCGCCGTGCGCTCACCGGTGAGGATCGCCTGCAACGGCCCCTCGACGACACCGATGACCTCGCCGGGCGCAACGTGGTCGCCATCACGCACGGCAAGCTCGACCCGCACCCGCGTGTCGAGCTGCCGGTACACCGCGGCGATCAGCCCCAGTCCGGCGACCACACCGTGGGCGCGGGCGACCAGCTCCGCACGACCGGCGACGTCCGCCGGCACCGTCGCGAGCGTGGTCACGTCGCCGCCGTCAGCGAGGTCCTCGGCCAGCGCGACGGCGACGAGGTCGTCCACCTCCCGGTCGAGCGGGGTCATGGGGCCGTTCTCGGCATCGGTGTTCCTGTCGGTCGGGCCGTCAACCGGCCGCGTCAACGGCCGCGAGCAGGGCATCCTCATCCTCGGGCACGCCGATCTCGACGTTGTCGATCAGACGCACCCCGCCGACGTACGCGGCCACGGCGACCACGAGCCTGCCTTCCGCAGCGACAGGTCCGTCCGGCGGCGCGAACGTTGCCGGATCGACGACCTCGACGTACTCGACGTCGACGCTCGATGCGGCTGCGAGGCTAGTGGCGACCTCCTTCGTGACCGAGCCAGCGTCGAGGATCCCGTTGGAGCGCTCGGCCCGTGCGCGCCGGACTCCCTCGGCGAGTGCGACACTGAGCGCACGGGCGGCGGTGCGCTGCCTCGGGTCGAGGTGGACATTTCGGCTCGAAACGGCGAGGCCGTCGGCCTCCCGGACGGTCACCACCCCCTCGACACGCACGCCGAGGTCCAGGTCGGTGGCCAGCTTCTCGACGACGGCGAGCTGCTGGCGGTCCTTGCGTCCGAACACGGCGACGTCGGGGCGCACGATCGAGAACAGCTTGGTGACCACGGTCGCGACCCCGTCGAAGTGGCCTGGCCGGTGTGCCCCGCACAGCCCGTTGGTGAGCTCGGCGACCCGCACCGTGGTGCGCGGCTCCGTCGGATACATCTCAGCGACCGCCGGTGCGAACACCAGATCAGGCGCCGCGTCGTCGAGCGCCTGCAGGCGGCCGACGTCCTCGTCGAGTTCGCGCGGATAGCTGGCCAGGTCGTCGGCCCGGTCGAACTGGGTCGGGTTCACGAAGATGCTGACGACGACGAACCCCGCCGTGTCCCTCGCACGTCGCACCAGCGCGAGATGGCCGTCGTGGAGCGCCCCCATCGTCGGCACGAGCGCCACCGATGCGTCCCCGGCTCGCGCGGTCGCCACCGCCTGGCGCACCCCGTCGATCGACGTGACGGTTCTCACGGTGTCGCCTCACCTCCCTGCGCGGGGCCACTGCCGGCCACCGCGGACAACAGCGTGAGCAGCCGCTGGTAGTCCGCGTCGTCCAGCACCGGGCGTGCACGGTCCAAGGTGACGAGCATCGCATGACGGTAGCTGTCTGCCAGTTCCGGAAGGTCGGCCTCGAGCGCGGCGAGATGTGTCGACAGCGTGCCGGTGTCAGCGCGCACGATCGGACCGGTGAGCGCCTGCGCTCCCCGCTCGAGCACGTTGCCGACCGTGGCGTCGACGAGCGGACGCAGAAAGCGTTCCGGTTCCTGGATCCCGGTCGCCAGCAGCAGTTGCCGTGCGGTGGCGAGCGTCGCGCCGACGGCGTTCGAACCGACTGCCAGCGCCGCGTGGTAGACCGCTCGGGCCTCCTCGGGGACGTCGAACGGATCGCCTGCCAGGACGCGCACGAAGTCGTGCGCCCAGCCGCGGTCAGGGCGGCCCGCCGTGACCGCCCAGGCGACACCGACGAGCAGTTCCGGGTCGTGGGCGTCCGACGGAATCGTCATCGCGGGATGGCATGCAGCGGTGCGTGCGCCGGCCAGGTGCGCCGGGCGCAACACGTCGACGCCGAGTGATCCGGCGAGATGGACGACGCGATGGCCGTCGCGTAGCACGTCCGCGCGCGCGATCGCTGTGACGACGTCGGCGACAGCGTCGTCGGGCGTCGCGATGAGCAGCGTCTCGGCGTGGCGGGCGAGTTCGGCTGGTGATGCGGCCGCGCGCACTCCGCCGAGGAGGTCGGTGAAATGCTGCCGCGAGGCGTCGGAACCACCGGCCACCCCGACGACGCGGTATCCGGCACGCCGTGCAGCGATCGCGACGAGCGTGCCCGCCCGTCCCGGTCCGACGACACCCAGCGTGTTCACCCGTCCGCTCCGTGGTCACGCGCCAGGTCGTCGCCCTCGGGACGCCGCAGACTCGGGGCAGGACCAGCGGGTCCCGCGGGCCGCGGGATCCTGAATCCGGGGACGTCATCGAGCCGGACCGCCAGCTCCACCTCGTCGGCGCCGTCGACCGCCATGAGCAGCGACGTCAGGCGGCGCCCATCGGGAAGCGTCCCGCCCGCGAAGACCTCGAGGAGCGGGACGAGCACGAAGGCCCGTTCGGCCAACCGTGGGTGCGGCAGCGTCAGATCGCCCGACTCGAGCACGACGCCGCCGAACAGCAGCACGTCGATGTCGAGCACGCGCGGCCCCCAGCGAACCTCCGTCGCACGGTCACGGCCGAACGCCGTCTCGATGAGCAGTACCTCGTCGAGCAGCTGCTGCGGTGTCCGCGTGGTGCGCACCCGCACCACGGCGTTGTGGTAGTCGTCCTGGGGGATCGAACGCGGGTCGTCAGACGGTGGCCACGGCGGTGTGCGGTAGACGCCGGAGACGTCCTCGACGGCGACGCCGTCGACGTCGTCGATGGCGTGCACGGCGGCGTGCAGCGTCTCGATCGGGTCTCCGACGTTGGCGCCGAGTCCGAGGAACGCCGTCGCGGCCGTCGGGCTCATCGGCGTCGTTCCACGGTCACGGCGATGTCGCGCACCAGGGCGGCAACCGGCGCCGACGGCTTGTGGACGGTCACGGCGACCTCGTGCACACGCGCGTCGTCAAGACACCTGTCGGCAATGCGTGCTGCGAGGTGTTCGATCAGCCGCACCGGCTCACCGGTGACGAGCGCGACGACCTCGTCGACGATCTGTGCGTAGTCGACGGTGTCGTCGAGGCGATCACTGGCGGCCGCAGCTGCCAGGTCGACGCCCAGCGAGACGTCGACGACGAACCGCTGGGCGAACCGCCGTTCGTGGTCGAGGACCCCATGGCGCCCGACGCCCTCGATCCCGGTGATCTCGATGCGGTCCACGCACTGCTCCTGGTCGTGGCGGTTTCGGCGGGGCGACGCGTCACTGCGGCGTAGGCACCGACTCATGTCCCTGGGGGCGCGCGACGGCGTCGGCGATCGCGACCGCCCTCACGGTCGCACCCACGTCGTGCACACGCACGATCGACGCCCCGTTGCCCACGGCGATCGCCGCGGCGGCGATCGATGCCTCCATCCTCTCCAGCGGGTCGTCCTCGCCGGTGAGACGTCCGAGAAACGACTTGCGTGACGCGCCGATCAGCACGGGGCGTCCGAGCGAAGTGAACGAACGCAGGTCGCGGAGCAGGACGACGTTGTGCTCCACCGTCTTGCCGAAGCCGATTCCCGGGTCGATCGCAACCCGCTCACGCGAGATGCCGGCCGCTTCGGCCCTGCGCAGGCCGGTGGCGAGATGGTCGAACACCTCGGCGACGACGTCCGCATACCGCGGATCCTGCTGCATCGTCCGCGGTGTGCCGCGCATGTGCATCAGGACGTAGGCGGCGCCCGACGCGGCGACCGTGGGCAGCAGGTCGGTGTCGAGCATGCCGGCGGACACGTCGTTGACCATCGCGGCCCCGGCGTCGATCGCCGCCCGCGCCACCCGCGCCTTGGCCGTGTCGACGGACACGGTCACGTCGTGCGCCGCGAGCGCTTCGACGACCGGGACGACACGGCGGATCTCTTCGTCGGCGTCGACCGGATCCGCGCCCGGCCGGGTCGATTCACCGCCGACGTCGACGACGTCGGCGCCGGCGTCGACCATCGCGAGGCCGTCGCGCACAGCCGCGCCTGGGTGGTCGTCACCCAGATGCACCCCGCCGTCGGAGAAGGAGTCCGGGGTGACGTTGAGCACGGCCTGGACGACGGTGCGCGTCGCCGTCGGCAGCGACCCGCGCAGGGTCGGCAGGTCGGGTGGCCGGGATGCGAACGCTGCCAGCGCCGCGGCGAGCGCGTCGCATGCCTGCCGTGCATCGCCAGAGTCGAGTTCGTGGGTGACAGCGTCGGTGAACGCACCGGGCGTACCGCGCGCGACGAGCCGGCCGTCGACGAATTCGGCACCGGCACCGAGGTAGGCGGCGACACGGCTCGCCGCGGGCAGTCCCGTGACCGCGTAGGAGGCGACAGCGTCGATGGCGGCGTCGACACGCACGTGGATCGGAGTCATCGGACCGGACCTGCCATCGGCGTCGCTGCAGCGTACGCCGCCGAAACGAGGGGCTCACGCGGCTGCACACGACGGCGTGGCCGGCCCGCAACGCGACGTGGACCAGGAGTCTCAGCCGCGTAGCAGGGTGAAGGCCTCCGCGCGCGTCGCGGCGTCCTTGCGGAAGATTCCGCGGACGGTCGAGGTCACCGTTTCGACGCCGGGTTTGCGGATCCCGCGCATCTCCATGCACATGTGCCGTGCTTCGACGACCACCATGACGCCACGGGGCTCGATCGCCCGTTCGAGTGCGTCCGCGATCATCGTCGTCATGCGTTCCTGCAACCCGGGGCGCTTGGCGCACACATCGACCAGACGGGCCAGCTTCGACAGGCCGGTCACCTTGCCGCTCGCGTGCGGCAGATAGGCGACATGCGCCCGGCCGACGAATGGCACCAGGTGGTGCTCGCACATCGAATGGAAGGGGATGTCACGCATCATCACGATCTCGTCGTGCGCCTCGTCGAAGGTGACCGACAGCACGTCGGCGGGGTCCACGAGCATCCCAGCGAAGATCTCGTCGAACTCGCGGGCGACGCGCGCAGGCGTCTCGGCGATGCCGGGCCGGTCGGGGTCCTCACCGATCGCTTCGAGCAGCATGCGCACAGCGCGTTCGATCTTGTCGTGGTCGAACGCGCCGTTGGGGGCGATGCCCGTCACGTGCTGGACGCGATGGAAGCGCCCGTCATCGGCGTCGTCGTGGACGTCGTCACCGCCGGGAAGCCGATGGATCGACACAGGCGTCTCCTCGCTGCGGCCCTGCGGAACGCTCGAGTCCCGCACGTCAGTCATTCGACGCCGAGGAACGCCCGGACGGTTTCTGTTCGCGCTCGCCATCCGACGGCCGGCCGTTGGGGCTGCCGTGACCGTTGACGCCGAGGCGACGCAGTGCCTCGATCGCGGCCGAGGGGTCGTCGGAGACCGGGGCGCTCATCGCCCGAGACGGGCGCTGACGCACGGGCGTCAGGACCTCCTCGAGCCGTTCACCTTCCACGGTCTCCTCGTCGAGCAGCCGCTGCGCGAGCGATTCGACGACGTCGTCGTTCTCGACCAGGATCTCGAGCGCTTCGTCGTGCGCCTCGTCGAGCAGGTGCCGGACCTCTTCGTCGATCTGGAACGCGACCTGCGCCGAGTAGTCGGGTTCGTGTCCGAAGTCACGACCGAGGAAGGGCTGGGATTCGGTGCGTCCGAGCTTGATCGGGCCAAGGCGTGCACTCATGCCGTACTGAGTCGTCATCTCCCGCGCCAGCCGCGTGGCCTTGTCGATGTCGTTCGAGGCCCCGGTGGTGATGTCACCGATCTTGAGTTCCTCGGCGACCCGGCCGCCAAGCATCATCGCGAGCTTGTCCACGAGTTCCCCGCGCGTCGCGTACTGGCGGTCCTCGGTCGGCAGCGCCATCGTGTAGCCGCCGGCACGCCCACGCGGGATGATGGTGATCTTGTGGATCGGATCGCTGTGTGGCAGGGCATGGCCGACGATGGCGTGGCCGGCCTCGTGGTAGGCGGTGATCGTGCGTTCCCGCTCACTCATGATGCGCGTCTTGCGCTCCGGACCGGCGATGACCCTGTCGATCGCTTCAGCGAGTTCGCTGGCGCTGATCTCGGTCTTGCCGAACCGCGCGGCGAGCAACGCCCCCTCGTTGATCAGGTTGGCGAGGTCGGCGCCGGTGAAGCCGGGTGTCTGGCGCGCAAGGACCTCGAGGTCGACGTCGTCGGCCAGCGGCTTGCCCTTGGCGTGCACCTCGAGGATCTGCTTGCGGCCCATGAGGTCCGGCCGGTCGACGACGACCTGGCGGTCGAAGCGGCCCGGCCGCAGCAGGGCGGGGTCGAGAATGTCGGGACGGTTCGTCGCCGCGATCACGATGACGGCGGTGCGCACGTCGAAGCCGTCCATCTCGACGAGCAGCTGGTTGAGGGTCTGCTCGCGTTCGTCGTGCCCACCGCCCATGCCGGCGCCGCGGTGGCGACCGACCGCGTCGATCTCGTCGACGAAGATGATCGCGGGTGCGTTCTGCTTGGCCTGTTCGAACAGGTCACGGACACGGCTCGCACCGACACCGACGAACATCTCGACGAAGTCCGAGCCCGAGATCGAGAAGAACGGCACGCCCGCTTCACCGGCGACGGCGCGCGCAAGCAGGGTCTTTCCGGTACCGGGCGGCCCGAACAGCAGCACCCCTTTGGGGATCTTCGCGCACATCGCCTGGAACTTCTGCGGGTTCTCCAGAAACTCCTTGATCTCGTGGAGTTCCTCGACGGCGGAGTCCGAACCCGCGACGTCGTCGAAGGTGACCTTCGGCGCGTCCTTGGAAACCAGCTTTGCCTTCGATTTGCCGAACTGCATGACGCCGCGACCGCCGCCACCCTGCATGTTCTGCATCAGCAGGAAGAACACGACCAGGATGAGCATGAACGGCAGCACGGTCGCCAGAATGGAGGTGAGCGCACCGGTCTGTTCGGGGTCGAACTGCACCGAACCGATCAGCCCACGGTCGATCCAGCTGCGCAGCTGCGGGCCGTTGACCTCCGGGTTGAACGCGGTCCTGAACGGCACCGTCGCCCCATCGGCGCGACGCTGACCTTCGATGGTGTCCGACCGGTTGCCGATCGTCGTCACCTCGAGGTCCTGGCCCTGCAACTGCCCGGACTCCACCGCGGCCTGGAACTCCGTCCAGGTGAGATCGTCGGGAGCTGCGGCACTCTGGACGAAGCTCACACCGAGCCACAGGGCGGCCGCGAGCGCGAGAATCCACGGAAGGGGGCCGCGGAGCAGACGCTGGCCTGGCTTCACGCTTGGACCGCCTTTGCGAGCGGGGGAAGGGACTCGAGGGCTCGAGGGGCGAAGACGACGAGGCTACCACCGGCTGCCGGTCACCAACCCGCTGGCGGGCTCGATCAGCCGCTGTACACCTCGGGACGCAACGCGACGATGTGGGGCAGTCCGCGGTAGCGCTCAGCGAAGTCGAGGCCGTAGCCGACGACGAAGACGTCGGGGACCTCGAAGCCGACATAGCGGATGGGAAGGTCGACCTCTCGACGGCTGGGTTTGGTGAGCAGTGCGAACAGTTCGATGCTCGCCGGCTTGCGCGACGTGAGGTTCTTCATCAGGTAGTCGAGGGTGAGTCCGGAGTCGACGATGTCCTCGACGACGAGGACATGGCGACCTTCGATGTCGGCGTCGAGGTCCTTGAGGATCCTGACCGTGCCCGAGGACGTGGTCGCCGAGCCGTACGACGAGCAGGCCATGAAGTCCATGGCGGTCGGCACGGTCAGTCGGCGAGCGAGGTCCGACATGACGAACACCGCGCCTTTGAGCACGCCGACGAGCAGGATCTCCCGGCCCGCGTAGTCGGCGTCGATGTCGGCGGCGAGCTCGCCGAGACGGCGGTCGATGTCCTCGGCCGGCACGATGATGTCGGCGACGTCGTCGCGGTACGGCGAGGGGATGTCGCCCATGTCCGCCATCGGGTCGTCCTCGGTCGCGCTTCGGGGATCACCGCCGACGGCGGTTGGGGCGCCGATGGTAGGCGCCGGCGGGCGGCGACGGCGCACGACGGCCAGCCACCGCAGCATGCGACCGTCGGTGGATCAGTGCTCGGGGTCGCGGCGGTGGGGACTGCTCGAGCGGGCGACACGAAGTTGTGCGGCTGCATCGTTGCGGCCCGCACGCAGGACGGCCTCGTCGGCGGCGACGCCGGGAACCCACACGACGGTGTCGGCGCCGTCGACGACGACCGGCCAGATCTCGCGGACGGCTCGGGGAACGCCTGCGTCGACGAACACGTCTTGAATCGATCGGGTCCCCGCCGCCGTGGTGATGCGGTCACCCGACTGGCGGTGCCGGACGTTGAACGGTCCGGTGTCGGCAGCGAGATTGAGCACCATCCGCTCGGCGTGACCGCCAGGCGGGACGAGCGAGTCGTCGTCGTCGAACGGTGGCGGCGACCAGCCGCCGTCGAACGCGAACGCGACCTGGCCGGGTGGCGCCGTCGACGTGCGCGTACGCCACGGGTCGGTGTCTGCGGTGATCGCCTGCACGGTGACACGGGCCGGCGGCCACACCGCGACGCCGGGCACGACCAGGGGTACGGCGGCGCCACGAAGCCTGCGCTGCGGCGCGAACGTCCGCCACCCTGCGGCGACGGCGGCCTCGACGGGGCCGGGCAGGGTCACGGCCCCGCCGTCGGCGAGTTCCAGCGCGCGGGTGACCGCGTCGGCGTCAGGTGGGCCGTCACCGATCTCGGCGAGGACCGCCCGCACGACCCGGCGTGCGAGCGCAGTCGGCATTTCGCGGACCGCGGTGTCGGGGATGGCGCACACATCACCGACACGGCGCACGGCGGCCATCGGTTCGCTCGTCAGCAGATCGAGCAGGCGTCGTTCGTCGCGGGCCAGGTCGGCGAAGCGGACCAGCGCCCCGACAGGATCGTCGGCGAGCCGCTCGAGCACGGAGAGCAACTCGTGTCGCACCACGTTGCGGCGCAGCTCGGGATCGGCGTTGGTGGGGTCCTCGACGTGGGGCAGGCCCTCCAGCAGGAGGAAGCGTTTGACGTCGACGCGGCGCACGCTGAGCAGCGGTCGGATCAGATCGCCTGACACCGGCGCCATGGCCGCGATGCCGTCCATGCCCGTTCCGCGCGCGAGCCGCAGGAGCACCGTCTCGGCCTGGTCATCGGCGGTGTGCCCGACGAGGATCGCCACCGCATCGACACTCGTCGCGATTTCGCGCAGCGCCTTGTAACGAGCTTCGCGCGCCGCGGCCTCGATGCCGTGCCCGTCACCACGCACCTGGACGCTGCGCACCTCGATGGGCACACCGAGCCACTCGGCGTGCTGGCGGACCGCTTCGACATCGGCGCGGTCGTCGCGGAGTCCGTGGCGCACATGGGCCAGGACGATGTCGAGGTCGGGACGGGCGTCGGCGACGAGGTAGGCCAGCACGGTCGAGTCCGGCCCGCCGGAGCAGGCGACGATGACGCGAGCGCCATCGTCGAGCACGTCGAGGACACCCGCCACCTCGGCGACCAACGCATCGCGAGTCTGTCCCGGCTCGAGCGGACCGATGCGCCCGCTCACCTCATGCCGCCCGGACCCGGTCCACCCAGGCAGCGGGATCGGCGAAATCGTCGGGCCGCGGCAGGCTGGCGGGAGTCGCGAACGCGAGATTGAGTGTGTCGCGTCCGGCGCGTTCGATGATCTCACGGACGAACGTCTCGCCGTCACGGTACTGGCGCCGCTTCGTCTCCAAACCGGCGACGGCGGACAGGACCTTGGAGACGACATCCGCGGTCCGAGACGCGAGCGCCGCACGGACCTCTTCGGGGTCGTCGACGACGCCGGCGTCGAACATCGCGGCGTTCGCATGACCTTCGAGCAAGCTCATCATCGCCTGGGCGTCGGCGAGCACCTCGCGCTGTGTGTCGGTCATGACCACGTCGAGGACGGGCTCGATGGACCCGTCACGCCGGACCCGGCTGACGAGATCCGGAAGACGTGACGCGACACGCTTGAGGGCACCGCGGTCCACCTGGATGTCGGCGAGATAGCGGTCGAGCAGCCCGCGCATGTGGTGCGCGAGCCATCCCGCGTCGCCGAACTGCAGCAGATGGGTGACTTCGTGCAGCAGGACAGCGCGGCGCAGATCGTCGGCCAATGGTCCGTGACGCTCTGCCAGGTCGAGCACGTTGGGCCCCACGACGACCAGCGTCCCAGGCGGGCGCGTCACGGCTGACGTGCCGTGTGCTGAGGCCTGCGGTTCGTCACGGTGGGTGGCGGCGGGGTCGCCGAGTGGCAGCACGTACTGGCCGAGCACCTTCCCTGACAACGCGCCGAGCAACGCGCCCAGCTGCGCACCCAGGACCTGTGCGGCGGCAGGCCGGTCTTCGAGCCGGTCCCGCAGGGGTTCGAACACGCCGCGCAGCGCAGCAAGGTTCGCACGTACCCAGCCGATGCGTCCGACGACGCGGAACTCGGCGTGCGGCAGGTCGCTGCCGAGTCCGGTCCATTCGCGCGCTGCGACATCGACATCGGCGAGATCTTCGGCGAGCTGGCGGCGCAGACCGTCGGCTGCGCCAGGGTCCGTGCGCGCACGTGGCGCGACGGCGCTCGCGGCCCAGACGGCCACGCGCTCGTCCAGCAGCGATGGAGGGGCAGTCAGCTCGTCCCCCTCGACGGTGTCATGACGATGAACGGTGCCGGTGCACGCCCAGCCAGTACAGGCCTGCGAGCAGCGCCAGTCCGACCAGGCCGGTGAAGGTGAGGATCCACGCTGCGCCCCAGGTGAAGGGCACGTCGGGGTTCTCATAGCCAGCGAGTTCGCGCGCGGGGTTGTCCTCGGCTTCGCGTGGCTTGGGGTCGGGACCGAGCTGCTCGTCATCGACGGCCAGCACGATGCCGCCGACCGCCTCGTCGTCGGCCACGACGTCATCGGCCACCGCCGGCGATGCGAGCATGGCGAGCGCGAACGCGGCGGACAGGGCGAGACCGAACGCACGGCGCATGGTGATGCCGAACCTCCCGGGGCAAACGTCGACGCGGCAGCGTAGCCGACGCCCCCGCCCGGCCGGACGTCAAGCCAGGCACGCACCGGTCGCGCCGCTGATCCGGTACCGCCATCCTCGGATCACCGTCGGGGCAAGACACCGCCGCGGCAGCATCGAACTGCCGGCAAGGGCAACCGAACCCGCCGGCGCACCTCCGCCATACTGTTGCGCTTTCAACTAAAAGCTGCACCCGATACGCTCGTGACGACGCAACCCGAGGAGTCCCGATGCCCGCCGTGACCGTCGACAACCTGCTCACCCTGCCGAGGGTGACCACCCCGGACCCGGCGACGACCTCCGATCGGCCGGTGCGTTCGGTGACGACCGCTCCCCGCGGCTTCGAAGGGGAGGGATTCCCGGTGCGTCGCGCTTTCCAGGGCGTGGACCTGAAGGATCTCGACCCGTTCATCCACATGGACCAGATGGGCGAGGTCGAATACGCGCCCGGGGAGCCCAAAGGAACGCCGTGGCACCCACACCGCGGGTTCGAAACGGTGACCTACATGATCGACGGGATCATGCAGCACCAGGACAGCCACGGCGGCGGTGGGATGATCACCGATGGCGACACGCAGTGGATGACCGCCGGATCGGGGCTGCTGCACATCGAAGCGCCGCCCGAGGAAGTGGTCGTGCGCGGCGGGCTGTTCCACGGGTTCCAGCTGTGGGTCAACCTGCCCGCGGCCAAGAAGTGGAACGAGCCGCGCTACCAGGACCTGCGCGGCAGTGACGTGACCCTGCTGACCTCTCCGGACGGCGGAACGCTGCTGCGGCTCATCGCCGGCGAGATCGACGGGCAGGCGGGTCCCGGCTCGACCTACACGCCGATCACGCTCATTCACGCCACACTCGAGCCGGGTGCTGCGATCAGGCTGCCGTGGCGCCAGGACTTCAACGCGCTCGCCTACGTGCTCGCGGGTCGTGGCACCGTCGGCGCGGACCATCGCCCGATCGAGATGGGCCAGCTCGCACTGTTCGGCCGTGGGGACGCGTTGACGCTGGCAGCGGCCGACACCCAGGAGTCACGCGCGCCGAAGATGGACGTCCTGCTGCTCGGAGGCCTGCCGATCCGCGAGACGGTGGCGTGGTACGGCCCGTTCGTGATGAACACCCGCGAGGAACTGCAGCAGGCGTTCGACGACTTCCAGGCCGGCAAGCTCGGCACGATCCCCGCGCTGCACCAGGTGGGCAATGTCGCTCCCGAGGATGCCGGGGACGACACGAAGAGCTGAGATCGGCCAGCGCCGCTACAACCCGGTCGCCACGGCGATCAGATGTCGCCGTACACCGACCGGACGGTGCTCAGCCAGTGGCCGTCGCACGGCGGGCAGTAGCGGCGCTCCATCGCCCGGTCGATGCTGGACGCGTCGTAGAGTTCCGAGAACCGCCACGTGAAGTGGTCGATCGCCTCGGGCCACGAGTCCCAGGCGGCCAGGCCCGACGGTCCGTCGCCGCCCCAGCCCCACGCGTTGTGGGACCCGGCCGGCTTGTGGTGGCCGGCAGTCGATTCGGTCATCGCGATCGCCACGACCAGGCGCGGGTCGACGTCATAGGCGACACCGGCCTCGATGATCGTCTCGGCGTGGTCCGTGAGCGGCGAGTCGACGTCGTCGAGCCACGCGCGCAGGCGCTCGGCATCGACGTGTTCGCCGTCGTCACCGAGGTAGACGGGCTCGGGGGGCTCGGGGGGCTCGACCGGCTCGGGTTCGGGTGCCGGCGCGACCAGAACGAGGCCTTCGCGCTTCGCGGGCGCCTCGTCGGCCGCCTGCTCGGGCGCGGCGGCGATGACCGAACTCGCAGCCAGACCGAGTGCGGCCAGCGCCACGGTCGAGGACAGCGGCAGTCGTCGTTCGTACACGTGCAAGCCTCGGGAAGACATCGGTGTCGCCGTGCGCTGCTCCGCGACGGGAGCTGTGGTGCCCGGCAGCGAAATGCCCGCGGGCGATCCCGACGGGCAGTGGCAAGTGTGCCCGGCTCCGCCACCACGACCTCGCAAAGCCCTGTCCGAACGATCATCCCAAGTAGAACGCATTGGTTTGTCATGAAAAGCTGCATGCCGTGAGGACGCGGGCCTGGCGAGGCCGCTACGGCGCTCCCTATGGAGTCGCTTGATCGCTGCCCGTCAGTCGCCGCGCACCACACCGGCCGTGATCGCCGCGACACACCGGCCTCCGCCGGCGGTGACGATCGCCTCGACAGGGTCGTCGCCGGGCTCGATCGCGAACACGGCCATGTCGGCTCTCAGACCCGGCTCGAGGGCACCGACGAGGTCAGCCAGCCCGAGTGCCCGGGCACCGTCGATGGTGGCTGCTCGCAGCAAACGGTCGGCGAGGTCGTCGCCGCGGTAGCCCTGGCGCCGGGCGAGGCGGTGCAGTTCGGCGAGGTCCTCCATGAGGTCCAGCGACGGGCTCGACGCGAGCGAGTCCGTGCCGACAGCGATGTCGACCCCGTCGGCGAGCAGCGCAGCAACGGGCGGCGCGTCGACACCGACGACTGCGTTCGATCGGGGACACAGCGCCACCGAAGTGCCGAGGTCGCGAAGGATCGCCCGGTCGTCGGCGCCGAGATGGACACCGTGCGCGATGTGGCTGTCGGGTCCCAGCAGTCCACATCGCCGTGCGTAACCGGCAATACCGAGCCCACTGCCGGCATCCGCATACAGGCGCCACGTCGGCGGCACGATGCGGCGCATCCGCTCAGCGAGCGGGCCGGTTCCGGTGCGGTAGAGCTGTTCCTCGCTGTCGACCTCGCCGAGGTGGACGTGCAGACGGAGGCCGCGCGCACGCGCCAGCTGCGCCACGGCGAGCAGCGCAGGTTCGTCGACGGTGTAGGGGGTGTGCGGGGAGATGCCGACACGACTCGCCGTGGTGGTCGACGCGTCGTCGAGCGCTGCGACGAGTCGCGCACGCCCCTCGCGTTCCCACACGTCGAGGTCGACGCCGAGCACCTCGAGGTAGGCCACGCCGGCGACATCGGCATCGGCGAGGGTGTCGCGCGCCTCGAGGTCGGTGACGACGTCGGCGATGCACGTCGTGCCGGTCGCGAGCGCGCGGCGGACACCGTCGCGCGCCGCCAAGGCCCAGTCATCGTGCCGCCGGCGTTCGTACTCGGCCACGAACGCATCCGACCATGCGAGGTAGTCGGTGTGATGTCGCGATCCCACAGCGTCGAACGCGGTGTACTGCAGATGCGTGTGCGCGTTCACGAGTCCCGGCAGGAGCATCCCGTCCCAGGCCGTCGTCTCCGCACCGGGGAACTCCTCGACGAGACGGCGGCGGTGGCCGACGGCGACGATCCTGCCGTCGGCAACCGCGACGGCACCGTCGGCGATCGGCGGCGAGGTCACCGCGACCAGCGTCCGCGCAGCGTGCACCACCACCTCGGTGTGTGCAGGCCGGGAGTCGGTGCACGTCGTGGCGTTCACCACCGCGCTGTCGCACGCTTCTGCGCGTCCGACATCACATCGATCCCCACGCCGCGCGCCGCCAGCTGTGCGGCCGCGACGCGTTCGTCCGCTTCGGCGTCGAGAAGGTGCACCCCGGCCGCGAGATCGCCGTGGGCGAGACGTTCCAGCGCTCGCAGCTGCAGCGCGAGCGACAGGTCCATGATCTCGATCGGGTTGCCCTCACCGGCGGTGGTGTTGACGCAGTGGCCGTCGGCGAGCACGTAGACCGTGACGTCCTCGGCAGGGTGGTAGGCACGCACGTTTGCGCGGACCTGCTCGCCGACGTTGACGCCGCGCGTGTCGACCTCGGGCCGGCCCGCCCCGCCGACCGCGATGATCGCACCGTCTCGCATGCGGGCGAAGTGTCCGGCGGTGAGTGTCGCATCGACACCGGTGGCGGTGATGACGATCTCGGCGTCCCCGATGGCGTCGTCGAGCCGGCCGACGTCGTGGCCGTCGTGCAGTGCACGCAGGGCTCGCACAGGGTCGACCTCGGTGACGGTGACCTGCGCTCCGAGCGCGTGTGCGGTCGCGGCGATGCCGCGCCCGACCATGCCGTAGCCGGCGACGAGGACCCGGCGGCCCTGCAGCTGCAGATTTGTGGTGTCGAGCACAGCCATCACGACCGACTGCCCGGTGCCGTAGACGTTGTCGAACTCCAGCTTGGCGCGCGCGTCGTTGACCGCGATGCAGGCAACCGCGAGTTCGCCCGCCTTGGCCATCAGCCGCAGCGGCCGCACCCCGCTGGTGGTCTCCTCGGCGACGCCGACGAGCGTGTCGAGCACGTCGCGCCGGTGGCGGTGCACATGACGGGTCACAACAGCGCCGTCGTCGGCGAGCAGCTCGGGGTGGGTGTCGAGGAAGGCGTCGAGAAGCTCGCGCGCCCGCGCGTCGCCCGCACCGGGTTCTGCGAAGACACGCACTCCCGCTTCCCGCAGGGCCTGGACGACGCCGGGCTTGCTCGAGAAGGTGCTGCCGAGCACGGCCACTCGAGCACCGGCCTCGACGAGCGCCTCGACGAGGCAGGCGGTCTTGGGTTCGAGCGTGAGCGCGACCCCGACGCGGCGGCCTGCCAGTCGGCCCGACTCCCTGGCCTCTGTTGTCGCGGCGCGCAGCGCCGGCATGTGACTGGACGCGAAGTCGAGCATGCCCCTGTCGGCGCTCACGGCCCGTCTGCTCCCAGCGTCTCCGTGTGTTCTGACGCGTCGAGCAGGCCGGCGAGCGTGTCCTGCCGGGCCGATTCGCGAGCATCCAGCACGATGCCGTGCTCGGCGAGCCTCGCCCGCGCGATCGCCTCATCGAGTTCGCGCGGGAACGCGTGGACACCGGCAGCGAGTCCGCCCAGCGCGAGCAGGTGGCAGGCGCACGCCTGGACCGCGAACGACAGGTCCATGATCTCGACCGGATGGCCGAGCCCGCCGGCGATGTTGACCAAGGCCCCGTGGGCCAGCACGTGAACGTCACGGGCCTGTCCGAGGCGGTAGCGGGTGACGCCGGGCCGAACGTCGTGGTGGTCCGTCGCCGCAGCGGCGATCGCACCGACGTCGATCTCGCGGTCGTGGTGGCCGGCGTTGGCGAGCACCACCCCGTCGGCGAGCAGGTCGATGTGTGATGCGTCGAGCGCGTCGACGCCGCCGGTCGAGGTGATCACGACGGAGGCGTCGGGCAGCAACGTGGCCAGATCTGAGACCGTGTGCCCGTCCATGTGGGCCTCGAGGGCCCGGATCGGATCGACCTCGGCAACAGCGACGCGAGCACCGAGCTGGCGGGCGTAGGTGGCGATGCCGCGCCCCACCCAGCCGTAGCCAACGACGAGGAAGCGGCTGGCCGGCATCCGCAGATTGGTCAGCGCCAGCAGCGCCTGGATGGTCGACTGGCCGGTTCCGTAGCGGTTGTCGAACAGGTGCTTGCATGCCGCGTCGTTTGCCGCGATCGCGGGCAGTGCGAGCTTCCCGTCGTCGTGCAGTCGCCGCAGCCGGGCGACACCGGTCGTCGTCTGCTCGGTCACCCCGTCGACTGTGTCCGCCGTACCGGCACGCACCATGCGGACCGTCAGTTCGGCGCCGTCGTCGACGACCAGCTCAGGTCGTGTCGCGGCGACGGCCTCCAGGTCCTGCTCCCAGCGTTGCATGCCCGACAGGCGGCTGGAGTGGACGGCGATGCCACGGTCGACGAGGGCTGCAGCGACGTCGTCGCGGGTGGTCGCGGGATTGGATCCGGCGACGGTCACCTGTGCCCCGGCGTCGGCGAGCACCGTTGCGAGGAACGCCGTCTTGGCTTCGAGGTGGACGACGACGGCGACACGCCGGCCGCGCAGCGCGCCGTCGGAGATGCGCTCGCGCACCCAGCGGTCGAGGACCGGCGAGTGTCTGCGCGCCCACTCGATCGCCCGATGCCCATCGGCGGCCAGCGCGGGGTCGGCGATCCGCGAGGCGATCACAGCCGCCCCGCCTCGATGATGCGCTGCAGGAACTGCCGGGTGCGCGGATGCTGCGGGTCACTGAGCATCTGCTGGGCAGGACCCTCCTCGAAGATCCTCCCCTCTTCGAGAAAGCACACCCTGTCGGCGACGTCGCGGGCGAACCCCATCTCGTGGGTGACGATGATCATCGTCATCCCCTGCGCCTTGAGGTCGCGGATGACCGAGAGCACGCCGCCGATCAGTTCAGGATCGAGCGCTGCGGTGATCTCGTCGAGCAGCAGTACATCCGGGTTGGTCGCCAGAGCACGGACGATCGCGACCCGCTGCTGCTGGCCTCCCGACAGCTGCTCGGGGTACGAGCGGGAGAATCCTTCCATGCCGAGCAGCTCGAGCAGCTCGTGGGCACGGGCTTCGGCGCTGGCGCGGCCGACACCGTGGACCTTGCGCGGCGCGAGCGTGATGTTGTCGAGCACGTTCATGTGCGGAAAGAGGTTGAACGCCTGGAAGACGATCCCGATGCGCTTGCGCAGCCCGGTCCTGCCGAACGAGGGGTCGTCGACCGGCACGCCGTCGATGCGGATGGTGCCGTGATCGAACGCCACGAGCTGGTTGATGCAGCGGAGCAGCGTGGACTTGCCCGAGCCGGATGCCCCGATGAGGCAGACCACTTCGTGTTCGGCGACGTCGAGGAACACCTCGTCGAGGACGAGCACGTCGCCGTAGTACTTGGTCAGGTCCTCGATGGACACCCGGGGGATCACGGTCACAGCGTCCTCTGGAGACGTCGTTCCTGGTCGCGGCGTGCGACGTGGTCGGTGAAACGTGCCATCGGGATCGTGGCGAGAAGGAACAGGATCGTCGCGGCGATCATGGACGAGAAGTTGAACGTGCGTGCCGTGTAGATCTGCGCTTCGCGCACCGCCTCGCGCACACCGATCACGCTGAGCAGGGCGACGTCCTTCTGCAGCGCGACGGCGAGGTTGAGCAGTGCAGGCACGACGTTGCGGATCGCCTGCGGGATGATCGCGTACCGCAGCGTCTGCCACTGGGTCAGCCCCAGCGCCTTCGCCGCGGCGCGCTGACCGTCGTGCACGGCCTCCATCCCCGAGCGGTACACCTCGGAGGCGTACGCGGCGTAGCCCAGGACCAGTGCGACGGTCCCCCAGAACAACCGGCTGGTGGGCAGGCCGGGCAGCTGCAGCGCAGGCACGCCGAATCCGAACAGCAGCACGAGCAGCAGCGACGGCATGCCGCGGAACAGGTCGATGTAGACGATCGAGAAGACGCGCAGGGGCGCCGCCCACGGTCCCGTCAGTGAGCGCGTCACCGCGATGATCAGCGCCCACGCTGCGATGAAGACGAGCGAGACGGCCCACACGCGCAGGTTGACGAGGAAGCCGGCCCACACCTGGGGGAAGGCGTCGAGGACCGCGTCCCAGTCGAAGAACTGCCGCCGGATCAGCGGCCAGTACTCGGCGGAGGTCACCACCCTGACCACGACCCAGACGGCGACGGCCGTCGTGACGACGCTGATCACGATCGGGACGTAGCGCTCCCTGGGGGTCAGGGTCGCCGCCGCCGGCGGCCTCGGCGCCCGGCGTGCGGCGGCACTGTTCACCGCCGGCGTGTCGCCGGGCGTGTGGCCTTCGGGCCGCTCGGATTCGTCCACCACCGACTCCGCCTCCACTCGCCGGTCGTGCCAGGCCGTCCGCTTCAGCGCCCACGTCACGGCGCACCGGGGTCGTGGTACGCATGATGGCATGCCGCACCTCGCGGTGAGGCGCGGCATGCCATCGTGTTCACCCTTGAGCGCGAGGCATCAGCCGCTGATGAAGGGGATCTCCTCCTCCGGCAGCAGGTACTGCTCGATCAGGTCGTCGACGACCCCCGCAGCGATGATCGCCTCGAGCCCTTCGTTGACGCAGTCGACGTACTCGTTGCCCTGCTCGAACAGCAGGCCGTGGCCCGTGTCGTTCGGGTCGGCCGGCAGGATCGCGACGATGTCGGCCTCCGGGATCTGCACGGCCGTCGCGAACAGGGCGGTCGGCAGCGCAGCGACGGTGGCGTCGATCTGCCCGCCGAGCAGCGCCTGGAAGGTGCCCGCCTGGTCGTCGAACACCGCGACGTCCTCAGCACCGATCAGGTCCTCGATGTAGTCGAGGTCGGTCGTGCCGATGGTCGCGCCCCAGTTCGCCTCACGCAGTTCCTCGAACGTCTCCGCGCCGATGACTGCGCTGTCGGGAAGCGCGATGAGCGCCTTGTCGGGCTGGAAGTAGACGATCGAGAAGTCGACGATCTCCTGGCGCTCCTCGGTCACCGAGATCTGCTGGATGCCGAAGTCATACGGCTTCGGCCCGGGAGCGATCGCCTCCTCGAAGGTCTGGCCGACCCACTCGACGTCCTCGTAGGCGAACCCGAGCTCTTCGGCCAACGCGTACACGAGGCCGTTCTCGAAGCCTTCACCGCCGTACGGGTCGTCGTCGAGCATCCAGGGCGGGAACACCGGATCGCCCGTGCCGACCGTCAGCTGGCCGGGCTCGAACAGCGCCGGGTGGTCCGGGCCGCACGTCTCGGCAGCGGCCTCCTCCTCGGCGGGCTCCTCGGCCGGCGCCTCGTCCGCAGGTTCCTCGACAGGCGTTTCGTCGACGACCTCGTCGGGTGCGTCGTCGCCGCACGCTGCGAGCACCATCGCGGCGACCGCCAGCAGGGAAAAGATCTTGTGTCGCATTCCTACTCGCCTCCTTGGTTCCCCGCCGTCCGCTCCAGTCGCGGATTCGGCGACGAACTCAACGACGCACGCTAGCCCGTCCTACTACCGGGGCCATAGGTTGACGGGCAAACTCATCGAACCGGTGCAGCGTCGGTCACGTCCGCCGGCAGGCGGGCCGCGGCGTCGGCATCGGTCGCGCCAGGCACGCCGACGGCCCGCAAGCGCATGTACGGTCGCCGCGGCCTTCGGCACGACAACCGACGAGAAGTCGCAGCGACATCGACCCGAGGGGTCCGGACATGACCAGCGCGGCTATGGATGTCTCGACGGCTCGGCGCAAGGACGACGACGCCGTCGCACCGATCGGCTTCGTCGCGCTCAGCCGCTTCGAAGTGCGTGAAGGCTGGGAGGGCGACGTCACAGCGGCGTTTCGGTCACGACCACATCTGGTCGATGACGCGCCTGGTTTCGTGCGCCTCGAGGTGCTGCGCCCGAACGACAGACCGACCGAGTTCTGGCTGTTCACCTACTGGACCGACGAGGCGTCGTTTCTCACCTGGCATCGCGACCACCGCAAGCAGGCGCACCACGCCATCCCGAAGGGCCTCAAGTTGGTGCCGGGATCGGCCCGGGTCGACCACCTCGACCACGTCGCGTCATGAGCAACAACACGGCGCGCGGGGACGCGGATGGCCTGGCGGCCGGGATCCTCACGCAAATCGACACGCTGGCCACGACGATCAGCCGACGCCACCTCGACGCACACCCATCCCTGCGGGCGCGCTATCCCGACACGGCCGAGCAGCGTTGCGCTGAGGACACCGCGCACCACCTTCGGCATCTCGCCGCCGCGTTGAGCACGGGCCGCGACGAGCTGTTCACGGGCTACGTGCGCTGGGCCGCCGACCTGATGACGGGCCTGGGTATGGCGACCGACGACCTGGCCAGCCACCTCGACACGACCGCCGAGGTCCTCGACGAGGTGTTCGACGGGACCGCCGACGCGATCGCGTGCATCGAGCGGGCACATAACGAAGCCGGGGGCGAAACGGCCAAGGAGACGTCGTTCCTCGACACGGCCACCACTGGCCGCACCGCGGCATTGGCGCGTGACTTCCTCGCCGCGCTGCTCGCGGGGCAGCGAGCAGACGCGATCCGGATGATCATCGACGCGGCAGACGACGGCCTCGATCTCGAGACCATCTACCTCGAGGTGTTCCAGCCGTGTCTGCGCGAGGTCGGACGACTGTGGCAGACGAGGCGGATCAGCGTCGCGCAGGAGCATCTGGTGACTGCGGCAACACAGGTGGCGATGGCACAGTTGTATCCGAGGGTGTTCGCCACGGAGCGGAACGGCCACTCCGCCGTCGTCGTCAGCGTCGGCGGGGAACTGCACGAACTGGGTGGCCGCATGGTCGCCGACATCTTCGAGTTGCGCGGCTGGACGACACATTTCACCGGCGCGGACACGCCGACCCGCGCGCTCATCGAGCTCGTGGAGCGCACCGGAGCGGAACTGGTTGCGATCTCGGCGACGATCGGCGCGCACGTCCCCACCGTCGCCGCAACGATCGCAGCGCTTCGGCGCCTGGGCGACCTCACCATCCTCGTCGGGGGCCGCCCCTTCCTCGAGCTTCCCGACCTGTGGCGATCCATCGGTGCGGACGGAACCGCCATCGACGCCGTGCGCGCCGTCGATGTGGCGCACGACCTGCTCGATGCCGCATGAGCACCCGCCGCCAAGCTCGCTCGATACGGCCGGCTCCCAGCCGCGGTCTCGCGCTGCTGTGCCACGCGGACGGGACCGTGGCCGACGTGCTCGTCGACGACATCGGTGTGAGTGCGCCGACGGTCGTCGCCGAGGTATTCGACGGGGCGAGCATCCCCGATGCCCTGTCGCTGCTGCGCGAGATCGAGCATCGTCGGCTGGCCGCACCGTGGCGCCTGACCGTCGTCGATACGCGCGGCACGACGAGCACGCTGGTGTTCATCGGCGCCGACGCAACCGACGAACCAGACGGGCAACGCCGCCTGCTCCTTCTCGGAGCTGATGACGCCGAAGGGATGCGCCAGCTCACCCGCCGCGTCGGTCCCCACACCGACGCCGGTGAACAGGTCACCCTGGCACGACTCGCAGCGACGATCACCGAGCCCGGCAGCGACGCAGACGAGGCGGCGATCCACGAACTGAGCCGCATGAACAACGAGCTCGTGGCGCTGCAGCGCGAACTCAACGGCGCCAACGCCGCGCTGCAGCGCTACGACCGGCGGCGCGACGAGATGCTGGGCATGCTCGCGCACGATCTGCGCAACCCGCTCGGTTCGATCGGTGCGTACGCACAGACCCTGCACTACCAGCTTGGCGACGCACTCGACGAACGCAGCGCACGCCTCCTCGAGCGGATCGCCGGGCTGAGTGGGCGGATGCTCGAAGTCGTCGAAGACATGCTCGATGTCGCCGCGGTCCGCAACGAACAACTGCGACTCGACCTCGAGGAAACCGACCTGTGTCGCGCGCTGGCCGATGTCGCCGAGACCTACCGGCCCAGCGCTGAACGCAAGGGCATCGAGATCGTGTTCGACGTCGCCCCGGGCGAGCAGGACGCAATCCGGCTGACGATCGATGTGAGCCGGATGCGCCAGGTGTTCGAAAACCTCATCAGCAACGCGATCAAGTACTCGCCCGTGGACGACGGTGCGACGATCCGGCTCGCGTGCAGCGACGAGGGCGACCGGGTCGTCATCGAGGTGGCCGACGAGGGTGTGGGCATTCCAGCCGACGAGCGTGAGCGGGTGTTCGAACCCTTCGCGACGACCAGCAGCACGCCGACCGGCGGCGAAGCCAGCACCGGGCTCGGCCTCGCAATCGCGCTGAGTGTGGTGCGTGCCCACGGGGGAACCCTCGACTTCCGCGACAACGACGCGGGTGGCACGACGTTCAGCGTGGTGCTCCCGCGACACCCGTGATTCGCGCCACACCGCCGCCTGACCACACGTTGACGACGCGTTGACGCCTTCCTACCTTCGCGCGTCCTCGCGGGGCGATGTCGCTCGACGCCCGGGCACAGCGTGCGCTGTGCGCTGTCGACACCGTGAGCCGCCGACGTGAGCCACCGACAGGAAGCCGCACCTGATGCATCCGAACGTCACACGCACCCACGCCAGCACCCTCGCGCCAGCCCGTTCGACTGGCGGCCGTCGAGCTGCCATCGTGCTCACGACCCTCGCGATGGTGCTCGCGGCCTGCTCGCCAGAGGTGACGACCGACGCCGAAGCAGATGCTGACCCGTTCTCCGGCGAGGCGCCCGACGCCGAGAGCAACGGCGAGGAGGCGCCTGAATCCGGTGAAGAAGCCGCGGAGGAAGCCAATGGCGAGCCTGCCGACGATGCGGGCCTGCCCGACGGGATGGAGTTCGGACTCGAGCAGGTTGCGGTGATCACCTGGATCGAGCACGAGGATGCGTTCAACTACGAGGTGACCGTCGACGGGGTGGTGCTCGGCACCGCCGTCGGCGGCACGATGTACTCGCCTGACGTCGAGGGCGACGCCAGCGAGGTCCACGTCGAGGCGTTCACGTTCGACGGCGACGAACTCGGCGAGGTCGAGTTCGAATCCATCGAGGTCGTCGAGCGCTATGTCCTGCGATTCGACATCGACGCCTACGACGAGCCGTTCATCGGCATCGCCGGATCGACCGAGACGTCGTCGTTCACGTCCTCTTCGGGCCTGACCGAATCACCGAATGTCATCACGACCGACCCCGGGGAGCTCGACATCGTCCTGTTCGGCGAAGCCGCCGAACGTGACGACGACGTGATCGTGCCCACGCCGTGGGAGTTCGACGACGGCGAGGTCATCGAACACGGGCCGTTCATAGAACTCCCGCTGTCGTAACGGGTGCTCACCATGGCGACCTGCACAGTGGCGCCTCGAGCGGCGGCGTGTCGACCGGCCGCGCGCAGGCCCGCCGCGGTCATCCCCGCAGGCGACTCGACGGCGCGCTCGACGGAGCCCGGGTGACCTCCGATCACGACGACGAGATCCGCCGGACGTTGCGCGAGGTCGGCGGGTACTGGCGCCGTGCCGGGATGCCTCGACGGGCTCGCGACCAGCGCGCCGGCGACGTCCAGGCACACCTCGAGGCCGAGGTGGCATCGGGGCGAAGCGTTCGTGACGCCGTCGGCGGCGACGTCGCGCGTTTCGCGTCGCACTGGGCACAAGCCAGTCACCGCTGGCCGCGCATTGAGGCGATCGTCTGGACGTTCGGCGCGCTCACGCTCGCCTACGGGCTGCTCGCCCTGCTCGGGCCCGTGGCCTTCGACCACGACCGCGTGGGCTTCGACCAACCGGCCGCAGCGTTTGTCGGCACGGTGCTGTTCGTGGCGGTCGGGCTGCAGATGCTGCGCCGGTGGCGGTATGCACTCACGACACAGCAGGCGGCACTCATCGGGGTGGGCATCGTTGCGGCACATCTCGCCGTGATCACGCTCGCCATGTGGCGAAGCGACGACACGTCTGTCCTCGTGTCGGTCGCGCCGGTACTGGCGTGGGCGTTGGTCGGTGTCGGACTGGCATGCCAGGCGTGGATCAGCTGGGCAGGACGGCGCCCGCTGCGCTGAACTGAGCGATGCGCCGTGTCATGCACAGCGTTGCTGTGTGTCGCACAGATTCAATGCAGCGCGCTCGCCGTGGCGGCGTCGGCGCTCACGGGCGATGCGATGGTCGCAAGGTCGCGCACCGCACCGCGGTCAGCCGAGGTCACCATCGCCGCGTACGCACGCAGCGCCGTGGAGACCTCGCGGACGCGAGCTCGCGGCAGGTAACCGCCCGCGTCCTCGAGCGTTTCGCGGCGCCGATCGAGTTCGGCGTCATCGACGTGCAGGACGAGGCGACGAGCGGGGATGTCGACGGTGATGCGATCGCCGTTTGCGACGAGCGCGATCGGTCCGCCAGCTGCGGCCTCGGGCGAGACGTGACCGACCGCGATACCCGAGCTGCCTCCCGAGAAGCGCCCGTCGGTCACCAGGGCGCACGTCGACGTGAGCCCTTTGCCGGCGAGATACGACGTCGGGTACAGCATCTCCTGCATGCCGGGCCCGCCCCGGGGCCCTTCGTAGCGCACGACGAGTGCATCACCGGCGTTGACGCGCCCATTGAGGATCGCCTCGACCGCCTCCTCCTGAGATTCCACCACCACGGCGGTCCCGGTGAACATCTGCGCGTGGGCCGCCACGCCGGCGGTCTTGATGACCGCGCCATCAGGTGCGAGGTTGCCGCGCAGCACGGCGAGTCCGCCGTCGGCGGTGTGGGCGTGGGCGATGTCGCGCACGCAGCCACCAGCCGCGTCGAGATCCAGCTGTGGCCACCGCGCCGACTGTGACCCGCCGGCCGCTGACTGCACGCCGCCCGGCGCAGCGTGGAACAACTCGACCGCCTCGCGCGTCGCTCGTCCCCCACGCACATCCCAGTCGTCGAGCCACGACGCCAGACTCTCGGCGTGGACCGCACGGACGTCATCGTGCAGCAGGCCGGCGCGGCGCAGTTCGCCGAGCAGGGCGGGCACTCCGCCGGCACGGTGGACGTCTTCGACCAGATGCGGACCGTTCGGCGCGATCTTTGCCAGGCAGGGCACGCGCCGCGATATCTCGTCGACGGCATCGAGGGTGACCGCCGCGCCGGCCTCGTGCGCCGCGGCGAGCAGGTGCAGCACGGTGTTGGTCGATCCGCCCATGGCGACGTCGAGGGCGATCGCGTTCTCGAAGGCGTGCTCCGACGCGATCGCGCGCGGCAGCACGTTCACATCGTCATGCTCGTAGTAGTGGCGGCACAGCTCGACAACGGTCCGGCCGGCCGCCTCGTACAGCTGTGTGCGTGCGGTGTGGGTCGCCAGCGTCGTGCCGTTGCCGGGCAGCGCGAGGCCGAGCGCTTCGGTGAGGCAGTTCATCGAATTCGCGGTGAACATGCCCGAGCACGATCCGCAGGTCGGACACGCTTCCGCTTCGAGACGCTCGAGATCACCGTCGCTCACGCCCTCGTCGGTGATTGCGCCCATCACCGTGATGAGGTTCGCGCCGTCACGCACCTCGCCGTCCTCCAGAACGGTGCGGCCACCCTCCATGGGGCCGCCCGAGACGAACACCGTGGGGACGTCGAGCCGCAGGGCCGCCATGAGCATGCCCGGGGTGATCTTGTCGCAGTTCGAGATGCACACGAGCGCGTCGGCGCAGTGCGCGGCGACCATGTACTCGACGGCGTCCGCGATCAGCTCGCGGGACGGCAGCGAGTACAGCATGCCGCCGTGGCCCATCGCGATGCCGTCGTCGACGGCGATCGTGTTGAACTCGCGGGGGATCGCACCCGCTGCCTTCACCGCCGCCGACACGATGCGGCCGACCGGCTGCAGGTGGGTGTGGCCGGGGACGAACTCGGCGAAGCTGTTGGCGACCGCGACGATCGGCTTGCCGAGATCCTCGCCGGCGACTCCGCTGGCACGCAGCAGCGCGCGGGCTCCGGCCATGTTGCGGCCGTGGGTGACGGTGCGGGAACGTAGTGGCGGCATGCCGGCATCAAGCCACAAGACGTGGCACACCGGCAAGACGCCGCCACTACTAGTACTGGCAGTGCTAGGTTCGACACATGGATGCCGATGTGCGCCCATCGGACGAGCGCCGCCGCGAGCTCGGAACGTTCCTGCGGGCACGACGCGAGCAGCTCATCCGCGCCGACCATGGCCTGGGTCCGGTCGCGCGTGGCCGCAGCACCGGGCTGCGCCGCGAGGAGATCGCCTACCACTCGGGTGTGAGCGTCACCTGGTACACGTGGCTCGAACAGGGCCGCGACATCAATCCGTCACGCCAGGTCCTCGACGCGGTCGCCCATACGATGCGCCTGACCGCCGACGAGCACCACTACGTCCTGCGGCTCGCCGGGTTCGCGCCGGCGCCCGGCGATGACCTCGCGGTCGTCGCCGCGCCTGCACACCTGCAGCACCTGCTCGACGCGCAGGGACACGCGCCTGCGTTCGCGATCGCGCCGGACTGGACGATCGCCGCGTGGAACCGTGCCTACGAGGCCCTGTATCCAAACGTCGCCTCGCTCGATGACGCCGAGCGCAACCTGCTCTGGATCATCTTCACCAACCCGGCGGTCCGCGAGCTGCTGGCCGACTGGGCGACGACGAGCCGCCACTTCGTCGCCGAGTACCGCGCACAGGCCGGCCCACTGCTCGGCCATCCGTCGCACGCGGGGCTGATCGCCCGGTTGCGCTCAGCCAGCCCCGAGTTCGAGGACGCGTGGAGCGAACATCGGATCGAGCCTTTCGCGACCCGTGAACGGCATTTTCGGCATCCAGATGTCGGGGAGCTGGTGTTCGAACATCATCGGCTCGCCCCTTCCGACGTGCCCGAGACGTACGTCGTCATCTATCTGCCCGCCGACGAGGCCACACGCCAGCGGATGGCACGCCTGCTCGGACCCGCTGAGACATGAGCCGGCCGCCGGCGACACACCGGTGCGCCGTTCAGGCGGTCGTTCAGACCATCCGAGCGAAGGCGATGGCGGCGTCGGCGAGCATCTGCACCGCGATCGCAGCGAGCAACAGACCGGCGATCCGGCTGAGCAGCAGGATCCCTGAGCGACGCAGCACCCGGATGATGAGTCCGGAGAACCGCAGCGCGAGATAGATCGCGAGCAGGATGACGAGGATCCCGCCGGCGATAATGCCGTAGTCGCCGCGACCCTCGGCGCGGGAGACGAACACGATGGTGGCAACGATCGCACCCGGCCCGGCGAGCAGCGGCGTGCCGAGCGGCACCATCGCAACGGCGATGTGATCACCCGGCGCCGGTTGCCTGCGATCTTCGCTGTCCCGGCCTGTGAGCAGCTCCAGCGCGACCATCAACAGCAGCAAGCCGCCGGCTCCCTGCAGGGCGGGGACCGAGACGTTGAGGTAGGCGAGCAGCTGCTGGCCGATCGCGGCGAACAACACGATGATCAGCGCTGCCGCCAGAACAGCGATCGCCGCCGCGTGGTTGCGGGCCCGCTGGTCGAGGCCACGCGTCACCGACAGAAAGATCGGCACGTTGCCGATCGGGTCCATGATCACGAACATCGTGACGATGACCTCGAGCAGCAGCACGACCTCCATCGTGGCGATCACTCCCCGCTGCCTGCGGCGTCGGCGGCGGCTTCACGGTCAAGCAACGCGCGCTTTCGTTCCTCTCCCCAGCGGTAGCCGCCCGGGACACCGTCGGCGCGCACGACCCGATGGCACGGCACGACGACAGCCAATGGGTTCGACGCACAGGCCGCGGCGACCGCGCGGGCGGCGCCGGGCCGGCCGATGCGTTCGGCGATCGTGCCGTAGCTCGCTGTGTGCCCGACGGGAATGGCGGTGAGCGCCCGCCACACGCGCTGCTGGAACGCCGTTCCACGGATGTCGAGCGGCAGCGCCCGGGCAGACGCCGGTTCGTCGATGTAGGCGAGGACGCGTGCTGCGAGGCCCGCGAGCCCGTCGGCATCGGAACACAGGTGCGCGTGCGGCAAGCGACGCCGCAGCGTCCGGACGGCCTCGTCCGGGTCGGCGAACTCGATTGCGCACACGCCGTGGTCGCTCGCGGCGACGACCATGGGACCCAGCGTCGAGGCCACGTGGGCGTACCTGATCATCTCGCCCGCACCACCGGCGAGATGCGAGGATGGTGACAGGCCGGACTGTCGTGCAGCGGCGTACCCGCGTGACATCGAGCCGTAGCCGGCCCGCAGGATCGCGTCGGTCACGCTCGGTGCGCCCGCGAGCGCCTCGTGCAGGCGCCGGCGTCGCAGTGCCGCCGCGTACTGCTTGGGGGACAGGCCCAGGGTTGCGCTGAACACCCGCTGCAGGTGGGCGGGGCTGTAACCGACGTGCCGTCCGAGCTCGGCGAGGTCGGGTTCGGTGTCCGCAGCGTTGATGAGTTCACAGGCCCGCCGGACGGCGACGACGTTCGGGTCGGCTGCCTCGACACCCGGACGGCACCGTCGGCAGGCCCGGTAGCCGGCGACCTCTGCGGCCAGCGGCGAGCCGAAGTAGGCGACGTTGCGGCGCTGGGGCTTGCGCGCGGCGCAACTCGGCCAGCAGAACACGCCGGTGGTGCGCACCGCGTAAACGAACGAAACGTCGGCATCGCGGGCGATCACGGCCCGCCACCGCATGTCATCGTCAAGTCTCGTTGCCTCGGTCACCACCACCGCCTCGTCGTCGTGCAGCCAGTATCGCGCTCCAGGCGGGTGCTGCGCCTCGCGAATCGTGCGGTCGAATCGACCGATCCTCACCACGGTGCGGCGACTACGCTGCCTGCCGACCCGCACTGCGACCGGACGGGGCTGTCGCGATCGACCGTGGGGACATACCCAAGGACGCGAGCCTGGCCAGGCGCGCCGTCGGCCGGGCCATCGACGGTGTCTTCGTCCTCGCACTGGCCGGCTTCCTGCTGGGCGCGCTGCTCCCCGACCGTGCGACCTTCACGGACGCGCTCGCATTGCTGCGGATCGACGGGCCGTGGACGTCCACGCGCACGTTCGCGAACGGACTCGTCGCCGTGATCGCCGCTGTCTACCACACGATGCTGGAATCGAGCCGAGGGCGCACCCTTGGCAAGTTCGTGACCGGCATCGTCGTCATCGGTCCCGACGGATCACGCCCGGGCACCTCAAAGGCGCTGGCCCGCAACAGCTGGCTGCTGCTGCCCCTGCTGCCCTGGGTCGGATCACTCGCGCTCGGACTCGTTGGGTTCATGATCGCCGTCACCATCGTGTCGAACGCGACGAACGCCGGCTGGCACGACGAACTCGCCGGCACCGCCGTCGTCCGCTCCCCACGACTCGACCAGTGACACTGCCCGACGGCACACGCGGCAGATCAGCGAGTCGCGCCCTTCATGTGCTCGACGAGCTGGTCGAGTGCCGTTCCCCAGCCGTCGACGAACCCCATCGCCTCGTGCTCTGAGGCCAACTCGCGCGTCCCATGGATAGCGCGCGCGGAGTACCGGGTGGAGTCGCCGACCGCCTCGAAGGTGAGTACCGCCGAGAACGCGAGTCCCGCCTCGTCGGGGTCGGGCAGCGGGCGGAATCCGGGATGCATCACCGACGTAAACGCCAGCCGTGTCGGCTCCTCGACTTCGAGGTAGCAGCCCAGGCTCGGGTACTCGTTGCCGTCGGGGTCGCGCATGACGGTGAAGAATTTTCCGCCGGGGCGCAGGTCGATCTCGCACTCGACGGTCTGCCACGGGCGCGGTGTGAACCACTGCATGAGATGCTCGGGTTCCGTCCAGGCACGCCAGACCAGCTCGACCGGCACATCGACCAGCCGTTCGAGCAGCAGGTCGCGTTCTGGATCGTGGGTGAACGAGGGGCTGTCCGTCATCGTTGTTCCTTCATGACCTTCAGATGGTCGTCGAGCTGATCGAGGCGCCGCTCCCACATGCCACGCTGTTGTTCCAGCCACCCGGCGGCTCGTTGGAGCGGCGCGGGGGTCAGACGGTAGGTCCGCACACGCCCGTGCTTGTGGGAGGCAACGAGGCCGCAGTCCTCGAGCTGGCGAAGATGCTGCAGCAGCGACGGCATCGCCATGTCGAACCCGCGCGCCAATTCACTGGTCGACGCCGGTGACTGGCCGAGCCGCTCGACGACGCGACGTCGCGTCGGGTCACCGAGCGCCTTGAACACGCGCTCGACGTCGACACCCGGGTCGGCGACCTTGCGTTGGTTAGGCATATGCCTATGTATAGCAGTCCGCCATACTTAGGTCAACGCCTACAAATTTGTGGCGCCTCGGGTTGTGCGCCCCGAAGGACCTTCGTCCGGTCGGATCGTGACCCCTGACGGTGCACGAAGCTTCCTCAGCAGCGTTGCATGGCATGTGATCGCCGCCGTGGAAGGACCCGACGATGCGTGTGCTCGTGTTCGGCGCGGGGCCGCTGGGAAGCCTGATCGCGGCTCGGCTCCACGAGGCCGGGCAGGACGTCACGCTGTTGGCCCGCGGGCAGCGCCTCGAGGATCTCAAGAACCACGGTGTCGTCGTCGAGGATGAGACAACGGGTCAGCGCGAGGTCACCCACGTCCCGGTCGTCGACGCCTTCGCACCTGATGACGACTACGACCTCGTTATGGTCGTCATGCGCAAGAACCAGGCAGAAGCCATCCTCGGCGACCTCGCAGCGCACCAGCATGTACCCAGCGTGCTGTTCATGATGAACAACGCTGAAGGCCCGCAGCGGCTCGTCGACGCGCTCGGTCGCGAGCGGGTCATGCTCGGATTCCCGCTGCCGGGCGGGCATCGCGACGGCCACGTGATGCGGATCGTCCCCGTCGATGAGCAGCATCCCTACACGATCCCGATCGGGGAGGTCGACGGGACGACCCGTGCGCGCACCCGCGCCGTCGCCGACCTCCTCGCGAACATGCGCGGCTACAAGGTCCGGATCCGCACCGACATGGACGCGTGGCTCCGCTACCACGCGGCGGTCACGATCCTGTCGCTGGGACCGGCGATGTATGCGGCGAACATCGACATGCAACGCTTCGCGCGGACCCGAGACGTGCAGGTCCTCGCGCTGCGCAGCATCAAGGAAGCGTTCCGCGGCCTACGCAGAAACATCGGGATCGCTCCAGCGCCACATTCGTTCCGGCTGCTCGAGCTGCTGCCCGAGCCGATCTGGGTGTGGCTGGTCAGCAGACAGATGCGTTCGGGCAAGGCCCGATCGAGCATCGAAGGCCACTCGGCCGCCGCCCGCGACGAGATCGGGCACGTCGCCGCCGAACTCATGGCACAGCTTCGAGCAGCCGGAGCCGAAACGCCCTCGTCCGACCGGCTATTGGCCCACATCGATGCGCGTACACCACCTGTGCCCGATGGAGCGCGCGAGCTCGGTATGCGCTGGGGCGGGATCGCAGTGTTCGCGCTCATCGTGGCCGCAGCCATAGCTGCCGCCGTTGTGCTCTGACGGTCGCAGTGAAGCTGAACGAACCGGAACGGAAGGCATCGACGATGGAAACGTCCGACACCCGTCTTGAGGCACGAACCATCGAACGCCGCGGTTCGAACCTCCACTACTGGCTGCACGGCGCACCCGGCAGCACGACCGTGGTGTTCATCCACGGCGTGTCGATCGACCGGCACACCTTCGACGGACACCTCCCTGCGCTCGTCGAAGCCGGCTACCAGGTTGTGACCTGGGATCTGCGTGGCCACGGGAGCAGCCAGCCGCTGGGGGACGGCATCAGCATCAGCGGCGTCGTCGACGACCTCGTCGCGATCCTCGACGACGCCGGGATCGATCGCGTCGTGGTGGTCGGCCAGTCGTTCGGCGGAATGGTGGCGCAGCGCGCACTCGACCGGCATCCCGACCGCATCGCAGCGATGGTCGTGCTCGGCGCACCTGCGCTCGTGGACCGGCCGGGACCAGTGATCCGGGTGCTTCAGCGCCTGCGCGTCGCAACCGTACGATTCTGGCCGGACCGCCTGCTGCGCTGGGCCTTCGCCACGCTGGTCACCCGCGACCCTCAGGTCCGCTCCTACATCGCGCAAGCGACGAGCCAGGTCGACAGACGCGCCTTCATCGCGGTGTCGTACGCCGCCATGCACGGCTACCTCGGTGGCGACGACGCCTCGAGTCACGGCGCGCCAGTCCTGCTGGTGCGTGGCGAGCGCGAGGAGCGCGGCGTCAGGAAGGCGATGGACCGTTGGGCGCAGCGCGATCCGGATATCCGCTACGAGATCGTGGAAGGTGGACACCTCACAAACCAGGAGCATCCCGACAGCGTCAACGAGGTGCTGTTCGCGTTCCTTCGCGGCATCGACGGCGACCGCCACAACTGACCCCGGCCCGCCTGGTCGACTGGCCCACCGGACGCTCAGGGTGTGGTGAGGATCCGCGGGCCGTCATCGGTGACGGCGATCGTGTGCTCCCAGTGCGCCGCGCGACTGCCGTCGGCGGTGCGGATCGTCCAGCCGTCATCGTCGAGCTGATAGTCGTCGCTGCCCCCGGCGTGGAACATCGGTTCGATCGCGATCACGAGCCCCGGCTTGAGGTGCAGGCCGCGTCCGGGTCGGCCTTCGTTGGGCACCGACGGGTCCTCGTGCATTGCACGCCCCACCCCGTGACCGCCCCAGCCTTCGGGGATCCCGTACCCGGCGCCACGCCCGATGGTGCCGATGGCGTGCGCGATGTCGCCGATGCGGTTGCCCGGCATGGCTGCGGCGATGCCGGCATCGAGCGCGTCGCGCGTGCGCTGCACCAGTTGCTCGTCGTCGGGTGCCGCGTCGCCGACGATGAACGTGACGGCGGCGTCGCCGACCCAGCCGTCGAGCACCGCGCCGACGTCGATCGAGACCACGTCACCGTCCACGAACGGCGTAGCGGAGGGGATGCCGTGCACGATCGCGTCGTTGACCGACACGCAGATGACGGCAGGAAACGGGCTCGAGGCGAAGTGTGGCTGGTAGCCGAGGAACGCAGCATCAGCTCGGTGCTCGCGGAGCACGTCCCGCGCGATCTCGTCGAGGTCGAGTGGTGACACGCCGACGTCGGCCGCCGTGCGCATAGCGGCATGCGCATGCGCGACGACGCGACCAGCCTCCCGCAGCGCGTCGACCTCCCGCGCGGTCCTGCGAACGATCACGCCACCCTCCACCGTCGAACGACCTTGCGAGACAGAGTGTCGCATTCATCGGTCCGCCGGGTGCCGGAGGCATGCGGTGCGGGCGGGTCAGGGCGACCTCGACCCCTTGGTCGCGTCAGTTTCGTCGGTCGGGTCCGTTGCATCGGTCGTGGCGGCGCGCGAGGACGTGTGGGTCAGCACCGGAGCGTCCGACGCTCCAGTCGGGTCGGGACGAAGACGGAACCACACGTAGAAGCAGGTCGACGCCAGGCCGAAGATCACGAACATGGAGAGGACGAACAGCGTGCTCACGTCCTCGGTCCACGCCGCGTAACCCGTCTCGGGCCGCAGCAGAATGTGGATGACGAGCAGCGCGGCGGCGCCGTACATGAACGACCAGGCGACGCGGCTGTAGGTGTGAAGCAGACTTCCGTCGAACCAGCGGATCGGCAACCAGCCGATGAGCGCGCCTTGGATGCCGGCGATGAACACGCTCGCCAGTGCCACTTCGCTCACGGCCAGCCCGACCGACGCGCCGGGGGACGAGGCGGCCGGCAGGATCGACCACCAGGCGAACCATGCGACGAGTGAGGTGACCAGCACCGTGATGCCGCCGGCCATGGCGACACGGCCCCGGTCGAGGACGTGCACGGAGGTGCCGAACCACACGCCGGCGATCAGCCCGTACAGGTAGCCGGGCTGGAACCCCAGCGAACGTGACAGGACGACGCAGAGCAACGTGATGGGCAGCGCCCACGGCAATGCACGGAACCACACGTCGCCGCCAAGGCCACGACGCCGTCGTGCGAACCACAGCTCGGCGGTGCTCTTGATCCCGAGCAGCAGCGCAAGCGCGAGCGTCACGCCAGCGATCGTCGTCGCCGTGCGAACGTTCAGTCCGACGCTGGGATCGAGGAAACTCAGAACGATCGCCGCGACGGACGCGTAGGCGAACAGGCCGGGCAGGCCGTAGCTGTGCCGGTCCACGACACTGCCGAGTCGACGCAGCCACGCGGACGGGGCCGGAAGCGCCCGGCGAATGCGGGCGGAGTTGGCCGCCAGCGCCGTGTTGAACAACTGGCTCGGCAACATCATGAGCAGGACGAGCCCGACAGCCAGCAGGACGCTGATGGACGTCTCGCGTGGATCCGCCCACGACGCCGCAGGGGTGCGCAACGTTCGAACGATGGTGCCCCGCACGTCGCTGACCGGAGGCGGCGCATGGGCGAGGACCGGTGAAGTGCCTTCGCCGATCTCGCGACCCGAACTGTCGACCGCGACGTCCTCAGCAGGCTCGTCGGGGGCAGCCTGTGTGCGGGCGTCGCCACCAGTCGGAGCGGACGAAACGTCATCCGACGGTGCTACCGGCTCGGATTCGCCGATCGTGGCGTCGTCTTCGTCGACAACCTCTTCGGCATCGAGGACCTCGACGTCTTCGTCGGGTTCGTCATCCCCCGAATCGCCGCTCCCATTCCCACCCGTCGGGCCGTCGCTTGGAGGGTCATAGGCCGCGCAGGCGTCCTGTACGCCCTGCAGACCCAGATCGTCCTGCCAATTTCGGGGATCGGTGATGTGGTTCGGCCACCAGGCGCCGAGGAACGCCACATTCGTCGCCAGCTCGGCGGGGACCTGCGCGGGATCGTCAGGACACAGGTGCGGCTCCCACCCGTCGTCGAGACACGTCGCGTCGGTGTCGTAGCAGTCGGCCAGTTGCTCGAACGCGTCATCGAACACGGCGCCGTACGAACCGGGGCCCGTGGCGGCCGCCGCAACGTGGAACTCCCATTCGAACGTGCAGGCGACGTAGTCGATGATCTCGTCGAAACTGAACTCGGCGAGGAGGTCGATCGACGCACTCGTGTCGAGCGAGCTGAGCACTTCGGGGCAGGCGTCGCCGGGGGCGTAACCACAGCGGATGGCGAGCCCGAACCAGACCGGATCATCGTGGACGAACGACTCGTCGTCGACCGTGCTCGTGGCGAGCCGGACCTGGGACGGGAAGCTCTCAGGACACAGTTCCCACCAACCGTCGCCGAGGACCATGCCCGGCGAGTCGCCTTCGAGAACAGAGTCGAGGTGGCTGATCACCGCATCCGGATCATTGCCATCCGCCACCGAAGCGTGAACGGCGTACGAGAACACGCACGCGATGTACTCGAGCAGGCGCAAGTCGAGCGACTGGGCGCTTGCCTGCGGATCGAAGTCGTCAGGCTCGAACGGGAAATCGAGCGGATCATCACCACCGACGAAATCGCCGTTGTCGTACCACGCCTCCTCGATCTCGTCGGGGCACCCGATCGGATCCATCGTGGCACCCCATGCCGGTGACGACGCGGAGACGCCGAGCAGCGGCGCGGCGAGCGCCACCAGCAGCACTGAGACGAGCACCCGGGACGATCTGCCGACCGGTCCGTCCGGCAACGTGTTCCCCAACCCCGAAGGCGACGCACCCTAACTGCTCATCCCACAGGCCGGGCCGGAAAGCACCGGCCTGCACGCCAGTCAACGAGATTCATGACACGCACCACTCGTCGCCGCCGGCAGCACTGGCGAGCACGAAGCCTCGATGACGCCGGTCGGGTGGCCTACGCGGTGGCGTCGAGCTGCTGCGAGCGCAGACGTCGGGCGATCTGCGCAGGGGACGGGACCTTGATGCCGCGGACCAGGCGCGCGACGGCGAGGCCGCGGATCAACAGGTACGACAGGTCCAGTTCCCACCACCGCAGGCCGTGGCGGGCCGAGGAGGGAAACGCGTGGTGCGCGTTGTGCCACCCCTCGCCGAAGCCGATGAGGGCCATCGCCGCGTTGTTGCGTGCTTCGTCGTGGGAGTCGAACGGGCGGGTGCCGAACACGTGACAGATGGAGTTGATCGACCAGGTGACGTGATGCAGCACGAAGATGCGGACCAGGCCACCCCAGATGAACCCGGTCAACGCACCCGCCCACGTGCCGGTGATCGCACCGCCGAGCACGGCGGGCGCGACGAAGCTCACGGCGACCAGCCATGGGAACGCCGCGGAGACGCGACGGATCATCGGCTCTGCCAGCAGGTCAGGCGCCCAGGCTTCCTTGACGGTCCGGTCGGAGGAGAACATCCAGCCGGTGTGCGCGTACCACAGGCCCTTGAGCATCCCGACCGGCCCGCCTGCGGCGTCGACATGGGGCGAGTGGGGGTCACCGGCACGGTCCGAATAGGCGTGGTGGCGACGGTGTGCGGCGACCCAGTCGATCACCGATCCCTGGATCCCCATCGACCCCGCCACCGCCAGCAGCCACCGCACGGGCGCCGCCGCGCGGAAGCTCTTGTGCGTGAAGAGGCGGTGGAAACCCACGGTGACACCGAATCCGGCGAAGAAGTAGAAGCCGAGGAGCAGCCCGAGGTCGGTGCCGCTGATGCCCCGGCCCCACAGCAAGGTGATGGCCGCGACCACGCCGGCAAGCGGCACGATCGTGATCAGCAGCATCGCAATGCGCTGCCAGATGAGCGCGCCCCGCTCGGCGATGGCGATGCCTCGCAGGACGGGAGTCTCATCGTGCACGCTGGGTGGTGCGGCCAAGTCTGACATGCGAACCTCGAGAATGGTTGCGACATGTCGGAACGCCGCACACGTGTCGGCTGAAACTTACGCAAGCGTAGGTTCGGTCGCGAACTCCTGACCGAGAAATGCGCACACCGCCCGATCCGGGTCGGCAACGTGCGGTGCGGGGCAATCAGGGTGCCCCGCGGCGTACGTCGGCGCCGGTCGTGCCGGTCAGGGCCAGTTCGGGTCGGTGAGCAGCGCTTCGATGGTGCGGACGCGAAACCGGTAGGGCTTGCCGCGTTCGATGATGCTTCGGACCGTGTCGAGCCGTTGCGTCGCCGAGCCGATCTGCGCCGCTCGGCTGTGACCGAGCTCGCGCGCGATCGCAGTCGCCGTGCGCTCCTCGGTGGGCAGCCGCGCCATCGCATCGAGAACGGCCCGTTCGTTGGCGGGGAGCCGTTCGAGGTGCCGTTCGACGTGCCGACGGACTTCGCTGCGCTGACGCGACCAGCCGCGGTCGACGTCGGAGACAGTGATCGTCGACGCATCGGAGACATCCCAGGCGCCCTGTCCGGCGAGCTGGAACAGGAACGGATCGCCACCGACCAACGCGACGAGCCGGTCTGCGGCGTCGTGGGAGTGTAAGAAGAACGGTGTAACTGGTTGGCCTGGAAGACTGGTCGACCCGCCCGGCCAGCAGGAAGAATGCGGCGCCGTGAAGTGGAGGGATGGTTGCAGGTTTCCCGATACGCCGTAGACGGCGGCGGAGCCCACGCGATGATGCCAGTGCTGCGCCAACGCTACGCGTAAGAGTTGCCTGACATCGGAGTCGGTGTCGGGGAAGTTCAGGCCGTTGGACTCGACACTGCCGGCCCAGCGGGCACCTCGGGTCGCCTGGACACCGTGAAACCTGATGCTTCCGACCGCGACACACCTCGCAGTCGGGGTGATCGGCCAGATCGCTGATGACGGCGTCCGTCCACGCTTGGGACACCATTCACGTAATCCTGGCGGACGGCAAGCCGTCGAGCTCGCGTGGGCCCCTCCCGTCTCCCGGAATGCAACGAACGAGCCCACCCGATTGCGTCGAGTGGCCCGAACCATTCCCGTTCGACGCGATCGTCGCCGCGATGATGCGCGACCGTGAGCTCCCGGTGCAGGGCTCTATTGACCGATCACGCTTCGAGCGCGGTGCTTGCCCCGGAGTGCAGGCGCTGGGCCCACATGATCATGCGGCGCTCGTCAGCGGAGCTGACGCCGCTGACCCCGTAGTGCGCGTCGTGCTTGCGGTCCAACAGTCGCTGGAGGTCGCGTGCCATCTCGGCACCGCCTGGAGCGACGGTGCTGAGGAGTTCGACGGCGCCACGATGGTCCTGCCCTCGGTGGTGTTCGCCAAGCCGTGCGCAGCAGCCCGCATCCGAGGCGGCGATGCCTGACAGCACGGCCAGGGCCGCTGCGACGCCTGCGAACTCGCCGTCGTCTGCGACCAGCTCCGCCGCGTCGAGGTAGGTCGTTGCCTGCGCGAGCCGTTCGGTTGCCTGCGTTCGTGTGCAGCCGGTGGTGCGCCCCCGTTGGCGTGCCATCATCCGAGGATCTCTGCGCGGTCGCCGAGCAACATCTGCAGTTCACGCCGCCAGGACTCCACGATGGAGCGGCCTTCGTCACGCAACATCCGCGCTTCGTCACGGGTGAGGGCCACGATCTGGCCGCGGTTGCCCGTCCACTGCTCGAGCGCATCGGCGAGCGCATCAGCCAGGTCGGGCCCGACTGGTTCAGCGGTGATCACGACCACGTCGATGTCGCTGGTCGCGTCTCCTTCCCGCCGTGCAGCAGAACCGAACAGTCCGGCAGCAACCACCTTCTCTGGCCGGTCGGAGAGCCAGTTACGGATCCGGGTCGCGACCTCTCCGTGCAGCTGTGCGAGCAGCAGGATCGCCGGTGCTGCCACGTGCTCGCGGTTCAGGATGTACCCGGCGGGGCCGTGGTGGACCACGCCCTGCTCGACCAGGCGATGCAGGACTTTGCGGACACCGCTGAGTGACCCCTGCCCGGCACGCTTGGCAATCTCGGTCAGCGACGCCGGAGACGTTGTTGACGCCAGCGCCTCGAGGACCGGCCCGTCCAGACTGGGGATGACGCAACGGACCGGATGCGACAGGTCCATCAACACTCCTTGCACCACAGTGCAGAGACTACACGATAGTGCAGCCAGTTCACTCCAGTGCAACGCGGCAGTAGCCCGGCGGCGGCTCCTCGCACGTTCGTCGGACCCCCGAAACGCCCAGCAGCCTGGTCGGCGACGAAGCCCGCGAAGCCGGACAGAGAATCCTGCCACCATGCCGTGGAGGGATGGTTGCAGGTTTCCCGAAACGCCGTAAATGATGGTGTCAACTGGCCCAATCCAGGTCGGGCGCGGGAGCGTTTCGATGGAATCACATCCGGACAGTCGAGTTTTCACACGCCAGACAGACCCCGCAGCCGGCGCCGTGCTGTCGACGTCGATGTGTTGCCGCGACCCGGTCTGCCACTTCCGTGCATGCCAGGGCGACAACGAGGGTGTGGCGGGTCGACCTGCCGAAGACTGGGCGTTGCAGGCGAGGCTGCGGCCGATCAGGACCGTCCGCAGCGTTCTTCTGTGATCTGGGGTGAACCGTTTGCCCGCGTCGTTCGTCTCAGGCAGTGTCGGTGTGGATGATGCGGATGATGTGTGGTGGGTCTCGTAGCGGCGACGGCACGGTGGTGAAGGTGGCGGATCGTGCGTGGTGAATGGTGGCGGCGAGCGCGAGCGCATGTTCGATCCTGAGCCGGCACTGGTTCGTGATGCGGCGAGTGGTGACCTCGATGCGTTCGAGGAACTCGTTCGCGGCCTGCAGGGGCCGGTGTGGCGGTTCGTGCTGGGCATGGTGCGTGACCCGGCGCTGGCGGAGGATGTGACGCAGGAGACGTTCCTGCGGGCGTTCGACCGGATGGGTTCGTTCCGGTTCGAGTCGAGGTTCTCCACGTGGGTGTTTCAGATCGCGCGCAACCAGGCGGTCGACGCGCTGCGCCGCCGGGACCGACAGCGGCAGGTCGCGGTGACGCTGGTCGACGACACCTCCCCGCCCGAGGGGCTGCACAGCGAGGTGGAGGCGGCGATCGCGACGTTGTCGGACAGGCTGCGTGCGGCCCTGCTCCTGGTCGAGGTCGCGGGGTTTTCGTGTCGTGAGGCGGGCGAGATCCTCGGGGTCCCGGCCGGCACCATCAAGAGTCGCCTGTTCCACGCGCGGCGGCAGCTCGTCGACTGGTTCACCGCAGACGCGGACTTGCGCGAGGAGGACGGCCGGTGAGATGCGACGCCGCGCGACGCCTGCTGTCGGACCGTTTCGACGAGGCGCTGGCCGCTGACGACGAGGTGCTGCTCGACCAGCACCTGGCCTCGTGCGAGGCGTGCGCGGAGTTCTCGGCGACGTTGGACGTGGTACGACGATCGGTCCGGGTGAGTGTCGCTGCCCCGACCCCGGATGTCGCGACGGCGGTTCGCGCCCGACTGGACATGGGAGCAGGACGACGCGCGGCAGGGCGTGGTGAGCTTCCGTCGTGGCGGTCGGTGGCCGCGGTGTTCGTTGCGGCGCTGGTGCTCGCCGGGGCGGTGATCGGGCTGTCCGGTCCGGGTACGGCGCAGGCGACCGACGTGACCGCGCTGGTCATGGACGGGCAGCGGAAGTTGACCGCGCTGTCGGCGAAGGTGGTGGTGGTCGAGCACGGGTGGCATCCGCAGGTGCCGCGGCGGGTGCACGCCGGAACGCTCGACTACGCGGCGCCGGAGTCACTGTCGCTGTCGCTGCAGGACGTGACCGACTACCCGGATGGGCGCTGGCCCGCGAACGACGTCGTCGTGTCGGTCGTGGGTCCCAAGGCGTGGCAGTCGGGCCTTGCGAGGTGTCCGGTGGGGGCCATGCCGGGATGCCTCGAGGATCGGCCAAGAGCACGCGTCGTGGACGGTCGCGAGCCATTCAATGAGGTTGATCCGGTGCCTTTGGACCTGGTCTTGCCGGTCGACAGCCTCGCGATCGCGTCGCTGACCGCTGATCGTGACCCACGCATGGACGGCGGGCGCGAGGTGATCGACATCGAGGTGTCCGCCGCCCAGATCGCACCGCTGCTCGACGGGATCCTTCAGGTCGGCAACTGGCGCGGGGTGCATCCGACGGATCGAGCCAGGGTCACGCTGGATGCCGAGGCGGGCGTCCTCGTCGCGGTCGAGGTCGTCGCGTCGAGTGGCGCCGAACGTGACCGGTGGGCCGCGGCGCAGGGCCATGCCGATGAACCAGGCCAGACGATTCTCACGTGGCGGCTTCGGGACGTTCGGCTCAACGAGTCCGCCGATCCAGTTTTCGCGGATCCTCCGGAAGACGCGGTCACGGTGGATGACGGGTTCGTCGACGATCAGCGGTTCGGGATCACGCCGGGATGGCTGCCTGACGGGATGAGCGCGCATCGCGCCGGCCGCGTCGGAGATGTCGAGGTGGCCAGTTTCACCGACGGGCGGGCGTGGGTCGTGGTGCGATCCATTGACGAGTGGTCAGCCGAGCGGCTGTTCGGACGTCATCGGGATGCCGTTCGTCGTGTCGTGCTCGACGACGGCGGCACCGTCTACCTCGCCGACGGCGGCACCCGCGTGCTCATCCATGCCGCTTCGGTCGATCTGGAGATCACGGGCAGTGTCTCCTCCGACGATCTGCTGCGGATCGCGGCGAGCGTGCCGGTCACCGGGCAACCGGTGCCCCGCACCTGGGCCGAAGCCGCAACGACATCGCTTCGTGACGTGGCTCTTGCTCGTCCCGAGCTGCTGCATGCGCCCGGGTTGGACGGTTTCGTGGGCCCGGCCGTGGCTGTCGACGGCAGCCAGGTCGTGCTGTCCTACACGTCCGGCGGCGACCGCACCTTCTCGCTGACCCAGCTTGCGGAACACCGGCTCGGACCTCCGGTGGACGGTGTCGTGCATTCTGTCCAGATCCGCGGTGTGACCGGCCGATACACACCGGCACGCGGCACGCTTGAGTGGGTCGAGGACGGGCACGTCATCACGCTGCGCAGCACGACGATGACGGGTGCGGAGCTCGCAGAGATCGCGGAGGCGCTCGAACCGCTCGGCACGGCCAACCGACCGTGAAGAAGATGACCCTGAAGAAGCTGGCCGTCTACCTGCTTGTGGCGTCACTCGGTCTGGTGACCGGCGGTCTCGCCGTCGGCGTGCTCCAGACCCCGGCTGCGGCCCCCCGACTCGAGCCGGCACCTCCCGCCGCGCCCGGCGGGACGGGCGAGCAGGCCCCGCCGTCGCCGGAGACGATCCGGATCGGTGATGAGCAGCTGCTGCTCGTGTGGACGGCGGGTGGCCTCGATGACACGCTCGATGACGATCTGTCGAGCCTGGGTTCGGTGGAGCACGTGACGGTCGTCGCGGGCGATGTCGCCCGGCTCGCGGGTTCGCGTCGCGCCGGCGGGGCACCGGTCGATCAGCCCGGCGACGGATGGTCGATCCCCCTCGACGCGCTCGCCATCGACCCGGGCGCCTATGCCGCGACGCAACCCAAGGCGGACCATCTGACGATCAGTCGGCTCGCCCCCGGGCAAGCGCTGCTCAGCGAGACGTCCGCGCAGCTGCGGCAGCTGACCGCCGGCGACGTGCTCACCTTCGATGGCGGCACGACCCTGACGGTCGGCGGGGTGATCGACGACGTCGTCGCGGCAGGCGCCGAGGTGATCGTCCACCAGCGCGACGGCGAATCGATAGGGGTGACGACGCCGCGGTTCGCGCTGGTCATGCACACCGGCGACCGGGCTGCCCTCGAGCAGCGCATCCGCCAGATCGTCGACGGCGACGTGCGTGTCCGTGCACCCGGCGAGACACCGTTCCTGCGGCACGGCGACGCGGTGCTCACCAAGGCGCAAATCAAAGCCACGTTCGGCGAGTTCGCCCACCAGCACACCCCCGGCAGCCAGGCCATCCGGCAGGACCTGGCCTGGGTCGCAGAACACATCGTCGACGCCGACGTGCCGATCATCGGCCGGGTTCGATGCCATCGAGGGATCGTCACGCAGCTGACCGGCGCAATGACCGAACTCGCCGACCGTGGCCTCGAACACCTCGTCGACCCCGACCAGTATGCGGGCTGCCACACTTCGCGACTGATCGCGCCCGACGCCGCCATCTCACACCATGCCTGGGGTATCGCCGTCGACATCAACGCCGACGACAACCCCTACGGTCAACCGTCCGCGCAGGACCCCCGGCTGGTCGAGACCATGCAACGCTGGGGATTCACGTGGGGCGGATTCTGGCTGGTTCCCGACGCCATGCACTTCGAGTACATCGGTCCGCCTGAGCTCGACGCCGCCAAGATCGTCCCGCAGGTTCGCTGACACGCGAGCCTCACCAGATGTCTGCTGGCAGCAACGTCCGATCGGACTCCACTCTCGGAGTGACTGAACCGATCGCCTCGGTGATGCGTCCAACATGCACTTCCGAGACCAAGGCCCGTCATGCGCGTCCGCACCGTGTCCGCCCTCGTCATCCTGCTCCTCGTCGTCGCAGCTCCGGCAGCAGCGGGCGGCGGCGGGCACGCCGACGGCTCGAACTGGACGTGCCGAGCATTCCTCGAAGGTGACACGATCACCATGCACGACAGCTGCTTCGACGGGATCGGGCACGTCGTCGACGTTGGGACGACACTCACCGTCGTCAACGAAGGCGCGCTTCCGCATACGTTCACCGCCGTCGACCGAACGTTCGACACGGGCACGCTTCAACCGGGCGAGTCGGCGCAGATCACCGTCGAAGAACCTGGCCCCCATCCCGTCTACTGCACCCTGCACGCCAGCCTCGACGGCCGTGGCATGGCTGGACTGCTGGTCGTCAACGACGTCGCAAGCGATGAGCTGGCCGAACCGGTGACACAACCCGCCCGCGCCGAAACCACCGAAGAATCGGCCGCCACGAGATGGGCCTGGTGGACCCTCAGCCTCGCCGTGGTGCTGCTGACCGTCGCCACGATCGGTGCTCTGCGGATGCGTCGCGGCACATCATCGACGTCCACGGTTGAGTGACACCCCTGCACACCCGGCCGGAGCAACGAATGGGCACGGCAACCGTCCAACCAGCATCGGGAGAACTGGATGCACCAGCGGATGATCGGATGGCACCAGGCCGCAATGATCGCCGCGTTGACCGGCATGCTCACGGGGTGCGGATTGTTGCGCGATGCCGGTCCCACTGACCGCGGCGCCGATCGAGTCGTCGTGTTGGCCAAGGTCGACGGGTGGCGTGACGGGCTCGCGCAGGCGACCGGGGACCCGTACGCGCTGATCGAGATCGTCGACCCCGCAGCTGCCGAGCAGGCTTGGCACGACAACGTTCCCGCGGACCTACCCGTGGCCGACGGCGACCCGGCGGATCCGGGCGTCTATCGCCCGCTTGCGGCCGACGTCGACCTCGACCGTTCCACGCTGGTCGTCTATTCGTCCGGCCAGTCGAGCAGCTGCCCGGGATGGGTCGACGATCTGTCGTTCACCGAAGGGCGCATCGAGGTCGCCCTGACGACCACGGCAGGACCAGGTCAACCATGCACGGACGACTTCCAGCCCTACCGGCTTGTTCTCGCCGTTGACTCCGACGTGCTCCCGTCCAGCAGCCAATTGCCCGTCGAACGCATCGACGTCGTCTCGGACAACCTCGTCGATGTCGCAGGGCGAGCCGTCGCCTACCCGGCCGACCGTGCCACCCGTTGACACCGCCTCACGTTCTGACACGCGAGACCCTCCACACGTCCAGCCGACGGCTTGGCTGTCGCGCCGCCACGACCGGGGTGCCGATGAGAAGCGGCGGCGACCGTCGTCTGCATACGGTCCGGTGAACGACGCGCATCGAGGGAGCGGCACGATGAGACCACTTCGCTACGCGATCAACGTCACGCTCGACGGCTGCTGCCATCACGAGGCGGGGCTGCCCCCCGACGAGGAGTCAATGCGCTTCTGGACCGCGCAGATGCAACGAGCCGATGCCCTGCTGTTCGGCCGAGTGACCTACGAGATGATGGAGTCGGCATGGCGGCGGCCAGCCTCGGGCAGGTGGCCTGACTGGATGGGGCAACGGGACATCCCGTTTGCCGAGACCATTGACCGGGCGAGAAAGTACGTCGTGTCGGGCACGCTGAGCGGCGTCGACTGGAACGCCGAGCTCGTGCGAGGCGACCTGAAGCAAGCAGTCCAGCAGCTCAAGCAGGAACCCGGCGAGTGCCTGTACGTAGGTGGCGTCACGCTTCCTGTCGCGTTGGCAGATCTGGGACTGATCGACGAGTACGAGTTCCTCGTGCACCCGGTCCTCGCCGGACACGGGCCAACCTTGCTCGCCGGTCTTTGCGAACGCATCCAGCTCGAGCTCGTGGATCGCCAGCAGCTGCGGTCGGGGGCGGTCGCCATGCGATACCAGCCCACGCGAGTTGCGACGTGACGCGATGCGTCCTGGCACGGCAGCCGCAGCCTCGAGGACCATCAACGGACCGCCACCGTGCCGCCGACACCGCATAACGAGCTGGCTGACGTCGGCATTGCGATCGCTGCACGCCAGAACGCCCGATTACTGCGCGCTCATCCCCTCATCGACATGGAACCGTCCGGCTGACCGGGGATCGACCGCATGACGAACCCGTACGTTGCGAGTCCAGCAGGGCACAGCAGGACAACGACCTCGGTGGCTGATGGTAAGCAACCCACGGGACAAAGATGATCGACGCTTGCGGGCCACCCCGTGGCTGATGATCAAGGCCGCCCTGCCGGCGGCAGTCGGCGCGGGACTGCTGGCCATCGCCGAGCACCCCGTCCAGTTGCTGGTGACGGCGGTGCTGGTGCCGATCGTCACCGCCGGCCTCGTGGGTCGGCACGGCTTGCCGGACAGCAGCTCGCGGCTGCCCAGCGTCCTTCAAGGCGTCTTCGTTGGCGCCTACCTTGGCGTTGTCGCTGCCGCGGTGGTGCTGGATGCGTGGGACTGGACGATCGTGGTCTGGATCGTTCCGCTGTGCGTGCTGTTTCCCGCCGTGATCCCGGCACGACTGCGCGGCCCACTCATGGCGAAGATCGAGGTAGACGAGGACGCCGTCGAACGCACGCGCTGGAAGTAGGCGCACGGTGGACGAGGCTCCTCGCGACCGTCGGGTTGAGCAGCGGGCACACGCAACCTGAACCGCGGGCACCGGCGCACGCACCTCCACCGGGCAGATTGCGGATCAGGCGTTATGGGCCGGCGTCAGTCGTCATTCCCGGCTCTGCTCATGTCGCCGGTAGCGGGCGTGCCGTCGGCGAGCCCGTAGCGCAGATACACGGTGCCACTAGGACCGGCCTTCGGCGGTTCGAGGAGCCTGACGTTGGTGGGAACAGCACCACCATCGAACACCTTCTTTCCGACGCCGAGCACGACCGGGTGCACCCACAGGTCGAGCCGGTCGAACAGCCGCTCACGCAGCAGCGTCTGTACCAGGTTCAGGCTGCCGACCACTTTCACGTGCTCGTGCCGATCACGGATCTCACGCACCGCACCAGCCAGGTCGGGGCCGAGCTGCGTCGACCCTTGCCACGACAGGTCGGGCCTGCCTCGGGACGCCACGTACTTCGGGACGCTGTTGAACAGCGTGGCGATCCCGTCGTCCTCGCCACCTTCCTGGTACGGCCAGTACGACGCGAAAATCTCATACGTTCGCCGACCGAGCAGCAGCGCGTCCGTGCCCTCGTACGCGGCGCCGATCTGCGCCCCCGCAACCTCGTCCATGAGAGGCGCCTGCCAGCCCCCGAACGGGAACCCCACCGGGTCCTCATCCGGGCCACCAGGCGACTGCCCAACGAGATCGAGGGTCGCGAACAGTTCAATGTCGATCATTCCCATGCCATCCACCGGTGCGTCGGTTGACTCGGTCAGGAGTTAGACCTGTCGGCACGCGAAAACTCATCGCTGCCACAGCGCCGGACCACGTACTGGTCGACCGGCTCCGATCGAACCTCGGCAATCATGCGTCTGGCAGCGAGCGTGCAGAGACGAAGAATCCGGGTCAAGACCTGCTGGCTGGTCCAAGTGACCGCGAGCGGCGACCAAGCAGGATCGTCACGGTGAGAAACGTCGCAGAACCCAGCGCCACGGCCTGCGCGATCCGATCCAGGCGCTGCCCGGTGCAGTGCCGGAACGCGCGTTCCAAGTACTCCCCGTCAGGAACATCACGCCACTGATCGAGGTCGAGAGATAGGGCGTTGCCGCAGCGTTCGCGCTCGTGGTCTCCCGGCCCGAGCGTGGAGATCGGCCAGAACAACAGCGCCAGAATTACCACGACCCCAGCAAGGGCCACCCAAACAGGCGCGAGCCAACCGACTGACCTCACCATGCACGGCGCCGCTTCTGTGCCCATCAGCAGATCGTAGCCACCGGTGCACTCGTCAAACTGCGGACGCACGCATAAACACTGGCGAGGACCAACCACAGAGCAAGGGCACTACGCGCTTCCCTGTTAACCACCACGATCTCGCCGACACGGTGGCGTGCCCCCAAAAACCTCCGGCGTTCCCGCTCCTACACCACTACGTGGGACTCACCCTGCCGTGGAGCTGGAGAGGGGACTCGAACCCCTGACCTGCCGCTTACGAGGCGGCTGCTCTGCCGTCTGAGCTACTGCAGCGTACGCGCGCGGAGGGTAGCCAGCCCGCCGAACCCTCGACGACCCCGAGACGCGTGAACACCGGCTGATTGGCGCCGGTTGGCGCCGCCACCGCGCCGTTCAGCCGGCTGGCGCTGCCATGCGCTGCTGGTAGATCGGCAACGCCAACGCCAGCAGCAGCCGTTCGAGTTGCAGATCGGGATTGCCGTTGCGGTCGAGCGCGTCGCGGCACGCTTCGACCGCTTCGAGACACGCGACGACCTGCGCGGCGCTCAGCAGCGTCGTGTCACGGTGGACTTCGCGAACGTGGTCGATGTTGACGAGTTGCTCGTCGGGGCCACCGGCACCGGCCACGAGCAGGTCGCGGAGCCAACCGGCGAGGTCATCGAGCACGAGGTCGAGTGCGCGGCGGCGTTCTTCGCGCTCGCGGCGCTCGAACCTGCGGGTCAGCCGGGTCTTCACGCCGGGTGGCCAGCCGCGGCCGCCGTCCACTCCGAACGACGCCTCGAGGTCCTCGAGTTCGCGGCGGTTGGCCTCCTTGGTCGCCTCGACACGCGACGACGCCCAGGTCGTGAGCTCCTTTGCGAGCGGCACGACAACACCCGGCCCCTGGGTCGCGAGCCGGCCCAGGATCGTCAAGTGTGCGCGTCTGGCTTCGGCGACCTGCGGGTCGGCGAGTGCACGCAAGCGCTCAGGTGACCCGAGCGAGGCCCGCACCAGCGGTTCGCGCTGGTCCTCGTCGACCTGCAGGCGCGCCGCCAGTTCACGCATCGGTTCGGGACCCCACGGGGTGAGGTCGAGCCGGCGGCAGCGGGAGACGACCGTGTCGAGCAACGCGGCGGCGTCCTGCACGTCGAGGACCCACACGACGGAAGCTGGCGGCTCCTCGAGGATCTTGAGAAAGGCGTTCTGTGCGGCCTCGTTCATCCGGTCGGCCCGCGCGATCCGAAGGACCCGCCGCCGCCCCTCGGTCATGGTGCGTGTCGCCGCCGCCATCCACTCGCCCCGCACCGACTCGACGACGTGCTGCGCACCGTCGGGTTCGAAGTCCGCAACGGCCGGATGGGCGCCGCGCCCGATCCGCTGGCACGTCTCACAGGTGCCGCAGCCGGCGTCGTCGGCCGGAGCCGGACAGTTGATCGCCATCGCGAGCGCATGGACGACCTCGACCTGCCCGACACCGGCGGGTCCGACGAGCAGCCACGCGTGCGCCACCGTGTCGGCCTGCACCGCACGGCGCAGGACGGTGACGGCCGCGGGCTGGCCGATGACGCGCTCCCACGCGTCGGTCACGACTCCGCCGCTTCGGAGGCGCCATTGGATTCGTTGGTCGCAAGCCTTGCGGCGACCGCGTCGCGGATGCGGGCGTGGACCTCTTCGACCTCGCCGGTCGCGTCGACGACGAGATAGCGGTCGGGATCGGCGGCGGCGCGGGCCAGGTAAGCCTCGCGGACCCGCCGGTGGAACTCGTGGCCTTCGGCTTCGAGCCGGTCCGGGGCACGCCCGTCGGTCGCGCGACGCAGCCCTTCGGCCGGGTCGATGTCGAGCAGCACGACCAGGTCGGGGTCGAGGCCGCCCGTCGCCCAGCGGTTCAGCGCGATGACTTCGTCGTCGCCGAGATCACGCGCCACACCCTGGTACACCACCGACGAGTCGACGAAACGGTCGCAGAGCACCACCGCGCCTTTCTCGAGCGCCGGGCGGATCACTTCGTCGACGTGCTGTGCCCGCGCGGCCGCGTACAGCAGCGCTTCGGTGAGCGGCCGCATCTCGCCGGGGGCGAGCAGCACCTCGCGGATGCCTTCGCCCAGCGGGGTCCCGCCCGGCTCGCGCGTGACGACGACGTCGTGGCCTTCGCGTTCCACCGCACCGCGCAGCAGGCGGATCTGGGTGGACTTGCCCGCGCCGTCGCCCCCTTCGAACGCAACGAACAGCCCATGGTGGACTGGCGCGAGATCGGGGGCGGCGTCGGGGAGCACCAGGCCCGTTTCGACCCTCTCGCCGACCACTGCGCGGTGCAGCGCGCGGCCGGTTGCCAACGCCCCGACGAACGCGAGCACGCCTGCGGCGATCAAGGTGATGCGCACCCCGCCGAACGTGTAGGGGTAGAGCAACGCCTGGGTGCCGTCCTCGAAGGTGGTCAGCACCCGCCGCTCGCGGCCGAGCAGACCGATCATCGTCGGCACGACGATCGTCGAGCCGAAGATGGC
>JBJHAX010000011.1:0-66832 GCA_050480705.1 Nitriliruptoraceae bacterium
GACGTAGAGTGCGCTTGCGCTACCGACGCTTCGTCGGCATGTGCCAGAGCGAGCGCCCGAGAAACGGAGCCCGCATGATCGACCGGCTCGAGGTTGTGACCGTTGGGCGCATCTCGGTCGACCTGTACGCAGAACAGGTCGGCGTTGCGTGGAACGACGTCCGATCGTTCGCGAAGTCCGTCGGCGGCAGCGCCACCAACGTCGCGGTCGCAGCTGCACGACTCGGTCGGCGTGCAGCGGTGCTGACACGCGTCGGTGACGATCCCCCGGGTCGGTATCTCGTCGCGGCGCTCGCAGACTTCGGTGTCGACACCGGCCTCGTGAGCGTCGACGCCGAACTGCCCACCCCGCTCGCACTTGCGGTTCCAGAGCAGCCCGATGCACCGACCCTCCTCTTCTACCGCCAACCAAGCGCCCCGGACCTGCAACTCACCGGCGACGAGCTCGACGCGACGACACTTGAGCGCGTCCCGGTTGTCTGGCTGACAGGCACGGGATTCTCCGCCGAACCGAGCCGCTCGGCGCATCACCGTTGGCTGCGGACACGCGCACGACGGGACCACACGGTCCTCGACCTCGATTACCGGCCACAGATGTGGGGTCCTGAGGAAGCCGGCGAGCAGATGCGCACAGCACTACCCCTGGTCACCGTGGCCATCGGGAATATGACGGAGTGCCACGTGGCAACCGGCGCGGACTCTCCCGACGCCGCAGCGGACCGCCTTCTTGAACACGGCGTACAGCTGGCGATCGTCAAGCTGGGAGCCGAAGGCGTCCTCGTCGCGACCGGTGACGAACGTGCGATGCTTCCTCCCGTCGCCGTCGACGTCGTGTGCGGGCTCGGCGCCGGGGACGCGTTCGGCGGAGCGGTCGTCCACGGCCTGCTTGAAGGCTGGGACCCAGCCCAGATCGTCCGGTTCGCAAACGCGGCCGGCGCCCACGTCTCTGCTCGACTGCTGTGTTCGGATGCCATGCCGAGCCAGGCCGAGGTCTACGCATTGCTCGAATCGAAGGAGGGACCCGCGTGAGGTTGAGCGACAACGACTACCACCGGATCATCGACGCACGACTGGCACGGGCAGGCGCGTTCCGAGATGCGCTGCGCAATCGCGCGCGCCGTGATGAGCTCACCAGAGACGGGTATCTCCTCATCGTCGCCGCAGACCATCCCGCACGCGGAGGGCTGGCCGTCGGTGGAGAACCACTCGCTATGGCCGACCGCTCCGAATTGCTCGGACGATTGTCCCGGGTGCTCGATCATCCGCGCGTCGACGGCGTCCTTGGCAGCGCTGACATTCTCGAGGAACTCGCATTCCTCGACCTGCTCGACGACAAGATCGCCGTCGGGACGATGAACCGAGGAGGGCTCGCGGGTGCTCGATGGGAACTCGACGATCGCTTCACAGCTTTCGACGTCGAGCATCTGCTTCAGGCCGGCCTCGACGCCGGCAAGATGCTGCTACGCATCGACGACAACGACCCTGGAACGGCAGCGACGCTCGAAGCATGTGCGCACGCGATCACCGCCCTAGCGGACGCGGGTCTGCCGGCAATGGTCGAGCCGCTGCCATACACCAAGGACGAGAGCGGCCGCGCGGTCATTCTACGTGACGACGCAGCGCTGATCCGCGCCACGGCGATTGCATCAGGCCTCGGGGGGACGAGTTCTCACACCTGGCTGAAGATCCCCGCCGGTCAGGCGCCCGAACGGGTCCTGCCGACGACGACAATGCCGACACTCATCCTCGGAGGCGATGCAGGCCCTGACCCCACCGCCACCTACGACGGTTGGCGGCGCGCCCTCGAGTGGCCGACCGCGCGAGGGCTCGTCGTCGGCCGTGCGCTGCTCTTCCCCACGGACGGCGACATCGACACAGCGGTGGACACGGCCGTGAATATCGTCGACGAAGCTGTCAAGCGAAACGCATCGGCTGCCGCGACCAGCTGACGCACGAGTTCGCGCGGAGCCAGCACGGAGGAGAACACGCCGATGGAGGACATCGCCCACTGGATAAACGGCACCCCCCAGCAGTCTGCGGCTGGACCACGCATCGACGTGCACGATCCAGCGACCGGCGAGGCGACCGGATCCGTCGGTGTTGCGGACGCGACCCTGGTCGATGCGGCGGTCACCGCGGCGTCCAACGCATTCCCGGAGTGGAGTCAACGCCCCCTGCTTCAGCGCCAACGAGTGATGTTCGCCTACCGCGAGTTGCTGGTCGAGCATCACGATGAACTCGCCGCGCTGATCACACGCGAGCACGGAAAGACCCTCGACGACGCGCACGGGGAGGTGCAGCGAGGACTTGAAGTGGTGGAGTACGCGTGTGCGCTGCCAGAGCTTCTCAAGGGCGCGTACTCCGCGCAGGTCGCGACCGGTGTCGACACCTTCAGTGTCCGCCAGCCGCTCGGGGTGTGCGTCGGCATCACGCCGTTCAACTTCCCCGCGATGGTTCCCATGTGGATGTTCCCGATGGCGATTGCCTGCGGAAACACCTTCATCCTCAAGCCATCTGAGAAGGATCCGTCGACGTCGGTGCGGCTCGCTGAATTGCTGAAGGAGGCGGGCCTGCCCGACGGCGTCATGAACGTCGTTCACGGCGACCAGACCGTCGTGGAACGGCTGCTCGCTGATGAGCGCATCGAAGCCGTCTCGTTCGTCGGCTCAACCGCAGTGGCACGACACATCTACGCGACAGCAACGCGCAACGGTATGCGGGTTCAGGCACTGGGTGGCGCGAAGAACCACATGGTCGTTCTTCCTGATGCGGACCTCGACCAAGCGGCGGATGCAGCGGTTTCCGCCGGCTACGGCTCAGCTGGCGAGCGGTGCATGGCAATATCCGTCGTGGTCGCTGTCGGGGCGATCGCCGATCGCCTTGTCGAGAAGATCACCGAGCGCACCGTCGAGTTGACAATCGGACCCGGTGCGGCCCCATCGAGCCAGATGGGACCCCTGATTACTGCAGAACACCGTGAGCGTGTCATTTCGTACGTCGATGCCGGCGTGAGCACTGGGGCGGCTCTCGTCGTCGACGGCCGCGATGTCGTCAGCGGCCAAGACAACGGCGGCTACTTCCTGGGACCGTGCCTCTTCGACCACGTGACGCCTGAGATGAGCATCTACACGGACGAAATCTTTGGTCCGGTCCTCTCGGTCGTGCGTGTCAACACCTACGAGGATGCCGTCCGCCTCGTCAACGACAACCCGTACGGCAATGGTGTCGCAGTCTTCACCAACGATGGGGCGGTCGCTCGACGATTCCACACCGAGATTCGTGCCGGCATGGTCGGGGTGAACGTTCCGATTCCAGTTCCACTCTCGTTCCACAGCTTCGGAGGGTGGAAGCAGTCGCTGTTCGGCGGTCACGGAATCTACGGTCCCGAAGGGATCCATTTCTACACCCGTCTGAAAACGGCCATCACCAGGTGGCCCGATCCAGCCGAACGTGGCGTGGACCTAGGGTTTCCGCGGGAATCGTGAGGACTCGGGCGTCCGAACGTCGATGCATGTCGACGAACGGTGGGTCCGGTGGCCCGACGACGTCAGCCATGCCACCCACCGCGTTGCTCAACCGCTGCCCACTATCGAACTCTCCCCCGCGACAACCCGTGCCGGCACGGACTTGCGCGACAGCGGGCACCCGCGGCAGTGTCACATCCCCGTCGCGACGTCACACGCTTTCGGCGTCAACGCACAACAACGGAGCCAAGGTCCGAGCAGGCATCTGCCAGGTGCGGGCTCGTCAGGCGGCGGCGCCCTGCGCCTTCTGCATCACGTCGCTCATGTCGATCGCGCCCCAGTGCTCGACGATGCGCCCGCCTTCGCAGCGATAGATGTCGATTCCCCGGGCCCGCACCGTCACGTTGCTCGGCGGCATGCCCAACAATTCGCCGCTGTGCGTGGCGGTGAGCGTCCAGCTCGCAACGACCCGACCGTCGGTGGTTTCGACGATGTCTTCGTCGACCGCACGATCGGAGAATGCCGCGAAGACCATCTGCGCCGTCTGCATCAGCCCGTCCTTGCCGGGCGGGAATCCGGGCAGTGCGTCGTGGTCGATGAAGTCGTCTGCGATGAGCTCGTCGAAGACGTCGAGATCACCCGCGACGTAACCCTCGGTGGTCAGGCGCCGTACTACGTCCACATCTGATGCCATGGAACACCTCTCTCGTGAGTTCCTGCACCACTTGTACGCCCGCACGAGGCGCCGGTCCACGGGTGTGCGGACACCGGGTCCGCGGGGCGCGCAGTCGCGCGTGCCGCAGCCCCGATCCACGCGGGCCGGCCCAGGACCGGTGGGGTCACAGTCCGGGGCGGGCCCGCCACTTCGTGTAGCCGGGTGGGGCGACGAACGAGAGCACGACGCTGACGATCGTGCCGGTGAGCAGGGCAACGACGAGCCCCGCGATCGGCATCCACACCGCGAGCATCATCGCGAGGGCCATGCCGGCCAGTTGCCCGCCCCACCCCAGGACGACCCAGCGGAACAGCCCGCCGGGCACGTCCACGCGCCATGCCCGGACGTGCTGGGCACGCAGGAGTAGTGCGAGATAGGTCAGCGACAACAGGGTGAAGACCGCGAGCAACGGCAGCACGGCTGCCTGCGAGGTCGGGGCGCGCCCGACGAGGTTGGTGGGGAACGGAACCAGCGCGACGAGCCCGAGCAGGATCAGGTTGATCGCGATCATGCCGGTCTCGAACGCCGCGAGAAGCGCGACGATCTTGTGGTGGAACCACCACAGATTCGCGACGAGCATGAAGCTGAGCGCAACGACGGCGAGCTGCTGGGCGTCCTGGAGAAGCGCACGGCCGAGCTGGGCGGGGTCGGTCGCAGGCACGTCGAGGGTCAGTACGAGCAGGGTCAGAGCGATCGCGAAGACACCGTCGCTGAGGTTGACAACCCGTCCGAATCCTGGCGAGGACTCCGGGTAGCGCAGCGGCAGATCTGCGCCCTCGTAGGGCAGTTCGTGCGTCATCGCAACCTCCGAGGTGTCTCGAGAACGGTCATCAGCCGAGCTCCCGGCAACCCTGCGACCGGCGAAGAACAACAGTACGCACCGTTCGCGGACGAACATGCGAGCAGCCACGCGTTCAGGTGCGCCGAGCGGTCACAGGGGCACGCTCAGCACGGGTAGCGTCGACGACCTTTGCAGGCGACCCGCCGCGCACGACCACCGAAGGGTTTCGATGAGGCGCACAACCGCTGCCGTTGCTCTCGCGGTGACCGTCGCTGTCGCCTCCCTGTCCGGTCTGCCGGCGATCGCTGACGTCCCCGACAATCCAGCGAGCGAGGCGCCGCTGTACGACGGCGGCTGGGCGGCGACGTTCAGCGCAGCAGGCCCGGTCACGACGAGCTTCCCCGAGGGCTCGGCGATCATGACGACTGCGATGACGGGTGGGGCCGATTTCGTCGTCCTCGACGATGTCGTGATCGGCGGCGCCTGGACGATCTCGGGCAGCGCGAGCGGGATCATGACCTCGACGATGGGGACCGCGTCGGTTGCCAACACCTACCACGGAGCGGGGCCCGTCGAGGGCGATGCCGGTGGCCTGCGGCTCGGTGGCGACCTCACGACCATCTGGGAGATGCGGCTCGGCGACCAGGTGTTCGTCGACGAGGACCCCAATCGGCTCGGCCCGTTCGACGTCGATTTCGTCCACGTCGACTGCGCGCGGATGATCGGCACCTGGAACGAGACCTTCGCTGCCGCCATCGAAGAGCCGGGCGCCTGGGATGCGACCCTGGCCGGAGTGTTCGAAGCCGCGTTCACGGGCGACAACGGCGACGACGAACTCGTCGAGGCCATCGAGGCGCTGCTCGCCGAGGGCGACGCGCTCGTGGCCGACATCGTCAGCGACATCGCGATCGACACACAGGGGCACCTCACGGTCAGCCCGCAGACCCGCTCGCGCGTCTTCGATCTGATCATCCGCTCGATCGAACTCGAGGCACAGCTCGGCCAGGCCACCGCCGAGACGGACTGTCCCCTGGACGATTCGCGCGCTGGCGAGTTCTCGACGCTGATCACCGCGACGGTCCAGGCGGTCGCCAGAGCCCTGTTGCTGCAGGACGAAGCGATGCCTGCGACCGATCTGGAGTTCCTCGTCGAGATGCTGCTGTCGGTCGGTGCGATCGGCAGCGGCGCAGCCCACCAGGCGCAGGCCTTCGACATCCAGGGACTGCTGGCCGCACGCCTCGGCGAGCTGCTGAGCGACCTGGCCGTGACACAGGGGTCGGCGGTCGACGGCTCGGCCTGTTCGACGGTCGAGCCATGCCTTCCGTTCGACGCAGACGTGATCCAGGCGGTTCGCGCAGCCCAGTTGCTCGGCGAGGTCGTGGATATCCACGGCATCCCGGTCACACCCGGCCAGTTGTCGGGCTTCATGACGGTGCTTGCGCCATGAGGCGGCGCGTCGTCAGCAACAGGGGCCAGCGTCGCGTGGTGGCGACGGTGCTGCTGGTCAGCGTGGTGGTTGCAACCACCGGCTGCCAGCGCATCGGCGACCTCGTCCGCGAAGGCGTGCCAGGCGAGACCGATCACGGCACGGCGGCCACTGACGTCGACGAATCCCCGCCGCCGCTGGTGATCGACGACATCGAGACGATGAGGTTGACGACGCCAACGACGGACGCCGGACAACGCCCCGTGCTCGCGTGGGAGGCCGTCGACGACGCGGCGACGTACCACGTGACGGTGTTCGACCACCACGGCGACGCGTACTGGGCGTGGACGACCTCCGACACCTCCGTGGTGCTCGGTGGGTTCGCCGACGTGCCCGACGACGCGACGCGCGGACCGCGGCTCGTCGGACCGTCGCAGTGGCACGTGCTCGCACGCGACGTCGACGGTGACGTCATCGCCCAGAGCGGGCTACGCCCGATCGAGCCCTGACGCGCCGGTTACTCGACCTGCAGTGGTCACAGGGCCTGCGCCGTGCCGTCGACCGAGGCGGCGAGCCCCCCGACGAGCAGGTCGAGGCCGAACTCGAAACGCTCGTCGGGGTCGCCCGACATGAGCTCAGCCGCGTTCGCCGCCAGGTTCGGAAACCGGTGCATGGGCAGCGAGGCGACGTACTGGCCGATCGCCGCAGCCTCGACGTCGGGGTCGCTGCCGGCAGCGATCGTGTCCTCGAACGCGTGCGCGGTGACGTAGAGCGCGAAGAGATCACCGAACCACGCAGCGGGGCGCGCGGGGATCCCGGCGGCGCGGAGCAGGCCGAGCTGCCAGTCAACGGCACGTAGCAGGCTCGGCCCCATCGGAATGCGCCCGAGCGACGCCCTGGCAAGGTCGCGGTGCCGGCGGAACACCTCGCGGCCGTCACGCGCGAACTGACGGATCTGCTCCTCCCAGCGGTCGGGATCCGGTTCCGGCAACGGGATCTGGCCGATGACGCGGTCGAGCAGCACGTTGATGAGCTGCTCCTTGTTGGCCACGTGCCAGTACAGGGACGCCGCGCCGGCGTCGAGTTCGTCTGCCACCCGCCGCATGCTCAGACCGTCGAGGCCGTGACGGTCGAGCACCCGGAGGGCCGCATCGACGATTGCGTCCCGTGACAGTGCGCTGCGCGCGCTGCGTCGCTTGCTCGAGGTCCACCACGGCGGGTCGGGCACCGCGTCGCCGCGCTCGCGTGCGGCATCGGCACGTTCGCGGGCGGCGTCGGCGTCCTCACGTCGCAGCTCGCCGTCGTCGCGTGTGGTCATGCCATGACCCTAGCCGAATATGAACAATGTTCCGACTTGCCGAACATCGTTTGACACGTGTTCCGCGCTGTGATCGAATCACGTTCGCAAACATCGAACGCTGTTTGATAGAGGAGGAACCAATGGACAACAGTGTGCTGATCGCCCTGATCGTCGTCGGTGGGGGCCTGCTCTCCATCGTGGTGTGGAAGGTCCTCGACATCGGCAAACGAGCCATGGAGTTGGACCGGTCCGGTCACACCGAATCCGACAAGGATGCGTGATGACGGCGACGATCTCCGCGCGCGGTCTTACCAAGCGGTTCGGCAGGACGATTGCGCTCGACCATCTCGACCTCGAGGCGCTGCCCGGCCAGATCACGGCGGTCCTCGGACCCAACGGAGCTGGCAAGACCACGTTCGTGCGCGCCGTGGCGACCCTGCTGCGCCTCGACGGGGGCGAGCTGCGCATCGCGGGCATGGACGTCGTTGACGATGCAGCGCGCGTGCGTGCACGCATCGGACTCGCCGGGCAGACCGCCGCCGTCGAACCCGCGATGACCGGCAGGGAGAACCTTCGGATGGTCGCGCGCCTGTACGGCCAGACCCGTCGCGACGCGCGCCGCAACGCCGACGATCTTCTCGAGCGCCTCGGCTTGTCGGATGCCGCCGACCGGCGGGTTCGCACCTATTCGGGGGGCATGCGCAGCCGCATGGAGCTGTGGGACATCGTGCGCGAGCTGGTCGCTGGCGGCACCGACGTGTTGCTGACCACGCAGTACCTCGACGAGGCCGACGCGCTCGCCGAGCGCATCGTGATCATCGACCACGGCAGGGCGATCGCGTCGGGCACCCCGACGCAACTCAAACGACAGATCGGCGGCACTGTCCTCGACCTTCAGGTCCACGACACCGCGCTGCTGCATCGCGTCGCCAGCCAGCTCGCACCTGCCGTGCGCAACGCCGTCCGCACCGACGAGGCCACCCGGCGACTGACCGTGCGTGCCGACAACGGTGTCGCCGAGCTCGTGCGTGCCCTCCACGCGATCGACGACCCCGACATCGTCGACGCCTTCGAACTGCGTCAGCCCACCCTCGACGAGGTCTTCCTCGCGCTCACCGGACGCACCGGCGCCGAGGGTGCCGGCCGTCCCGCTACCGCCGGGTGATCTCGCCTGCGAGCAGCCGCACACGCCAATACGACATCAAGGAATCGCCATGTCGATGTATCAACTCGACGCTGTCCCCGAACCGCCCCGCCTGCACACCGCGAGCGGGGTCATCGCCCACCGGGCGCTGCTCCGCTTCTTCCGCACCCCGCAGGAAGTCGTCGCCGGCACCGCCACCATGGCGATGTTCATCCTCATCTTCCTGTTCGTGTTCGGCGGCGAGATCACGATCCCGCACGTCGGCTACGTCGACTTCCTCGTCCCGGGATATCTCACGACCGCCGTTCTCTTCACGGGCATGGGGACCGCGGCAGCCGTCGCAGAAGACCTCGAGATCGGCGTCGTCGACCGCATGCGCTCGCTGCCCATCCCCCGCGTGTCGTTCCTCACCGGGCGCGCGATCGCCGACACCCTCGTGCTCGCCTGGAGCCTCGTGGCCGCCACGGCGATCGGTCTCGCCGTCGGCTTCCGCCCCGGCGGAACCGCGATCGAGACATTCGCGGCTGCAGGGTTGCTCGTCGGCTACGGGTTCGCGTTCGTGTGGCTGTTCATCGCGCTCGGTCTCGTCGCCGGGTCAGCGAAGGGAGCGCAGGGCCTGTCGTTCATGGTGTTCCCGCTGACGTTCGTCTCCAGCGCCTACGTGCGCGTCGACACCCTGCCGACACCACTGCAGGTGTTCGCTGAGCATCAGCCACTGACGGCGATGATCGACTCGATCCGTGCCCTGACCCTCGGCCCGGCCGCCGAGACCCTGCTCGAGCACAGCGCAGGCACCTACGTGCTGCGTTCGCTTGCATGGATCGGCGGCATGCTCGTCCTCATCGTTCCGCTCGCGTTGCTGCGGTTCAATCGTCGATGATAAGCGCCCGGTAGATGGTGCAGCGGCGCGCCGGGCGCCGGCTCGCCGGTGGATCAGGGCCCTGCGACGACCGGTGTCCAGCGCAGCAGCAGATAGACGCCGAGGCCGAGTGCCGCGACGAGCAGGTACGCCTTCTCCCACCAGCGCAGGTCGCGAACCGCCCACCAGATCGACGACCGGGGGTCCGGCGCACCGGATCCGTTCGCGTGCTCACCGTCCCCCGAGCCACCACCTGCGTCACGGCCGGTCACGACACAAGCTCCCCTCGGCCCTGGTCACCGTACAGCCGCCCTTGCGTCGTGTGGCAGCACCGGACGATCAGGCGTACCGCCGCACGGCACTGCGGTTCAGGCGAAGGCGCCGATGATCGCACCCACAACGGTGAGTCCCAACAGGTTGAACACACCGTTGATCCAGAACCAGCCGAAGGGTTCGGGTTTGGTGTCGTAGATCGCGGTGATCGCTGCGGCGGTGAGCGCGTAGCCGACACCCAGCGTCAACCCGAGCGCGGCGCCACTCGCTGCTCCCGCCACGCCGATCGCGACCGCGAGCATCGAGGTGACGACCGACGCGACGAGATACGCCACGAACGTGAGCAGGAACACCATCGGGTTCGGGCTCGCATCCTCGGGGACCTCGATGCCTCCCGCCTGCTGCCACTTCCTCGCGATCACCGGCGTCATGTACCAGGCAGCGCCAAGCACGAACCACGCTGCCGCGGCCACCACGGCCGCGAGCCAGTTCATATCTCCGAGTGCCTCGATCATGTCGGTCTCCCATCTCGCCCCGCAGACGCGGGAAGTGTCCGCGCCTTCGGCGTGGCAGAACACCAAACCTAGGTCGTGCGACCGGTCATAACCAGCGCTGCACAGCATCGAGGGTGGCGACGTGCGCGGCAGGTTCGTCATCACCTTGTGGCCGTCAGCACACCGCGACCGTTCGTCCGTACCGGCGGCGCAACCCGTACGGATGCGGCGACGTCAGATCGTGCGAACCGACATCGAGGTCGAACGCATGATGCTGCTCCATCCCCGTCGTCGATTCGCCGCGCTGGCGGTGGTCACACTCGTCGTGGTGACCGGCTGCTCGTCACCCACGGACACGCCCCAGCAGCCACCTGGTGACGATTCCGGCGCGGCAGGCGACACTACGATGCGTGTCTACACGGTCGTAGAAGCGCGCGAACTCGACATCGACGCCAGCGTGCACGTGTCGGGCTTCCTCATCGACGACGGAGGCGGCTGGCAGCTTTGCGAAGCAGCGCTTGAGAGCTACCCGCCGCAGTGCGGTGGCGACGCGCTCACCGTCGAAGGACTCGACGCCGAAGCACTGCCGCTCGAACGTGAGGGCGCCGTGCGCTGGCAGGACGGCGCCACGGTCGTCGGCGAGATCGACGGCGACGTGCTCACCGTGACATCGGCAACCGCCGCATCGTGACGCGTCCCGACGGCCCCCGGTGACGCACGCGCAGCGACGGCAACGGAACGTCACGGTCAGCCGCCGCGCCGCATTACGCGTATCGTCGTGGGCACCCACGCGAGCGATACCGAGGTGTCATGCCGTCGACGAGTCCCCGCGGACGGCTGCGCGACGCCTGGAGATTCCTCGTCACGCGGCCCTCCACGGACTCGTCACGCACCGCCGCCTACACGCTCGCCGCGCTGTTCTGTTCCAGCGGCGTCGTAGGAATGGTGGCGACGACCATCGCCCGGGAACGCGTCAGCGACTACACCGAGCTGATGCTGGTCAGCTTCGGCGCGATTCCACTCGGCGTCGTCGTCGCGCTGTTCGGCACACGCTGGCCACACTGGGTGTTCCACGTCCTGATGGTGACCGGCACCTCCACGGTCGTGTACTCCGCCTGGCTCAAAGGGCCGGGCACGATGTCGATCACGATGGGCACGATCCTGGTGTGGATCGGCCTGTACGGCGGGTACTTCTTCTCTCCGGGCGCGACCATCGGGCACCTGATCTACGGCTACACCCTGTTCGGTGTCGCCATCGCCTCGTTCGGCCAGTCGATCGCCTTCGAGATGATCTGGCTGGTGTGGGTCGCGCTCATCATCGGCGTAGTCAGCAACCTGTTGGCGCGCAACCGGCAGCAGGTGCGTGACCGCGAGCGGCTGATCTCGGTCGTCTCGCACGAGCTGCGCACGCCACTGACGCCCATCCTGGGGTTCAGCGACCTGGCTCTGCGGCGCGACGACGCTCTGAGCAGCGACACACGCCAGGCGCTCGAGATCATCCACCGCAACGGCGAACAGCTCAGCCGGGTCATCGACGACCTTCTGCTGTTCGCGCGCGGCCGCCGCGGACAGCTGCAGCGGCACCCGGAGACGCTCGATCTCGTCGTGCTGGTCAACGACGCCGTCGCCGACTTCGACATCGACGCCGTCGAGGTGGACACCGACGCGGCCGTGTACGCGTTCGCGGACCGGGCCCAACTCACCCAGCTGCTCGGCAATCTGATCAGTAACGCGAACACGCACGGCCGCCCGCCGATCACGGTGTCGCTTGCCGTCCGCGGCCGCGACGTCGAGATCGCGGTCACGGACGCGGGCGAGGGCGTGCCGGAATCGTTCGTGCCGTCACTGTTCGAGGAGTTCTGGCAGCCGGGGCCGCACGAGCGGCGATCAGCCTCTGGGCTCGGCCTCGGTCTTGCGATCGCACGCGACCTGGCACGTGTGAACGAGGCCACCCTGCGCTACGAGCACGCCGAGCCGCACGGTGCACGTTTCGTGCTGCGCCTCGCACGCCACGATCCTCGCGACGACGAAACCGTACGCGACGGCGAAACGGGACTCGACACCGATCTGAACGATTCGACATCAACCGGCGACAGGGTCTCCAACTGAGCAACGTCGACGCCGTCGTGGTCGGCACCGGGTTCGGTGGCGGGGTCGCGGCCTGCCGGCTCGCCGAGGCCGGTCGCAGCGTCTGTGTGCTCGAACGCGGCCGGCGCTTCCCGCCCGGGTCATTCCCGCGGAGCCCCCGCGACATGGCACGCTCCTTCTGGGACCCTTCCGAGGGCCTGCACGGGATGTTCGACGTCTGGTCGTTCCAGGGGCTCGAAGCGATCGTCGCATCCGGGCTCGGCGGCGGTTCACTGATCTACGCGAACGTGCTCATCCGCAAGGACGAACGCTGGTTCGTGCGCGAGGACGCCCGCATGCCCGGCTACGAGTACTGGCCGGTGACCCGCGACGACCTCGAACCGCACTACGACCGCGCCGAGGCGATGCTCGACGCGACCCCGTATCCGTTCGACCACCCGCCCTACGACCAGACGCCGAAGACCCGTGCGTTCGCCGACGGGGCGCGGCGCGCGGGACATGAGCATCTGCTGCCCAACCTCGCCGTGTCGTTCGGTGGGACCGACCCGGTCCCCGGCATCCCGGTCGGCACCCCCGACGACAACCTCCACGGCGTGCAGCGCCTGGCGTGCCGGCTGTGCGGCGAGTGCGACATCGGCTGCAACTACGGGTCGAAGAACACCGTCGACCTGACCTATCTGAGCGTCGCGGAACGCCACGGCGCCGAGATCCGCGACCGCTGCGAAGTGCGCGCGTTCCGGCCGCTGGACACCGGCGGGTTCGAGGTCGACTACGTCGTCCACGATCCCTCGCGCGACGGGAAGCGGACCCCGACGCGCCGGCTGCCGGTGACCACGATCACGACCCGCGTTCTGGTGCTCGCCGCAGGCACGCTCGGCAGCACCTACCTGCTGCTCGCCAACCGCGATCGCCTGCCCGGGCTCGGCGACGCACTGGGAACGCGCTTCTGCGGCAACGGCGACCTGCTCGGGTTCGTGACCCGATCCGACCGGGACCTCGACGCGTCACGCGGGCCGGTGATCACCTCGGCGGTGCGCGTCGCAGACGACGCCGACGGAAATGCCACGTCGGGCACCACGGTGCGGGGCCACTACGTGGAGGAGGGCGGGCTGCCCGGCTTCGCCGACTGGCTCACCGAAGCGGCCAGTGTCGGCCCGCTGCGCCGCGGTGCGTTGTTCGCAGTCGAGGAGCTTCGGCGTCGCGCAGTCGACGGTCCGGTCAGCCGCATCGGCGGACGTGTCGGCGCCGTCCTCGGCGACGGGCGACGATCCTCACGGCGCCTGCCGCTGCTCGGCATGGGACGCGACGTCGCCGACGGACACATGCGCCTGCGTGACCGCTGGCTCGACGTGGACTGGACCACCGAGTCGTCGTCGGAGTACTTCCGTGGACTCACCTCGACGATGCGTGCGCTCGCCGGGGGGATGGGCGGACGCTTCCGGGACGCACCGCTGACCCGCCTCGGCCGGGTCGTGACAGTGCACCCGCTGGGCGGCGCGCCGATGGGACGTGACGCACGTGAAGGCGTCGTCGACGACCACGGCGAGGTCTTCGGGCATCCGGGACTGTTCGTCGCCGACGGCGCGGTGATGCCCGGCCCGGTCGGCACCAACCCGGCGCTGACGATCGCCGCGCTCGCCGAACGGTTCAGCGGGCGGATGATCGAACGGAGCAGCGATGGTTGAACGACCACGACGCGCCCTGATTCTCGCCGGTGGCGGCACGAAGGTCGCCTACCAGGCGGGCGTGCTGCAGGTGTGGCTCGACGAGGCCGGCATCGACTTCGATCTCGCCGACGGCGCCAGCGGCGGTGTGCTCAACCTGGCGATGTGGTGCCAGGGCATGTCAGGCCGCGAGATCGCCGACAACTGGCGCCGCTACGACCCGCTGGACGCCCTCGAGCCCGCGTTCGGCGAGTGGCTGCGCCTGCCGGTCGCACGCTCGCTGCTCAGGCTGGAACGCTTCCGGCGCAACGTGCTGCAGGCCGCCTGGGGCGTCGACGTCGAAGCGATGCGCGCGACCAGCCGCGAGGCGACGTTCAACCTCTACGACGTGACGAACCAGCGGCTCGAGGTGCGCGAGCCCGCCGCCATGGACGAAGATCTGCTGCTCGCGGCGATCGCGCTGCCGACATGGTTTCCCCCGGTGGAGCACGACGAGGCCACCTACATCGACGCGGTGTACGCGACTGATGCGAACCTCGAGGAGGCGATCCGGCGCGGCGCAGACGAGCTGTGGATCGTCTGGACGGTGTCGCGCGCAGGACGCTGGCGGCACGGGCCGGTCCACCACTACTTCCAGACCATCGAGGCGGCGGCGAACTCGGCGCTCACCGGCGTGCTCGAACGCATCGACGCGAACAACGACGCGCTCGCCCGCGGCGGCCACGGCGAGTTCGGCCGCCACATCGAGGTGCACCTGCTCGAGGCAGAAGTTCCTTTGCACTACCTGCTGAACTTCACCGCCGCGCCGTTTCGCACCGCGGTCGATCAGGGGGTGGCCGATGCGCGGGCGTGGTGTCGTGAACGCGGCATCGCCGTCGACGAACTGCCCCCGTCACCGGTCGGGCCCGAGGTCCGGTCGGTGACGTTCACCGAAGTCATGGAAGGCCCGTTCGGATCGGGAGCGCGCGAGCCGGGCCCTGGCGTGTCCGAGGGGCGGCGCGCCGGCACGCTGCTCGGTGTCGAGCTCACCATCGAGATCGACGACGTCGACCGCTTCGTCACCGACGAACGCCACGAGGCCCGTGCCACGGGCACGGTGTACGGCGACGCCGTCGGCGGGAACAGGCCGGTCGACGACGGCCGCTTCAACCTGTTCGTCGAGCAGGGCGAGCGTGACAAGCGCATGCTCTACCGCCTGCACCTGCATGACGCCGACGGCAATCCCCGCACCCTGTTCGGCTACAAGATCGTGCGCAATGGGCCGGGTGCGGGGCTGTGGTCGGACACCACCACGCTGTTCACACGGCTGCTCGACGGCCACGTCGACGCCGGTGCGGGCAACGTGCTCGGCGCCGGCATCCTGCGGATCACACCGAAGGCCTTCGCGCGCCAGCTGACGACGTTTCGTGCGACGGGCAGCGATCCACGCGAACGTGCCGGGGCGCTGGTCAGCTTCGGGCGCCTGTTCGCCGGCCACCTGTGGGACGTCTACGGCCCCGTCGATTCGAGCCGGATCGGGCGCTCGATCAGGTGAGGTTCGAGCGGTTCGGCGGGCCGCAGCAGCGGCTGGTCGTCGGCATCGTCAGGAGCCGTCGTCCAGGCGCGTGCGATGCGTTCGAGTCCGATCGGGTACAGCGTCAACGCGCCGTCATCACCGACGTGGCAACGCACGAAATTCTTGTGGTCCTCGATGCGCATCGAGGAGAACTGCTCGTTGACGTTGCGTCCGAAACGGTCACCGAACGACAGGTAGCCGGCGAGCACGAGCGGTCCCACCACGACCCCCAACACGTACACCACGACCGCTCCGGCGAGCGGCCGCACCGCAGTGTCGAGCGGCGCCACCGTGACGAACGCGAGCCGGACGCACACCACGATCGCCGCGGCGTGCACCAGCGCATGGGTGGTGCCAACCAGCCACCGTCGCCACCCGCGACGCTTGCTGAGCACGAGCAGGCCGGCGAACAACGCCAGGCTGACCGTGAGCGCCGGGGCACGCCCGACGAGTCCGAGCAACGCCTCGGCGAAGCCCATGTCGCCGATCGCAACGGCGTAGGCGTTCCACGCGTCCGCGAGCGCCTGCGCGGACGCCGGCGGCGCAGTCGCATCACGCATGATCGCGGCGGCCGTCCAGGCGTAGACGACGTAGAGGACGCCGAGGAGGGCGGCGAACCCGCGGTTGTGGGCGGCGAACCGCCACACCCCGTGCCCGAGCCGCCGCGAGGTCGCCACGTCCGGGAACGCCGCGACACGGTGCAGGTCGACGACCGGCTCGGACTTGCGCGGGTCGGTGGACGCCGCGGGCGGCAGCGTGATCGCGTCGGGCAGGTCGTGGGTTGCTGACAGGTAGGCGCCGCCGCCACCCGACGTGATGCGGTGCAGGTCGCGGTCGGGTGCGTGGTAGCGGGCGTAGTGGTGGGCGTTTCCCGCCATGGCGATGCGGGTGTGCGCGCCGGTCGGCGCGATGATCTTGCGTTCGAAGTAGTCGAGGTTGCGGTAGCTCTCGGGGTCGTTGCGGTGCGCGTCGACCCATTCGGGCGTCGCGCAGCACAGCACGATCTGCTCACCCGGCGCAACCTGCCCGGCGACGTCACTGAAGTACTCGAGCTGCGGCGCGTCGATGTAGGAGTCGAACTGCACGTCGATGCCCCACAGCCACCAGCCGTGCGGCAGCCGTACCGCGAAGTAGCTGCGGGTCTGGTGGGTGCGCCACCCGCCGATGTTCTTGCCTTGCGCGAACATCCGCAGCCAGGCGGTCAACCCGTCGTACCAGTCGTGGTTGCCGGGGATCGCGACGAGATCGCGGGCCGCGCCGCGCCGGGAGGGCAGCGCCGCGGTGTAGGGGCCGATGGTGCGGTGCTCGTAGTTCTCGATCGCGGCGTAGGGGTAGACCTCGTCGCCGCCCATCACGAGCAGCCGGCCCTGGCGCGTCGCATGGGTCACACCGTCGGGATCCGCGAGGTCGACGTCGGCGGTGATCAGCGACGCGATGCTGTAGGTCGCGTCGAATCCGTCGCCGAGGTCGGCGACGTAGTCGAACCAGATCTCGTCGCGGTCGGACAGATCGAGCACACCCGACGAGGGCATCGCGCCGAGCAGCTCGCGCTTGTCGCTGTAGATGCCCAGCGTGGTCGAGATGGCCAGGTGACGCAGTGTGCGTGCGAGCTCGCGCAGTGAGAACCACACCACGGGCTGCTGCGGTCGGAACTCGAGATCGTCGATCGTGGCCGGTCGCGGTGGACGTCGAGCCATCGCACCTCCTGTCGGGCAACTGCACGGATCCCACCCGACGGTCTAGCAGACGCCGCGGCGCGAGACGCCCGACCCCGCAGTCCGCAGCATCAACCCGGTATCACGCAGCGGGCACGTCCTGAACGCCACGGCGCAGTTCGCCCCGCGTCAGCACGATCACCGCGACGGCGGCGAGACCCATCACGACGAAGGCCGCGAGGTCACGAACCTCACTCCATGGGGTGAGCTCGCCGGCGATGTTCACCGCCGCGTGTGCGAGCACCGCGATGAGGATGCTGCCTGCCGCGCCGTTGACCAGCCAGGTGTAGAGCACGCCGAGCTGGATCAGTGCGAGGCTGGTGAGCCAGAATCGCAGCGTCCCGAATCCGACGTCGTGCTGGTAGGTGCCCTCGATGAAGTACAGCGGCAGATGCCACACGGCCCACACCGCCCCGATAGCCAGTGCCGCCCAAACCGGCCTGGTGCGCACCTGCAGCACGTCCAGCGCGGCACCACGCCACCCGGGTTCCTCGGCCAGACCGGCTGCCAACGCGAACGCGACGACGCCGACGATCCCCACGGCGCTGTAGCCGACGGCAACCGTCGCGGCGCCGGTGACCGCGGCGAGTGAAGCACCGAGCAGCGCCGGCCCTGCGGACACGGCGACGAGCGCGATCCACCAGATCGCCCGGATCCCCCGCGGGTCCCAGACGCGCTGGAGGAACGCACGTCGGTCCACGCGCTGCACGCCTTTGAGGACCCATGCGGCACCTGCGAGCGGGCCGAGCCCGCCCAACAGGAACAGCGGCATCACCGCCGTGTGGCCGATGTCGAGCCCGGTCGCAGCGAGCGAGAACCAGATCGTCCACGTCCACCCGAGTGTGATGATGACGTACCCGGCGAAGCCATCGACAACCCGGCGTGTGGCGACCGGACGCGTACGGTCGACGTCTGCGCTTCCCATGGCCCACCCTGTGCCGGCGGCACGCGCGATTGTCGCTCTCGGTCGTCACGCCGGGCAGGGCACGAAGACCTCTGACGACGACTCGGCGACGGCGACCAACCCGCGTCGAGCTGCGTGCACGCCACGCAAGCCGCTCACGCGAGGAGGCGTTCTCGGTCGGCCGGCGGCAGGCGCCTGACGGCTTCGCGCAGGGCGGGGCGCGCCACGTGCTGCGCCCGTGGTTCGAGCCAGGCCACGACCATGTCGGGACGTCGCCGGCTCGCATCGCGCAGCACCCACCCGATCGCCTTGCGTACGAACGGGTCACGGTCGTCGAGCATCGTCTCCGCGCGGCGGCCGAACGCCTCGAGGTCCTCGCGCCCTTCCCGCAGGGCGACCAGGTGGGCGAGCAGGCTCGCGCGACGGACCCAGCGGTCGGGATCGGCAGCCCACGACGCGAGCGTGGCCTCGAGCTGGTCCGGCCAGCGTTCGCGCACCGAACCGACGACGTTGGCGGCGAGCCCGTCGAGCAGCGCCCACGTCGCCGACTCGCGCACGAACCGTTCGAGCATCGGCAGGTCGACCGGAGTCAGCAATGAGCGGTAGTGATCGAGCAGCTCGACCGCCGCCATCCGCCGCTCGTGGATCGCGACATCCCACAGTGCGGTCACGACAGCTATGAGCGTGTCGTGGTCCAACGAGGGGTTGGCGCGACCGAAACGTGTCGCGACCGCCCGGATCGCCGGGACGCTCACGCCGAGGTGATCGAGATCGCTCTTGAGGTAGGCGCGTTCCTTGTCGGCCCGCTCTACGGATCCCTGCGCAGCCAGCTCGCGGGTGATCGCGTCGGCTTCGGCTCGCGGATCCACCCAGGTCACCTCCACACGCCTCCCGTGACGAGCAGCCGTCAGCCTGACATGACGTGGCCGCTCACCCAACGCTCGAGTGCCGGCACGAGCAGCAGGGTGAGCACGGCGGCGCTGCCCACGAGAGAGATCGACGCGGTGAACCACGGGGTCGTCTCGCCGGCCTGCACCGCGGCGACGAGATAGGGAACGCAGGTGACGATCCCGAGAACCGCCGAGACCACGGCGATGGGAACCCACCAGCCACTGCGTTGGAACAGCCCCCAGGTCGCGATCGAGAAGCCCACGAGCGTGGCCAGAGCCAGGATCCGCGTAACCGACCACCACCCCGACGACGTCCGCACGCCCTGACTCGCGAACTCCGGGGTGAGCCACAGGAATGTCGTGCCGAACAGGAACAGGGCGACACCGCCCAGGTTGCGCAGCGTGAACACGTCGAGAACCTCCGTGACGCGCCGGGACGCCCCGGTCGCTGTCACCCATGATCCGCGCGCGCCATGCGCCGCCCAGGGTCCTTCGCCCCACCGCTGGTGCCCGGACGTCGCCACCTCGCCGAGCAGGTCCGACGGCCCCGGTGTTCGTGGCCACTGGCCTCTCGCGGCGGCATGCCGCGACGTCGGATGATTCGGTGACGACAAGGCACGCCGCAGGCAGCGAACGCAGCCCTCGTTCGATGCCCGCGTGTGCGGAGGAGGACGAAGCCGATGACGCAGCCTCGCGACGCCAGCTCGCCGGCGCGGCGCCCGTGGCCGGTGCGCCTGCTCGCCGCACTGCTCGCACTCCAGGGTGTCTCGGCGCTGGGCGGCGGTGCGGTCATGGTTGCCGACCCGTCTGGGAGGATGCTGGGGTGGGACACGCACATGTTGGCGGCGACGCCCTTCACGACCTACCTGGGGCCGGGCCTGGTCCTCGGGGTGGGCCTCGGTGTGAGCGCACTGCTCATCGCCTACGGCGTGCTGGCGCGTCCGGCATGGCCCTTCGTCGTCCGCTTCGAGGATCGAACGGGCCACCACTGGGCGTGGTCGGCAAGTATCGGACTGGGAATCGGCGTGATGGCCTGGATCGTCGTTCAGGTGGCGTTGATCGGTCTGATCACGGCACTGCAGCCGCTCGTGTTCGTCGTCGGCGGCGCGCTGACGGGCGTGCCGTTGCTTCCATCAGTCAGGCAGCACCTGGCCGTCTCGACGCCGACGCCATCCGGCCCGGCGTCAAGGGACCACCGGCCCGCGACCGGGACCGGCGGATGACGCATGCTGGGCGCGGGCACGACAGCTCGCCCGGATCAGGAGCTGCAATGGGCACGCAGACCGCGGCGCCGACCCGCGAACCGCTGCGCGAGGTCGCACGATTCGTCGTGCTGGCGTTCAGCGGCGCGTGGGTCGTCGGCGGCCTCGGCTACGTGGTGCTCGATCTCGGCGAGCTCGCGCTCGGCATCGGCGTATTGATGGTCACGGTGGCAGCGCTGGTGTGCGCACGTCGTGACGAGGGCAGTGTGCGGCCCATGCTCCGCCAGGTCGTGCGTTGGCGGCTGGCGGCGCGCTGGTACATCGCGGCGTTGGCCATTCCGTTCGGTGCGGTCGGCGTCACGCTGCTGGTCGGCATGGCCTCGGGCCGGCCGGTGCTGCCCGCGGACGCACCACCACTGACCTTCCTGCTCATGCTGCCGCTCTTCGTGCTGTTCCTCGGCGGCCCGGAGGAGCTGGGGTGGCGCGGCTACGCGCTGCCGCGGCTGCAGGCCCGTTTCAACGCGCTATCCGCGACGCTGCTGCTAGCGGCGATCTGGATGGCGTGGCACGTACCGGTGCTGCTGGCTCCCGGCGCGGTGTTCGCGGACACGCCGGCCGTGCCCTACGTCGTGGTCGGGATCTCCTCTGCGGTGGTCTACACCTGGCTGTACAACAGCACCCGGGGCAGCATCCTCATCGTGATGATCCTGCACGGCGCGAAGAACCTGTCGCTCGCGTGGGTTGCGCCGAGTGCCTTTCCGCTTCTGGCGGGGGTGTGGACACTGGCCGCGATCGCCCTCGTCGCCGTGTACGGCCCCACCCATCTTGCGAAGCCTGCGCAGCACGTCGTTTGATCAGCGTCGAGTGGGACCTGCGGACCGACGACGCGCACGGACATGTCGGAAAATCTTGACATGTCGGGATTTCCCGACATAACGTGGCCGCATGAACACTGACACGACCTTCGCCGCGCTCTCCAACCCGGTGCGCCGCAGGCTCCTCGAGCTTCTCGCCGATCGGCCGCGCACCGCGGGGCAGCTCGCCGCCGAGTTCGACCTGAGCCGTTCGGCGGTCTCCGAGCACCTGGGCGTGTTGCGACGGGCGTCGTTGGTGCGCGAGCAGCCGCGGGGGCGTGAACGCGTGTACCGGCTCGACGCGGCACCGCTCGCCGACATCAACGAGTGGCTGCATCCCTTCGAGCGCTACTGGCGCGAGAAGCTGCGCTCGCTGTCCGATGTACTCGACGACGAGGCTTCCCGATGACCGTTCAAGACGAAACCCGATCGATCAGGGTCGACCAGTTCCTCGCACACCCTCCCGCTGCGGTGTGGCGTGCGCTGACCGACCCGGCCGTGCTGGAACGCTGGTGGGCGTCGGGTGACATCGCGCCCGAGGTCGGACACCGCTTCCAGCTCGACATGGGCAGTTGGGGCATGGTGCCGTGCACCGTGCTCGAGGTCGAACCCGAGCGCAGGTTGGTGTTCAGCTTCAACGACAACTGGACACTCGACTGGACGCTGGTGGCTGAAGGCGACGGAACCCGGCTCATCCTCGAACACAGCGGATTCGATCTCGACGATCCCCGCGACGCGTTCGCCTTCGAACAGATGGGACCGGGCTGGCGTGACGAAGTCCTGCCCGAACTCGCACGCGCACTCGACGAGGCCGTGGCCTGACGCCGCGCGAGAACGCCGAGAACCCGGCGAAGAACTGGCCGAGTCCCACCACGCCCTGCGTCCCGACCGGCCGCACGCCGAGTGTGCGGACCGGAGCGACCCCGCTGCACTGAGCGCGCCACCTGTGGCAGCGGTCCACCTGCTCGGACAGCATCGAGTCCCTGTTGATCGCAACCCTCGCCAGGAGGTCGACAGCTGACTGCCCGCCTGACCGGCATCGTCGCACTCGTCATCGGCGTCGTCGGATGCGGCCTCGCAACCGACGACCCAGCCGGCGAGGTCGCGCCGGATGACGCCGCGATCGTCGACGAACAACCTCCGGAACAACAACAGCCGCCGCGCGATGAGGCCGCCGGACGCGAAGCTTGGGGCTACCCCTACGCTCCGACACCTGAGGATCCGGACGAGGAAGCCAGCGGAGGCGCCGGCCTGCTCCCGCACCCGTTCCCCGAATCGCTGCCACTTCCGCCCGACGCCGAGATCTCCGCCTCGTACGGCGTCGGACCGGGCGCGAACGTCACCCTGCGCGTGGTCGCGTCGTTCGACGACGTCGTGGCGTTCTTCGACGACGCACTCACGCGGCACGGATGGGACATCGTCGAGCGCGAAGGCCGGGACGCACCTATCCAGTTCGAACGACTTCAGGCGGACGGCCACGGACACGAGGCGAGGATCCGCATCGAGCACCGTGACGACCGGCCCACTTCGGTGATGCTCGAGGTGCGCGCCGTCGAATGACCCGCGCCCGTGCGCCCCCCGTCAGATCGCTGCGACCGTCTGGAAATCGGATCCGCGGAAGTCGGCACACAACTCCCGGCACGCTTCGAAACGTTCGGAGAACCCGTCCGATGACTTCCACGCGTCGCGCGCCTCGACGGTCGGCCAAACCGAGAACGACAGGAACGAGTGGTCGTCGCTCTCGGAGCGCACGAGCCGAGCGAACTCGAGATCGGGATGGTTCTCACCGGTCCACAACAGGAGTTCTTCCCAACGACCGACGAACTCGTCCGCACGTCCCTGTTGGACCTGCCAGCTGCCGGATGCGATGAACGTGCCCTTCATGAGTCTTCTCCCTGTGCGACCCGACGCCGGACACGGTGCCCCTCGGCGCTCCGGGCGCTACGGCGCGACGGCCGTGTCGTGTCATCATCCGCGCACGCAGTGGCGTTGTCCACATGTGCGCGCTGACGCGCCGTTTGGGCTGATGGCCCGCACTCTGCGGATCTGGCGCCCCTGACACCGTCCCTCATCGTCGCGGTTCGATGCCAGCCTGCCCTCGGGTGACATCGAGCAGTTCAAGGACACGGGCGATGTCGGTGGGCGACACGATTCCGACCACCCGCCCGTCGTCGACGACCACCGCGCGACCGTCGGTGCTGCGTGTCATCGGCGCGATCATGTCGATGATCCGGTCGCCGGGGGCGACCTGGACGACGTCGTCGGCGGCGCTGGCGACCGCGTCGATCGGAACTGACGCCCGCTGGTCGGTTGCGACCGGCTTGATGCGGTTGAGCGTGACCAGGCCGAGCAGGCGGCCGTCGTCATCGACCATCGGGAAGGTCGAGCAGCGCGCGCGCAACACGTGGTCATCGAGCAGTTCCGCCACGCTGATACCTGCGGGGACCGTCAACGGATTGGGCGTCATCACCCTGGCGACCAGCACGTCCTGCAGCGCATCCTGGACGCGCGCGTACTGCTCCTCGCCACTCGCCGCCGACGAGATGAACCAGCCGATGAGCACGAACCACAGGCCACCGATCCCCTGCCACACGATCATCGACGTCAACCCGAGCGCGACGAGCAGGTACCCGAAGGCGCGCCCCGCCCGGGCGGCGGTCGCGGCTGCACGGAATCGGTCGCCGTGCCGGCGCCACAGCACGCCGCGCAGGATCCGACCGCCGTCGAGCGGAGCCGCAGGGATGAGGTTGAACACGGCGAGCACCAGATTGATCAGCGCAAGCCAGCCGACGACACCGAGGACGAGCCGGTCCACACCGATCGCCGCACCCAGCATGGTCAGCGTCGCGAAGACCGCACCGAGCACGAAGCTCACCAGCGGGCCCACACCTGCGATCCTCAGATCGGCGCGTGGGTCGGGCGACTCTCCGAGCAGCTTGGCGACACCGCCGAACATCCACAGGGTGATGCCCTCGACTTCCACGCCGTGAGCACGTGCGACCAACGCGTGCGCCATCTCGTGCGCAAGCAGCGAGCTGAAGAAAATCGCCGCCGCGATCACACCGGCGGCCACATACGCCGCGCCCGAGTACCCCGGGTACAGCAGAGGGAACTGCCCCGATGCCAGTCCGGCGAGCAGCAGCGTGGCGATCACGAGCACGCTCCAGTGCACGCCGACGCGCACACCGGCGATCGTGCCCAACCGGAACGTCTCGTTCACTTGCGACCTCCCTGCACAGCCCGAAGGCACCTGCCGGCTGTCAGAGTCGGCCAGAAGTGCGGTTGGCGCTACGGCCACTGGACCCGTGCGAGCGTCCCGACCGGCCCCGAACCGCCATGTGTCGTGGCCTCACACGTCGAACACGTCGCCTTCGCGCGCGAACGTGGCGAGGCCAGCGAACTGTGCGGCGAGCGTGTCGAGTTCGTCGTCGCTGCGATTCGGTGCATGGTGGAACGCGACGAGGCGATGAACGTCAGCCGCCTCGGCGAGCGCGACGGCGTAGTCGATCGCTGAATGCCCGAAATCGTGCATCGACGGGTGTTCCTGCGCCGTGTACTGCGCGTCGTGGACGAGCAGCCCGACCCCGTCGGCGAGCGCCAGCGCGGCATCGTGTAGCTCCCCGAAACCGGTGGCGCCCATGCCGAATCGTGACGGCTGATGGTCGGGCAGGTAGGCGAGGCTGGCGCCGTCCGGGGCGCTCACCTTGTAGCCGAAGGTCCTGCCCCCCTTGTGCGGTATCTCGCGCGCGAGCACCTCGAAGCCTGCGAGCTCCATGACGCCCTCATCGATGTCGCCGAAGCTCCAGCTGCCGCGCAGCCCGTCGGGAGCGATCGGAAACGACGGCGGGGACATTGCGGCAGCGAGCAGTTCCTCGGCAGGGGCTGACTGAGCCGGAAGCAGCAGCTCGACCCTCGCGTCGTCTGAATCGGTCGCCGGTGAGAACGGCAGGCCGTGCGTGTGGTCCCAGTGCAGGTGGGTCAGCAGCATCGCACCGGTGAACGGTTCGTCTCCCAGCACGCGAGGAAGGTTCGTCAGGCCGGTGCCGGCGTCGAGCAGCAGCGTCGGCGGACCATCGTCGCCCGCCAGTGCCACCGCGGAGGTGTGCCCGCCGTAGCGCACGGTGGACGGGCCCGGCGACGGCGTCGACCCGCGGCAACCGAGGATCCACACCCTCACGAAGGCTGCTCCTCCCGGCGATGCCCTTCGGACAGCTCCGTGAGCGCCTCCGGATCGAGCTGGTCGGCGTGGGCCACCGCCACCCGTACCGGGGTCAGTGCGCGCAGCGTCGCCGTGCGCACACCCCCCTCGAGCACCGCCCGCTCGCCGACGACCGCACCCGGCCCGAGCTCGGCGATCGGCTCACCGTCGACCTCGACGACCACCATCCCGTCCAGGAGGACCATCAGCTCCCGCCCTTCGTCGCCCTGGCGCATCAGCTCCGCGCCCTGCTCGAGCCTGCGGAACTCGGGCTTGCCGCCGGTGCGCATGATCTGGCTCGACAGCTCGCGCTCCAGCGCGGATTCGACCGCGGTGATGTGCGCCTGCGGAGGTGGCGCGTCGCCCCACGGCGTGTGGTCACCGACCGCTGTCTCGGCCCAGGTCTGAAAGTCGATGGTGCTGCTCTTGTGGCTGAGCTGGCGATCGGCGTCGTAGATCCAGTGGCGGGGGAACGGACTGGTGTCGAGCACCTCGTGCTCGGCGCTGCCATCGGCGTGGATGGTCAGCGCCAGCGTCGTCCACGCGGTCGGAGACGCGATGCGCACGAACGGCGCCTGGCGGACAGGGCGAGGCATCGGCGCGCCCGTGCGGCCACCTGCGGTCTGGACGAAACGGGCCGAACCGTCGGCGCGCTCGGGCGGCAGCTGGATCAGCGGATTGGCGACACCCGGCACGACGATGCTGCGGCCGGCGATGCGCATCGAGGTGCCACCGACGTGCGCGTCGCCCGAATACCCCGCGTCGACGACACGGCCGTGGGTGTCGAACTCGGCCCATGCGCGCAGCTCGTTCGCGAAGCGGCAGCGGTCCGAGGCGACGAACCCAGCCACATCGTCGATCGCGTCGGGAGGGGGATCGTCATAGTGGCCGATGCCGACGTCCAGCGGCAGCCGCACCGGACCGGTGATGGCTTCGGACGGAATCCACGAGATCGAGGTGACGGACGACTCGAAACGCATCGCTGAACCTCCCGGCTCTGATTCGGCACGATCATCCGTGGGTTCGGCCGCGACGGCCATCGTGACACCGGGCGTTCGGGACGGGTGCCAGCACCACCACGCATGCACCAGGCCACCCGATGGACCCGGCGTGCCGACTCCGGCAGGGTTCGACGTGGCGCGATACCGCGGCCGGGAGAGGGACGTCGGTGAACGTTGCAGGCGAGACCGTGGGCGACGGCGGCACGGTGTCGAACGCCAACGACGCGATCTCGGTGTTCCTCGCCGACGACAACCTGATCGTGCGCGAAGGCGTCAAGGCACTGCTCGAACTCGAGGACGACCTCGTCGTGGTCGGCGTCGCCGACGACTACGACAGCCTCGTCGCCGGCGCCGAACAGGCTGCACCCAACGTCGTGGTCACCGACATCCGCATGCCGCCGGGCTTTTCGAGCGAAGGCATCGACGCCGCCAAGCAGGTGCGTAAACGCCATCCCGGCACCGGCATCGTCGTGTTGTCACAGTACGACGATCCGGAATATGCGGTGTCGCTGCTGGCCGAAGGCGCCGAAGGCTACGCATACCTGCTCAAAGACCGCGTCGGCGAGGGCGACCAGCTCGCCCGCGCCATCCGGGAGGTCGCGGGTGGTGGTTCGGTCCTCGACCCCACCATCGTCGACGCGCTCACCCGGCCGGTCACGACCGCAGGCGACCTGTCGGCCGAGGACGAGGAACTGCTCACACTCATCGCGAAGGGCCGGCCGATCAAGGTCATCGCGGCGGCCCAGCACACGACCCCCGCCGCGGTTGCGGGCAGGATCGAGCGGCTGTTCATCACGCTCGCTGAAGGCCTCTCGGCGGGTCATGCCGGCAGCCTCGAGCGACTCAAGGCGCTGCATCAGGCGATCGTCGAACGCGAGGAGCAGGGCGAAGCGCTCTCGAGGCTGCTTCCCGGGGGTGTCGCGGACCTGCTGCGCCGTGAGGGCCGCCAGGTCGGCGAGACCGACGTGCTCGAGGTCACCGTGCTCATGTCCGACATCCGCAGCTATGCGACCATCGCAGAGCGCACCGACCCCAGCGTGCTCGCCCGGCAACTGCACGAGCACCGTGCGGCGATGAACCGTGCGATCGTCGAGCAGCAGGGCACGGTGATGCAGTTCGTCGGCGACGCGGTCATGGCCGTGTTCGGCGCACCGGTCGCTCTCGACGACCACGCCGAGCGGGCCGTGGCGACCGCCGCGGCGATGCACGCCGCACAGGAGGAGATCAATCAGGCCTGGGACGCCCAGGGCCTGGACCGCTTCGGACTCGGCATCGGGCTGTCGACAGGCACCGTCGCGGCTGCGATCCTCGGCTCGGACGAACGTCTCGAATACTCGGTGGTCGGCGACACCGTCAACCTCACCCAGCGACTGCAACAGTGGGCCGACCCGGGCGAGACGGTGCTCAGCGACCCGACGCTGCAGGCGCTGAACGACCCGCCCGAGACGGAAACACTGGCGCCGAGCCGGGTGAAGGGACGTGAGGCAGAGGTGATCGCACACCGTTTCCCACCGAGGGCGCCGTGACGATCTTCACCGACCCCTGGCGAGCGCGGCGTGTCGGGTTCGTGCTCGCGACCGCGTCCATCGTGGTGGCGCTGGGCGGCGTCGCACTGTTCCTCGCAGCCGGTGGCAGGTTTGCCAATTCGTGGATGCCGCACAACGTCGCGGGCACCCTCACCTTGGCGGTCGCATTCGCGCTGATGGTGCGCAACCAGCCCAACAACGCTGCGGTGTGGACGCTGGGCTGGTCGATGGTTCTCCAAGCCTTCGGGCAAGTGCTGTTGATCGGCCTGCTGACCTACGGCGTGACGAGCCATCTCGGCGCCGAATTCGTGCGCGGCGGGCTGTCCTACACCTACACGCACGGCGAGCTTCCGAGATGGCTCTCCTGGTTGCATGTCGCCGATGCGGTGACGTGGATCCCGGCGGTCATCCCACTGGTGACCTTCGCACTGCTGCTGTTCCCCGACGGGCGCCTGCCTTCACGCCGGTGGCGCCCCGTCGTGTGGCTGACCGTCGCCGGCATCCTGCTGACCTCATTGACGTTCGGTCTGCTCGCACGGCCGAGGCCCGAGGCGATCGTCTACGACCTCGACGCCGGACCGCTGCTCGGTGCACTGGCAGCAACAGCGGGCATCGCGACCGCGTCGGCGATCGTTCTGTCGGTCGCGTCCCTGATCGTGCGCTACCGGCGTTCATCGGGCATCGAGCGCCGCCAGATCCGCTGGATCGCGACCGGCGGAAGCGCGTTCGGCCTGTCGACATTCGTGTGGGGATTGGCCGCCGTGGATCCCGCGTTGGTCGAGCGGGTGTTCTGGGTCGCCTCGCTGGTGACCTTCCCGGTGCTGCTCGGCTCGTACGCCGTCGCGATCTTGCGCTACCGGCTCTACGACATCGACGTGGTCATCTCACGATCGGTCGTCGTCGCCACCCTCGCCGGCTTCATCGCGCTGGTGTACATCGCCGTCGTCGTCGGCGTCGGCCAGCTCGTCGGCGCCGGTGACGAGCCCCGTCTCGGCCTGCAGATCGTGGCGACCGCGATCATCGCCGTCGCGTTCCAGCCGCTGCGCGCCCGGGCACGGCGGTTCGCCGACCGTCTGGTGCTCGGACGCCGGGCCTCGCCCTACGAGGTCCTCGCCGGGTTCTCACGGCAGGCCGCCCAGGCCGACGACGAAACCGCGTTGCAGCGTGTCGCCGACCTGCTCGCGGGCGGCACCGGATCGGCGCCGGCGGTCGTGTGGCTGCGTGTCGGTGACCAGCTTCGACCGGCAGCGGTGAGCGAGGGCAGCGAGTCCCCCGCCCCGCAACCTCTCGACAACGGCGAACTCCCCGGCCTCGATGCGTCCCTCGCCGTGCCGGTGCGCCACGACGACGAGCTGCTCGGCGCGATCACCCTCGTCAAGCCCCGCAGCGACCCTCCGACGGAGCAGGACGCCGAGCTGACCTCCCGGCTCGCGGCTGGCCTCGCGCTGCTGCTCCGCAACGCCCGGCTGACCGTCGAACTCCGTGAGCGGCTGCGCGACATCGAAGCGTCGCGCCAGCGGATCGTGCACGCCCAGGACGACGCACGCCGGGGACTCGAGCGTGACCTGCGCAGCGGGGTGCAGACCCTGCTCGCCGAACTCACCGGACTGCTCGAACAGGCACGTGACGAAGCCGAGGAAGCCGGCGCGGCAACCACCACCTCACTGCTCGCGCAGTTGCATGACGAGGCAGACGACGCGATCGCGACCCTGCGCGATCTCGCCCAGGGCATCTACCCCCCACAGCTCGAAGCCGATGGGCTCGGACCCGCGCTCACCGAACACGCCCGCCGCCTGCCGCTGCCCGTCACGGTCCACGCCGCCGGGCTCGGCCGGCACGGCCGCGACATCGAAGGCGCCGTCTACTTCTGCGTGCTCGAGGCGCTGCAGAACGCCGCCAGGTACGCCGAGGCCACCTCCGTGCACGTCCGGCTCGACACCGACGGAGATGCGCTGCGCTTCGAAGTCAGCGACGACGGCGTGGGGTTCGACGCGGCGTCGACCACCCACGGGTCGGGGATCCGAGGCATGGCCGACCGGCTCGACACGATCGGAGGGAGCGTGACGGTCACCTCGTCGCCGGGCGTGGGCACACGAGTCATCGGACATGTGCCGATCAGCAGTCCCTCGAGGTCGGCCGAGGTGCTCACGGCAACCAGCGCCGTCCCGGAGGCATGAGATGAGCCAGGGCTGGTTCGTCCGCCACCACCGCTGGATCGTCGTGCTCGTGCTCGCCGTATGGGCGGCAGGGCTGGCGAGTTTCGTCGGGATCGTCGTCGCCTACGACATCGATTTCTTCGGCCCGGTCGGCGGCCCCTGGGTCTTCGCCGTCGCGACGTTCGCGGTGACCGGTGCGGTGATCGCATGGCAGCGACCGGACAACGTCCTCGGCCGGGTGTTTCTCGTCGTCGGCCTGTCGGCACCGGTCGCCAACACGCTCACCGCCCTGGCGCTCGGACCCTTCGCGGAGCACGATCCGGGCACGCGCGCGTTGTTCGTCGGCGTCGCGGTGGCGGTCACGACCGCGGTCGTCCCACTCGTGCCACTGACCATGACCATCTTCCCCGACGGTCGCCTCCCCTCACCACGATGGCGCTGGCTGCCGTGGGGGACGGCAGCCACCTCGCTCGTCGGCGCCTCGGCGGCGATGGTGACCGGCTCGTGGGGTGGCGATCCGCACCAGGAGCTCGTCGGACCACCGTTCTCCGGGCGCCTGGCGGAGATCGGACACGCGATCTCGCCGGTGTTCGACGCCATGTTCGGCGTCCTCTTGATCGCCGGCACCGCCGCACTGGTCGTGCGCTACCGGCGCAGCGACGCGACGGTCCGCCAGCAGGTCAAATGGCTCGCGATGGCGGCTGTGCTGCTGACCGTCTTCACCTCGATGCTGCTCGGATTCCAGTTCGTCACGCGCGGGCCCATGCACGAGGTGGGCATCGTGCTCACCGCGTTCGGTATCGCGTTCGTGCCGGTTGCCGTCACGATCGCGATCCTGCGCCACCGCCTCTACGACATCGACCTCGTCCTCAACCGGACGATCGTGTTCGGCATGCTGGCCGCGTTCATCACCGCGTTGTACGTCGCGGTGGTCGTCGGCATCGGCACCCTGATCGGAGACCCGTCGAACATCGTGCTGACCGTGGGCGCGACCGCGCTCGTCGCAGTGGCGTTCGAACCGGTCCGCTCGCGCGTGCAGCACTGGGCGAATCTCGCCGTCTACGGACGGCGGGCAACCCCCTACGAGGTGCTGGCGGCGATCGCTGGCGAGATCGGCAGGACCTCGCACCACGCAAGCCAGCTGGAGGCGATGGCGGCGCTGCTCGCGGACGGCACCGGCGCCGATCACGCGACCGTATGGATCGCCGATGAGGACGGCACGCTGAACGCGGCCGCGTGCTCGCCGAACCACGACGCCAGCGAGCATCCTGCGATCGACGACGTTGCCGCCGCCCCAACCCGTGCGGGAGTTCACTTCGCTGCGGTCCGCCACGACGACGAGCTGCTGGGCGCGCTGTCGTTCGACCGTGGACGCGATGATCCGGTCACCCCCCAGGAGCGCGAACTCGTCACCGAACTGGCCGGCCAGGCATCACTCGTGCTCGCCAACGCCCGTCTGCGCGCGCGTCTGCGTGCACGACTCGAGCAACTCAGAGCCTCACGTCAACGGCTCGTCGCAGCCCAGGACGAGGCACGCCGACGCCTCGAGCGCGACCTCCACGACGGCGCCCAGCAGCAACTCGTCGCACTGAAGGTCAAGCTCGGCCTCGCCACAACGATCGCGACGAAAGAGGACGCCGGCGACGGCGTGGCGGCGACGCTTCAGCAGATCTCGACGCTGGCCGACCGTGCCGTCGACAGCCTGCGCACACTTGCCCGCGGCATTTATCCGCCGCTGCTGGAGGCCGAAGGGCTCGCCCGCGCCCTGGCCACCTTTGCCGGGAGCGCTCCGGTGCAGGTGGAGTCGACGATGGAGGGTGTTGGCCGCTACCAACGTTCGGTTGAGGCCACTGTCTACTTCTGCGTCCTGCAGGCGGTACGGACCGCGGTCGAACACGGCAACGCGACGCACGCACGAATCTTCGTGACCGAGTCCGGCGGGCAGCTGTCGTTCGACGTGTCCTCCGACGGCTGGGGCGAGCGGCCAGAACACGCAGCCCGCCGCGTGGCAACGACGGATCTGCGCGATCGCGTCGAAGCGCTCGGCGGCACCCTCGAGGTCACTCAGGCAGCCGACGGCACAGTCCGGGTCAGCGGCACGATGCCAGTGGGCGAGGCCAGTGACGAGATCGACACGGATATGGCCGCCGCCACACACTGACCGCCGGCTCATGGCATGAAGCTCGGCCGGCGGGCGTGGCGGCTGTGTCGTCAGGAGATCGCGGTCACCAGGGCGTCGGGCCCGAAGTCGTCCTTGGAGACGAAACCGACGGCGCCGGCGTCACGGGCGGCGTCCTCGTACTCGCTGGCCGCATACGTCGACAGCACCAGCACCCGTGCGTGCGCACCGGACGCAAGGATCCTTCGGGTCGCCTCGAGCCCGTCGATGCCGGGAAGGTTCACGTCCATCAGGACGAGATCGGGGTCGAGGTCGGCGACCATCGAGACGGCCTCTTCGCCCGTCTCGGCCTCACCGATGACCTCGAAGCCTTCCGACATGTCCACGACGAGCCGCGCGGCGGAACGAAACGCCCCCTGGTCGTCGACGATGACGACCCGGTGGGCCGGTGCGGACATGGCAGTGGTCATGGTGATCATGTGTCGATGATGCCGCCAACGAGCGGATCACGCCAGGCGGCACGTACCCGTCTTCGTGGTGGGGCCAGCACCATCATGCGGTGACGTCGTGCTCCGCGAGGTACAGCAGCACCGCGCGCACCCGGCGATGGATGTGCGTGTCGGCCATTCCGAGATCGAGCTTCGAGAAGATCGCGTTGATGTGCTTCTCCACCGCACGTTCGGACAGAACCAGTGATGCGGCGATTCCGGCGTTGTTGCGGCCCTGGGCGATCTCGGCCAGCACCTCGAGCTCGCGGGCGGTCAACCGGTCGAGCAACGACTGTTTGCGCTGCATGCGGGCGTCGACGAGGGCGTCGACCACCTTCGGGTCGATCACGGACCCGCCGGTCGCCACCGCACGGATGGCGTTGACGAGCTCGTCGAGGTCGCCGACGCGTTCTTTGAGCAGATAGCCACGCCCCGACGATCCGTCCTCGAACAGATGCAACGCCCAGCCCGGTTCGATGTACTGGGAGAGCACGACCACACCGACTTCAGGGTGGGTCGCCTGCAAAGTCCGGGCCGCCTGGATGCCTTCGTCGCTGTTGGTGGGCGGCATGCGGATGTCGGTGAGCACGACGTCAGGTGCGTGCTCCTCGACGGCCTGGAGCAGCGTGGGCAGATCGCCGCAGTCCGCGACGAGTTCGACACTCGCATCGTGTTCGACGAGCAGTTTGATGCCCTCACGAACCAGGAAGCTGTCTTCGGCGAGCACGACGCGCAGCGGCGTCGGCGTCTCGGCCCCAGCACTCACGGGCAGTTCGCCTCTCGTCCCGCGGTCGACGGGGATGTTCCCGGCCGGTGGAGCGAACGTTAGCTGCACCGCGACGACAACGGCTGCCTCTGACCGGATGGCGCGGTCGCGATTGCTGGAACGCGAGGCACGGACAATCGCCGTGGACGAGCACCGCCGGGCTGCGGCCAGCGCGTGATCTTCGGTCGTTCCGCTGGCAACTTCGTTGCCATGTGCCACGTGCTAGGCGCCGACATACTCCAGCTGGAACCGGCCCATGCCCGTCTCTCCTTCGAGGAAGTTGTACGCGGGGCTGTCGTGCGAGACCGTCACCGAATCGAGCACACCGTCCTCGGAGGTAGACGGGAGGATGTCGTGGTCGTCGCAGGTCGTGGCCAGATGCTCGAACGTGTGCGTCCCGTCGAAGAGGAGGACGGCTTCGTCGCCGGTCCAGGTCGCCTCACCCATGAACGAGTAGCGCTCGGTGTCGGTACAGCCCTGAGGCCGGTCGAGCACCCACTCGATCACACGCTCGAGCGTGGCGACATCGCCTGATATGACCATCGTGACACGAGCGTCATCGAGACTCGCCACGTTCGGGATATGGGGGGCGACCACGACCTCACCGACGTAGGTGCCATCCTCGAGGGCGCGTGCGGACGAGTCGATCGAAGGCTCGTCAGTACCAGCGTCGGGCCCGCCGTCCGCATCCAGTTCTTCGGATGCGGTGACCCCTGAACCACTCGTGACGTCGGGCGTCTCGCCGCCACACCCCACAACGATGAGGAGCGCTCCAGCCGAAATCGCGAACCCAGATCGTCGCACTGGCATTCCCCAGAGTCCGCGACGTATCCCGCCGCTGACTGCGATTGACCCTACACCGGCCTCTGGCCACCTGCCAGCACGGCTTCATCTGGGGCCGCCGGCGCTGGCCTACCATCAGCGCGGCGCGACACCCGGCCGGTTCTCAACCAACGACCTTGTCAACCCACCCCGCCCTCGTAGCTCAGGGGATAGAGCAACGGTTTCCTAAACCGTGTGTCGCAGGTTCGAATCCTGCCGAGGGCGCATCTCCGAGCGGCGCAAGGCCGCGCATTCGTCAATCGAACGCGCCGACCTCGCGGAGCATCTCGAGGGTCGCCTGCAGGTCTTCCAGCCGGCTCAAGTCCACCTCGGGGGGAGCGAGTTCCTCCAGCGCCGGCAGTCCGGGGGCCTCGACGCCGTCGCGCAGGGGGAACTCGAGTTCGTCAGCGACCTGGCCGAAGTGTTCCTGCACCTCGGCACTGAGCAGGAAACGGACGAGTTCGAACGCGGCGTCGGTGTCGTCGGCGCTGTCGAGCACACCGACCCCGGCGACGTTCATCAGGCCGCCGATGTCGCCGGGCAGATACTTGTTGGCGACGTTGAACCCGGGGTCCTCCGCAAGGAAGCGATAGAGGTAGTAGTGGTTGACGAGCGCCAGGTCGACTTCGCCGCGCGCGACCCCTTCGACGGCACCGGTGTTGTTGGCGAAGACGACCGGGTCGTTGGCGATCATGCCCTCGAGCCACATGCGCGCAGCGTCGTCGCCCTGGTCGATGCGCATGGCGGTGACGAAGGCCTGGAACGAGCCGTTCTCAGGGGCCCAGCCGACCCGCCCGCGCCACGCCTCGCCGGTGAGGTCGAACACCGAGTCGGGCACGTCGGCCTCGTCGAGGACGTCGGTGTTGTAGGCGAGCACACGGACCCTGCCCGTCACCCCGGTCCAGGCGCCCGACGGCGCGCGGAAGTTCTCGTCGACGAGCCCCAGGACATCGTCGGGGAGGGTGACGAAGCGCTGTGCGCCTTCGAGCGCGCCGAGCGCACCCGCGTCCTGTGCCCAGTAGATGTCGGCGGGGCTGTTCGCACCCTCCTCGAGGATGGTGACGGCGAGTTCAGCGGTGTTGCCGTAGCGGACCTCGACGTCGACGCCGGTGTGCTCGGTGAACGCATCGAAGACCCAGCCGACGAGCTCCTGGCTCCGCCCGGAGTAGACGGTCAACGTGGAGTGCTCGCTGTCACGTGCGTCGTCGGTTGGCTGGCCACCACACGCGGCGAGTACGATCGCCACTGCGGTCAATCCACCGATGGTGCTGGACAGGGGCCGTCTCATGGTTCTCCGGTCGCAGCGATCGCGACGTCGTGATCTCGCGACCGCGCAGGCACAGCTGCTGCTGCTCAGGTTAGGCTAACCTAATCATCCGTCAGCGGCCAAATCGGCTGGAGACGTCGGCGGTCACCCCTGGCGCCGGTGCACCGGCGCCCGTTCGGGGGCCAGCGGCGGGTTGCCGAGGATCAGGTCGGCGGCCTTCTCCGCGATCATCATCACGGGCGCATAGATGTTCGCGTTGGTGATATCGGGCATCACCGACGCATCGACGACCCGCAGCCCCTGCGTGCCGTGCACCCGCATCGAACCGGGGTCGACGACCGCCAGGTCATCGATGCCCATCCGCGCCGTGCACGACGGGTGCAGCGCCGTTTCGGCGTCGCGCGCCACCCAGTCGAGGATCTGCTCGTCGGTTTCGACCTCAGGTCCGGGCGAGAGCTCACCACCGTCGAACGGCGCCAGCGCCGGCTGCGACAGGATGTCGCGGGCGACACGAACGGCTTCGACCCATTCGCGACGGTCCTTGTCGGTGGACAGGTAGTTGAAGCGCAGCGCGGGCTTGACGCGCGGATCAGTCGAGGTGATCCGGACCTCGCCGCGCACGTCGGAGGTCATCGGTCCGACGTGGACCTGGTAGCCGTGACCGGACGACGGTGACGTGCCGTCGTAACGGATCGCGATCGGCAGGACGTGGAACATCAGGTTCGGTTCGTCGACCTGGTCGTTGGACCGTGCGAAGCCACCGCCTTCGAAGTGGTTGGTTGCCCCGGGACCACTGCGCGCCAGCAGCCATCTGAGCCCCACCCAGGGACGCCGCCACCACGCGAGCCACGGCGCGACCGAGACCGGCTGGGTGCAGGCGTGCTGAACGTAGACCTCGAGGTGGTCCTGCAGGTTGCGCCCGACCCCGGGAAGGTCCACGACCGGCGCGATGCCGAGCGAACGCAGGTGGTCCACCTCCCCGACGCCTGACAGCTGCAGCAGCTGCGGGGTGTTGATCGCGCCACCGCACAGGATCACCTCGCCGGCCATGACACGCTGCACGCGCCCGCGGTGGACGAACTCGACCCCGCGTGCGCGCGTGCCGTCGAACACGATCCGTGTGACCAGCGCACGCGTGCGCACGGTCAGGTTCGGCCGGTCGGCGACCGGGTGCAGGTAGGCGCGGGCTGCCGACAGCCGCCGCCCCCGGTGGACGTTGCGGTCGAACGGGCCGAACCCCTCCTGGCGGTAGCCGTTGACGTCGTCGGTACGCATGTAACCGGCCTGGACGGCCGCGTCGAAGAACGCCTGGAACAGCGGATTGTCCGCGGGTCCGCGCTCGACGACCAGCGGGCCGTCGCCGCCGCGCCAGTCGTCGGCGCCGGTCGTGCACGTCTCCATGCGTTTGAAATAGGGCAGGCAGTGCGCGTAGTCCCAGGCCTGCATGCCCGGCGCGCGTGCCCAACGGTCGTAGTCGAGCGGGTTGCCCCGCTGGAAGATCATCCCGTTGATGCTCGACGAGCCGCCGAGGACCTTGCCGCGCGCATGGTCGATGCGCCGGCCTCCCATGTGGGGCTCCGGTTCGGACGCGTAGCGCCAGTCGTAGAAGCGGCTTCCGATCGGGAACGGCAGCGCTGCGGGCATGTGGATGAACACATCCCAGCGGTAGTCGGCGCGGCCCGCCTCGAGGACGAGCACGCGCCGGCCGGGGTCGGCGCTCAGCCGGTTCGCAAGTGCTGAACCGGCCGAGCCGCCGCCCACGATCAGGACGTCGACGTCCTGGGGCGCTAGCCGAGCCATGCGCGCCAGACGGATTCGTTCGCGTCGACCCATGCCTGCGCCGCCGCTTCCGGGCTGTCGCCTTCGACGTCCATCGCGAAGGTGATGGCGTCCTGGTCCTCGTTCTGGAGCTGGAACGCCGCGAGGAATGCGAACACCTCCGGCAGGCGCTCCTCCAGTTCGGCGCTGGCCGCCTTGAGCAGCACGTCCTCGGGGTAGCCGCAGTCGCGCTCCTCGGCAGGCAGCTCCTCACACTCCTCGGTCCACGCCGGCAACTCGACCATCGTCAGATCGAACTGGGCATGCAGCCAGTGGGGGGTGTAGAAGTAGAACAGGACCGGGTCACTGCGTTCCAGCGCCGCCTCGACGGCCGTCAGCTGGGCGGCTTCCGACCCGGACTGCACGACCTCGAAGTCGAGGCCGAGGTTGGCGATAATGTGCTCGTCGAACTGCACGAAACTCGGGTCGGCCGCGAGGAACTGCCCCGAGTCTCCGGTCTCCGCGGTCGCGAAGATCTCCTCGTTGCCGGCAAGGCCCTCCCACGAGGTCATGTCCGGATAGTCGTCGAGGACGTAGGTCGGCAGGAACCAGCCGATCTGTCCGACGGCACCGAGCTCACCGAGGTCGACGACGGTGCCGAGCTCGTCGAAATAGGTCGCCATGTTGTCCAGGTGGCCCGACGGCCAGATCTCGAGCACCGCGTCGAGCGAGCCGTCGTCGAGCCCGGCCCACTGTGCGTTCTCGTCGATCTCGACGATCTCGACGTCGACACCGAGTTCGGATTCGAGGATGACCTTGGCGACATGTGCGTTGGCGTACGACCCGGGCCACGGGTTGGCGACCAGGCGGACGCTGCCTCCGACCGCGGGCTCCTCGCCCGGATCCTCGGCGGCCGGTGGCTCGTCGCCGACGTCGACGTCGCCCGGATCGGTTGCGCACGCGGCCAGGAGAACCCCCAGGACCAGCAGGAGCACTCCCGGGCGTGCCATGCGATGACGGGCCGAGGCCCGGCGTGTGGTGGACATGGTCCTTCCTCTCTTCGATGCGCGCAGATCAGGCGGTCTTGAGCGTCGCGCGCTGCCGCTCCCGGGTGTCGTCGTCCGACCCCCGGCTGAGTGCCTGCGTGAGGCGGTCGAGCACGATGCCGAGCAGCACGATCGCGAGCCCGGCCTCCACCCCCCGCCCGATCTCGCCGCGGGTCAACCCGCGGACAGCTTCGATGCCGAGGCCGCCGGCGCCGATCAGCCCGGCGATGATGATCCCCGCGAGCACCATCATCGTCGTCTGATTGACACCGGTCAGGATCGTCGGCTTTGCCAGCGGCAGCTGGACGGTGCGCAGCAGCTGCCAGCGCGTCGCACCCTGGGAGCGCGCCGCCTCGACGGTCTCGGCGGGGACCTGGCGGATGCCGACATTGGTCATGCGCACCGCAGGAGGCAGCGCGTACACCACCGAGGCGATCATGCCGGGAACGCGCCCGATGTTGAACAGCGCGACCACCGGCACCAGATACACGAACGCGGGCAGGGTCTGCATGCCGTCGAGGACCGGTCGCAGGATCCGGTCGAACACCTCGCTCTGGCTGGCTGCGACACCCAGCGGCACTGCGATCGCCAGCGACAGCACCGTGGCGACGAGCACCTGGCTGAAGGTGTTCATCGCATCGTCCCACATCCCGATCGCGCCGACGGTCGTGAAGGCCACGATGGTGAACAGGACCAGCCCCTGCCCGGCGAGCCGCCATGCGAGCAGCGCGACCACGGCGGTGAGCAGCCACCACGGTGTCGCGATCAGCAGGGCGCGCAGCGGGTTGAACCCGTACACGATCACTGCGTCGCTGAACGCTGAGGTGGCGCCGTACAGGGTCGTGCGTGCCCACCGCGTCAGCGCGTCCGCGACGCCAGCGAGCGACAACGCTCCGTCCAGCGGCACGCCACGCGCGAGCGGGGTGGCGCCCAGCAGCCGTCCCACGACCAGCGCGGCGCCGACGGCGACCAGCGTCCATCCAGCGGACAGGGTCCGGTGGCCGCGGGCACCGGCCGCATAGGTGATCCGGTCGAGGACCACGGCCAGCAGCACGATGGCGAGCCCTGCGTCGAGTGCCCGTCCGATGTCGAGGGTCTGCAGGCCCCGCAGCACCTCGAGGCCGAGACCGGGCGCGGACAGCAGCGCACCGATCACCACCATCGACAACGCCATCATGATGGTCTGGTTGATCCCGACCCGGATCGAGGGCAGCGCCAGCGGCAGCTGGATCGTGCGCAGCTGCTGGTTGCCCGTGGTCCCCACCGAGGCGCCCACCTCGAGTGCGTCGCGGGGGACGTGGCGGATGCCCAGGGCGGTCAGCCGCACCGCCGGAGGCACTGCGTAGATGACGGTCGCGATGATCGCCGGTGGGTCACCGACCCCGAACAGCAGCACGAGCGGCAGCAGGTAGACGTAGGCCGGCACGGTCTGCATGGCGTCGAGGATCGGGCGGATCGCGCGTTCGACGGCACGGACCCGGCCGGCCAACACGCCGAGCGGGACCCCGATCGCGACCGATGCGACGACGGCCACCGAGATCTGCGACAGGGTGATCATGGCGTCGGACCACTGGCCGAGCAGTGCGATCGCCGCGAGCGCGGACAGTGCGACGACCGCGACCCGCCAGCCCGCGACCGCCACGGCCACGGTTCCGACGACGAGCAGCACGCCCGGCCAGCCGAGCAGGTCGAGCTGTGCGCGCACCTCGGCGAGGCCGAAGGCGACCGCGAACGCCAGCGGACGGAACACCGAGGTATACATCGGCTGTCCCGCACGGTTGAGCCGCCACCACCGGTCGAGCGCGTCGACCTCCGCGCCGAGCGGCAGGCGCCAGGCGTCCGGGAACGAGGCCTGCAGCCCGCTGGCGATCGCCAGGACGGCCAGGAGCGCGATCCCGATCAGCGCCCACGACTGCACGAGCACGTGCCGCGGGGCGACGAGCGCGGTCACCGGGCCCAGCTCCCCTGTCCGGCGATTGCGCGCAGCGCCACGGGAAGCTGCAGCTCGCCGACGGTCCGGTCACCGTCGACGACCCGGACCGCTTCGCCGTCCGCGAGTTCGGACAGCACGTCGCGCAGCACGCTCGAGGCGGCCACCTGGCGCGTCGCCTCGACCTCGGTCGCCGGCGTGCACACGTCCCCGGCGGTGAGCACGTGCGCGCGGGGAACGTCGCGGGTGAAGTCGCGCACGTAGTCGTCGACCGGGTTGGCGAGCAGTTCGGCCGCGGTACCGACCTGCACGACCCCGCCGTCGCGCATGACCATGATCCGGTCGCCGAGCCGCAGCGCTTCCTGCAGGTCGTGGGTGATGAACACCATCGTCTTGTCCATCTGCTGCTGCAGCCGGCAGATCTCCTCCTGCATGTCGCGGCGGATCAGCGGATCGAGCGCGCTGAACGGCTCGTCGAGCAGGAGGATCTCCGGGTCGTTCGCGAGCGCACGCGCGAGCCCCACCCGCTGCTTCATCCCGCCGGACAACTCGTCGGGGTAGTGGTCGGCGAAGCCGGAGAGACCGACCAGGTCGATCATCTCGCCGGCGCGCTCGCGGCGCGCAGCGCGATCCACGCCTTGGATCTCGAGCCCGTAGGCGACGTTGTCGATGACTCGCCGGTTGGGAAGCAGTCCGAAGTGCTGGAACACCATGCTGGCTTTGCGGCGCCGCAGCTCACGCAGTTCGGTGTCGGAGGCTCCGGTGACGTCGACGTCACCGATCGTGATGCGTCCTGCGGTCGGTTCGATGAGGCGGACCAGACAGCGCACGAGCGTGGACTTGCCGCTGCCCGACAGCCCCATGATCACGAACATCTCGCCCGGCTGCACCGCGAACGACACATCCCTGACCGCAGCGACACAGCCGGTCTCGGCGAGCAGCTGGTCACGGGGCAGGTCCGCCTTGTCGGAGCCGACGATCGCGCTCGCGTTGCGCCCGAAGACCTTCCACAGGCCGGTGCACGCGAGCTTGGCGCCCGCATCGGTGCTCGCGTCGGTCACGGCAGCCGTCTGGACGCTCATGCGAGGTCCTCGGTTCCGAACCAGCCGGTCGCGGCGGGCGCCAGGTTCGTGAAGACGTGCTTGGTCTCCTGATACTCCGCCAGCCCCTCCGGTCCGAGCTCGCGGCCGATGCCGCTGCGCTTGAAGCCGCCCCATGGGGCCTGCGGGAAATACGGGTGGAAGTCATTGATCCAGACCGTTCCCGCCCTGAGCTGCGCAGCAACCATCTGTGCCCGTGCCAGATCCTGGGTGAAGATCCCGCCAGCGAGCCCGTAGTCGGTCGCGTTGGCACGCATCACCGCCTCCTCGTCGCTCGCGAACGTCTCGACGGTGAGCACCGGTCCGAACACCTCCTGCTCGAGGATCGCCATGCCCGGCTCGCACCCGGTCAGCACGGTCGGCTCGAGGAAGAAGCCGGCCGCGAGCGCCGGGTCGGACGGTCGGCCCCCGCCCGCGGCGAGTCGGGCGCCGGCCGTGAGCGCCTCCGCGAGATGGCGTTCGACCTTGTCACGGTGTGCCGCAGAGATCAGCGGGCCCATCTCGGTGGCGGGGTCACGCCCGTCACCGAGCCGGATGCGGCGTGTGCGTGCGACGATCGCGTCGACGAACGTGTCGTGGATCGACGCCTCGACGAGCAGCCGCGCACCCGCCGAGCAGACCTGCCCGGCATGGAGGAAGACGGCCAGAAGCGCGTAGTCGACGGCGACGTCGAAGTCCGCGTCGGCGAACACGATGTTGGGGTTCTTGCCGCCGAGTTCGAGCGCGACGCGCGTGACGTTGTCCGCCGCCGCGCGCATGATCACACGTCCGGTGTCGATCCCGCCGGTGAACGACACCAGGTCGACCTGTGGGCTCTCGGCGAGTGCCGCACCGACGCTCGGCCCGGCACCGAGCACGAGGTTGACGACGCCCGGGGCGACCCCGGCTTCTTCGAGCAGTTCGACACAGCGGATCGTCGACAGCGGCGTGAGCTCAGACGGTTTGAGCACCATCGTGCAGCCTGCCGCGAGTGCCGGCGCGAGCTTCCAGGACGCCTGGAGCAGCGGATAGTTCCACGGCGTGATCAGCGCGCACACGCCGACCGGCTCGTGGGTGACGACGCTGCGTGTCGTCGTGGAGGAAGTCGCCACCTCGACGCCTGCGTCCTTGTCGGCCAGGCCCGCGTAGTAGCGGAAGACCGAGGCGACGTCGTCGACGTCGAGACGGCTCTCGACGAGCGTCTTGCCGGTGTCGCGGGTCTCGAGGTCGGCGAGGTGTTCTCGGTCAGTGTCGATCGCCTCGGCGATGCGCCACAGCAGCCGTCCGCGTTCGGTGGCGGGGGTGGCCGGCCACGCACCGTCGTCGAAGGTGCGTCGCGCAGCGGCGATCGCCGCGAGCGCGTCCCTGCCGTCGCCCTCTGGAACGTTCGCGGTCACGCTGGCATCGAAGGGATCGATGACGTCGCGCGTCGCGCCGCCAGCAGCGGCCGACCACACACCGTCGACGTAGATGCCCTTCACCTCGACCACCTCCGTGGCGGTGAGAGCCGGGTGTCGGGCGCTCCGCACCAACCGCGGCGGTGTGCCGGACGAACCGATGCTAGACGCTGCCCGACGGTCACGCTGCGCCAATTCGGATGCTTCCGGCCGGGCACACACGACGATTTCGGCGTGCGCGCGGCTGGCCCAGGGCAGCGTGGTGGAATACGGTCGGCGGCACCGACGTTGTCGTCTGGGCACGCGCCGTGAGGTCCCTGCACCGCCGGTGCCATCGCAACGTCGAGGGTGGCACGGCGCATGCGCCCGCGGGCCGAGCAACGACCCGGACGACGGAGTACCGATGCGCACATGGACGAGACGGCGCTGGTCCGCTGCGGTGATCGCAAGCCTCGGCGCGGGTCTGGCGCTTGGCCTGCCGACCGATCTGGTGCCGAACCCGATCTTCGGCCGCCAGATCGAAGCGCCGCTGTGGGCCTACCCGGCCTGGGTCGTCACGTCACTGCTCGCCGGGCTGCTGATCGCGACCTACGTGTGTGACCACGCGCCGGTGCGTGTGCCCGCGGGTGGCGTGGACGGCCCGTCCCGCGACAGCGACGCCGCCGGCGGCGTCGAACGGCTGGGGTCCGACGAGAAACGTTTCGCCGCCGGAGGACTGTTGTCGGTGTTCGCCATCGGCTGTCCGACGTGCAATGCACTGGTGGTGATGGCGCTCGGAACCAGCGGTGCACTGGCGTTCTTCGAGCCGGTGCAACCCGCACTCGCACTCGGCGGCATCGGCTTTCTGGGCTGGGCGTTGCGGCGCCGGCTCACATCCGAGCGATCCTGCGACGTGCCCCGGGACTGAGACGCTGGCACCGCCACACGGGTCGAAACGCCCCCGGGCCGCGACGCCATCCGGCGACGCGACGGCTGGTCAGTCCTCGGGCAGCTCGACCTTTGCGAACAACGGCTTCGCCTCGCCGAGCCGATGGCCCGCGGGCACGTCCGGGCGCGTCCAGCCTCGCGCGACGAGGTCACCGTCTCCGCCCAGCCACCGGTCGACCTCGGCGGACGCGAACGGCGTGTACGGCGCGAACGCGACGTTGACCCCGGCGATGGCCTGCAGGGCGGTCGCGAGCGTCGTCGCCGTGCGCTCGACGTCGGTCTTGGCGGTCTTCCACGGCTCGGTCGCGTTGAGGTAGGCGTTGACAGCCTGCGCGGCGGCCAGCGCCTCCTTGAGCCCACGCTTGAGTTCGACCGCTTCGAGTGAGGTGGCCGCCTCGGCCAGATGTGCGTCGACCTGCTCGAGGAGTTGTTCGTCGCGCTCGTCGGTGACGGTGGCGTCCGGCACGACCGAGTCGAAGTTCTTCGCGGTCATCGCGAACACCCGGTTGACGAGGTTGCCCCAGGTCGCGACGAGTTCGTCGTTGATGCGACGGACGATCTCCTCCTCGGTGAGATCGACGTCGTTGTACTCGGGCAGGTTGGTCGCGACCGCGTAGCGCAGCGCGTCGGGCTGGTAGACGTCGAGATAGTCCAGCAGGGAACGGCCGACGCCGTGCGACTTGGACGCCTTGGCTCCCTTGAACGTCACGTACTGGTTTGCCGGCACGTTGGTCGGCAGGTTGAGATCGCCTGCGCCCATCAGCTGTGCAGGCCAGTACACGGCATGGAACGGAATGTTGTCCTTGCCGATGAAGTAGTGGGTCTCGGCGGCCGGGTCGGTCCACCACGCGCGCCACGCGTCCGGGTCTCCCTGGCGCTGTGCCCATTCACGCGATGCCGACAGATACCCGATGACCGCTTCGAACCAGACGTAGATGCGCTTGTCGTTGGGGGCATCGAGCTCCGCGTCGTCGGGCAGCGACACGCCCCAGGAGATGTCGCGGGTGATCGCCCGGTCGTGCAGGCCTTCGCGGACGAATCCCAGCGCCCAGTTGATCACGTGGTTACGCCAGCCCTCGCGTTCTTCGAGCCATGCCGCGACCCGGTCCTGCAGCTTGGACAGCAGGATGAAGTAGTGCTCGGTGGGCCGGATCTGGGGCGTGGCGCCGGTCAGCTTCGAGCGGGGCTCGCCGAGGTCGATCGGATCGAGGGTCTTGCCGCAGCTGTCGCACTGGTCGCCGCGTGCGTCGGCGGCGCCGCATGCCGGGCAGGTGCCTTCCACGTAGCGGTCGGGGAGGAAGCGCTCAGCCTCGGGGTCGTAGAACTGGTCGGTGGTGCGCGCTTCGATGAAACCGTTGTCACGCAGCCCCCTGAAGATCTCGTGGGTCACCTCGGCGTGGTTGTCGGTCATCGTCGTGGTGAACAGGTCGAACGAGATTCCGAGCTCCTCCCAGTAGCGGAGGAACTCGGGATGGAAACGGTTGACGATCTCTTCGGGCGTCACGCCTTCCTGGTCGGCCCGCACCGTGATCGGGGTGCCGTGCGCGTCCGATCCCGACACCATCAGGACCTGGTTGCCGGCGATGCGGTGGAAGCGCGCGAAGATGTCGGCGGGCAGATACGCGCCGGCGAGATGTCCGAGGTGCAACGACCCGTTGGCGTAGGGCCATGCGACGGCGACGAGCACGTGCCGCCCGGTGGTGCTGCGCGAGGTGTCCATGCCAGGCAGCGTAGCTGCGCCGATGCGCCCGCCCGCGTCGAGCCGCCGCAGGCGACGAGGTGTCCTCTCCGGGGCCGCGGGGGCGGCGGAGCTCGTCGGAACGACCCGCGGACGACTCGCGGCTCAGCCGCCGAGCGACCAGGATGCCGTCGATCCGAGCCAGGAGGTCCACGCCAAATTGCGTGCGATCCAGAACACGACCACCGACCCCGCGATCATCCAGGCGAGTCTCGGCCGGATCTGAGGTGTGTCGCGCCGCCAGCCGAGCGTCGCGGCCAGCCAGCCGACCCACCCCCAGACGAGCACGGGCAGCAGCAGCAGGGTGAGCACGTTGTGGTCGACGGCGCGCGCCGGGTCGCCCTGCAGCAGCGCGTACACCGCTCGCGTCCCGCCGCACCCCGGGCAGTCGAGCCCGGTGAGCGTTCGGAACGGGCAGCCGGGCGACAGCTCGGCGCGCCGCGCCGGATCGGCCACGGCCAGCGCAACGCAGCCAGCCAGAACCACGACGCCGACCGCGACCGGCGCCACCCATCGCGGCAGGCGTGTGCCGCGGAGCGTCGAGGTGTCGCCGGAGATCAGCACCGGATCACATGAACGCGAAGCTGCCGAAGAACAGGAAGAACCAGCCGACGATGAACACCAGGCCGAGTCCGACGGCGATCAGCGTGAAAATGCGCGCGAGCCGCGCCTTCTCCTGCGCCTCGGTCACGTTGCCGACACTCACCGCCGACTGTGCCTGCGCGGCGAAGATGATGCCGACGACGCCGAGCGGCAGACAGCACAGGAGCGTCGCGACGATCGACTGCCACAGCCACGTGTCGACCTTCACGGCTGCGCCTCCGGCCTGCGCGCCCTGCCACTGCTGCGCCTGAGCAGGCTGGGCCTGCTGGCCGCCCGCAGGCGACTGGTGCTGGGTCCACTGGGTGCCGTCCCACCAGCGCAGCTGGCCCGGGTTCTCCGGATCGGCGTACCAGCCGGGTTGAGGTGATCCCTGATCCACGGTGCCCTCCGTAGGCGATGCGCGAACCCTAACCGCGACACATCCCCTCCGCATGCTGGAGATGTGGCTGCGACGCCACGCACGTCAGTCGTCAGCGGCGTCTGCGACCTCGTCGAGATCGAGGGTGCCGGTGTCGGCAAGCGGATCGGGCACATAGCCCGCGATGTCGTCGTCGCCTTCGGCAGGCGACACCCGCCGTTCTTCGGGCAGCTCACGCAGCACCTGTTCGACGTAGCGCCTCGCTGCGTCGAACAGGTCGATGTCGGAGCCCTCCTGTTCGGACCAGCGGTGCCAGTGCTCGAGGACCTCGTGGAAGATCTCGGCGGCGTCGCGTCGGCCTCGCAAGTCGTCGGGAACCAGCGACAGCGTCGGTTCGAACGAATACTCACGCCACCGCTGTGCGACCATGGCCTCGGAGCGAGCCACGCCGTCGCTGCGCTGCAGCCATGCCCCGTAGCTGTGGATGTCGTTGAGCAGCCGGCGGGCCTGGTTGTCCTGCGCATCCAGACCGGTGAGGTCGTGGAGCAGCCTGCGGTAGCGGCCGGGTTCGAGCACGCGCGTTTCGAGCACCATCCGGGTCACACCGGGTTCGTCCTGGACGAGTTCGAGCTCCTCGACGTCGTAACCGAGCTCGTTGATGCGTCGCAGCCGGCTGTCGATCCGGTAGCGCTCGTCATCGGCGAAGACCTCGTCGGCGGTGAGCTCCTCCCACAGTGCCTCGTAGCCGGCGCGCAGCTCGTCACCGAGCACCATCGGGTCGATGTCGGCGGCGATGACGCCGGCTGCCTGCAGATCGAGCAGTTCGCCCGCGCATTTCTCGATGGCGAGGTCGACGTCGGCGATCCGCTGGCCGGGGCTGAGCTCGTCGTGCAGCTCACCGGTCTCGGCGTCGACCAGATAGGCGGCCAGTGCCCCTGCGTCACGACGGAACAACGTGTTGGACAGCGAGCAGTCGCCCCAGAAGAAGCCGTTGAGGTGCAGACGCACGAGCAGGTGCACCAGCGCGTCGAGGATCTGCGTGCGCAGCAGGCGATGTTCCTGACGCTGGAACAGCAGCCGGTACGGAATGGAGTATTCGAGGTGCGCGGTGATGAGCACCGCGTCGAGGCGCTCACCGCGGTCGTCGTCGCGCAGCGTCACCACACCGACGACCTCGACCGCGGGCACCGCCTCCTCGCGCAGGTGGCGCAGGAAGCGCCATTCGCGTTCGGCGTAGCGCCGAGGCATCTCCTTGAGGTGGTAGAGACGGTCGTCGTACTGCACGGTGCGCACGACGTGCCGGTGGATGCCCAGCGGCATCACGACGAGGCGTTCGTGCTCCCAGTCAGCGAGCGGCTGTCCCCATGGCAGGTCGAGGAAATCCGGGTGTCCGGTCCTCGCCGTCAGCTGCAGGCGCACACCGCGTCCTTCCCCGCCCGCGCGGCGGGCAGGTGCAGCACGGCGGCGCGTCCGCTCAGCCCTTGACGCTCCCGGCGAGAATGCCGCGCACGAAGTAGCGCTGCAGGGCGAAGAAGACGACCAGCGGCACGAACGCCTGGACGAACGCGCCGGCGGTCAGCAGATGCTCCCGGATGCCGAACTCGCCGGCGAGTGAGGCGATCACCACCGTGGTTGGCATCGCCGCCCGGTTGCCGCCGATCATCGTCAACGCCACCAGATAGTCGTTCCAGGTCCACAGGAACTGGAAGATCGCGAACGCCGCCAGCACCGGCACCGACAGCGGCAGGACGAGCCGCCAGAAGATCTGGAAGTGGTCGGCGCCGTCGATGCGTGCGGACTCGAACACGTCACGCGGCAGACCCTGCATGTAGTTGTGCAGCAGGAAGATCGCCAGCGGCAGGCCGAAGCCGGTGTGCGTCAGCCACACCGCGGTCACCGACCCGGCGAGACTCAGGTCCGGGAACAGCGTGATCGTGCGGTCGACCAGCGGGATGGTCCAGTGCGCTCCGCCCGAGTACATCTGCAACAGCGGGATCAGTGCCGTCTGCAACGGGATGGCGAGCAGCGACACGGTGCCGATGAACAGCCATTCGCGCCCCTTGAACCGCATCACAGCGAAGGCGTACGAGGCGAACGCGGCGATGGCGACCGGGATGATGGTCGCGGGGACCGCGATCGCGAACGAGTTGAGCGTCGCCTGCCACAACCCGCCCTGCGCGCCGGTGCCCAGCACCGTCGCGTAGTTGGCCATCGTCGGCCCGCCCTCCTGCATGAGCGTCCACCAGCCGGCGGCGCGCTGCGCGTCCCCGGTGCGGAACGAGTTCACGAACAGGCTGAACGAGGGGACGAACCACAGGACGACGAGGACCCACAGCACGCCCGTCGGGATGGCCGAAAGCAGCCGGTAGAGCGTCTGGCCGACCTTCGGCCGGGGTGCGCCTGCGAGGGGAGTCGTCGACGCCGCCATCACGCCGCCTCCTTCTGCATCCTGCGGATGTTGAGATACATGATCGGCAGCACCGACAGGAACAGCACCACCGCGATCGCGGAGCCCTGACCGAAGTGGCGCTGGGTGAACGCCCGCGTCCACATCTCGTTGGCGAGCACCTGCGTGCCGAAGTTGCCGTTGGTCATGACCTTGACGATGTCGAACACCTTCATGACCGTCACCATGATCGTGGTGACGACCACGCCGATCGTCGGCACGATCTGGGGCACGACGACCCGCCAGAACATCTGCGACTCGCTGGCCCCGTCGACCCGCCCGGCCTCCAGCAGATCAGCGGGCACCCCCTTGATCGCGGCGGAGAAGATCACCATCGCGAACCCGGTGTAGATCCAGATGAACGGCACCATGATCCAGAAGTTGTTGTAGGGGCCGACGGTCAGGAACTGGATCGTGGCGGGCACGATGTCGCCGTTGGGCAGCACCTCGAATCCACCGATGCCCGGGCCCAGGAAGCGGTAGGCCAGCCACGCGAACACGACGGCGCTGATCAGCCCGCTCCACGCAAGCCCCGGGGTCTCGGTGCGGAATCCCTGCATCGCGACATAGACCGTGGCCAGGGTCAACAGCACGAGCACGACCGCGATCGGGTAGCGGGTCGACGAGGTCGAGATCGATCCGAGCCACACCCACATCGCGTTGAGCACGCCGGTCTGATCGGCGCCGGTCGGACGCGCGATGTACATGAAGCGCCAGATGATCGCCGCACCGACGAAGCTGATGGCCATCGGCATGAAGATGATCGACTTGGCCACGTTCTCGCCACGGGAACGGTCGGCCAGCGCGGCGACGGCGAGCCCGACGCCGGTGGCGATGATCGTGACGGCGAACACCCACCACAGGTTGTTGAACAACGTGCCGCGCAGGTGGGCGAAGAGCGCAAACGCGAGCAGGAACACCCCGGCTCCCAGCGACGTCCCCGCACCGCCGGCCAGTCCCGAATGGCCACGGTTGCCGGCGACGTACAGCGACAACAGCACCGCCGCGGCAATCAGCAGCAGGCCGGTGAACGCACCGAACCCGGCGCCGGTCGGATCCGCGACCATGCCGAGCCGACCCGCCAGCGACGCAGCGAACGCCGCGACGGCAGCGACGAGTGCAGCGACGAGCTGGCTCGGCACAGAACCCTCGACACTGCGACGGGTGCGGATCGCGATCGCGATCGCCAGCGCGAACAGTGCGCTGCCCCAGACGAACGGCGCCGCGGTGAACATGCCCGCCCAGCGGGCGAGATTCAGGAAGTTCGGGTCGGTGAACATCGCGACGTAGTTGTTGAGACCGACGAACTCGGCGCTGCGGCGGTCGAGCAGGCTCAGCAGCACCGTTCGGATCGTCGGAACGAGCAATGTTGCAGAGATGAACAGCAGTGCGGGCGCGAGGAAGATCACGACCCGTGCGCGCGCCTCGAGCCGCAGGCGGTCCTCGAGCGTGGTGTCACGGGCCAGACCGAAGCGTGCACCGACCAGCACGCCGAGCACGATCGAGGCGACGACCGCCATCGTCGCGTTCCCGCGGCCAAGGTCGCCGAGCAGCCAGGCACCGGTGAGCCAGCCGACCGCAGCTCCGGTCACTGCCGCCGGCACGACGCGGCGTCCACGCAGGCGTCCGAGCAGCGCACCGGCACCGGCGAGGGCGAGTGGCCAGATCAGCAGATCCTGCATCCGCGGCGCGGGCCAGGCGGCGTGGCGCAGGAAGAGCCCGACGACGAGCCCGATGGCGCCTCCTCCGGCGATTCCAGTGACCAGACGCACCGTTGCGTTGCGGGCGGTGCCCAGCAGCCACCCGTAAGCCGTTGCGAGTGCAGCCAGCAACGCGGCGAGCACCCACGACAGGTTGCGCAGCTCCGCGCCGGACCCGATGAACCAGCCGAGCAGGCGGTTGCCGACGAGCACCACGGAGATCAGCGCACCGAGAACGAAACCTGTCAACGCGGTGAACTTCGCCCAGCGCCGCACTGCCGCGTCGAACCAGCGGTTGGCGCCCACGAACAGGCCCATGCTGACCGCGACCGCGACGATGACACTGACCATCGCGCCACGCAGACGCCCGTCGGTGAGATAGCCGTACCAGATCGCCCCGGCGAGCAGGATGCCTATGACGCCCCGAAAGGCGCGTCCCGCCATGCTGCGAGTGACGTCCGAGGCGGCGCGGACGCTCGCGACGCCGACCGTGACCGCCAGCGCCGTACCGGCGAGGCGCGAAACGAGGTCGCCGGGGACGGTCGTGCCGGGCCCGGCACCGACCCCGACGATCGCGTAGGAGGCCACGACCAGCACCGCGACGAGGCACGCCCCGATGATGATCGTGCGTCGCATTGCGCGCTGCGACGCCGTGAGCGCTTCACCAACCGTTGCGTCCGCCTGTGTCACGGGCGCTCCTTCCCGTGCATCCCGGGCGCCGGACCTGCCGGTCACCTCGTTCGTGCCTGGCGGCCGGACACCGTGCGCCGGCGCCGACCCCGGACTGCCGCATCCCTGCCGGCGGCCCTCCCCGTCCCCGTCGCTTCCGGCTCACCAGCGAGCCGGAGAAATCATGCCACGCCACGGCTCGTGATGTCGTGGCGCGCCACGGGGAGCCGGTGCCCTCCACGGACACCGGCGCCCCGCAGGTCACCGCATTCGCCTGCGGTGGTCGGCCGGATCAGTCATCCGGCCAGGAGGCATCGATCGCCTCGAATGCCTCGGCGACGGACTTGTCGCCGTTGACCGCGCTGGTCCCTTCCGTCCAGAAGGTTCCGGCACCCACGGCGCCCGGCATCATGTCGGACGCGTCGAAACGGGCCGGGTCGGCGGTCTGCAGGATCTCGATGAAGGACCGTTCGAGGTCGTTGTAGACGCTCAGGTCCTGCTCGAGGTTCGCGGACAGGTAGCCGGACTGGCCACCACCGAGCCGTTCGGCCTGGGTGCGCTGGCGCTCCTCCGAGCCCTCGGCAGACGCGAGGTACTCGACGGTCGCCCACACCTCGGGCGCGTCACGGAACACGGCGAGGTACGTGCCCGCGGTCAGGACCGGGGTACGACCGTCGCCGGCGGCCGGGAAGTAGAACACGTCGACGTCGCCACCAGGGCCGACCTCGACGCCTTCGGGAATGAACGCCGCGTAGAACGACGCCTGGCGGTGCATCGCGCAGGTGCCGTCGGCCAGCGGACCACCACTGTCACCGAACGGCGTCGCCGCGATGGTGCCACCGGCTGCATACACCATGCCGGGTTCGTTCCAGAAGTCGACGATCTCTTCACCGATCGAGAGGATGCGATCGTCGCTGAAGGGGATCTCGCCGGTCATCCAGCCGTCGTAGACGTTCTCGTCCTGGATACGCAGGACGAGGTCCTCCATCCAGTCGGTGAACGGCCACCCTGTCGCAGGGCCGGACTCGATGCCCACGCACCACGGCGTGACGCCGTCCTCGATCATCTGGAAGCTCAGGTCCTTGAGCCCATCCCAGGTGTCGGGGATGTCGTAGCCGCCGGACTCGAAGAGCTCGGTGTTGTACCAGACGAGCGACTTGAGGTCGGTCTTGTTCTGGACTCCCCAGACCTCGCCGTCGGCACTGACCGCATCGTTGGTGCCAGCGGGCCACTGGGGCTCGATGGTCGCCAGCACGTCAGCGGGCACGGGCACGAGGTAGCCGTCCGCGGCGAAGTCGAGCAGGCTGCCCGGCTGCGGGAACACCGCGATGTCGGGCGGGTTGCCGCCGACGGCCTGCGCCACGATCTGCTCTTCGAAGTCGCGTGCGCCGGTGTAGGCGATGTCGATGCCGGTGCGCTCGGCGAAGATGTCGACGGTGTCCTGGAACGACCCCGCTTCCTCTTCGGAGCTCTCCGGGCCGGAAATCGTGACCGATGTGCCGGAAAGGTCCACCTCTTCAGCGGGCTCCTCGGCGTCGACGTCGTCAGGCTCTTCGGTGGGTTCCGGCGCTGGGGCGTCGGGCTCTTCGCCCGCGCACGCCGCGAGCACGAGACCCGCGGCCAGCACCGAGGCCACCATGGCCCTGGTGCTTCGTCTCTTGATTCTCATGGGTGTGTCGTCCTCCCTACGTAGGTGTCCGCAGCCTCGAATGATGGCTGCACCACCGTGAGTACTATCGCGGTCGGAGGCTCGGACTGCAAGCGTTTTTGGTGACGGGCGTCGAAGTCGGGACTTTCGGCCCCAAAGGCGTCACCGCAGCGCCAGTCCGGACTCCGGATCGAAGAAGTGCAGATGCTCGGTGCGCACCCCGACCGGCATCTGGCTTCCGTTGGCGGGAACCTCGCCCGGCGCGAACCGTGCGACGAACTGCTGCCCGCCGGTCGCCGCCTGACGTTGCAGTGCCTCGAACGCCTCTTCGTCGTCGATCGCCGCGCGCATGTCCTCGCTGACGATCGGTGGCGAGTCGGTGTGGAAGTGGATGAGCATCTCCGCGCCGAGCAGTTCCACGATCTCGACACGCCGCTGGGACCAGCGCTGATCGTCGCCGACCTCGTCAGCGGGAACCAGATGCTCTGGCCGGATGCCGACCGCGACCTGCGCGCCGTCCATCTGCGCGACCTTCGGATACTGGTCGACCGCCTCGTCGGCGACACGCAGTTCGGTCGCGCCCCGGTCGAACTCGACGTACACCGAACCGTCGCGGGTGCGCAGCGTCGCCTCGGCGATGTTCATCGACGGCGACCCGATGAATCCCGCGACGAAGATGTTGTCGGGGTGGTCGTAGAGTTGCTGGGGGGTGTCGACCTGCTGCAGCACGCCGGCCTTGAGCACCGCGACCCGGTCACCCATCGTCATCGCTTCGATCTGGTCGTGGGTGACGTAGATCGTGGTGACGCCGAGGCGGGTCTGCAGCGCCGCGATCTCGGCACGCATCTGCACGCGCAGCTTGGCATCGAGGTTCGACAGCGGCTCGTCCATGAGGAACACCTGAGGCGACCGAACGATGGCACGGCCCATCGCCACCCGCTGCCGCTGGCCACCACTGAGTGCCTTGGGTTTGCGGTGCAGCAGTTCGCCCAGCCCCAGGATCTCCGCGGCGTCGCCGACGCGGCGGTCGATCTCCGCTCGCGGGACCTTCGCGAGCTTGAGCGCGAATCCCATGTTCTCCGCAACCGTCATGTGCGGATAGAGCGCGTAGCTCTGAAAGACCATGGCGATGTCACGCTCACGTGGCGACAGATCGTTGACGACCTGGTCACCGATCATCAGCTTGCCGCTGGAGATCTCTTCGAGGCCCGCGACCATGCGAAGCGCGGTCGATTTCCCACATCCCGACGGTCCCACCAGGATCACGAACTCCTGGTCGTCGATCTCGAGGCTCAAGTCCTTGATGGCGTGAAAGCCGTCCGGATAGAACTTGTTGAGATCCTCCATGACCACACCGGCCATCCCGCTGCTCCCTGTCGCAGATGGTGTGCGTACCGTGCGGCACCGGCGCGCACCAGCGTGAGCAACCCACGCCCGGCGCGGCGACGCCGTACCCGCTGCGGCACTATGGCGCGGCGCCGCCGATTCTGCAAGCGTTTCCGTGGAGCGCGGTTGTCACCGATCACCACCGCCGGGCGTCGAGGTGCGTCCGTCGGCGAGCTGCGCTCGGCACCGCGCGCCGCCACGGCGGCTGCCGCCGGTCAACGGACGTCGATCATCTCGAGCCGTTCGGGGGCCATCGTGCTCTCGCGCACCACGAGCTGCGTCTCGTGGCGCTCGTGAGCCGGCTCACGGGATGCGCTCTTGACCTGATCGAACAGCAGCCGAGTGGCTCGCTCGCCCATCGCGACGACGTCCTGGCGCACCGTGGTCAGGCCCACATACGCGGCAACATCGTGGTCGTCGAAGCCGACGACCGAGACATCGTCGGGCACCCGCATCCCCGCACGGCGCACAACGTGCATCGCGCCCATGGCCATTTCGTCCGAGCACGCGAACACCGCCGTCGGCGGTTCGTCGAGCGCCAGCAGCGCCGCCATCGCTTCCGCGCCACCTTCGAGCGAGAAGTTGCCTGCGACGACGAGCGCCGGGTCGTGGTCGAGGTCCGCGCCCTCGAGCGCCCGCAGATATCCGTCGAAGCGGTCGGAGGGCACCGAGAACATGAACGGATCGTCGCCGTAGGCGCCGATCAACGCGATCCGCTGGTGGCCGAGCCCGATCAGGTGCTCGACCGCCTGCTGCGCGGCGCCGACATTGTCGATCTGCAGCGAACTGACGTGCGGAGCACTGAAGCCGACCGTCACCGTCGCGACCTGCGTGGCGGTGATGCGGTCGAGCTGGCCGGCGGTGATCGGGGCGTCGACGACGATGATGCCGTCGACGCGCTTGCGGAACGGCAGGTCACGCAGGAACCCCTCGACACCACCCGGGCCTGACAGCGAGTACGGGAGGACCTCGTAGCCTTCGGTGGCGGCCACGGCCTCGACGCCCGTGTACAGCTTGCCGTAGAACCACTGCCCGATCATCGGCGTCACCAGTCCGATGACGAGCCGCCGGCCGGACGCGAGCTGCGCAGCCGACGGGTCTGCGACGTACTGCAGGTCACGCGCGGCCTCGATGACACGCGCGCGCGTCGACGGCGCGACGTTGGGAAGTCCGCGCAGCGCGCGCGACACCGTCGCGACCGACACCTGCGCGCGCCGGGCGACATCGTCGATCGTCGCCTTCACCATGTCCGGCTCGTCACCTCCGGTGGCCTCCGATACGTCGTGCCAGCTCCTCCGAGGCGGGTCCGTGACCCTTGAAGCCTGCGCCCGCACACGTTCCACGAACGGCACGATCGAGAAACGATAGCGGGCATGCACGCACGACCCGGTATCGCCCACGGGACGCTCCATGGCGAACACGGCTTGCCGAGGGTGCTCGCGCGATCACAGGACGCTAGTGTCCGCAAACGCTTCCATCCGCAGCGGCGAGACACGGCGTGAGGCACGCGCGCACCCGCCGTGACGCGCCAACGAGAGGTCAAGATGGCCAACTGGTGGCAGGGCGCGATCGGCTACGAGGTCTACGTCCGATCGTTCTCGGACAGCGACGGCGACGGGCTCGGGGACCTGCCCGGTATCCGCGCCCGCCTGCCGTATCTCGCCGATCTAGGCGTCGACGTGGTGTGGCTGACACCCTTCTATCCCTCACCGCAGGCCGACCACGGCTATGACGTCGCCGACTACCTCGACATCGATCCGCGCTTCGGGACGCTCGACGACCTCGACCGCATCGTCGACGACGCGCACGAACTCGGCATGCGTGTCCTGGTCGACCTCATCCCCAACCACACCTCCGACCAGCACCCGTGGTTCCTCGACAGCCGAAGCGCCCGCGACGCCGACAAGCGCGACTACTACGTCTGGCGTGACCCCGCCCCTGACGGTGGTCCCCCGAACAACTGGGTGAGCCACTTCGGTGGTCCGGCGTGGACCCTCGACGAGGCGACCGGCCAGTACTACATGCACCTGTTCCTGCCCGAGCAGCCCGACCTCAACTGGGCGCAGCCACAGGTGCGTGCCGAGTTCGAAGCGATCCTCGCAGCGTGGTTCGCACGCGGGGTCGACGGGATGCGCATCGACGTCGCGCACAGCCTCATCGAGGACCCCGCGTTCCGCGACAACCCGCGCCTGCACGAACCACCCGCCGGGGCGTCTCCCCGTGAGGTGTTCGAAAGCTTCGCGCACGAGCACGATCTCGACCAGCCGGGCGTCCACGAGATCTACCGGTCATGGCGCACGATCGCCGATCGCCACGACGCCCTGCTCGTCGGCGAGGTGTATGTGCTCGACCCCGAACGGCTCGCCCGCTACGTCGACGGCGGTGGGCTACACACCGCGTTCTGCTTCCCTGTGCTCAAGACCGAATGGTCGGCGCGCGTCATCCGGCAGACACTGGGGGACGCGCTGGCCGCCGCCGGCAGCGCACTGTCACTGCCGCTGTCCAGCCACGACGACCCCCGGGCGGCCAGCCGTTTCGGCGGCGCCGACATCGGCGCCCGCCGCGCCCATGCGTATTTCACCTTCCTGTGCGGGCTGCCCGGCATGCCGTGGCTGTTCCAGGGCGACGAACTGGGGCTCGACGACGCCGATCTCGGACAGGGGATCGCGCATGACCCCATCGCGGTGCGCAACCCCGGCGCAACGGGCCGCGACGCGGTACGGGCCCCGATGCTGTGGGAGCCGGGAGACGGTTTCGGATTCACGACCGGCGCGCCGTGGCTTCCGTTCGGGCGAAACCGCGGTGACCAGCACACCGTGGCCGTCCAGCGCGACGACGCCGCGTCGCCGCTGCAGCGAACCCGCGCGCTGTTGCATGCACGCCGTGGCGTTCCCGCGCTGCTCGGCGATGCGCCGCTGACATGGCTCGACGACGCCGCAGACGACGTCGTCGCCTACCGCCGCGGTGACGAGGCCGTCGTCATCCTCAACACCGGCGAAGCGGGCTCCGTCGAGGTCACCGGGGCGGCCGACCTGATCCACGCGAGCGCTGACGGGGTCGAACTCGACGGCGACCTCGTCCACCTTCCTCACGACAGCGCAGCGATCCTCACCCTCGGCGGCAGGGCCACCGGTTGAGCGTGACCGTCGCGGGCGAGGCCCTGGTCGACCTGGTCGACGACGGCGACGTCCTGCGCATCCACCCCGGCGGGTCCGCCTTCAATGTCGCCGTCGGCGTCGGGCGGCTCGACGTCGCCTGCGTGTGGCTCGGCCGGCTCGGCGGTGACCGTCTCGCGCGCCGGCTCGAGGACGCGCTGACCGGCGCGGGCGTGGGGCTCGATCTCGCCGAACGGACCGACGAGCCGACCACACTTGCGATCGCGGACGTCGACGAAAACGGCAGGGCGACCTACCACTTCCATCTGGCCGGCACCTCAGCGAGCGGCTGGGGTCGTAGCGCCATCCCGCAGCTTCCCGGCGGCGGAATCCTGCACGTCTCGTACGGCGCGATCACCGCCGAGCACGAACCCGCCGGCAGAGCCCTGGCCGGGCTGCTCGTGCGCGAGCGTGGCCGGCAGTTGCGCTGCCTCGACCCCAACGTGCGCCCTGCAGTCATCGAGGACCTCGAGCGCTACGCAGTCACGATCGACACGCTGCTCGACGACGTCGACGTCCTGCGCTGCAGCGACGAAGATCTTCGGCTCCTGTATCCCGACGGCGACCCGCTGGACGTCGCGGCGGCCCGAGCCGAGGCGACCGACGGGCCCCGCCTCGTGATCGTCACGCGCGGCGCGCAGGGCGTCGATGCGTTCGCCGCGACCTCACACCTGCACGTCGACACGCCGCAGGTCGACGTTGCCGACACGGTCGGCGCCGGCGATGCATTCAGCGCGGGCCTGCTCGCCTGGCTCGACGCCGCACGCATCCGCACCGCGCAGGATCTCGACGAATGCGACCTCGAGGCCGGCTTGTCGTACGCGGCACGTGTCGCCGCGGTGACCTGCACGCGCCCCGGCGCCGATCCACCCCGTCGCGACGAGGTCGGTGCGCCGCCGTCCTGACGGCATGCTGCCCGATGCGGCCAGGCGTCTCAGTAGGCGACGGCACGATCAGCGAACCGGGCATCGAGCCGGTCGGCGAGGTCTTCGGGAAACGCGACCGTGGACGCATCGCCGTCGGAGACGTAGCGGGTGCCCGGCTCCTCCTCGAGCCGCCACAACCAGTAGCCCGATCCCAGGTCCGGAGCGTCGTCGGCCTCGAAGTCCGGCTGCGGGAAGATCCGCGGCACCGCGACCGGGTCGAAATCGACCGAGAAGGGCGACGGGGCCGGGCCCGCGCCGACGCGCAGGACCGCCTCGTGGCGGTAGCTGATCTCTCCGTAGCTGCCCTCCACGACGAGGTCGCGGTTCTCCGGGAAGACGCCGAACGGGGGCGCGAAACTCGCGACACGCGCACTGGGGATCGCCTCGCGGATCAGCTGCGCACCGAGCGCGATCTCACGCTGGACCTCGTCGTCGTCGAGCTCGCGCAGGTTGACGTGCCCCACGGTGTGGTTGCCCAGCTCGAAGCCGAGCCGTGACAGGCGCCGAAGCCGCTCCCGGGCGAGCTCCCCGGTGGTCGCGAACGGCTCGTCGAGCACCAGGAACGTCCCGGTGGGCGGCACGCCGCTGGAACGGGCGACATCGATGAGGATCCCGACCGCGGACTCGGGATCGAGCCGACCGTCTTCGAGGAACCGGAACTGCGACGGGCTGGAATCGTCGAAGGTGAGCACCACCGGGCTGCGTCCCGCGGGCACGTCGATGCGCCGGTCGATCACGTCGACGACCCGGACGGGGTAGTAGCCCGAGTCGAACAGGTGCTCGAGCTCACCTCGAAACTGTTCCGGCGTGAGGTCGTACGGGCCAGGGTCCTCGATGACCCGGTGGTACATCAGGATCGGGATCGCGCCGAGCTCGTTCGCCCCCACCTGCTCTGCGTTGGCTGCGCGATCAGCCGCATCCGCATCCTCGTCACCCGCTGGATCGCGCTCGTCCGCTTCGTCGGCGTCGCCGCCCGGGGCCGCGTCGTGTTCGTCGTCCAGCGGAGCACGATCGGTTTCGGCGGACACAGGGTCGTCGCCGACCGGTGCGGCAACCACTCCGCAGGCGGTGGCGAGCAACGCGACGGCGAACAGCGCCGTTACACGTCGGCTGGGTGGGCCCGCGTCGCTCGTACGCATCGCATCCGGTCCTGCCCCGCCGCCGCAGGCGCGAGCTGCACCACACGGCGGCGATACCTGTCGACGGTACCGGCGGAGCTAGGGCGCGACGCGGTCGAAGACGTCAGCGAGCAGCCGCTCGTGCTCGGCCTCGTGGACGACGAACTGCCCCGCCGCTGGCGACGCGGACGCATCGCGCGAGGCCCGTCGCAGCCGGCGCCCCCCGCCGAGCCGATCCAGGATGTTCCACAGGCGCCCGTCGACGAACCCCCAGGGGCCCATGTTCGCCGGCTCCTCCTGGACCCAGCACACGTCGGTCGCGGCCGGATAACGCTCGAGGATGGCGGCGATCTGTTCGTCGGGGAACGGATACAACTGCTCGACGCGGATCACGGGCACGTCCAGGCCCCGCTCGTCACGTTCGTCCATCAGGTCGTAGGCGACCTTGCCCGAGCACAGCAGCAGGTGACCGACGGTTCCGCGGTCGCGCCCGCCGGCGCCGAACGCAGGATCGTCGATGGTTTCGCGGAAGGAACCTTGGACGAGTTCGTCGAGGCCTGAGATGGAGTGCGGGGAGCGCAGCAGCGACTTGGGCGTGAACACCACGAGGGGGCGGCGTTCGTCGCGTCGCACCTGCCGGCGCAGCACGTGGAAGTACTGGGCTGCGGTGGTCGGATTGACCAGCTCCATGTTGTCGCCCGCGCTGAGCACCAGGAACCGCTCGATCCTTGCCGACGAATGCTCCGGTCCCTGGCCTTCGTAGCCGTGGGGCAGCAGCAGGACCAGGCCGCAGGTTTCGTTCCACTTGTCCTCGGCCGAGACGAGGAACTGGTCGATGATGATCTGCGCGCCGTTGACGAAGTCGCCGAACTGCGCCTCCCAGAGCACGAGCGCGTCCTTGTCCTGCACCGCGTAGCCGTACTCGAAGCCCAGCGCCGCATATTCGCTGAGCAGCGAGTCGTAGATGAACCACTTGCCCTGCTCATCCGACAGGTGCGCGAGCGGCAGATACTCCTCGCCGGTCTCGACATCGACCTGGACGGCATGGCGCTGCGCGAAGGTGCCTCGCCTCGAGTCCTGGCCGGCGAGCCGCACGGTCGTGCCCTCGAGCAGCAGTGAGCCGAACGCGAGCGTCTCGCCGAGCGACCAGTCGATGCGGCCCTCGTCGTAGCGTTCCCGTGCCTTGGCGAAGATCCGGTCGAGCCTGCGGTGGCGCGTGAATCCGTCGGGGACCGCGAACTGCACGTCGGCGACGTCATCGAGCGTGCTGCGCTCGACCCCGGTCTGTTGCTTCGGCAGCGGGCCATCGGATCCGGGCGCCGCGACACTGTGGGGCCGGTCGGGTTCCGACGACTGACGTGTCGCGTCGAACGCCTCCTGCAGCTTCGCTTCGTAGTCCTCGAGGAACGACTCGGCCTGCTCGATGGAGATGTCACCGCGGCGCATGAGGCGTTCGGTGTAGATCTTGCGCACCGAACGGTGCGCGTCGATCCTCCGGTACATCTCGGGCTGGGTGAGCGAGGGATCGTCGGCTTCGTTGTGGCCGTGGCGCCGGTAGCACACCAGGTCGATCACGATGTCCCGGTGGAACCGCTGGCGGTAGTCGTAGGCGAGGCGTGCGACACGCACCACCGCCTCGGGGTCGTCGCCGTTGACGTGCAGGATCGGCGCCTGCACGGTCTTGGCCACGTCCGTCGCATAGAACGACGACCGCGACGACTCAGGCGCGGTCGTGAACCCCACCTGGTTGTTGATGACGACATGGATCGTGCCACCGGTGCGATAACCACGCAGCTGCGACAGGTTGAGGGTCTCGGCGACCACGCCCTGGCCGGCGAACGCCGCGTCGCCGTGCATCAGGACCGGCAGCACCGGGTAGATCCCTTCGTCGCCACGGTCGTAGCGGTCCTGCATCGCGCGCGCGATGCCCTCGACGACCGGGTTGACGGCCTCGAGATGCGACGGGTTGGGCGGCAGGTGCAGATCGAGGGTGTTGCCCGCCTGCGAGGTGTAGGTGCCGCGTGTGCCCAGGTGATACTTGACGTCACCGGACCCTTGGACCGTGTCGGGGTCGATGTGGCCCTCGAACTCACCGAAGATCTGCCGGTGCGACTTGCCGAGGACGTTGGCGAGGACGTTGAGCCGCCCTCGATGGGCCATGCCCATCACGACGTCGTCGATGTCGTCATCGGCGGCGGCTTCGCAGATGGCATCCAGCAGGGGGATCAGCGACTCGCCGCCTTCGAGCCCGAAGCGCTTCTGGCCCACATACTTCGTGTGCAGGAACGACTCGAAGGCCTCCGCGGCGTTGAGCCGCTCGAGGACCCACAGCTGGTCGTCGGCGCTAAGCGACACGTCCGCGCCCTCGACACGGTTGCGGATCCATTCCTTCTCGTCGGGGTCGAGCACATGGCCGTACTCGATGCCGACGGTCCGGCAGTAGGCGTCACGCAGCACGCCGAGGATGTCGCCCAGCGCCATGCGGCCGGTGCCGCCGCCCACATCGGTGAGGAATTCGCGGTCGAGATCCCAGATCGACAGGCCGTAGTAGGTCGGGTCGAGTTCCGGATGCATGTCCGGCGGGCGCTGACGCAACGGGTCGAGGTCGGCGATCAGGTGTCCGCGGACCCGGTGCATGTTGATCAGCTGCCCGGCCTTGAGCTGCTTGCCGAGCAGGTCGGTCTCGTCGTTGAGGTCGGTGCTGTCGGTCCGCCAGCGGGCCGGCTCGTAGGGCAGGCCGAGCGCGGCGAACACGTCGTCGTAGAACCCGTCCTCGCCGAGCAGCAGCGACTCGACCTGCGCGAGATACATGCCCGACTCGGCGCCCTGGATGACGCGATGGTCGTAGGTCGAGGTGAGCGTGATCACCTTGCCGACCCCCAGGGTCGCAAGCGTCCGCGCGTCCGCAGCGCGGTAGGCGGCCGGGACACCGATCGCACCCACCCCGATGATCGCTGCCTGCCCCGACATCAGCCTGGGCACCGAATGCACCGTGCCGAGCGTGCCCGGATTGGTGACCGTGACCGTCACCCCGCCGAACATGTCGGGATCGAGCTTGCGTGTGCGGATGCGGCGGATGATCTCCTCGTAGGCACGCAGGAACCCGTCGAAGGCGAGCGTGTGTGCGTCTCGGATCACCGGGACGAGCAGGGAACGTGACCCGTCGTCGTTCTCGACGTCGACGGCGAGCCCCAGGCCCACTCCCTCGGTTCGAAGGACCCCGGGGCCTCCATCGGACGTCAGTGCGTACACGTTGCGCATCGCGGGGACCGCGTCGAGGGCGCGCACGACGGCATAGGCGATCAGGTGCGTGAACGACACCTTGCCGCCGTAGCTGCGGCGCAGATAGTTGTTGATGATCCTGCGGTTGACCTCGAGCAGCTTCGCAGGCACGTCACGCACCGACGTCGCGGTCGGCACTTCGAGCGAGGCCTCCATGTGCTCGACGATGCGCGCGCCGACGCCGCGCAACGGCTCGGGCCCCCGGTCATCCGACGCGTCGTCGGGTGACTGCGCGGCGTCAGCCGCTCCGGCTTTCGATGCTCGCGGCGTCGACCGTCCGTTGTCACCCGCCCGGTCAGGCCGGTAGTCGGCGAAGAACTGTTGCCATCCAGCCGACAACTGCGACGGATCCGCGCGATACTGCTCGTACATCTCCTCGACGAGCCAGGCGTTGACCTCGGACCGCGAACGTCCGGTCGAATCGGGGGTGGATCTGGCCATCGTGTGCGCCGGTTCCTCGAAAACGGGGCGGGACGACCAGCGTAGGTCGTCTCTGCGCCACTGCGACGGGTGTGGGCCACGCAACCGCAACCGCAGCAGCGACGTCACACCCTTGTGTAGAGCGCCACACGACACCGCGCGCCTGAACATTTGGCGCGACACGACATGAACACCCCGTCCACGGAGGACCCAGTGACACCCGCCGCGAGCACCGCCAGCGCACCCCCCGGCCCCAGACGGCGCCGACGCCTCGTCGCGATCGCGGCGTTCGTCGCGTTGTTCGCCGCCGCATGCGCGGCCGACGACTCCTTCGAGGCGACGACGATGGACGCCGGCAGTCCCGACGTCGCAACGGCCGAGCGCGGCGTCGCCGAGCCGATGTTCGACGAGGCCGTCGACGTCGACGTCCCGGCTCCGCCCGGCGACGACATGCCGGTGCCGCCGTCCGACGCGCCCACCGGACGGCACGTGATCCGATCCGCCTACCTCGAACTCGAAGCGGACGACACCGCAGAACTCCTCGACGCGATCGTGCGCGCTGCCGAGCGTGCAGGCGGGTACGCCGCGACGACAGATCTTGCGCGCGACGCCGACGGGGTCGTGACCGGCTGGTTGACGTTGCGTGTGCCCAGCGAGCGTCTCGACGACCTGGTCGCGACCCTCGAGGACCTCGCCGACGCCGTCCCGTCGAGCCGTGTCGACGAGTACGACGTGACCTGGGAGGTCACCGACGTCGAAGCGCGCCTGTCGAACCTGCGCGCGTTCGAAACTGAACTGCTCGCCCTGCTCGGCGAAGTCCGCGAAGCCACACCCGATGCCGATGAGCTGCTCAGCGTCTTCGAACGCATCCGGCAGACCCGCCTGGAGATCGAACAGCTCGAGGCCCGCCGGGCCTCCCTGGCCGACCAGGTCTCGATGTCGACGGTGAACGTCCACATCACGCAGACACCGGCGCCTCCCGCCGCAAGCGATGTCGAGTGGCTGCCCGTCGAAACCCTGCGTGAAGCCTGGGCGGCCACGGTCCGCACGTTCGCGATGATCGGCGACGCGGCGATCTGGCTGCTGGTGACCGCGCTGCCTGTCATCGCCGTGGTCGTCGTCCTTCCGGTCGTCGTCATCGTCGGGCTGGTGCGCCGCCGCCGGCGCAACCGGCCCGCGCCGCCGCCACCGCCGGCAGATGCCGCCGCGTCTTCCCCGGGCGACGGCGAACGCGGGTCCTCGTAGCAGGCCCCCTGATGGCGGTAGCGTCCGGTACCGAGGCGACCGCGCTCCATGGAGGTGCTGAGTGCGCGCGAGAGACGCACTCCTCGCACTGCTCGGAGTCGCGGTCGTCGCGGTCGGACTTGCTGCCGGCTGGTCGTGGCTGAACGCGACCACCAGCCGCACCGCGGTCTCCGCGGACCCGCTCGCGACCGTGACCGCCTACCTCGACGCATGGGAGGACGGCGACCACTTCGCGATGGCCGAGCTCGTGCGCGAGGCCCCTGAGGACTTCGCCACCCGGCACGCGCAGCTGCGCGACGGGCTCGCGGCCCGATCGCTCGAGCTGCTGCCAGGCACGCCGGTCGAAGAGGTCGACGGCCGGATCGCCGTTCCGGTGACCGTCCGTGTGCAGGTCGACTATCACCCCGATCCGCTCGAATGGGACACACGGGTCGTGACCGTCCGCGAACGGGGCGAATGGTCGATCCTGTTCTCGATCGGCACGATCCACCCGGAGCTGCGGGACAGCTGGCGATTCGACATCGAGCACGAGGAGGTCGATCGCGCCCCGATCCTCGCCGCCGACGGAACGCAACTGGCCGGTCCGGGCGAGACCATCACCTTCGGATTCGAGCCCAGCGGTGTCAGCGATCCGGACCGCATGGTCGCCGCGTTCGAGCGGGCCGTGCCGGGTTCGGGCCGGATCGCGGAGCGCGAAATAGGTCGTGAAAATCTCGTCGACGGCTGGTTCTACCCGGTGGCGACCGTCCCTCAGGGGCGCTCACAGCCCGTTTGGGACCAGCTGCGCGGCGTCCCCGGCGTGCTGCGCATGTCCGAAGGCGACCGCGTGCTCTACGACGCCGGATTCGCCCAGCACGTCGTCGGGATCATCGCGCCAGCAACCGCCGAACAGCTCGAGCAGCGCCGTGCCGACGGCCTCGACGCCGAGGCCGGCCTGCGGATCCCGCAGTTCGGGCTCGAACTTGCCATGGACGACGAACTGACCGGCAGCGAACTGGTCCGCGCGGGCCTGCGCGAAGGCGAGGACGGGCCGCTGCGCATCGTCATCGCCGAAGCCCAGCTCGATCCGTCCGCTCCCGTGCGAACGACACTGGACGTCACCGTCCAGCAGGCGGTCGAAGACGCGCTCACCGGCGTCGAGGCGCCCGTCGGCATCGTCGTGCTCGACACCTCCGACGGCGCCATCCTCGCGAGCGCGAGCCGCCCCCTGGCGAGCTACAACCGTGCGTTCTCCGGCCGCTTCCCGCCCGGTTCGACCTTCAAGATCGTCACGACGGCAGCGGTGCTGGCCGCAGGCGGATCACTCGACGACCAGGTGGCGTGCCCCGCCGAGTCGATCGTCGGCGGGCTGCGCGTCCCCAACGCCGGAGGTTTCGACCTGGGCAGCGTGCCGCTCATCGAGGCGTTCGCGGCGTCCTGCAACACCAGCTTCGCGACGCTCGGTGCGGGCATCGGCGCCGCTGGACTCACCGAGGCAGCCGAATCGTTCGGCTTCGGCGTGGATCCCGCACTGCCGTTGACGGCGTTCGGCGGATCCTTTCCTGCACCGGCCGACACGGCCGAGACCGGCGCAGCGGCCTTCGGCCAGGGGCGCGTCGAAGCGTCGGTGCTGCACATGGCGTCGGTGGCCGCCGCTGCAGCGACCGGCACCTGGCACCAGCCCTATCTGCTCGCGGCCGACGGCCCGGGCGAATCCCGGCGTCTGGCTTCGTCGACGGACGCGCTGCGCCGGGCGATGCGCGCGGTCGTCACCGACGGCACCGGCACGACCGTGGACGTCGCCGGGCTCGAGATTCTGGGCAAGACCGGCACCGCGCAGGCGTCGGGAGAGAACCACGCGTGGTTCGTCGGGGTGTGGGAGGGCTACGCGTTCGCGGTTCTCGTCGAGGACGGCGGCGCCGGCGGACAGGTCGCGGGACCGATCGCGGCCCGGTTCGTGACCCGGCTCGCCGCACTCACCGGCGCGCTCGACCCATCCGCCGTCGACGACACGGAGCACGACGAAGACAACGGCGACGTCGGCGACCCGCCACCCGACGACCTGCTCGCCGACCTCGACGGTCCTGAGGATGGCGAGGATCACACGCCGGACGCGACCGACGACGAGGCGGGCACGGACGGCTGACGTGCCGGGCCGCGCCACCGGCGAAGCTCGCACGCCGGATGACGGCGACTGCCGCAGGTGGTCACCGGTGTCGGCGAGGCGTTAGCTTGGATTCCCGTACAGGGAATCGGCCCCTACGTGGGGTTGGGGGGTCCGATCTCGATGGTGAGGGTGCGGTCGTTCCACCAGGGGATGGTGATCGGGGGGATCTTGGCGGTGCGCAGCAC
>JBJHAX010000012.1:0-59783 GCA_050480705.1 Nitriliruptoraceae bacterium
CGTGTTGGTGCTCGTGCTCGAAGACGTCGCGCTCGTCTGCCGCCATCTCACCTGCGAGATAGGCGGTCAGACGCTCGGCGGGGTGCACGGTGGACTCCGTGGAGTTGCCGGATGTGTGCTCGGTCAAGGTGGGACGTCGGTGGATCGGTACGGGTTGCGCTGTCGCGCCGATCGTCAGTGCTCATGGGTGGACGGTCCCGGGGGGCCGCGTGGATGAATCGGCTTGCGTGACGGCGCATCGAGCCGGGACGAGGCCGATCCGCCTGAGCCGTCTGCGCCACCCGGATCCTCGGCGAGCAGCTCGCCGAGCCGGACACGGGCACGGGACACGCGGCTCTTCACGGTTCCGGTCGCCAGCCCGGTGAGCTCCGCCACCTCGTCGTAGGCGAGCCCTTCGACCGACACCAGAAGCAGCAGGGTGCGCGAGCGTTCATCGAGCTGGTCGAGTGCGCTGCGCAGTGTCAGGGCCGTTTCGCGCAGGACCACGTGGTCGTCGGCTGCGAGGTCACCGGCGACCGCGGTGATGTCGTCGACCGGCGTCGAAGGTCGCCGGCGGCTGTAGCGGACGTGATCGGTGCACACGTTGTGGGCGACCCGGTACAGCCACGTCGACAGTTTCGCGTCGCCGCGGAACGTCGCGGCGTTGCGGGCGAGGCGGACGAAGATCTCCTGCACCGCGTCCTCGGCGTCGTCAGGTGAACGGAGCAGGCGCACACAGATGGCGAACAGGCGCCGGTGATAGCGGTCGACGAGGGCGTGGAACGCCGATTCCCGCGCCGCCGGTGACGCGGTTTCGTCGATGAACCGCGCGAGGAGCAGTTCGTCCTCGCCCTCGTGACCGGGGCCCTCGGTGTCAGGCGGGGCCACGGAAACGGACCTCCGCCACTTCGGCCCGGTAGTCCCCGGTGGCATCGGCAGACAGGCCGGTGATCCACAGCAACCAGTAGCGCTTCGTGGTAGGGCTCAGCTGGAAGGGCTGCTGTGGGCGGATGTCGGTCTGTGCGGCGCGGGCGTCCCCCCACGCGTCGGGCGCGCCTTCGGCTGCAGGCAGCTCGTCGATGGCATACAGCGAGACGTCGACGCCGCCGCGGACCAGCTCGACGACAACCGACCGGACTTCCCGGGGCTGTCCCAGGTCGAAGACGAGCCCGATCCCGTCGCGCGCATCTCCGAACCGGCGGTCGTCGTAGACCTCCGAGACCCACGCGGTCTGCAGGTCGCCGTCGCTCGCCATCGGGGCGAGCTCGGCATTGTCGCCGCCGTCGGGGTCGAGCGGGTCGACCACGAGCGTTTCGACGATCTCCCAGTCGATCGCCTCGGGTGGCGATGCGACGTCGTCGTCCTGCATCGCCCGCATCGCGAAGACCGCGACGAGGGTGAGCACCAGGCCGCCCACGAACGCGGCGGTGAGGCGACGCGCGTACTCGCGCCGGGTCGCAGGCATCGGCCCGGAATACGGCTGCTCGTCGCGTTGCACCACGAGATCGGACGGTTCGTCGTCGCGCACGATCGTGGCGGTCAGCTCGACGGGTCGTGTCGTCACCAGCGGGGCGAGTGACGCGGCCATGGTGCCGCCGTCACGGAAGCGGTCCAGCGGGTCGCGGCGCGTGGCGCGAACGACGACGTCGTCGAGGGCACGCGGAACGTCGGCCCGCAGCTGCCGCGGTGGCAACAGGTCGTGTGTGAGCCGCATCGCGGCGGTCGCGGTCGGCGTGTCACCGCTGAATGCAGGACGGCCCGTGAGACACTCGTGCAGAACGACGCCGAGCGCGTAGATGTCCGCGCGGGCGTCGATCGGGCCGTCTTCGAGCTGTTCGGGAGCCACGTACGCGGCGGTGCCGACCACGGTTCCCGGCGTCGTGAGTGTCGCATCGGTACCCGAGAGGGCTTTCGCGATGCCGAAATCGGTGACTTTCACCGTCCCGTCGGAGGCGAGCAGGATGTTCGCAGGCTTGACGTCCCGGTGGACGAGTCCGTGGGCGTGCGCGTCGCCGAGAGCCGCGGCGACCTGTTCCCCGAGCGCGGCGACGACCACCGGATCGAGGGGCCCTTCGCGTCGCAGGACCTCGCGCAGGCTCGGCCCGTCGACGTGCTCCATCACGAGGAAGACCAGGTCGTCCTCGAGGCCGGTGTCGTAGATCCGCACGGTGTTGGGATGGTTCAACTGCGCGGCGGCGCGTGATTCGCGTTCGAAACGTTCGACCACGGTCGGGTCGTTGGCGTGGTGGGGATGCAGCAACTTGATTGCGACGGGACGGGCGAGGTTCTCGTCGTAGGCGCGCCACACGATCGCCGCACCACCTGAGGCGATCGGCTCCTCGAGCTCGTAGCGTCCCCCGATGCGGGTGCGGTCAGGCCAGGACGGCGTCGGGCGGTCGGTGGCTGCCGCGGACGCGATCTGGCCGTCGGTGAGGGTGGGCGCGTCGCCGTCGGGCATGAGGTCCTCTCTCGGCGCCACGTCACCGTCCGTCGGCGTCGTCCGGGTCTGCAGGTGCGTGCACGACCGCGAGACGTGGGCGGTTCGAAACCCCGCGGATCACACCGAGCGCGAGCAATACCACGACGATGCCGCCGATCCCCGCAAGCGCCGGTCGGGAGATCGCGGTCGACCGGACAGACAAGGTCGTTCGCGCAAGCTCGTGACGCCCTGACGGATCAGTCACACGAACCGTCACCGGAAAGGTACCGGTCGACAGAGCGCGGGTCGCGAAGGAGATGGTCTGCCGCCCTCCTGGTTCGAGCAGCACCTCGTCGACAACCCGCCCTTCGGGCCACGCCAGACGACCCGGGGAGGCGACGTCGACGCGGACGACGATCGCTTCGCCCCGGCTGCGTTCGAGCGTGACCGGGATCTGGCCGGCATCGGAGGTCAACGTCACCCCGGTGTCATCGAGGGTGACGGTTCCGAACGTCGCGTCGATGACCCGCGTGACGTCGCGCACCAGGTCCGAGGCGAGGTCCGGGTTGGCGTGCCATCGCGACGTGGCCCGGAGCAGCGTGTCGGAAAGCTCCTGACGGGAATGCCCGTCGATGCCGTCGGCATCAGCGGGAAGCGCTTCGACCAGGCTGTCCAGGGCGTTGTGGGCGCGGCTGATCTCGTCGGCGAGCTCGGTGTCTCGTTCCCCCTCCGGCGAGACGAACTCGACCGGCCGGCGTGACGCCGGCACCTGCAGCGCGAGCGTCGCGGGGTCGAGCATGTCGAGCCACGTCGCGTCGGCGAGTGCCTGCGTCATCGCCGAGGCGACCGATGGCCGGGGATTCCAGTTCACCGACGGCACCACCACCAGGCCACGGTCGCTGACGTCGGGGTCCTCGAAATAGAGCATCGCGGTGTCGGCGATGACGTTCTGTACGGCGATCGGTTCACCGTGCTCCGTGGACGGGTGGCTCACGCGCTGCGCGAGGCGCTCGTCACCGATCAGGGCGGTGACTGCACGTCCGGCGGGCGTGGTCAGCCGGCGAACCGCAGGGCCACCCGCATCGTCGACAACGTGTGGCGGGACGACGAGTTGGGCGGCCGGGAAGAGGTCGATCGCGCCTGTCGGCAGCGGACCCGCCAACAGGTGCGTGGTGGCGTTCGGTGGTTCGTCGAGCAGCACCCCGAGTCGTCGGGGGGCGTCGGCGGCCGCAATCGATGCGAGGTCACGCAGCGCGGCGTCGGCGTCGGCGGCGAACAACAGGTCGAGGTCCGCGTTTGCGTATGTGGAGACGATCGGGCGATGGGGCAGGGAGGACGAAATCCGTCGGATGCGCTGCAGCAGGTCGTTCGCGAGGCGTGCCCCGGGGTCCTCGGGCTCAACGACGGCTGTCGCCCACATGCCGTCGTCGCCTCGTTCACGGACGTCGAATCCGTCCGCGCGGTCCTGGAGTTCTTCGAGCAGTGTGGGCGACCATGCGGGGGTGACGGGGACGTCCCCGGCGAGTTCGAGTGCGCGCACCAGGCCCTCGACACGTCCTCCGGGACGCAGCGTTCGATCAGAACCCGCCTCGTAGACACCGCCGGGGCGTCGTGTCGGGACGCTGTCGACCGGCCAGACGAACGTGGTGCGAAGCGGCGCTGCGGGGGTGCGGCCGAGCCACACCACTGCGGTGGTCGTTTCGGCGAGGACCTCGGTGCCCCGCACCACCGCAATGCGTAACGGGTGCACGCCACCGTCGGGTGCCCAGGCGACCTCGTCGCGGGGGAATCGTGCCCACACGCCTGCGATGTCCCCGGGCTCGATCGCTGCGCCTTCGCGGACCGGTTCGTCACTGATGCGAAGCGGGCTCCCCGACGGATCACCGGTGAGCGCGTCCTGCAACGCGTCACGTGACGCTGCCGCGGGGTAGATCTCGATGACGGTGCGCAGCTGATCGACGGGCGACGGTCCGCTGTTCTCGACCAGCAGCCGGATCCGCAGGTCGACGTCGGGCTCGCCCGGTTCGTGCGCGTCGGGGTCGGCGGTGTCGAGTGCAGGAGCACTGCCCTCGCCGAGGACTCCAGTGAGCGCTGAGACGGTCAGCCCGACAGCGGGATCGTCCTGTGCGGACGCCGGCAGTCCACCGGTGAGGGCGACGAGCAGGCCGGCGAGCAGTGTCCCGGTGAGCGCACGCGACGCTCGCGGTGTCACCTCTCGAGTCTCGCGTCGAGGTGGCGGCCGGGTTGGGGCAGGTCCGGGCGGGCGGTGCGTGCGAGTTCGACGAGGCGCCGTTCGTTTCGATGGGCGAGGCGGACCAGCGCGACGTCCGCGGGAACCCATTCGACGTGTTCGGCCTCGTCATCACGTTCACCGGGCGGCGCGCCGTCCCACCACATGAAGAAGTAGTGCACGAACTTGTGGTAACGCACGCGGTCGGGACGCCACACGAACCAGTAGTCGATCGTTCCCAGCAGATGGCTCACGACCGCGCCGTATCCGGTCTCCTCGCGGACCTCGCGCAGCGCCGCCTCCTCGTCCGACTCGCCCTCTTCGATGCCGCCCTTCGGTAGTGTCCACTGGGGACGACCGGCGGCGTTGCGGCGGGCGATGAGCAGGACCCAGCGGCGGCCGTCGGCACGGTCGTCGGACACGACGCCACCCGCGGAGGTCGCGCGGCGCGTCGGATACCTGGCCATGAACCGAGGGTATCGACCGGGTATTGCGACGCAGGGGTGCCCGCACGGCCGGGTCGACGGCAACGCCGATGAGGAGGCACGCATGAGGGGACTGATCCAGCGCGTGAGCGAAGCATGGGTGACGGCAGCGCCTGACAGGGACGCCCCTGCCGAGGAAACCGGCCGGATCGGCACTGGTGTGGTCGCCTTGATCGGCGTCACACACGATGACGACGAAGCCGACGCATCGAAACTCGCGGACAAGATCTGGAATCTGCGGATCTTCCCCGACGAGGACGGCGACACCAACGTCAGCTGTGCCGACGTCGGCGGTGAGGTGCTGGTGATCAGCCAGTTCACGCTTTACGCCGACACGCGCAAGGGTCGGCGGCCGTCGTACCTGCCCGCGTCCCCTCCCGAGCACGCCGAACCGCTCGTCGAAGCGGTGACCACGCGACTGCGAGACCTCGGTGCGCAGGTGGCAACAGGACGGTTCCGCCACCACATGCAGATCGGGCTGGTGAACGACGGCCCGATCACGATCCTGCTCGAAGCATGAGCGACTACCCCGAGGACCCGTTCAAGAGCATGCGGCAAGCTGCCGATGCCGGTCAGCAGGACGATGGACGCAACGTGAAGACGATCGACCGCTATCTGCAGCACCTCGTGGAGGTCGGTGGTTCCGACCTGCACCTCAAGGCCGGCGGGCCCGCCTTCGTTCGTGTCGACGGGGAACTCGAGCCGGTCGTCCAGCTGCCCTCGCTGTCAGCCCCCGACACCGAAGCCATGGCGCAGGAGATGATGGACGAGCGCACCCGCGCACGGTTCTCGGGCAGGCACGAGGCCGATTTCGCGTACTCGATCGCGGGGGTCGGACGCTTCAGGGTCAACTCGTTCTGTCAACGGGGATCGGTCGGCATCGTGTGCCGTCGCGTTCTACCCAGCACGAGCTCCTTCGAGGAACTCGGACTGCCGGCCGCGGTCCGGCGGCTCGCGGAGGAGCGTCGCGGCCTGGTGCTCGTGACCGGGCCGACCGGGGCCGGCAAGACGACCACGACGGCGACGATGCTCAGCCACATCAACACGACGAGGCGCTGCCATGTCGTCACCCTCGAGGATCCCATCGAAGTGATCCATCGCGATGACCAGGCGATCATCGACCAGCGTGAGATCGGCGTGGATACCGATGATTTCGCCTCGGGCCTCAAGTCGGTGTCACGCCAGGACCCCGACGTGATCTTCATCGGGGAGATGCGCGACCTCGAAACGGTCACGGCCGCGCTGCAGGCCGCCGAGACCGGACACCTCGTCATCTCGACGCTGCACACCACCGACGCGCGTGAGACGGTCAACCGTGTGGTCGACATGTTCCCCAAGGAACAGCAGAACCAGGCGCGCACATCGCTGGCGAACTCGCTGCGGGGCATCGTCTGCCAGCGGCTGGTCCCGCGAACCGGCGGCGAGGGGCGTGTCGCGGTCGTCGAGGTGCTGGTCATGACGTCGCGGATTTACGAATTCCTCGTCGATCCGGCCCAGCTTCCCCACATCGAGGACGCGATCGCCGAGGGCAGCTACTACGGCATGCAGACCTTCGACCAGCATCTGATCGCGCTCTACCAGGACGGCGAGATCACACTCCGCGACGCGTTGGCGGCGGCGACGAGCCCCCAGGACCTGCGGGTCGCGATGCGCGGCCTCGGGCTCGACCCGGGCGGCGCGTAGCAGGAGCGTCGCCTGCCGGCGTCACGCGCCGAGGCGCAGCCCGGCGGCATGGATGCGCAGCCGTGCCGCCAGCTCGTCGGCCGTGGCACTCGAGGTGTCGAGCACGTCCACGTCACCCGCAGGCCCTGCGACGTGCGCGGTCACGCAGGCGATCCCGAGCCGACGCTGGAAGAGATTGGCCCGGATCGACACCGCCTGGATCCTGCGGACCGGGGCGTGCACCGTCGTGACCGAGATTGCGCCGCGGCGCGCGGCCACGGTGTCGTGGTCGAGTCCGTGCGCCAGCTGGCGGTACTCGACGACGGCGAGCGCCGCGGCGAGTGGCAGCAGCGTCACGGCGGCGACACGCATCGCCGGTGCGAACGAGGCCAACGGAGGGATCGTCGTGGCGGCGGCCCAGATGATTGTGGTGGTCAGAAGCGCGGGCCGTTCCCAGCGCCACAGTGCGCGCCGGCACGCCGCTCGCGGGTGATCGACGAGGGTGGGCAGCTCCGCGACGCCGAGCAGCTCCCGGACGAGGTCGTAGGCCTCCTCCGTGCGTAGAAGCGGAACGGCGACACGCCGATCCGATCCCGCCGATCCTCCCGCCGAATGGATCCGCAGTGTTGCGACGCCGAGCATGCGTCGAACCGGATTGCGCAGCACCTCCACCAGCTGGATCCGTTGCACCGGGACGGTCGAGTCGCGCGTGCCCAACAGGCCACGACGGGCGACCAGGTCGTCGCCCTGCCGCTCCAGCCGGAAGTTGCCGTCACGGAGCAACGCGACGATCACCGCCACGACCATCGACACCGCCACGAGGGCACCGGTCACTGCTGCAAACGCCGTCCAGCGCCCGGCGAACGCACCGGGTCCCTGCGAGGCGGTCTCCACGAACCAGGTGACGGTGCGTTCGATCGCGCCGGTGACGATCCCTCCGAAGAGCTGGAGTGCGCCGGCGAGCACGGCGGGAAACACGAGCAGCTGGACGCCAGTGACAGCCGCGAGCACGACGTGGCGGTTCGCGACGCGCAGCACCTCGACGCTCGCGGTGTCGATCTCCTGCTCCGAGGTTCCCTGCAGTCGAGCCTTCGACGCACGGACTGCACGCCTGAACGCGACGGCGTCACGCTCGGCGAGGACCCGGAGCTCGACCTCGGGCTCGCTGGCGCTGCCGGCGGTCTCGATACGGATCGAGGCGACCCCGACCATGCGGTGCAGGAAAGGCCGGTCGAGCTCGACCTGCTGGATGCGTGCCACGTCGACGCTGCGGTGCTGCCGGCTGAGGACACCGCTCGACACCCGAACCACGGCACCGTCGAACGAGAAGCGGAACCGGTGCCAAGCGATCGCGCGACCGACGATCCCGAGCACGAGAAGAACGCCGACCGCGGCGAACGTGATCGCTCCCGCTGTCGCCACGACTGCAGCGGCGGGGAAGATCAGTGCCTGGACGAGCTGAGCGATCGGGATGCCCAGCAGGATCGACACCGGATGCAGCGCCCTCGGTTCGGCGAAACCGCTGTCCGAAGGGGTTGCTGCAGGAGGCGGCGGCAGCGGTTCAGACTGCGTCACGGCCGTCGCCCCCGTGGCGTTCCAGCGCCGACGCCGCACGCGCGAGCAGTTCCTGGCGGACCCGCGGCGCCTCGTCGGCGTCGATGCCCGGCAGGCTCGCGCTGCCGGACGCGGACGCCGTCGTGACCACGAGCGTTGCCAGCCCAACGAGCCGGTCGACCGGCCCCTGGGCAACGTCGATCTGCTGAATACGGAAGAACGGCACGGCCTCGTAGCGCCGGACCATCACGCCGTAGCGCAGCTCGAGGGCCAGATCGCTGAGTCGCCAGCGCCACCGCCGGTATCGCGCGCCGGGGTACCACCCGACGGCGAGCGTGAACACCGCTGCGGCGAGCACGCCAGGAATCCAGACGAACCGGTCGAGCAGGACGGTGCCGGCGATCGCGCCGACGCCGAGCGGCACGGCGGCGCCGATGCCGCCGAGGACCCGCCAGACGATCTTCACGGCCGGGTCGAGCGGCCGTTCGCGGTCGTCGAGAGCGCTCGACGGGGCGCCCGGCGGCGGTGGCGGCGGTGGCGGCGGTGGCGTCGCCGTGTCAGTGGACATGGACGGGTTCGCTCCTGCTCGTCGCGCCCTGGCAGGCATACGGTACGGGGCCTTCGCTCTCGAGACCGCGACGGACGCACGGTCGGGCGCGAGTCGACACCCACTAGCCTCCGGATCGATTCGTCCGCGAACCCGCACACTGTCCGGCGACACCGTGTCCGACGCCCTCACCGATGAGCAGGCTGCCCAGCTCGGGCGGCTGGTCGACGTGTTCCCCGAAGCACGCGAGCTCGGAGAGCTGTTCGCCGCCGCCGGCCACGAACTGCATCTCGTCGGTGGCACGGTTCGGGACACGTTGCTCGCCGGCGGAGACGCCGCCCGGGTGGACGACCTCGACCTGGACTTCGCGACCTCGGCACGTCCGGACGAGACCCAGCGGGTCATCGCGCCCTGGGCGAGTGCCGTGTGGCTCACCGGCGCGGAATTCGGGACCGTGTCGTGCCACCGTGAGCAACCAGGTCGTCCGCTGCGGTCGATCGAGATCACGACCTACCGTTCCGACCGCTACGAACCCGGATCGCGCCACCCTCAGGTCGCGTGGGGGCGGCGGATCGAGGATGATCTCGCCCGTCGCGACCTGACCGTGAATGCGATGGCGGTCGGCGTGCCCGCGTTCTCGTTCGTCGATCCGTTCGGCGGGCTGGGCGACCTGCGCCGGCGCGTGCTGCGCACCCCGATCGACCCTGAGATCTCGTTCGGGGACGACCCGTTGCGCATGGTCCGTCTCGCCCGTTTCGCGTCCACACTCGACGCGCAGGTCGACGACGTGGCGGCGGGTGCGGCACGCGCCATGGCAGGTGAACTGGCGAGCGTGTCCGCCGAGCGTGTCCGCGACGAGCTCGTCAAGCTCATGGCCGGTGCCACGCCGGTCCGCGGCATCGAGCTGCTGCTCGACACCGGGCTCGCCGATGTCGTCGTTCCCGAACTGATCGCGCTGCGCGCCTGCCGCGACCCCGCGCACCGGCACAAGGACGTCTACCGGCACACGCTCGCGGTCGTCGAGAACGCCATCGCGCTCGAAGGCGACGAACCCGACGTCGTCCTGCGGCTTGCGGCGCTGTTCCACGACATCGGCAAACCCGAAACCCGTGAAATCCACCCGGACGGATCGGTCACCTTCCACCATCACGACGTCGTCGGTGCCCGCATGACCCGCCACCGGATGCGCGAGCTGCGGTTCGATCGCGCGACGATCCGCGACGTCAGCGAGCTCGTGCGCATGCACCTGCGGTTCCACACCTACAAGCAGGGATGGAACGACTCGGCGGTGCGCCGCTACGTCCGTGACGCCGGCGACCTGCTGGAGCGGCTCAACCTGCTGACCCGCGCGGACGTGACGACGGGGAACCCGCGCCGCGCCGCCAGCATCCAGCGCCGCGTGGACGAGCTCGAGGAACGGGTCGAGCAGCTGCGCGAGCAGGAGGAGGTGGACGCGATCCGACCGGCCCTCGACGGGAACCGGATCATGCGTCACCTCGGGATCCCCCCGGGCCCGCTGGTCGGCGAGGCGTGGAACCATCTGCTGGAGCAGCGTCTGGACCGCGGCGAGATGTCGGAGGACGAGGCGCTGGCCGCACTCGACGCCTGGTGGGCGCAGCGGGAGCCGCCAGACCCCGCCGATCGGTGACCACCGGCCACCTGGCGATCGCGACACGCCGGATCGACGTCGCGGCAACGGGCCCCCACACGCGGCTGTCGGTCGAGCGGTGCGGGTCGTCGCCGAGCACGACCACCCGGTCACCGTGGATCCGGGCGACCCTCTTCACGACGAGATGGGAGGGGTCGGCAGGATCCGCCATGACCACGACCCGGCCCGGCCGCAGCACGGCATCGCGTGCGCGGACGGTCAGCAGTCGGTCGCCGTCACGCAGTGCCGGCTCCATCGACGGACCACGCACCTCGACCATGAGGGAGCGCAGGAACCCGATCGCCGCAGCTGCGAGCGCGGCGACGGCAACGACGCACTTCACCGTGACGGCTATCCGCGCGTTGCGTCGCTGACTACCCTCGGAGCCGAACGTGCCCCGAACCGAGGAGCCACACGCATGCGGTTGTCGAACGTCCTGAGTCACCTCGATCCTTTCCGCGGTGTCACGCGCGTGGACGCCCACTGTGACCTGATGTGCGGCGTCTACAACCCGGCGCAGGCACGCATCGAAGCCGAGTCCGTGCTCGAGGTCGCCAAGAAGTACCACGACTCCGACGACGAGACGTTCCGTCAGCGGTGCGTCTTCATCAAGGAGGAGCGGGCTGAACTCGTCAAGCACCATCTCTCGGTGCTGTGGACCGACTACTTCAAGCCCAACCATCTGGAGGACCATCCGGACCTCCACGAGAAGTTCTGGCTGGCGATCAAGGCGGCCGGCGACGCCAAGAAGACCATGGATCCCGCCGCTGGCGAGGACCTGCTCGCCAAGATCGACGAGATCGCCGACATCTTCTGGGCCACGAAGGGCGGCAAGCCGGCCTGGATGACGAACTGACGATGTCGAGCTGACCGACGATGCGCCGAGGGCTGATCGACTACCGGATGCGGCGGCGTTCGCTGCTCGGCGAGGTCGCCTCCGGTGCTCGCGGTCCCGGCGAGGTGCGTGATGCGCACCCCGAGTTGCTGCGCGCGGCGCAGCACCTGGGGGACGCGGTCGGCGAGCCGTGCCCGCTCTGTGACGACGCGGGGCTCCGCCACGTCACCTACGTCTTCGACGGCGACCGGCGCCGCAACCCGGGTGGCCGTGCCGTCCCACACGCGTCCCTGCCGCGCCAGTTCGACCGGTATGGCGAGCTCGAGGTCTACATCGTCGAGGTGTGCGTGTCCTGCGGCTGGCACCACCTCCTCGAGTCGTTCCTGCTCGCCGACCCCGCAACCGACGTGAGCACCGGGTGACATGACCGACAAGATCTACTCAACCGATCAGTACGCGCGCGAGGTCGATGCACGCATCGTCGACGTCGACGCCGACGACAGGCGCGTGCTTCTCGACCGCACGGTGTTCTATCCCGGCGGTGGCGGCCAGCCGCCCGACACCGGTGAGCTCGTCATCGGCGACGACCGGATCGAGGTCGTGCGCGTCACTGAGGACGCGCGAGGCGTGTGGCACTGGCTCGACGACGCGTTGCCGCCGACCGGCACCGGCGTGGTCGGGGCGATCGACTGGGGGCGCCGCTACCGGCTGATGCGCACCCACACCGCGATGCATGCGTTGTGCGGTGTCGTCTGGGAGCGCTTCTCGTCACCGGTGACCGGGGGAAACATGGAGCCCGGTGTGGGAAGGCTCGACTTCGAGCTTCCCGACTGGGACCCCGAGGACCGCGAGCCGCTCGAGGAGGAGCTCAACCGCCAGATCGCAGCGGCGCGTCCCGTCGAGATCGCCTTCCTGCCCCGCGAAGAAGCCGACCAGGATCCGTCGCTGATCCGCACGAAGGTGTCACTGCTGCCCGCGGAACTGCGGGAGGTCCGTGTCGTCGACATCGTCGGGCTCGACCGGCAGGCGGACGGTGGCACGCACGTCGCCTCCACCACCGAGGTCGGGGCCGTGCGGATCGCCAAGGTGGAATCCAAAGGGAAGGGATTCCGGAGGATCCGGCTGGCCCTCGACTGACCGTGTGCGCCCTCAGCGGTCGCTGCGGCGCAGGACCGACACGTCGTCGCCGTATCCGGCCGGCTCGCGTTCCTCCACCCAGTCGATCTCGGTGTCGGGGCAGCGGTACACCGCGCGTCCCATCCCGTCGACGCGGATGCGGTCGAGATGGGTTTCGACGTACTCGCGCGCCATGTCGCCGCTCACCACGTTGAGGTATTTGCAGCGGCAGGTCGTCATCCGGCTCCCTCGTGCGACGCGGTCCGAACGGCACCGTGGCCGTCGCGACGAACCCTACCGATCACACGCGCTCGCGCACGTCGCGGGTCGGCGACGGCCCGCCGGTAGCATGCGGTCCAATCCCTGCCTCCCGTTCCGGAAGTCCCGCGCGTGGACGAGTCGTCGAACAGCTTCTCGCACGGTCCCGCGGTTCGTCCGGCACGCTGGTACCACCTCGTCGGCAAGGACCGCCACGGTCCCACCGACCTCGCGACGATGCGTCGTCGTGTCCTCGACGGTGCGATCCGCGCCGACACGCTCGTGTGGGCCGACGGCATGCCCGACTGGCTGCCGGCCCGCGACGTGCCTGCGCTTACTCCGCCGCCCGAGCTGCGGCACGGGCTGCGATGAGCGTCGACGCGATCGAGCTGCTGCGCGGACGCGGATTCGTGCAGGACGTCACTGACGAGGCCGGACTGCGTGCCCTGCTCGCCCAGGGGCCACAGACGTTCTACGTCGGCTTCGACCCCACCGCGCCGTCGCTGCATGCCGGCCATCTCGTTGGCGTGATGGCGATGGCTTGGCTGCAACGGCTCGGCCACCGGCCGATCGCGATCGTCGGCGGCGCGACGGGCCGCATCGGCGATCCGTCGGGCCGTGACACCGAGCGGACGCTGCTCGACGACGAGGCGATCGCGCGCCACATCGTCGGCATCCGTGCGCAGCTGGGTGCGGTGCTCGACCTCGACGCTGACCGTGGCCTGCTGCTCGACAACCACGACTGGCTGGGCAACGTCAGCCTGCTCGGGTTCCTCCGCGACGTCGGCAAGCATTTCAGTGTCAACGCGATGATCGGCCGGGAATCGGTCCGTCGCCGGCTCGACGAGCGCGAACAGGGCATCAGCTACACCGAGTTCAGCTACCAGCTGTTGCAGGCGTACGACTTCCTGCACCTGTACCGCGAGCACGGGTGCGTGCTGCAGGGTGGAGGCTCCGACCAGTGGGGCAACATCGTCGCCGGAATCGACCTCGTCCGCCGTGTCGCCGGCGGTGAGGCGTTCGGGTTGACCTGGCCGCTGCTCACCACCTCGTCGGGCGCGAAGTTCGGCAAGTCGGCCGGCAACGCGGTGTGGCTCGATCCGTCCCTGACCAGCCCGTACCTCTACTACCAGTACTGGCTCGCCAGCGAGGACGCCGACGTACCCCGCTACCTGCGGCTGTTCACGTTCCTCGACACCGACGAGATCACCGAACTCGAAGGCGAACTCGTGCGTGACGCCGCCGCACGCGTCGCCCACCGGACGCTCGCACGCGAAGCCACGAGAATCGTCCACGGCCAGGACGGTCTTGCCCGGGCCGAGCAGGCGACCGAGGCGATGCACGGCGACGCGCCGCTCGACCAGCTCGACGAGCGCACCCTCGAGGACATGTTCGCCGACGTGCCGTCAACCGAGATGGCGCCGGACGAGTTGCGCGACGGTGTCGGCGTGCTCGACGCCATGCGGCGGGCGGGCGCTGCGAAGTCGAACGGGGAAGCACGCCGGCTCGTGGAGCAGAAGGCGGTGCGCGTCAACAACCTGCTCGAGGACGACGACCGCCGCGTGCTCACCGAGGACGACCTGATCGGGGCGGGCATGCTGGTGATCTCCGTCGGACGCCGCCGCCGCTACCTGGTCCGACGCCGCTGATGCGCCCGCGCGCGGCGTCGATCCGGGACATCCGGTCGGTATGGGGCGCGCCGCTCGAACTCCCGCTCGGCGCACGGGTCACCACCATCGTCGGGCCGAACCGGGCCGGCGCCTCGACCATCCTGTTCGCACTCGCGGCCTCGCTCGACGCCTCCGTGCGCTTCGACCCTGCACGCGACCTGCCGCGACCGCACGGCGGCCAGCCCCAGGTGACGCTGTTGAACGACGCGCCGACGACGATCCGGTGGGATCCTCACCGTGGAGTCCGCGAGGTGCTTGCGGGTCCTGACGTGGCAGGCCACGTCGTGCTCGCCGAGATCAACCACACCCCCCGCGACCTGCTGCGCCGGCTGCCCGTCGCCCTCGGCGAGGGCCCTGAGCGCCGGCGACTGGCGGATGCGATCACGGCCGTTGCACGACGGGTCGTTCCCGAGGTCGCGACGGTCGAGATCGACCCGGATGGCAGGGTGGTCGTCCGCGACGAGCTCGACAGTCCACTGCCGGTTCCGCAGACGCGTGTCGTGACGGCGCTCGGGGTGGCACGACATCTCGCGGACGAGGGCCGCCCACCCGCGATGGTCCTCATCGCAGCGCCGGAGGCGTTCCTCCACCCGGCTGCGCAGGAAGCCGTCGCGGGCCTGCTCGCCGAGATCGCGGACCGGGCACGAACGCCGGTGGTCGTGTCCACCATGTCTCCGTTCGTCGTTCCGACGGACGCCGCGTCGACCGTGGCCGCCATCGCACGCGACGCGGGCGGGCGCACCGGGATCGTCGGCAGTGCTCCCGGTGACGGACCACGGTCCCACCTGCTCGGCGGCCTGCTGCGCGACGGCGGCCTCGCGAAGGTGTTCGACCGGGTCGGTCGCGTTCCGCTCCACACGCGGGCGGTCGTCATCGTCGAGGGAGGGACCGACGAGGCGTATCTGCGCCTCGCGACGCGTCTCCTCGGCCGTGACGAGGTACTCGACGGGGTCCACGTCGTGCCCGCGGGTGGCGCGATGGGAACGGCGCTCGCCGCGATCGTCCTGCGTGCTGAACTCGACGTTCCGGTCGTCGCTCTGCTCGATCATGACGGCGCAGGACGGCGCGCCCGCGACACCCTCGTGTCGAGGTTCGGTTTCGAGCGTGGCCGCGAAGTGCTCACCTACGCGGATGTGCTGGAAGGTGGCCCGACGGGCGTGGACGCGGAGACCCTGTTCGATCAGGAGCTCATGCGCCGCTTCGTCGCTGAGCGCGGGCCGTCGACGAGCGCAGGAGAACACACCGAATCGGGCGTGACGAGCGTGCGGCTCACCCCGTCGGGGAAGAGCGCCTTCGTCGGCTGGCTGGAGCACAACGCACGACCGCAGCACCTCGAGGGCTGGGACCGCCTGGTGACGCTGCTCGACGAACGCCTGCCCGGCAGGCCGCCGGACGACCCCGGTGCGCCCAGGGCCGAGGGTCGGGGCCGGGCATGACGCAGGTCCCTGTCGCCTCGAGCGTGCCTCCGATGCACTCGTGTGGTGGAAGGGCGGTGCGCCACGTGCCGTCCACATGCGCCGAACGGATGCTCCATGGGTTCGAAATGGGTGGTCGACTTCGCCGACGGTCGAGGTGACCAGCGCGACCTGCTCGGTGGCAAGGGGGCGAATCTCTGCGAGATGACCCGTCTCGGCCTGCCGGTCCCGCCCGGCTTCATCGTCACGACCGATGCGTGCCGTGCCTACCTCGACACCGGGGAGCTGCCGCCGGGACTCGTCGAGGAGATCTCCGACGCGCTCAGCCGCCTGGAAACGGCGACCTCGCGGACCCTCGGGGATGCGGCGAACCCGTTGTTGTTGTCGGTCCGCTCCGGCGCACCGTTCTCGATGCCCGGAATGATGGACACCGTCCTCGACCTCGGGGCGACACACACGACACTCGGTGGTCTGGCCGACAGCTTCGGTGAGGTGTTCGCGTGGGACGCACGCCGCCGCTTCCTCGAAATGTTCGGGCGTGTCGTGCTCGGTGTCGAGGAAGAGCGGTTCACGACACTGCTCGCCGAGGCCGTCGAGGCGGCAGGTGCGGCCACCGAGCGGGATCTCGATGCGGCGGCGCTGCGCACGCTCACCGAACGCTACGAGGCGGCGATCGCCGACGAGGCAGCGGCGCTTCCCGAGGACCCTCACGAACAGCTGCGGCTGGCCGTCGAAGCGGTCTTCCGGTCCTGGAACGGCGCCCGGGCGCGTGCGTACCGGCGGCTCGAAGGCATCCCCGACGATCTGGGTACGGCGGTCAACATCCAGATGATGGTGTTCGGCAATCTCGACGACCGGTCCGCAACCGGGGTCGCGTTCAGCCGGGATCCCGCCACCGGCGAGAACGTCCCCTACGGCGACTTCCTCGAGCTCGCCCAGGGGGAGGACGTCGTTGCCGGAACCCGCGACCCCAGGCCGCTGGCCGAACTTGCCGGCCCGTTCCCCGACGCCCACGCTCAGCTGCTCGAACACCTCGTCACGCTCGAGCGGCACGAACGCGATCTGTGCGACGTCGAGTTCACCATCGAATCCGATGTTCTGTGGATGCTGCAGACGCGCGTCGGCAAGCGCTCGGCCGCTGCTGCCATCCGCATGGCGGTGGAGATGGTCGGCGAGGACCTGATCGATCCGGCCGAGGCGGTGCGACGCGTCACGCCCCGCCAGGTCGAGCAGCTGCTGCATCCACGGTTCGCCGCCGAGCCCGAGCAGGTCCTGACGACGGGCCTGGCCGCGTCGCCCGGCGCCGCAGTGGGACGGGTGTGCCTGTCGACCGTCGAGGCGCGCGACCGCGGCCGTGCCGGCGAGTCGGTGATTCTGGTCCGCCCCGAGACGTCTCCCGAGGACATCGAGGGAATGGTGGCGGCGGCTGGCCTGCTCACCGCACGCGGGGGACTCGTCAGCCACGCGGCGGTCGTCGCTCGTGGCCTGGGCAAACCCGCGGTGTGCGGCGCCGCGGAGCTGCGGATCGACGGCAAGGCGGGCGAGGTTCGTGTCGGCGACGTCGTGGTGCGTGCCGGCGAGGTGATCTCGATCGATGGCACGACCGGCCAGGTCGCTATCGGCGAGGTCGAGCTCGCCATGCCCGAGGAGAATCCCGAACTCGAACTGCTACTTGCCCACGCAGACGCGATCCGCCGGCTGCACGTGTGGGCCAACGCGGACACCCCTGATGACGCGCGGCGCGCACTCGAGGCGGGGGCCGAAGGCATCGGACTGTGCCGGACCGAGCACCAGTTCCTCGGCGAACGCCTGCCGCTCGTGCGCAGCGCAATCCTCGCCGGCAGCGACGAGGAGGAAGCCGCGGCGCTCGAAGAACTGCAGGAAGTGCAGCAGAGGGACTTCGAGGAGATCTTCGAGGTCATGGACGGGCGCACCGTCGTCATCCGTCTGCTCGACCCGCCATTGCACGAGTTTCTCCCCGACGTCGAGGAGCTGCGTGTTCGTGAGGCGACCACCGGCCTCGACGAGGACGAACGCAAACTGTTCGAAGCCGCCGACGCGCTGCGGGAACACAATCCGATGCTGGGAACCCGCGGTATCCGTCTCGGTGTGCTGCGGCCACTGCTGTACCGGGCGCAGGTCAGGGCGATCCTGGCCGCCGCACGTGCGAGGCACGACGCGGGCGGTGACCCCCGCCCGGAGATCATGCTTCCGCTGGTGTCGACCGAAGGTGAGCTTGCCTGGGGAGCGGACATGATCCGTGAGGAGATCGCGGCGGCGTTCGGCGACGATCCGCCGGTGCGTGTCACGCTCGCGACCATGATCGAGACGCCACGCGCCGCGCTGTGCGCGCAACGCCTGGCTCCGCTCGTCGATGCGTTCTCGTTCGGAACGAACGATCTCACGCAGCTGACCTACGGGTTGTCGCGTGACGACGTCGAGACCAGCTACCTGCCCCGCGCCGTCGAAGCGGGGCTGTTCGTCGACGACCCGTTCGGCACGCTGGATCCCGACGGTGTCGGCTGGCTCGTCGACCATGCGGTCACCATCGGCCGCCGCGCCAATCCCAGCCTCGTGACGGGAATCTGTGGTGAGCACGGTGGCGACCCGGCGTCGATCGCGCTCGTCGACGCTGCGGGGCTCGACCATGTGTCGTGCTCGGCGTCGCGTGTCCGTGTCGCGCGGCTCGCCGCGGCCCGTTCTGCCCTCGGCGTCGTGGGGCCCGACCGCACGGCCTGAGCGCGACGCTGCGCGCGTTCGGCGGACATGTCCACAGGCATTCGCGTCGCGACGCTCCGTCCCCGGGCCGCTGCGCGTACGGTGCAGGTTGTGGGAGGACGCAGAACTCGGGTACCGTCGGCTCGCCCGTGGCGCGCAACCGATCGCGCGCAGCTTTTTCTCGGGCCGCACCCCTGCTCCCAGTGATGCGGACGTTGACGCGTTCGTGCAGTTGGGGGCCACCTCGCCGGATGCGCACGTCGACGACGAGTCGCGTCCGGCCCGCATCCGCGCATGTGCGCGGTGCGGCGCGACCACAGGAGTGCACATGCGCCGCTACGAGACCATAGTGATGATCACCGACGCGATCGAAGAGGACGCCGCACAGGCGGCCTTCGAACGCGCGAAGTCGATCCTCGCCGATCAGGATGCCGAACTCGTCGACGAGGCCTGGTGGGGCCGTCGTCGACTGGCCTACGAGATCGCCAAGCGCGACCACGCCTACTACGGCGTGCTCGACTACCGCGCGAGCTCCGAAGCCGTCACTGAACTCGAGCGCCAGCTCGGGATCTCCGACGACGTCATGCGATTCAAGACGGTGCGTCCGGAGACCCGGGTGCGCTCCAACGCCTGACCGCGCCCGGGCCCCGTCCTCCCACGACGGAACCGACCGAGCCAGCGCCAAGGAGCGACCGTGGCCTTCGAGAGCAACTTCATCACGTTCATCGGCAATCTCACCGACGATCCCGAACTGCGGTTCACGCAAGGGGGAACGCCGGTCGTCACCATCCGTGTGGCGTCCAACCGCCGCTGGACCGGACGTGACGGCCAGCAGCAGGAGGAGACGACCTACCTCAACGTCAACGCGTGGCGCGACCTGGCGGAGAACGCCGGCGAGTCGCTCGCGAAGGGCGACAGGGTCGTCGTCATCGGACGGGTGCGGGTCCGCAGTTACGAGAACCGCGAAGGCCAGACCGTCTGGACCACCGAGATCGAAGCCGACGAGATCGCGCCATCACTGCGGTGGGCACAGGCCAAGCCGATGCGCACGAGCAGTTCCGGTGGCGCCGGCGCTGGTGCGCCGTCGGGCAGCGCATCCGGCCCGCCGCCAGCAGACGACGACGTTCCGTTCTAGGACGTCCCCTTTCCAACCGGCGCCGGTGGTGCGACCACCGGCCTTGCCCCCACGAGGAGCACGCCCATGCCGTCCCGTAAGAACCCGAAAGAGCGCCGTCCCCGCAAGTCGAAGCCGTGCCCTATCTGCTCGCAGGGCATCGAGTACATCGACTTCAAGGACCTCTCGCTCCTCAAGCCTTTCCTGAACGAACGCGCGAAGATCAAGGCCCGCCGGACCTCCGGCACGTGCGCGACCTGCCAGAAGCAACTGGCTGCGGCGGTCAAGAACGCGCGCGAGATGGCGTTGATCCCGTACACGACCCGCTGAGGATTCGACGATGAAGCTGATCCTGAAGAGCGAGGTCGACAATCTCGGTCTCGCCGGCGACGTCGTCGACGTCGCCGACGGCTACGGCCGCAACTATCTGCTGCCGCGCGGGCTCGCGATCCCGGCGACGCCCGGCGCAATGCGTGAAGCCGAGGCGCTCACGCGGTCGCGCAAGGCGGTGGAGGCCCGGACGGTCGGTGCCGCTGAAGCCGCGCGCGACGCGCTCGAGGCACGCACGCTGCGCATCCCGGCGCGTGTCGATGAGCGAGGCTCGTTGTACGGCTCGGTCGGTGTCGGCGACATCCACCGGGTTCTCAAGGAGCGCGGGCACGACATCCCCCGCAAGCGCATCGACATGCGCGGCACCATCAAGGAACTCGGAACGTACGAGATCCCCGTTCAGGTGCATCCGCAGGTGATTGCGCACGTCACGGTCGACGTGGTCGACGTCGAGGGCAAGGTCGGTGTCGGCGTGGAGGAGCCCGTCGACGAGTCCGAGGCGCTCGTCGAGCAGGCGATCGAGGCGGCCGAGGAGTACGAGGCTGAGCAGGCGGCGCTCGAGCAGGAGGAGAACGAGTCGGGCGAAGCTGACGAGGCCGAGGACGAGCAGGTCACGACCTGACCCTTCCCCTTTGCGCCCGGGACACTAGGTTGGCGGTGTCCGCGGCAGCCTGCCCGTGACCGGAGGGACGACCAGGTGAGTGACACGGCGCCACCACCGGTCGAGGCCTCCGCCGAACGATCGTCCAACGGCCCCGCCGGTTCCGTGCCACGCGGCGCGGACCGTGTCCCACCGCACTCGCTCGAAAGCGAAGTCAGCGTCCTCGGCGCCGCGCTGCTGTCGACGAACGCTGCGTCGGACGTGCTGCAGATCCTCAAACCCGACCACTTCTACCGGTCGGCGCACCGCCTGGTCTTCGAGAGCATCTACGACCTGCACTTCAACGGCGATGCCGTTGACACCGTCACGGTCACCGAATGGCTGGCACGGCGCGACAAGATCGACGAAGTCGGTGGTCCCGGAGCGATCCACGACCTGACGGCCGCAGTTCCGACCGCAGCGAACGCCAGCTACTACGCCCGCATCGTGCGGGAGAAGGCGCTGCTCCGGCGTCTCATCGAAGCGGGCACCGAGGTCGTCAAGCTCGGCTTCGATGCTTCCGACGACGCCGACACGGTCGTCGACCGCGCCGAGAGCATCATCTACGACGTCGCGCAGAGCGGGGCGGATTCCGAGTACGAGCGGCTCGGCGAGCTGCTGCCCGCATCGTTCGAACAGATCGAGCGTCTCGCCGAGCACGGATCAGAGGTGACGGGGCTCGCGACCGGATACAACGACCTCGACCGTCTCACCGCCGGCCTGCAGCCACAGAACCTCGTCATCATCGCGGCGCGGCCCGCGATGGGGAAGTCATCGCTCGCGCTCGGCATCTCACAGTACGTCGCGTCGCGCCTGCAGCAGCCGGCGATCCTGTTCAGCCTCGAGATGTCCAAGCTCGAGATCGTCAACCGCATGTTGTCGTCTGAGGCCCGGATCGACTCGTCGCGGCTTCGCACGGGACGTCTCGCAGACGCGGACTGGCGCAAGCTCAGCGACGCGCTCGGGGTCCTGTCCGAAGCCCCGCTGTTCATCGACGACACGCCGTCGATCTCCGTCAACGAGATCCGGGCGAAGTGCCGGCGCCTGCAGCAGAAGCACGGTCTCGACCTCGTGGTCGTCGATTACCTGCAGTTGATGCAGTCGCCGCGCCGTATCGAATCGCGCCAGCAGGAGGTCGCCGAGATCTCCCGGGGACTGAAGATGCTCGCGAAGGAACTCGACGTTCCCGTGGTTGCGCTGTCGCAGCTGTCGCGCCAGCCCGAATCGCGCACGGACAAGCGTCCGCAACTCGCGGACCTCCGCGAGAGCGGATCGATCGAGCAGGACGCCGACCTGGTCGGCTTCATCTACCGCGACGAGGTGTACGACGAGGACAGCCCGGACCGGGGAATCGCCGAACTGATCATCGCCAAGCACCGCAACGGCGCGACCGGGGTCGTCAAGCTGGCCTTTCTCAACCATCTCACCACGTTCGCGAACCTCGCGCGTGCGACGAGTGCCGGATCGTCTGCTGGGGCTGACGGCCAGCCGCCCGAAAGCCCGGTGTAGCGCGGGACACCGGCTACGGTTCCAAAGGTTTGCACGGCTCGACGATCGGATCGCGCGTGCGCAGCCCGCCGGCGACGCATCGCTTCATCGCCCGAGGGCTCGTGCGTGCCTTCGAACTGCCCCGCCTGGTCGGCGTCGGTGTCGTCGCGACCCTGCTCACGATCGCGCTCACCCTTCTGTGGTCGACCGGAGGGGTCGCGTCACCCTGGACCCACCTGGTCTACCTGCCGATCCTGCTCGCCTCGGTGCCGTTCGGGATCGCCGGCGCCGTGGTGGTCGCCGGTGTCGCGGCTGCCAGCGCCGGCGGGATGCTGCTCGCCGGCGTCGGAGACGGCGGGAGCTGGGACTGGCTGGTACTCGCCACGTCGTACGTCGGTGTCGCGGCGGTCACGGGCCTGCTGCAGCGCGGCGTCCAGGAGATGTACCGGCAGGCGGCCGTCGAGCAGTTCGAGCACGAGATGACACTGCTCGATCTGACCGACGACGCCCTCGACTCCGAGCACGTGCGGGGAAAGATCGTCGTGATTCTCGAAGAGCGGCGATTCCGCCCCGTCTACCAGCCGCTTTACTCGCTCCATGACGGATCGCTGGTCGCGGTCGAGGCACTCACCCGTTTCGCAGGCGACGAGTCCGTGTCACCTGCGGTCTGGTTCGGTCGCGCGGCACGTGCGGATCTGGGGGCCGACCTCGAGCTCGCGGCGATCGACCTCGCCCTCGAGGAGAGCCGCGAGCTGCCAGGACACGTCGCGCTCAGCGTGAACTGCTCTCCCCCAACAGCGGCGGACCCGCGGCTGCTCGGGCTTCTCGACCGCGCCCCCGACCGCCTGATCTACGTCGAGGTGACCGAGCACCTCATCGTCGAGGACTACGGGACGCTGCTCGAGGGAGTGCGGCGGCTGCGCCGGCGGGGAGTCCAGATCGCCGTCGATGACGTCATCGCAGGCTTCGCGAGCCTGCGTCACATTGCGCGGCTGCGCCCCGACATCATCAAGCTCGACGTGAGCGTCTCGCACAACCTGCATCACGATCCGATCCGCCGGGCGCTGGCCGACGCACTCGTCCGCTTCGCGCACCGCACCGGCAGCCGGCTCGTCGCCGAAGGAATCGAGCGGCGACCGGATCTGGCGGTCTGGACCGACCTCGAAGCCGACCTCGCGCAGGGATTTCTGCTGGGCAGGCCGACCACGCTGCCGGTCGACGAGACCTGCTCGATCATCGCCGAGGGCTCGGTTCGCTGATCCCGACGGCCCGGGTACGTTCGAGCCCGGTTCGTCGCATCGGAGTCGCCGTGACCACGTCGCACACTGGGCGCCTGCTCGTCGCGACGCCGGCGCTCGAGGATCCCAACTTCGACCGCACGGTCATCCTCGTGCTCGACCACGACGACGAAGGGGCGCTGGGCGTCGTGGTCAACCGCACCTCATCGGTTGCGCTCGACGAAGTGCTCGAGGACTGGGCCGGGATCGTCTCCGCCCCGCACGTGGTGTTCGGAGGCGGCCCGGTCGAACCCACCGCGGTGGTCGCACTGGGGCACGCCCGGGCAGGTGTCGCAGCCGACGGCTGGACGCCCGTCACCGGACGCATCCGTCTGGTGGATCTCGAAGGGGACCCGGCGGAAGCCGCGAGCGAACTCGAGGAGATGCGTGTATTCGCCGGCTACGCCGGCTGGGGACCCGGTCAGCTCGAAGCGGAGATACTCGAAGGCGCGTGGTTCGTCATCGACGCGGAACCCGCCGACGTCTTCGACCCCGACCCGGATCATCTCTGGCAGACGGTCCTTCGCCGCCAGCCGGGACGCATCCGGTTGTACGCGAACTTCCCCGAGGATCCCACGCGCAACTGACACCGACGGTGGAGTGAAGGTGGGCGAAACGTCCTGGTTGTTCCTGATCGTTGGGTCGTTCGCTGCGCTCGGGGCGGCGATGGCGGTGGGCACGCTCGCCGCGCTGCTGCGCTACCGCCGCACGGGAACGTTCCCCGGCTCCGACGATCCCGCGAGCCCGTCGCGGGGCCGGATCGTCGGCCTGTGGGTGCGCGTGGCGGTCGGGTTCGTCCTCGCGGCGATCGGGATCGTCGCCATCGAACGCGCCGGCATCTTCTGACCCGGAGGCGGTAACGCAGGAAATGCCGCATCGCAAGCAGCACCGTTCTTACCGTTACAACTCCTTGTCTCGATCGTCGCCGGCTGTCCTCGTAGCGTCTTCGCCTTCCCCAGGCACCGTGGGTGCCGACGCGACACTCGAGGAACAACGACGATGTCCGATACCACCGCAAGCACGTCCGAAACGTCCGGGGGCTCCGGCCGGCGCAACGCGCTCGTCGCTGCGCTGGTCGTCGTGCTCGTCGCCCTCGCTGTCTACGCGTTCGCGGGTACGCGCGGCGCGGCGGCCGCCGGTCACGAGATCTGGTCGCTCGACCAGGGCACGGATCGCATCCACGTGTACGACGCCGACCACGAACAGGTCGCCGTCATCGACGTCAGCCCAGCGGCGCTGCGCACGGTCAACCCCGACTTCGATCCCGAAGCCGGCCGCACGGTGCCCCACATGATCGACTTCGACTCCCAGGACCGCTTCGCGTTCGTGGCCGCGACCGCCGGTGGCGCCACGATCGTGCTGGACGCGGTCGCGCGCGAGGTCGTCGCCGTCCTGCTCACCGGTGGCGGCAGCCACATGGCCGCCGTCACACCTGAGGACGACGCCGTCTGGGTCGCTGCAATCGGAGCGCAGCAACTGGTCGAGATTCCCCTCGACCTCGACGCCGACGAACCCGCCTTCGAGATCGGCCGGATCGTCGGGGTCGAGGAAGCACTCGCCGACACCGGCTACGAATGGCCGTCGCACTCGCCGGTGTGCCACGACTACGACGCCCAGGGGCGTGCGTGGGTGACGCTCGGCCCGGGCATCGAACAGGGAGGACTGTTCGTGTTCGACCCTGACACCGCCGAGGTCGTTCATGCGTGGGACCCCGAGATCGTGCGTGCCAACTGCGGAATCGGCTTCACCGACGACAACGCGCATGCGCTCGCGAACTGGTCCGGCCGCTTCGGCGCGGATGTCGATGACGAGGAAGGCGAGTGGTACGTGTTCGACACCGGCACGTTCGAACTCGTCCAGACCGCGACTTCCGACGGCGTCGATGCGCACGGTCTGCGGATCACACCGGACGGGGACGTCTTCTGGCAGGTGAACCGCGGAACGGGTGACGGCCAGGTCATCGACGCGGGAACCTTCGAGGTCGTGGCGTCACTCGATGCCGGCGACACCCCCGACATCCTGGACTTCTCACCTGACGGCACGCTGGCCTACATCACCCAGCGCGGACCGAACCCGCTGTCAGGCGATCCCCACGTCGCGGTCGGTGACCGCGCGGGTGTGCTGATCGTCGACGTCGAGACGCGCGAGCACGTCGGCCGCCTCGACCCGGCGGAGGTGGTCTCGGCAGACGGCGAGATCCTCAACGACGTGCACGGCATCGGCGTGCGGACCACGACCGGTGAGGAGCGTGTCGTCGTCGCGGCGCCCGCAGGCGCGGCCGTGGCGGCTCCGGTCGCGTTCAGCTGCCACCTGCTCACGACCGCCTGAGCCTCGACCCCGAGGCGGGGAACGCGTCAAATCACTCGCTGCCGTCGAGAACGGCATCGGCCAGCGCCGGCATGGTGCGCAGATACAGGTCGATGCGGCGCTCGGCGGCAGCAGTGTCGCGTTGCACGACATGGTGCAGGATCAGCCCGTCCATCGTCGCGGCGAGGTACCGGGCGAGGTCGTCGACGGTCGTGGTGTCGCTGTCGACGTCGGGGACACGTTCGAGGACGAGCCGTACCGCGCGTGCCATCCGTTCGTACTGCAGCTCGGCGAGTTCGCGCAGTGACGGTTCGCGCAGGGCGTGAACCGTGAGTTCGTACTGGGCGAGCTGCAGGTCCGGGGTCGCTTCGATGAACGCCCAGAACGAGCGGATGACGCGCTCGGCTGCCTGTTCGAGCCCGTGGTCGGAGGATGCGCCGGTCGCGTCGAGCAGGACCTCTTCGATCCCGTCCGAGAAGCGCTCGATAACCGCACGCAGCAGGTCGTCCTTGCTGTCGAACGCGTAGTGGAAGGCGCCGAGCGCCAGTCCTGCACGTTCGGTGATCCTCCGGGTCGTCGCGGCGCCGAATCCTTCCGACGCGAGCACGGCGATGGTTGCGTCGATGAGTTCCTCGCGACGTTCGCCGACCGGCCGGCGTTCCTGTTGGTCGCCCAACGCCCCCTCCCCTCTTGCCCCGGCCCGTTCGTTCCCGACTGTGAACGCGCCGTAAAGCGTACCTCACGGTGAGTGACCGTCAGGGTCGTCTAGGGTGCGGATTTCCGTGTTCGCGAGGGAGTGGCTGTGCCGGAGATCACGCTCGACGACGTTCTCGCAGCGCATCGGCGTCTCGGCGACGTCGTGCATCGGACGCCCGTCATGTCGAGCCGGACCTTCGACGAGCACGCCGATGCGTCGCTGCTTCTCAAGCTCGAGTCGTTCCAGCGCACCGGTTCCTTCAAGCTGCGAGGCGCGTGGAACCGGATCGCGACGCTCCCCGGTGATGCTCATGCCGGCGTGCTGGCCTTCTCGTCGGGCAATCACGCGCAGGCGGTCGCATTCGCCGCAGGATCGGCCGGACGCAGTGCGACCATCGTCATGCCCGAGGACGTTGCGGCGATCAAACTCGCTGCGACCCGTGCCTACGGGGCCGAGGTCGTCACCTACGACCGGGTGCGGGGCGATCGGGAGAAGATCGCTGCCCAGCTCGCGGAGGAACGCGGTCTGACCCTGGTGCGTCCGTACGACGACGACGCGGTGATGGCCGGCCAGGGAACGCTCGCCGTCGAACTCGTGGAGGACGCCGGGCCGATCGACGTGCTCGTCGCACCTGTAGGCGGCGGTGGCCTCATCGCGGGGTGCGCCACTGCAGTCAAGGGCCTGGCGCCGGCCACACGCGTGGTTGGGGTCGAGCCGGCCGCGCGCGACGTCACCGCCCGCTCGGTTCGTGAGGGCCGGCGGCTGACCGTCGACGTTCCGGAAACGATCGCAGACGGGTTGCAGGCGACGTCACCCGGTGAGCGGACCTTCGAGATCAACCGCCGCCTGGTGGACGAGTTCGTCGCGGTCTCCGACGCCGAGATCGCGGACACGATGCGGCTGCTGTTCGAGCGCATGAAGGTGGTCGTGGAACCGAGCGGGGCGACGGCGCTCGCTGCAGTCCTCGCCGGCAAGATCGACGTGCGAGGCGCTCGTGTCGGCGTCGTCGTCTCGGGCGGCAACGTCGACGCCGCCAGGTTCCACGACGTCGTCGCCGATGTGCAGGCTCAGGCGTCGCCAGCGATCAGTTTGCGGACCACGTAGTCGAGAATGCCGCCGTTGCGGTAGTAGTCGGCTTCGAGCGCGGTGTCGATGCGCACCGTCGCGACGAACTCCTTGTCATCGGCGCGGACGGTCACCTCGCGGGGAAGCTCGTCGCCAGTGAGGCCGACGACGTCGATGACTTCCTCACCGGTGATGCCCAGCGTCTCGAAGGTGGCCCCTTCGGGCAGCTGCAGTGGGAGAATGCCCATGCCGATCAGGTTCGAGCGATGGATCCGCTCGAACGATTCGGCGATGACGGCGCGCACCCCGAGCAGCTTCGGTGCCTTTGCTGCCCAGTCGCGTGACGACCCCGACCCGTACTCCTTGCCGCCGAGCACGACGAGCGGCGTGCCTTCGTCGGCATAGCGCTGGGCGGCATCGAAGATCGTCATCTGCTCGCGTTCGGGCAGCTTCAACGTCCAGCCGCCCTCGACACCCGGAACGAGGTGGTTGCGCAGGCGGATGTTGGCGAACCCGCCACGCATCATCACCTCGTGGTTGCCGCGCCGGGACCCGTACGAGTTGAAGTCCTTGGGCTCGACGCCGTGCTCCATCAGGTAGCGCCCGGCCGGCGAGTCCTGCTGGATCGCGCCGGCAGGTGAGATGTGGTCCGTCGTGACGCTGTCACCGAGCAGCGCGAGCACCCGCGCTCCCGTGATGTCGGCAACAGGTGCCGGTTCGATCGACAGGTCGTCCCAGAACGGTGCTTTTTGCACGTAGGTCGACGATTCGTCCCACGGTGAGTCGTCCGCCGACGGGATCTCGAGACCCTGCCACCGTTCGTCCCCGAGATGAACATCGGCGTAACGCTCGAGGAACATCTCGGACTGGACCGTCTCTTCGATCAGTCGTTCGATCTCCTCCGACGACGGCCAGATGTCCTTGAGGAACACCGGTGCGCCGTCGGGGTCCGTGCCGAGCGGCTCGTTGAAGAGGTCGACGTCCATCGATCCGGCGATCGCGTAGGCGACGACCAGCGGTGGCGACGCGAGATAGTTGAGCTTCACGTCGGGGTTGATGCGGCCCTCGAAGTTCCGGTTGCCGCTGAGCACCGCCGCGGCAGCGATGTCGTTCTCGGAGATCGCCGCCGAGATCCGAGGGTCGAGCGGACCCGAGTTGCCGATGCAGGTCGTGCACCCGAACCCGACGAGGTTGAAGCGCAGCTTCTCGAGGTACGGCAGCAGGCCCGCACGCTCGTAGTAGTCCATGACGACCTTCGAGCCGGGAGCCAGCGACGTCTTGACCCACGGTTGTGACGTCAGGCCCCGCTCGACGGCGTTTCGGGCCAGCAGTCCGGCGGCGAGCATCACCTGGGGATTGGAGGTGTTCGTGCAACTCGTGATCGCCGCGATCACGACGTGGCCGTGATCGAGCGTGAAGCTCGCGCCGTCCTCCAGGGCCACCGGCACGGATGCATGCACCCGATCGTTGGGTGCCGCCAGCGGGATCGGTTCTCCGTCGGTGTCGTGGGCGCCGCCGGGCGGGTCGCTCGCCGGGAAGCTCTCCTCGACGGCCGGGTCGGCGGGGGGACCCACCGGCGCCGCCGGGTCGACGAAGCGCTCCAATGCACCTCGAAATGCAGGTTTGGCGTCGGTGAGCGGGATGCGGTCCTGCGGGCGGCTGGGTCCGGCCAGGCTCGGAACGACCGTCGACAGGTCGAGCTCCAGGCGCTCGGCGTAGGCCGGCTCGACGGCCGGATCGTGGAAGAGCCCCTGTTCCTTCGCGTAGGCCTCGACGAGTTCGATCGTCGCCGCAGGGCGTCCGGTGTGGCGCAGATAACGCAACGTCTCGTCGTCGATCGGGAAGATCGCGACGGTCGAGCCGTACTCAGGAGACATGTTGCCGATGGTCGCCCGGTTCGCGAGCGGGACCTGCGCCACGCCTGGCCCGTAGAACTCGACGAACTTGCCGACGACGCCGTTGCTGCGCAGCAGTTCGGTGATGGTGAGCACGAGATCGGTCGCGGTGGTCCCCTCGGGAAGCTCGCCGGAGAGCTTCATGCCGACGACCTTGGGCAGCAGCATCGAGATCGGCTGCCCGAGCATCGCCGCCTCGGCCTCGATGCCCCCCACGCCCCATCCGAGCACACCCAGGCCGTTGATCATCGGGGTGTGGCTGTCGAGACCGACGAGGGTGTCGGGGTAGGCGCGCCCTTCGTCGTCGGTGAACACCACGTTCGAGAGGTACTCGAGATTGATCTGGTGGACGATGCCGGTGCTCGGCGGCACGACCTTGAGGCTCTCGAAGGCCGCGGCCCCCCAGCGGATGAAGCGGTAGCGCTCGATGTTGCGTTCGAACTCCAGCGTCGCGTTGAGGTCGAACGCCTGCGGCGTTCCCGCCACCTCGGCGATCACCGAGTGGTCGATCACCAGGTCGGCGGGAACCTTCGGTTCGACGACCGCCGGGTCGCCCCCGTGTTCGGCGACGGTGTCACGCATCGCGGCGAGGTCAACGATCGACGGCACGCCGGTGAAGTCCTGGAGAAGCACCCGCGCGGGGGTGAAGAGCGTTTCGAGGTCCGGGGCGGCGACCGGGTCCCAGTCGAGGAAGGAGCGGACGGTCTCCTCGGTGACTCCGCGTCCGTCTTCGTTGCGCAGCAGGTTCTCGAGCAGGATCCGCAGGGAGTACGGGAGCCGGGCGACGTCGACGCCGGCACGGTCGAGCCTGTGGATCTCGAAGCTGCGGTCACCGACTTCGAGCGTGTCGCGGGTTCCGAAGCTGTTGCTGCTCATGCTGTCGTCTCCAGGAGTCGGTGTGCGACCGGCTCGGCCCCGCCCGCCGCGTCGCGGCGGCATCGTACGTCAAAGGCCCGAGGGCTTCGCAGCCGGTGACATCCGCGGGTCCGTCGTGCCGTGCGGCGCCGCTTCACGTGACCCGGAGACGGACCGTGTGGTGCCCCGTCGCGCCGTCGGGTGCCGGCGGCGCGACCTCACCGGTCTGGGGCAAGCCGTCCGCGTCGATGGCCCGCACATGCAGCGTGTGGTCACCCGCGGTGGCGTCCCAGTCGAGGCGCCACTGGCGCCAGGTCGTCGACGCGAGGGGTGCGGCGAGCCGAGCGGGTCGCCACGGCCCGTCGTCGACACGCACCTCGACGCCCGTGATGCCGTGCTCGTCGGACCACGCGACGCCGGCGACCGTCATCGGGCCTGCGGCAACGGACGTCCCCGCGCGTGGCACGTCGATCCGCGACTGCACTTTGATCGGCGCTTCGCGGGCCCAGCCACGTGGGATCCAGTAGGCGTCGTGGGCATCGAACGTCGTCACCTCTATCTCGGTCAGCCATTTGGTGTCCGAGACGTAGCCGTACAGGCCCGCGATGACCAGCCGGACCGGGAAGCCGTGGCGGGCGGGCAGGGGTTCGCCGTTCATCCCGACGGCGACGAGCGCGGGACGCCCGTCGTACACCGCCTCCACGGGAAAGCCGCTCGTCCATCCGTCGACGGCGCGTCCCACGATCTGGTCGGCTCCCGCATGGACACCCGCTCGATCGAGAACGTCCGCCAGCGGCACACCGAGCCAGCGGGCGGTGCCGATGAGCTGGCCGCCGACTTCGTTCGACACGCACGCAAGGGTCACGTCGGCCTCGGTGTCGGCGAGTTCGAGCAGTTCGTCGTAAGCCAGCTCGTACGGGGTGTCGACCATGCCGGAGATCCGGACGCGGTGTCGCTGAGCGTCGAGGCGAGGCACGACGAACGACGTGTCGATGCGGAAGAAGTCCTCGTTGGGGGTCAGCAGCGGGGTGATGCCGTCGACGTCCAGCATCGTTGCCGCTGACGGTGGAGGCAGCGCATCGGAGGGTTCGGGCAGGTCGAACGCCGTCGTCGTGGCGGGAGGGCGCAGCATCCGGGTAGCCGCAGCCCCGGCCGCGAGGAGTGCCAGGCCCGCAGCCGTGGCCAGGAATCCCCGACGTGTCGAGGCCGTGCCCGCCACCGTGTCTGCACGAACGGCGCCGGGCGTTCCGGTGGGGACGACCAGGCCCAGGAGCAGCACGCTTCCGGTGAGCGCACCGAGCGACGGGGCGACGATCGCAGTCAGCAGCGGGGTCGCCACATCGAGGATCCCGGCGGTCATACCCAGGACGCCGAGACTGACGACGATCGCGACTGCGCGGTGTGGACGGCTCGCTGCGAGGTGACCTGCGGCGACGCCTGCCGCGGCCAAGGCGACGAGCATGACGGACAGCAATGCCGTGCGGCTGCCCGATCCGAGCACGTCGATCGCGAACCGGACGGCAGCCGCGGGTGCCGCATCGATCGCGACGTCGCCGACAGCGCTCAGGATCCTGCGTCCCCCGGGCAGGCCGAGGGCGGCGAGTTCGGTCACGGCGACCGCCGCGGCGGTGGCGGCGAGTCCCGCGCGGGAAGGGGTCACCGGGGAATCGTACGTGGCCTCAACGGTGGTGGATCTCCAGCATGCCTGGCCGCCAATGGGTGATCACCAGGTGCTCGCCCGTCGACCCGACGACCGTCGTGACGATCTCCGCGACCTCGAGACGAAACCACTCCGCGCCCAGAGCATCGCCGCCTGCTGCGCCAGCACGGTCGACGCGCACGGCACGTCCGGACAGCTTCGCATCGCCCGACCAGGCAGCCGGGTCGTCGTCATCGGGGTCCTCGGAATGGGAATGCAGCGCGATGCGTGGATCCCTGAGAAGGTCGCGCGCTTTGACAGCTCCAGGCATCGAGCCGATCAGCACGTCACCGTCGGCGAATACGACCTCGGTGCCGCTGATGCGGGGTGATCCGTCCCGGCGGAGCGTGGCCATGGTGTGATGGCGATGAGCCGTGAAGCGCTCTTCCACCACGGCCGCAAGGTCCGGGACCATGCCGACGACGTCCTGCCAGCGGGGCATACGTCCTCCTGTCGTCCTTCGTCCTCATCCACGCGCGCTCAGCGCACGTGCGGCGCCGTGTTCCTCGCGTCCCCTGGGCGAATGGTCGAGATTTCTTGTGTGGACAAGCGCATGCGGCGTACCAGGACGCCGGCGAGCCGATGACGATGATGCGAGCGCATCTTCCCAGTGGGGTGTGACGTCTATGACGGCAAGTGACGGGGATGGCATGCGACCGCTGCGCGCCGGACGGGTCGTCCTCGTGTACCTCGTCGTTGCGTCGGTGTGGATCGTGTGGAGCAGCGCACTCGTCGACCGCGTCGCAGAACCGCTGGCGATACCGCCCTATCGCCTCGAGATCGCCAAGGGCCTGCTCTTCGTCGGGGTGACCTCCGGCATCCTGTACATCGCGTTGCGCCGCTGGTCCAAACGAGTGCGTGCCGCGGCTCTCGCGGAGGTCGAATCGGCGGAGCGCCTCAGGCGCGTTGACATGATGCGGGCGGCGTTCCTGACCGGCATCTCCCACGAGCTGCGCACGCCCTTGACAGCGATCGCCGGTTATGCCGAGACAATCCATCGGCGTGCTGCCGGAATGCCTCCCGAGATGGTCGAGCAACTCGGCCAGCGCCTCGCGCTGAGTGCCGGTCAGCTCGAGCGCCTCGTCGTGGATCTCCTCGACATCGACCTGTTCGCGCAGGGCCTTCTGCGTCCACGGGCCGCGCCGACCGACCTTCGCGCGCTCGTGCTCCGCGTCGTTGCCAACACTGACCTCGCGGGACGGCAGGTCCGTGTCGACGGTGATCAGGTGTCTGCAGTCGTCGACGGCGCGAAGATCGAGCGGGCCGTGGCCCACCTGCTCGACAACGTCGCGAGGCACACCCCGGATGACACCACCGTGGTGCTTCGCGTGGAATCGCGCGAAGGGGACGAGGTGGCACTTCTCGTCGAGGACGACGGCGCCGGCTTCCCTCCGGCGGTCGTCGGCGAGCTGTTCGATCCGTTCGTGCAGGGTCCCGAAGCTGCGTCGCAACCGTCACCCGGACTCGGGATCGGACTGACGTTCGTCGCCCAGGTCGCGGCGCTGCACGGCGGGGTGGCACGGGCCGAGTCGAGCGGTGCAGGCGGTGCGCGGGTGGTCGTGTCCCTGCGCCGGCCGGAGTACGCCTCAGCCGTCGCCGGGTAGGGAAACGACGAACCGGACCCCTTCGGGCAGTGGCTCGGCGCGGATGGCACCGCCGTGCTTCTCGACGATCCTTCGGCAGGTGGCGAGCCCGATGCCGGCACCCTCGGTTTCACTGTCGCGTCCGCGCGCGTACAGATCGAAGATGCGTTCGGCGTCGCCGGCGTCGATGCCCCTGCCGTTGTCGGTGACGGACAACTCGACACCGTCGGCGGTCCGCTGTGCTTCGACCCGCACGTGCGCAGGACGGTCGGGATGCCGGAACTTCACGGCGTTGGAGAGCAGATTCTGCAGCAGCAGGCGGAGCAGGGCACGGTCGCCGCGGACCGGATCGAGCGGGCCCCGCTCGATCGTCACGTCGGTCGCGGCCAACTGTGCCGCGACGGCGTACTCGACGTCGGTCAGCAGCGCATCGATGTCGACGGGGCGGTGTGACGCATGTCCCGTTTCGTGTCGGGCCAGGGACAGCAGTGCGTCGATCGAGGTGAGAGACGCTCCGGCTTGTGCACTCGCCCGTTCGATCAATTCGCGCGTTGACGAGGAGAGCTCGTCGCCGGCGTGCAGCAACGTGTCGAGAAGCATCTGGATCGTCGCGACCGGGCCACGCAGGTCGTGTGACGCGACCGTCGCGAAGTGCTCCAGAGCGCTGCTGTCACGGTGACCGGAGCCGGACCGGTGCGTCACGTGCCTCTCGAGCTCTTCGACCAGCCGGACGTTCTCGATGCTGACCGCCGTCGACGATGCGAGGGCCTGCAGGGCGCGAACCTCGCTCTCGGAGACGTCGCGCTTCTCGGACCAGTAGGCGCCGATCGCCCCGACCGGGTCCGACGCGCGAATGGGAACCACAGCAAGCGACCGCACGAACGTTGGTTCGTAGATGTCGTCGGGCACCCGGTCGTCCGCGTAGATGTCCGGGATGACCGCGGGTGTTCGGTTGTCCATGACCCAGCCGCTGACACAGATGTCCTTGGGGAATCGGCTTCCCTTCCACAGTGGCGCGATCGCGGCCTCATCGACGTAGTGGCACAGGTCGCCTTCCGACAGAATGAACGTCACACCGTCGGCGCCACTCACCCGGCGGGCAGCGTCGCGCACGACGGCCTGGACGTCGGTCATGCGCTGTGCCCGCGAGAGTTCCTGGATGGCATCGACGAGCACGTCTGCGATCGCGCGGTCATAACGGGAGGCAGCAGAGGAAGTCATCGGAGTCTCGGCACCTACGCGAAGTCGGGGAACGTTGCTGCGACGACCGGGTGGACGACGCGACCGCCGGCGACGTTGAGCGCCCCTTCGAGGCGAGGATGGTCGGGGTCGTCGAGCAGCCGCAGCAAGCGGGGTGCGACCGCGGCGGACAACGCTGCGGACGCCGTTCGTGGGAATTGGCCGGGGACGTTGGTCACGCAGTAGTGCAGCACATCGTGCTCGACGTAGGTGGGATCCGACAGACTCGTCGGCCGCGACGTTGCGAGGCAGCCTCCCTGGTCGATGGCGAGGTCGATCACGACCGAACCCGGCCGCATCGACGCGATCATCTCGTCGCTGACGACGATCGGTGCGCGAGCGCCGGGCACCAGTGCGGCGCCGACGACAAGGTCGGCTGCGCGGACGTGTTCGGCGACCAGCGCCGGTTCGCTGATCTGGGTCGCATCCACGGTGCCGTCGAGATGGTGGTCGTACAGGCGCTGGAGGTCGACGTCGATCCCGGTCACGTGCGCGCCGAGTCCGCGAACACCCCTCGCCGCCATCGTCCCGGCGACCCCGAGCCCGATCACGAGCGCCTTGGCCGGTGGAACGCCGGCCGCCCCACCCATGAGCGTCCCCGATCCGCCGTGGGCAGCCGAAAGGAGGCTTGCGCCGATGATCGCCGCGGCTCTTCCCGCCACCTCGGACATCGGTGCGAGCAGTGGCAGGCCACCACGTTCGACCAGGGTCTCGTAGGCGTAGGCGCGCATCCCCGTGTCGACCAGCGCGCGGGCGAGTTCGGGTTCCGCAGCAAGATGGAGGTAGGTGAACAACGTCAGGTCCGCCCGGAAGTGGGCGAACTCAGACGGCTGTGGCTCCTTCACCTTCACGACGACGTCCGCGCCCCAGACGTGCGAGGCGTCGTCGGTCAGGCGCGCTCCGGCAGCGGCGTAGTCATCGTCGGGGAATCCCGCTTCTTCGCCGGCTCCGGCCTCGACGACGACGTCGTGTCCGTGCTCGACCGTGGTGTGGACAGCCGAAGGCGTCAACGCGACACGTCGTTCGCGATCCTTGATCTCACGGGGCAGGCCCACGAGCCGGCTGGAGCTCGTCGCCATCGTCACACCATCCGTCCTGCCGAGCGTCCTGCGACCGTTCGCGTGCGGATCTCACCCCGTTGACACGTCCACGCTTGTCGACGAAAAGACGATAGTCGTCCTGCAGCGGCAGTGACCGGTGTCATCGTCATCGTTGGAGGAGCGGGCTCTTCAGCCGGATCCGGCGGCGGAGATCCACCAGAACGAGGTTGAACGGCAGCCGTCGGACAGGCCGGGGAAGCCGTGTCGTCAAGCTGCCGATGATCTGGGTGAGACGACCGAACCGTCGGCGACGCCGGCCGTCCCAGCGCAGGCCGAGCTCGTCGCGCAGCTCCCGGGGCAGGAACCCCGCCGTGACGAATCTGTGGAACGGCACGATTGGCGCGGCGATCCACCGCGGAAGAAAGCGGAGATCGATCAGGTCGCGCAGGTACCTGCGCACGTCGTCATCGAACCCGAGGCCGCCGGATTGCGACGCCCAGTACTGCTCGAACGAACTGTGATTGCGTGGCCATGCGGACGCCGGCACCTGCAATGTCGTGCCGAGTGGTGCTGACCGCGCGTACAGCCGCTCCTTCTCGTCGGCCGTGAGTGGACCGATCAACGCCTCGAGCGTGTCTTCCAGGCCCCTGTAGAGGCACGCCGCGACCCACAGCTGCAGGAACGGGTCGAAGGCGTCATACGTGACCGGGCTGTCGCCGGTCGAGTGAACATGGCGGTGGACGGCATCGACGGCCTCGCGCATCCTCCGTCGTTCGTCGTCGGTGCCGTCCAGGGCCACGGCGAGATAGGCGAGCGTCGTTCGTGTCCGCTTGACGGGATGCCGAAGCAGCTGCCCGCTCGCGACTCGGCTCTCGACGACTCCGCGGCCGACACGGGGGTTCGCCATCTGCATCACGACGTTCGCCGCAGCCCCGAGGAGGCAGGCACCGACGAGCGGGTCCTCGAGCAGCCGTGCTCGCCGTCTGGCGTCGATCAGGTTTCGCGAACTCGCACTCATGTAAGGACGGTACGGGCAACTCGTGTGCTCGCATCGACCGGGCCCATCCACAGAACTGGTTGTCGCCACGAGCCGCCCATTGACACGAAAGGCGATCGAACGTATGTTCGCTTCATGAGCGGACCAGCCGCACCGAAGCGCCCAGCGCCCGTCCAGATCTCGTCCTGGCCGGCGCGTCACCGCACGTGCATGCACGCCCGCACCGCTGTCGTAGACCGCACGTACCGGCGGCACACGAAGCCATCACACAGGACTCTCGCTCGCGAGGACAGAGGCGCGTTCGCCACCGATCCGGACCGAGGCGGTGACGGCCGCGCGCAGGGCCGGGCCGACGCCCCGATCCCCGACGTGCGTACTGCGGTCGAGGCGCTCGAACATGCGGTCGACGGGCTCGTGGAGGCGCTCGATGGGGGAGTCGAGCGGGGCGGCAACACCGCGGCCCTGCTGGGATTGCTCGAGGTGATCGATCGGGCCCAGGCTGGCGTGATCACCCTCGTCCAGCGGATGTCGGGAGAGGCCTCACTCCGTGATAACGGACTTCCTCTGCGCGACGTCCTCGCGATGTCCTCGCGGCTCACCGACTACGAGCGCCGCACCGTTGAACGCGTGGCGCAGGCCCTCGAAGGCATGCCGCACGTGACCGAGGCCTACCGCGATGGACGTCTCGGGTCGGGCGAGGTGCGCGCGATCGTCAACGAACTTCGCGGGCTCGACGAATCCGCCCGCTCGGCGCTCGACGTCCAATTCGCGTCGGACGATTTCTCCGACTCCGACGCCGACCGGCTGCTCGCCGAGGTCCGCGCGACCTGTGACCGGATGCGCGAGTCCCGGCGGGTCGAGGAACGCGAGCTCCGGAACATCGAGCGGCGGTTCGTCGCCATTCAGCCGCAGCTCGATGGTGCACTGACGGTGTATGCCGAGCTCGACGCCGAGGCCGGCGCAACACTGCTCGAGGCGCTCGACATCGCCGCCGGTCCGCCGGTCGATGCCGGCGAGCAGGATCACTCCCGTCACGCACTCGACGACGATCGTCCCGGAGCCGGTCCGCGGCGCAATCGTGGCCGCCAGCGCGCCGACGGCCTGCTGCGCCTCGCGGAGGCGTATCTGGCGGGCTCAGCTGGCAGCAGGCGGCCCCGGGCACGGGTGCAGGTCGTCACCGACGTGGCCACGCTCGCCGGCAACGATGAGCTCGCTGCGGCCTCCCGTGCGCTGTGGCGTGCGTTCGGCATCGCACCGTCGCTCACGCCCGCCGCGGTGCGCCGCCTCGCGTCGGATGCGTCACTGCAGTTCGTCCTCGTCGACGGCGGCGAGGTGTTGGGCGTCGCCCGTCCGACCGACACGATCCCGTCCAAGGTCAGGGCGGCGGTCCAGGCTCGCGATCAAGGCTGCCGATTCCCCGGATGCCATGCTCCCGTCGCATGGTGTGATGTGCATCACGTGCAAGCTCGCGAGGACGGCGGGGCGACCATGGTCGACAACCTCGTCGCCCTGTGTCGCCGCCATCACACGGCGACGACACAAGGTCGCTGGCAGCTGACGATGGATCAGCAAGCCACGGTAACGGTAAGGCGCGGCCGTCGAACGGCGACGAGCCGGCCTCGCATCGGCACACGCCGGCAGCCCAACGCGCCGTAGTTACGTCAACCCGCAGACCTGAACGTCGCCCAGCGTTGCTCCAGCACCGATGCGTCGGGGCGTTCGTTCCTGCGTTTCGGCAGAACTGCGAGACGCTCGCCGTGGAATCCCTGGAGGCCGTGCAGCAGCATCGGGCCGTCCGTCTCCCGAAGCACCTCGTCTCGGACGATCACGTGCAGGTCGGGACGGATTCCGATGATGTGACGGTCGAAAGCCGCGTGGTGCAATTTGCACAGGGCAAGTCCGTTCGTGACGACGGGTTCGCCGCCGTCAGCGTCGCTCACGATGTGCGCGGCCTCGACGAGCTCGGCACGGCGGAGCCTGCAGATCGCGCAACACTGCTGATATGCGCGCATCACGGCCTCCCGAAAGCGGGCCTGGTGCATGCGTGTCCGCACAAGTTGAGCGCGGTACTCCCGCGAAGGACCGTCGGCAGCAAGCTGATCGAGATGGCGCGCACCAAGGCCGGTGAGATCGAGGCTGAACTCGCGCTGCTCAGGGTGATCGGCCACAACGTATGCCGGGTAGAACGGCCGGTACCGGCCTTGGACCACTCCGTAGTAGTAGACGATCGGTAGCGCCAGACGCATCGCCTGCCGCACCGCCTCGTTGTCAGCGTGGGCAGCTGCGTGCCCACGGTGCGTGAGCGTCGACGGATCGCGATAGCTGTACAGGAACATGCCGTCGCTGCCGAACCTGTCGTCATACCTAGCCGGAGTGTGTGGCTTCGAAGGCGTCGTGTTGACCGCGAGCGCAGCACCGAGTTGGCGAGGCCGGTGAATGCCGCTGTACAGGTTGAAGATCGCGACGGATTCCCCGTCGACCACGACAGGTTCGCGCAGCGCGTCGACCGGAAGCACCTCCCCGAAGGTGTCCTGACGTCGCCGGAGAACGTCGAACACGGTTGCGCGTGCCCGCTCCTCGAATCCCTGAGAGGCCACCCCCACCTCCTACGATGAACGCACCGTAGACGCAAACGCCCCCGGCGGCGCCGCTCCGAGCGCTCATCGACATCGAGTTCGCTCCAGCGACATCACCCGTCGCGCCGCTGGCGGGGGAGGATGTCGTCCGAGGCGCTCACCGATGACGCCGCGCAGGTCCGATGTACGCGCTCAGCGGCCGGATCAAGGCGTTGTTCTCCTGCTGCTCCATGATGTGCGCCGTCCAGCCGGTGATTCGGCTGACGACGAAGAGCGGCGTGAACATCGGGGTGTCGAAACCCATCAGGTGGTACGCGGGCCCAGCGGGGAAATCCAGGTTGGGCTTGATGCCCTTGCGGTCGTCCATCGCAGCTTCGAGCTCGTCGTAGATCGCGCCGATGTCGGGCCGGTCGAAGTGTTCGGTCAGCGTTTCGAGCACCGCGCGCATCGTCGGCACCCGCGAGTCGCCGTGTTTGTAGACGCGATGACCGAAGCCCATGATCGTTCGTCCGCGCTCGAGCTGTTCGTCGAGCCAGGATCGCGCACGTGACGCTTCGCCTATCTCGGCGATCATGTCCATGGCGGCTTCGTTCGCGCCTCCGTGCAGCGGGCCCTTGAGCGCGCCGATCGCAGCGGCGACCGCCGAGAACAGGTCGGAGAGGGTCGAGGTCACCACGCGTGCGGCGAATGTCGATGCGTTGAAGGAGTGCTCCGCGTAGAGCACCATCGAGATGCGGAACGCTTCGACGATGACGGGATCGGGCAGCTTCCCGAACGCCATGTAGAGCAGGTTGGTTGCGTGGTCCAGGTCGTCGCGCGGGTCGACCGGTTCGAGCCCGCGTCGACGTCGCTGCTCGAGGGCGACCACGGTCGGCAGCTGCGCGAACAGCCTGATCGAGCGCTCCAGATTGGCCTCGGTCGAGGTGTCCTCGGGAGCTCGGTCGTTGGCGCCGATGACGCTGACCACCGAGCGCAACACGTCCATGGGATGTGCGGTGACCGGGTGCAGGTCGACGACCATACGCACGGTTTCGGGCAGAACCCGCTGGGAACGTTCAGCGGCCTCGAACGCCTCCAACTCCGTGGCATCGGGCAGTTCACCGTGCCAGAGCAGGTAGGCGATCTGTTCGAGGCCGCAGTCCGTTGCCAGCTCATCGGCCGGATACCCGCGGTAGAGGAGGCTGTTCGTCTGTGCATCGACCTTGGAGATCGCAGTCGTGTCGACCACGAGCCCGGCAAGGCCCCGGTGCACCTCATCAGTCGGGTCAGTTGCCACGTCGAAGCCTCCTGGTTCGAAAGCGGCGTGTCAGCGGCAGTTCAGCCCTCCGGGGGCGGTGTGGCGGTGGAGCTGAAGATGGTCTGGTCGAAGCGGCTGTAGCCGGCGTAGTCGACCAGTTCGTACAGCCGCGAGCGTTCCTGCATGTCGCCGACGAGACCTTCGAGGGTCCCCTCGGCGGCGAGCGTGTCGAGCGCGTGTTCCACGGCGCCCATCGCCATGCGAAGCAGCGACACCGGATGGATGACGATGTCGATGCCGATGTCTGCGAGCTGCCGGGTGGTCAGCAGCTGCGAGCGGCCGAACTCGGTCATGTTCGCCAGAAGTGGCGCGTCGATGGAGCTACGCATGGCCTCGAATTCGGCTGCGTCCTTGAGTGCCTCCGGGAAGATGACGTCGGCACCTGCATCGACGAGCCGCTTCGCGCGCTCGGTCGCCGCTTCCAGCCCCTCGATCGACCTGACATCGGTGCGTGCGATCACGACCAGATTCGGGTCACGCCGGGCGTCGACTGCCGCCCGGATCCGGCGGGCTGCCGTGTCAGCGTCGACGACCGCCTTGCCGTCCAGGTGCCCGCATCGTTTCGGGTTGATCTGGTCTTCGATGTGCAGGCCGGCAACCCCGGCGTTCTCGAGTGCCTGGACGGTGCGGCCGACGTTGACCGGCTCGCCGAATCCAGTGTCGGCATCGACGATGACGGGCAGGGAGGTCATGCGGGCGATCTGGTTGGACCGCTCGGCCAGTTCGGTTGCGGTGGTCAGGCCGATGTCGGGGAGCCCGAGGTCTGCGGCCACGACCGCCCCGGACACATAGACGCCATCGAAGCCCTTGTCCTCGATGAGCCGTGCCGACAACGCATTGAACGCCCCCGGGAAACGCAGCAGCCGGTCCTCAGCCAGCGCGGTTCGCAGCGCGGCGCGTTTCGCTTCGGAGGTCACCGGCGAGTACAGCATCAGAAGACCCCTTCGGGTGCGGTCACCGAAGCGAGAAGTTCGTCGGGTGCGGCGACGGTGAGTTCGCCGAGTTCGGCGCTGGACAGCTCGGCAAGGCGTTCTGCGGCCTTGAGAAAGCGCGCGGCTTCGCGGGCGTCGAGGATGCCGTCGGTGAGGGTGCGGAACTTCGCGACGTGCTCGGCACGGCCGAACGGTCGCGCACCGAGCGGATGCGCGTCGGCGACCGCGATCTCGTCGCTGACCGTCGATCCGTCAGCCAGGGTGATGACGACCCGTCCCCCGAACGCCTTCTCGGACGGATCGTGGCTGTGGTAGCGACGGGTCCACTCGGGATCCTCGAGGGTGGTGACCTTGCGCCACAACGCGACCGTGTCGTCCCGCGCCGCGCGCTCAGGCGAATACGAGTGTTCGTGGTGCCACGCGCCGTCCTGCAGGGCGACCGTAAAGATGTAGGGGATCGAATGGTCCAACGTCTCGCGCGAGGCTGCCGGGTCGTACTTCTGGGGATCGTTCGAACCAGAACCGATCACATGGTGCGTGTGATGCGAAGTGTGGATGACGATCGACTCCACCTGAGTGGGGTCAGCGACGTCGGGCCGTTGTTCGTGCAGCCGACGCGCAAGATCGATCAGCGCCTGGGCCTGGTACTCGGCCGAATGCTCTTTGGTGTAGGTGTCGAGGATCGCGCGCCTGGGCTCACCCGACTCCGGCAGGCGCACCTCGTAGCGCGCGTCGGCGCCGCCGAGCAGCCAGGCGATCACACCGTCCTCTCCCTCGTAGATCGGGGTGGGCGAGGTCTGGCCACGCATCGCGCGGTCGACCGCTTCGACGGCGACCTTGCCCGCGAATGCCGGGGCGTAGGCCTTCCAGGAGGAGATCTCGCCCTTGCGGGACTGGCGTGTCGCGGTGGTGGTGTGCAGCGCCTGGCCGATGGCGTGGAAGATCGTCTCGGGTGCAAGGCCCAGCAGGGCACCGATTCCGGCGGCCGCCGCCGGGCCGAGGTGGGCGATGTGGTCGATCTTGTGTTCGTGGAGGCAGATGCCGCGCACGAGCGCGACATGGATCTCGTACGCAGCGACGATTCCCCGCAGCACGTCCGCACCGGTCAACTGCCGGCGTTCGGCCAGGTGCTGGGCGACGGCGATGATCGGCGGGATGTTGTCGCCGGGGTGCGAGTAGTCGGCGGCCAGATAGGTGTCGTGGAAGTCGAGTTCGCGAACGGCGACGCCGTTGGCCCAGGCAGCCCACTCAGGGCTGTAGCGCCGGTCGGCAGGCAGCCCGTACACGGTGGCGCCGGGCGTGTATGGGTGCGTGAGCGCCTGGGCGCGCGCCGCGACGACCGGCTGGCGTCCGAGCGCCGCAACAGCGACCGCTGCATCGTCGATCACCCGGTTGATCGCCATCGCGGCGGCATCGTCGTCGACAGGGACCGGGTCGGCGGCCACCTCGGCGAGCGTGAACGCAAGCTGATCGGCGCGTGGAAGCTGCGCGGCGCTTGGATGGACCCGGACCTGGTGGGTGATCATCCGTGGCGCGCCTCCCGAACGTCGACCCACGCCACCCTGCGCCCCCGCACGGGTCGTTGAGCCCCGACTACGTTCTGTTCGTCGGCACCCATCTCGAGCGTCGTTCAACCGTAGCACCGAGGAGCTGCGGCCTTCGAGGAGGAGCAGGCCGTCAACTCGATACCCGAGAACGTCGACACGGGCTGCCGACACTCACACGACCCGTGCAGGTGACCGGTCCGGAAGGCATGCGACAGAAAGGCCAGGGAACATGTCGTTGCAGCAGTTCGTCCCACCGCCGAAGCTCGAGGACTACGCCGAAACGTTCAAGGACTTCTTCAAACTGACCCGCCGCGACGACGGTGTCCTGCTCTGCGAGGCGCACACGGTCGGCGGCCCGATACAGCTGTCGGTGGAGAACCATCGCGCGCTCGGCCAGATGCTCAAGACGATCGGCGCCGATACCGAGAACGAATTGCTCATCCTCACCGGCTCGGGCGAGGAATTCATGATGGACGCCGACCCCGAGGGCTTCGCGCTCGAGGAAGAGGAGCTGGCGTACTGGGCATACGAGTACGCCTACAAGGATGGTCGGATCAACGTGAGCTCGTTGATCAACGACCTCGAGATCCCGACGATCGGGCTCATGAACGGTCCCGGTTTCCACAGCGAGATCGTGCTCATGTGCGACATCACCCTGGCGGCCGAGGGCGCGACGATCTTCGATCTCCACTACGACATCGGGTCGGTTCCCGGTGACGGCATCCACAGTTGCTTCCAAGAGCTCCTTGGCACGAAGCGCGCCGCATACGCCTTGCTGACCGGCGAGGCGATCACGGCCGAGACGGCCCTCGAGTACGGCATGGTCAACGAGGTGGTGCCGCGTGATCAGCTGATCGAGCGGGCCCACATGATCGCCGACCACATCATGTCGCAGCCACGCACGACCCGTCGGTTGACCACCCAGATCGTGCGGCGCCCGTGGAAGCAGCGGATCGTCAACGACCTCGACGGTGGGTTCGGCATCCAGATGTTCGGCCATCTCGCCAAGAAGCGGGCCATGCACGGCCGCCAGCACATCGCCGACGTTGTCGAGTACGTCCGCCAGGGACGCCGCAACAACTTCGACGACTGACCGGAGGCACCGCGTGCCAAAGCGTCTGCGCCTGGAAACCAACCCGGTGGTGTTCATCACCTCGGTGGCGGTGATCGCAGCGTTTCTCGTCGTCGGCGTGGTGGCGACACCGACCCTCGAGCGCGTATTCGCCGGGCTCCAGGCCACGATCGCGGGGACGCTGGACTGGTACTACGTGCTCGTGGTCACCGGATTCCTCGTGTTCGTGGTGTGGCTGGGAGCAAGCCGGTTCGGACGCCTGAGGCTGGGCCGGCAGGACGAGCGTCCCCGCTACCGGTACGTGAGCTGGTTCGCGCTGCTGTTCACGGCGGGGATGGGCATCGGGCTCGTGTTCTGGAGCGTCGCCGAACCGCTGTCGCACCTCGCGGATCCGCCGATGGCGCAGGTGGGAACCCCCGAAGCGGCCCGGGAGGCGATGCAGTTCACCTTCTTCCACTGGGGGCTGCACGCCTGGGGTGTCTACGTCGTCGTGGGATTGGCACTCGCCTACTTCGCGCACCGCCACGATCTGCCCCTGACCATGCGCTCGGCGCTCTACCCGCTGCTCGGCGAGCGGATCCACGGACGCTGGGGTGACGCGGTCGACATCTTCGCGGTATTCGGGACGATGTTCGGCGTTGCGACGTCACTCGGGTTCGGAATCCTGCAGGTCAACGCCGGACTGGCCAGTCTCGGGTTGCTGGAGCAGACCACGACGACCCAGCTGCTGCTGATCGCCGGCGTCACCGCAGCTGCGATCGTGTCGCTACTGCTCGGGCTCGACAAAGGGATCCTGCGGCTGTCGCTGACCAACCTCGGCGTGGCCACCGTGCTCCTGGTGTTCGTGCTCGTGGCGGGCCCCACGCTGTTCGTTCTGCGCAGCTTCCCCGAGCAGCTCGGTGTGTATCTGCAAGGTCTGCCTGAGCTGTCGTTGTGGACCGACGCCAGCGCCGACTCCGGCTGGCAGGACGCCTGGACCATCTTCTACTGGGGCTGGTGGATGTCCTGGTCGCCCTTCGTAGGGCTGTTCATCGCCCGCGTGTCGCGCGGCCGCACAGTCCGGGAGTTCGTGTTCGGGGTCCTGCTGGTGCCCGTGCTGCTGACCTTCGTGTGGCTGGCGGTGTTCGGCAACTCCGGGATCGCTGTCGACGACGCCACCGGCGGGGCGCTGTCCACGGCGGTCGCGGAGGACCCCGCCGTCGCATTGTTTGCCCTGCTCCAACAGCTGCCCTGGACCGCGGTCACGAGCACACTCGCGATCCTGCTCGTCGCCACCTACTTCGTGACGTCGTCGGACTCGGCATCGTTGGTGATCGACCTGCTCACCAGTGGCGGCAACATCGACCCGCCAAAGCTCCAGCGCGTCTTCTGGGCGCTGCTCGAAGGCGGTGTGGCCGCTGTGCTGCTGATGGCCGGCGCGGGTGGGCTCCAGGCGCTGCAGACCGCCGCCATCACCACCGCCCTGCCGTTCTCGCTGGTCATGCTGCTCGCGTGCGTGGGGCTGGTCAGGGCGTTGTATGCCGACGAACGTGGCCGGCCGCTCGAGCGAGTCGTCCTGATGACACCGGGTCATGAGACGGTTCCGGAAGAGCACGGGCGTGCAAGCCCTGTCCGCGACCGCATCCAAGGCTCGCCGTGACCCGCCCGTAGGCGCCGATAACTCTCTGTAGTCAAGTAGCGGCGAATCGCGTAAAGTTCCGGCAGGGTTCGTGCACCTGGGAGCGTGCACGACATTGCAGCGGATGCGGGCGGATGCGCAGACCTTCGGCCCCCGGTGTGCCACTCGTCTTCATTCTCGCTGTCTCCGTGACACTTCTGGCCGCGTGCTCCGAACTCGAGGCGCTCGCTCCGACACTGGAGCGGCTCGCCGATTCGCTCACGGACGAAGACGGCCAGCTCAGAGAAGACGTCGCCGACCTCACCGCACCCCCGGGGGGCACCGACGTCACCATCACGGGGAGCATCGACGCGACCTATGACCTCGAAAACGACGGCTATCCCCTCTACGGCTGGCAGGGCACCGTGGACCACACGGTGACCGGATCCTTCGGCACGGGAGGATCGTGGTTCGTCACCCGCAACCAGGCAACGGGGACCGGCAGGGGATACGAGGTCTGCTACGACGCGGACGGCGGCACCCGCCACGATGACTGGGCGAGCGATCTGCACTGGCCGGGTTTCGAACCGCAGGTCGAACTCGAGCTGCGGGGTGACGAGGTCGCCGTGCTGTTCTCGCTCGACTGGCAGGTCGGCTTCGACCATCCCGGCGCGCCCGAGTGCATCCCCAGTGGCCCGACTCCCGCAGGCCCGGCCACCACCTACTACTCCATGGAGGTTCTCGAAGGCGAGCGTTCACCCGACGCCGCGATCTCCACGCGACCGGGCATCCAGGACGGGATCGTCGTCATGCGCATTCCAGCCGACGAGCTGGCTGCAGGCGGAAGTTGGTCGGGGACCTTATCGACGGCCGGCGCCGCGGACGGTGAGTCAGCGACGCTCGACGTCAACCTCGAGATCGCTTCGGGTTGAGAGCGGGTGAGGGGAATCGAACCCCCGTTCCGAGCTTGGGAAGCTCGTGTTCTACCATTGAACTACACCCGCGAATCGGGGCCGGGGAAGCCGCCGGACGGTGAAGGTACTCGCCCCTTCTCGCGCCCTGCAACGCGCGTCACGGGCCTCACTCGGACGCCAACCCGGTCATCGAAGCCAGGTCGGTTCGCAGCGCCGCGAAGTCATCGTCTCCAATGCGTGCGAAGTGAGAGAGTTCCGTGTTGTCGAGTGCGGCGCGCACGTTCGGATCGGCATCGGCATGGAGCAGCGTCTCGCGGATGCGCGCGATGAGCTCCGGATCGGTGCCTCTGCGTGCTACGAGCGGCTGGACCGGATGCGGACCCAGCTGCGCGATCTCGGTCAGGCGGAACGCGAGGCGTGGTTCCTGGCGGCGCCGACGATGCCACACCGTCGAGTCGATGGCCGCTGCATCGACGGTTCCGTCGGCCAGCAGCGCCAGCGATGCGAGATGGGAGCCCGACCGGACGAGGCGCACGTCGCCGGGATCGACGCCGTGGCGCCTCAGGGCGATGTGGAGGGCGTAGAGGCCGCTGAGGCTCGCCTCGTCGTTGTAGGCGACGCGGTGTCCCGCCAGGTCGGCCAGTGCAGGCGGCCCGCCCCGGGTCGCGAGGACGTCGGCGAAGTAGCGGGGATGGCCACCGCTGCGCGCGTCGGCGGGTACCCAGGCGGCGCCGACGAGTTCCACGAGCGGCCCGCTCGCGAGCTCGGCGTCGGTGAGCCACACGTAGGACGTCGAGCAGATGAAGGCGAGATCGGCCTCGCCTGACGAGAACGGCTCCGGCTCGCCGGGCCGCGGGCCGGACCGCTCGGTGTCGAACCACAGCTCGATCGGTTGGCCGAGGCGGACCGACAGGTGGTCACGCAGGTGCTCGAACAGCGAGGCCGGAACGCTCGGTGCCAGGTAGGTCGCCATCCGCACGGGCAACGTCCTCGACACGGTTCGGTGTAGGGTTCGCGGAGCCTACGACGGCGTCGGTCCGGAGGCGCGGGGTGATCCTTTCTGACCGCACGATCCGCGAGGCGCTCGCCTCGGGACGGATCGGCATCGACCCGCTCGCTGATGAGGCGATCCAGCCGTCCAGCGTCGATGTGCGTCTGTCGTCGACGTTCCGCGTGTTCGCGAACCACCGCTACCCCTACATCGACGTGCGCGACGAGCAGCCGGATCTCACAGAGCTGCTCGAGGTCGAGGACGAGCCGTTCGTGCTGCATCCGGGCGAGTTCGTGCTCGGTGCGACACTGGAGCGGATCACGCTCGCCGACGATGTCGTCGCCCGCCTCGAAGGCAAGAGTTCGCTGGCGCGCCTGGGGCTGGTGATCCACTCGACCGCGGGTTTCATCGATGCCGGTTTCGACGGTGACGTGACCTTGGAGCTGTCGAACGTCGCCACGCTGCCGATCCTGCTGTATCCGGGCATGAAGATCGCGCAGTTCGCCTTCTTCGCGCTGGACCGCCCCGCCGAGCGGCCGTACGGGTCAGGTGCGACCGGCTCGAAGTATCAGGGGCAGAGCGGGCCGACCGCGTCGCGCTACCACCTCAACCTCGTGCCGCCGCCACCAGACGACGTGGACGATCCCGACGATCCCGACGACGGGCCCGAGACCGCCTGATTCTCGCGCACCGACGCCGTTCGCCGGCTGAGGTCACCAGGATCCGCCGCCGCCCCCGCCGCCACCGGAACCACCCCCGCCTCCGCCGCTGCTCGACGACGGCGCGGTGCTGGTTGCCGACTGGCTGGATCGCACGCCGGAGAAGCTGCGTTGCGACGCCCACCAGGCGGTCCCGCCGGCAGCGGTGCCGGCAGCTGCTGCACCGGCCACCTGGGCCATCACGCTGCCGAACCGGTTGAACCACGAGTCGGCGTGGCCGAGGACGATCGCGTACGGAAGCAGGCTCACCGCAGGGTGCAGGTGGTCGATGCCGGGCTGGCCGGCTGCCCACTCGAGCTGTTCGGATTCGACCGTGCGGACGAACTCGTCGAACGAGCGCGCCTGCGCGGTCAGGTCACGGCCGGCCGAATTCAAGGGCACCCGGTGATGCGCCCACGGCAGGTGGGCAAGTCCCCAGCCGACGATGACCAGGGCCGTCACCCCGAAGAATGCACCGCCGGGCAACGTCGTGATGCTGCCGATGACGGCCGCGAGCACGATGATCCAGAAGATCATCGCGAGTACGGCGAGCACCTTGAATCCGGTGGAGCGCAGCAGTTTGCCGCTGTCGTGCTCGAGTCCGTGGTCGCGGAAGACGTGCCGGGCACGCTTGACCAGATGCTGCGAGGCGTTGCGGACCTTGCGTGCGACCGTCTGGTCGTACTTGTCAGCAAACGTGACGGAGCCACTGCCGAGGAGGTCGTCGAGGAACCTCTGGTCGCCGGGTGGCGGCGGCGTGTCCGCGTCGGCGCGCGCGACGGTGAGGTCGATCTTGTCGCCGCCGCGCTCGACCGCCGAGGTCCTGACGAGTCCGCGCTGGTCGAGGTCGACGAGCGTGGACAGGAACAACGGTTCGGAGTTTCGGCGCAGCAGCAGCCCGGCGATCTCGGGCGGGCGCATGCCCCGTGGCGGTGCGGGAATCGCCGTCGGGTGCTGACGGTCGTGCAGGTGCGGGTCGGTGACCCGGTCGCGATAGACGGCGCGGGCGTAGACCGCGTCGAGCACGAGCAGCGGCAGCGCCAGCAGGAGGGCGAGCAGCAGGGCGGCATGCGGCCCGGTCAGATCGACGGGCTCGAGAAGGCCCCGCGTGCCGAGCGGCGTCACGTCGACGACGGGGAGGTTGGCGGTGAACGCGTCGGCGGGCGTGTGCACTGCGACGGTCGCCGCCTCGTGGTCGCCGTAGGGGCCGAGCTGGATCACGACTTCGCCGTCGCCGATGCGGGGTTCGGCTGCGCAGGGCCGGGTCGATCCACGCGGGCCTTCGACACAGGTCACGTCGAGGATCTCACCCGGGGCAAGCACCACAAGACGAACCTGGTCGACGTCGGTCGGCCAGTCGAATCCGGGGACGTCGATGCGGGTCTCGACGATGTCGCGATCGTCGGCGAGCACGTGGCTCCACGTCGGCGCGCCGTAACGCAGCCGGTAGCGGTAGGCGCCCGGGTCGAGCCACACCGACGCGTCGCCGATGCGAACCCGCGGCCCGTCCGGTCCCTGCTCGACGACGAAGTTCCACGGCTGATCGGAGCTGCCGTGGTCGACGGCCAGGATCTGGTAGTCGCCGGCGTCGAACCGGTGCTCGTCGGGCAGGTCGCGGAAGATCCCGCGGCGCGACTCGTGGAACGTGACGTCGATCGTCTCCTGCACGAAGGTGGCGCCGTCGGGTTCGACGAGCACGATCCGGTCGAAGACGTCGATCGAGAACGCGTCGTCGCGTCCCGCCTGGTCGCCGATCCAGCCGATCGCGGCGGCGCCGGCGACGACGATGCCGACGACGAGCAGGGAGACACCGATCCGCCAGCCAGTACGCACGTGCTCCTCCCGCGCCGGCGCGATCACCGTGCTGTGGCGCGCCGGCAGCCTAATCGGTGCCGACTCGTGCAGGACGGTTCGGGTCAGGCGTCTGCCGGCTCGACGCCGGTCAGGTCGACCCCGGGCACGGCCGCTGCGAGCGGATCGTCGAGCGCGAACATCTCCTCGTGGTGGAAGCCGAACACGGAGGCGAGCAGGTTGGTCGGGAACTGGCCGGTGAGCTTGCGGTAGCTCGCGACCCGGTCGTTGGCGAAGCCGCGCGCGAAGGCGAGCCGGTCCTCGGTGTCGCGCAGCTGTTCCTGGAGGTGCCGGAAGTTCTCGTCCGCCTGCAGCTGCGGGTAGTTCTCGGTGAGCACGAGCAGGCGTCCGAGCGCCTGGCCGAACGCGGATTCGGCGCCGGGCCGCTGCGCAGGGTCCGATTCGGACAGTGCTTCGGCGCGCAGGCGGGTGACCTCGTCGAGGATGTCGCGTTCGTGGCCGGCATAGCCGCGCACGCTCGCCACGAGATTGGGAACGAGGTCGTGACGTCGCTGCAGCTGCACGGCGACCTGTGCCCACGCCTGCCTGACACGGACCTTGGCCCGCACCAGCCGGTTGTAGACGAGGACGACGCCGACGAGCAGCAGTCCCAGCACACCGATGGTGATCCACAGCGTCATGATCGTTGGGTCCTGTCCTCGTCGTGGTTGCGCTGGCTGCGCACGATGAAGGTGGCCGCCGCCAGGATCAGGCCGGCGACGATCACGCCGATCCAGCCGAGGCGCTCCACCGCACCGTCCAGCAGCTCCCGTGACGTCGAGGTCGGGTCGGCGAGGACCAGCGCGACGAACGCCGCGCACAGCAGCGTCACCCCGGCGCCGATGATGCGTTGCCAGACGCGGTCGAGGCCGACCCGCTCACGCACGATCCGTCCGGCCTTCAGGATGCGCCCGACCCGGATGATGCGCAGGGCACCCGCGATGCGAAGCAGTCGCAGCAGCTGGACGGGCCCGATCGCGAAGACCACGGCGGGGATGATGGCGATCGTGAGCAGCACCAGCCACCGGTTGCGGCGCAGCCAGGCGCGACGGTCCTCGGCGAGGGCGAACAGCACGATCGTCTCGGCGACCAGCACCGCACCTGACACGGTGTTCAGCCCGGCGCCGACGCGTTCCCAGGGGTCGTCGAGGAGGGTGAGGAAGATCGCCGGAACCGACGCGAGTGCAGCCACGAGGACCGGCACCGCGAGTCTCTCGGCGACGCGGTCTGCCCGGTCGACGTGGTGTTCGGTCCCGCGGTCGGTCAGTGCGCTTCCTCGCCTTCGGAGGCAGACGTTGCCGCCGCGGTGGCCGTGCCCGGCGCGGTGCGGCCGCGGGTGAGCACCTCGGCGATGTCGAGGACCTCGACCTGTCCGTCCGCGAGGCCGCCCTGTCCGACCTTCTCCGCGACACCGTCGCTGAGCATGGTGACGCAGAACGGGCAGCCGGTCGCGATGATGTCGGCCCCGGTGTCGACCGCCTCGTCGACCCGGTCGTTGTTGACGCGGGTGCCGATCGTCTCCTCCATCCACATGCGTGCGCCGCCGGCGCCGCAGCAGAACCCGTTGGACCGGGTCCGGTTCATCTCGACCGCGTCGACCCCGGGAACGGCGCTGATGGTCGCCCGCGGATCGTCGTACACCTCGTTGTGGCGTCCGAGGTAGCAGGGGTCGTGGTAGGTGACGCGCTTGGCGAGTTCGTTGGTGACGACGATCCGTCCCTCGTCGACGAGCCGGGCCAGCACTTCGCTGTGGTGCACCACCTCGAAGTGGCCGTCGAAGTCCGGGTACTCGTTCTTGAGGGCGTTGAAGCAGTGGGCGCAGCGGGTGACGATCGTGCGCTTGTCCGCACCGACGCTCTTGAGGGTCTCGACGTTCTGTTCGGCCAGCATCTGGAAGAGGTACTCCATGCCGAGCCGGCGTGGAGAGTCACCGGTGCACGTCTCGTTGTTGCCCAGGATCGCGAACTTGACGCCTGCGTCGTGGAGCAGTTGCGCGATCGACACGGTGATCTTGCGGGAACGGTCATCGACCGCGCCGGAACATCCGACCCACAGCAGGTGGTCGATCTCGGGGTCGAGTTCGGTGCCGGGGACCGCACGCGGGATCTCGAAGTCGAGCTTCTCCGTCCACTCCTCGCGCTTGGCCTGCCCGACGCCCCACGGGTCGCCGGAGTTCTCGATGTTGCGCAGCATCGTGCCGGCTTCCTGGGGGAAGCTCGATTCCATCATGGCCTTGTAGCGGCGCATGTCGACGATGGTGTCGACGTGCTGGATGTCGACGGGGCATTCCTCGACGCAGGCCCCGCAGGTGGTGCACGACCACAGCACGTCGTAGTCGATGACGGCCGCCTCGCCGGGGGCGTCGCCGACCAGCGGGATCTTGATGACGTCGCCCGCCTCGGCTTCGTCGATCTGGCCGAGCAGGAACGGGCCCTTTGCATACATGTGGTCGCGCAGGTCCTGGATGAGCAGCTTCGGACTCAGCGGCTTGCCGGTGTTCCACGCCGGGCACTGGGATTGGCAGCGCCCGCATTCGGTGCAGGTCTGGAAGTCGAGGAAGCGGTCGAAGGTGAACTGCTGGACCTCGCCGACACCGAGCACGGTGTCCTCGTCCATCGCGTCCATGTCGATGTGTTCGGTCTCGAGGCCGCCGAGCGCCTTGTGCTTCTCCGGGTGGCGGGTGAGCTCCTGGAACGGGATGGTGAGGATGTGCAGGTGCTTGGAGTGCAGCGTGAAGACGAGGAAGCCGCCGACGATCGCGATGTGGACGACGAGGTTGATCGCGCCGATCCATTCGAGGGTGAGCGGGGCGATGCCGGTCAGCGCGTCGCCGAACATCCGCGAGACGAACGCGGCCTCGGTCGGTGCGTGCCCTTCGGCGAAACGCACGCCGTGCGCGACGAACAACGTCCAGATCACCAGCGTTTCGGCGGCGAGCACCCACCAGCCCTGGTTGAGGTTCGATCCGGCGAAGCGCGACGAACGGCCGTGGTTGCGTGGATCCTGTGCGAGCCGGATCGCCGCGAAGATGACGATGCCGATCAGCGAGAGCAGGCCGAGCGAGTCCTGGAAGAAGCCCAGGACGTCGTAAGCGGTGACCCCGCCGAGCGAGATGGCGTTGAGCAACGGCAGCTGGAACTCCGGCCCGACGTAGAGCTCGCCGGCGGCCTCGAGCAGGGTCGTCTGCAGCACGAAGAAGGCCCACATCACCCAGAAGTGGGCGATGCCGGGAAGCGACCAGCGCAGCAGCTTGCGGTTGCCGAAGATGTTGACGAGCGCATCGCGCAGGTTGGCCTTGAACGCGCTCCGGATGTTGCGTGCCGGGTTGGGGCGGGCTGCACCGACGAGGCGCACGAGGAACGTCGCCCGTCGGACGGCCCAGATTCCGAAGAACGCGATGACGCCGGTGCCGGCGACGATCCGGAAGATGTCGAGGACGTTCTCTCCCGTCATGTGCGGCCCTCTCCTCGGTTCCCTGCGGCTACCCCACGCGAAGCCGGAGTCTAGGTGTGCGGGTCAGGTCAACGCAGGTGCTTGCCCGGATCGGCGTAACGCTGGCGGCGGTGGACGTCGGTGCGCGCGGACGCGACCCGGTCGAGGATGAGCAGCCCGTCGAGATGGTCGATCTCGTGCTGCAGCGCCCGTGCCTCGAACCCGGTCGTGGCGATCTCGATGCGGTCGCCGTCAGGTGTCGTCCCGCGCACGGTCACGTCGAGTGCCCGTGCGACGTCGCAGGTGTAGTCGGGGACCGACAGGCAACCCTCGCGGCGCACCTCGCTCTCGGCCCCCGATGTCAGCTCGGGATCGAACAGCACGACGAGTCCGTGGTGCTGCGCCGGAGGCTTCTTCATCACCGACACGTCCATCGCGAACGCGCGGACCGCGGCACCGATCTGCGGGGCGGCCAGCCCCACGCAGCCTGGCGAGGCGTACATCGTCTCGACGAGGTCGTCGGCCAGGCGTCGCTCGGCGTCCCCGAAACCGGACACGGGCGCCGATGGCCGCTTGAGGAAGCGGTCGGGGTAGGTGACGACGTCGCGGATGGTCACGTGGGCTGGTCCTGCACGTCAGTAGGTCTCCGCGTCGATCGTGCGCAGGGTGTGGTCGACGTCGAGCTCGTCGCAGACGCGGGCCAGCTCAGTCTCGAGGGTGGCTTCGTCATCAGCGACGAGTTCGGCGACCATCGCGTAGACGACGTCCTCGTCCCCGATCGTCTTCGTTTCCAGGTCGGTGATGTTCACACCCAGATCGCCGAGCGCGCCCGCCACGGCGGCGACGATGCCGGGACGGTCGGCGCCGTACACGCTGAGCAGGTGCGTGGGGTAGGGCGTCGTCGCGCCCGGCTCGACCGGTGTCACCGACACGGTGAGGCCCAGCGGCGTCGTGTGCTGTTCGAGCGCGGAGCGCAACTGGCCGGGATCGTCGGCGGTCTCGACCATCAGCAGGATCGCGAAGTGGCCGTTGAGGATCGTCATCGCCGAATCCTCGAGGTTGCCGCCACGTTCGTGCAGCACGCGTGTGACGGCGGCAACGATGCCGGGACGGTCGGCGCCAACGGCGGTCACGGCGAGCTGGGTCACGCGCGGCTCCTCGGCGAAGCGGACGGCTCCCACGCTACCGGGGCCTGGAAAGGCGAATATCGTGTGGCCATGTCGGTGCGTCGCATGGCAGGTGTGGTCGTCGCGTTTGCCGTGGCGTGTTCGTCGCCTGCGGCCGTCGGCGGCGTGCCGCCGATGCATCCGGAAATCGACGACTGGGATGCCGCGAGGGTCACCGTCAGCGCGCGTGACGGCGACATCGAGTTCGCCGTTGTGGTCGCGGCGAATCCTGAGCAGCACCAGCGGGGCCTGATGCACGTCGAGCACGTGCCCGAGGGTGCCGGGATGCTGTTCGTGTTCGACGAGCGACGCAGTGGTTCGTTCTGGATGAAGAACACCCTGGTGCCGCTCGACATCGCGTTCGTCGCCGACGGCGAAGTGGTGTTTCTCGCGACGATGGTGCCGTGCGACGCCGACCCGTGTCCGCTCACCGACCCCGGCAGGCCGTACGACGCAGCACTGGAAGTGGCGGCGGGAGGCCTCGATGGTGTCGAGGTCGGCGACGGCGTCGTGTGGAGTGAGCCCGTAGGGTCGCGGCAGGCTGGTGCGACGGAAGAGGAGTACCCAGGATGATCGTCGGATACATCGGGCTCGGTGCGATGGGGCGGCCGATGGCCGCAAATCTGGCCCGGAGCTTCACCACCCGCGTGTGGAACCGCACGTCGTCGGTCGCATCGGATCATGCGCGTGGCCACGGCACGGTGGCGGTCGGGTCGCTGGCGGAGCTGGCCGGCGTCGACGTGGTGTGCAGCTGTCTCCCGACCGACGCCGAAGTGGCCGCCGTGGCCGACGAGTTGGGCCCGCTGCTCGCCGACGGCGCCGTCTGGCTCGATCACACGTCGGGTGACCCTGCCGGCGCGCGTGAGATCGCTCAGCGGCTGGCCGGGCACGGTGTCGGCTACCTCGACGCGCCCGTTTCGGGCGGGACCGACGGCGCCGCTGCGGCGACGCTGGCGGTCATGGTGGGCGGCGATGCGCAGCTGCTCGAACAGGTCACGCCCGTGCTCGATGCCGTCTCGGCGCATGTGGTCCACCTCGGCGACGTCGGTGCGGGCATGGCGGTCAAGGCGGTCAACCAGATGCTGCTCGCCACACACCTGTGGGTCGCGGCCGAAGGGCTGACGATGCTCGCGGCGGCAGGCGTGTCGCCCGCGAAGGCGATCGAGGTGATCAACAGCGCGACCGGCCGCTCGGCCGTCACCGAGAAGCACATTCCCGAGCGTGCGCTGACCGGCGCCTACCCGAAGACGTTCGCGCTGCGCCTGATCGACAAGGACGTCGCGCTGGCGAGCGGGTTCGCGCACGGGCTGGGTGTCGCCACCCCGCTTCTCGACCTGGTCCGCGACCTGACCGACGAGGCGGCAGCGTCACTCGATGCCGACGCCGACCACGTCGAGATCGTGCGGTACGTGGAGCAGCGCGCGGGGGTGCAGTTGCGGTGAGACCGCGCGCAGCCGTCCGCGATCGCTAGGATCGAGGCGTGCGCATCACGGAGGACGTGCGGTGGCGACCTGGCAACTGGCCCTCCTCGTCTTCGTCGTGCTGCTGCCGTTCTCGCTCATGATCGATTTCTGGCCGCACCGCGAGCGTTGCGACGCGCGCGGGCGCCCGCTCCCTCGCGACTGGTCCCCGCCGGTGCGTCGCGTCGAACCCGACGAGCACCACTGAGGCCGTCCAGATCCGTTCTCGTTCGTTGTCGCGCGCCTGTTGACGCCTGCGCGCATCGGACTTGATCCTATGCGACTCATATTTGTTGCGCGTAGGGCGCTCCTCGCTGTTGCGGGGCGGCGTCCACGGCGTACCTTTGCTCGTGACGGCGGCGTGGCAACGTCGCAACCAACGAACGTGACGACATGCAGGAGGACCGCGAGATGACGAAGGCCGTGGGGATCGACCTCGGGACGACCAACTCGGTCGTTTCCGTCATGGAGGGCGGCGAAGCCACCGTGATCGCCAACGCCGAAGGCGCACGCACGACCCCGTCGGTCGTGGCGTGGTCGAAATCCGGCGAGGTGCTCGTCGGTGAGGTCGCCAAGCGCCAGGCGGTCACCAACGCCGACCGTACGGTTCGGTCGGTCAAGCGCCACATGGGACGTGACTGGAAGCAGGAGATCGACGGCAAGCACTACACGCCGCAGGAGATCTCCGCACGCATCCTCATGAAGCTCAAGCGCGACGCGGAGTCCTACCTCGGCGCTGACGTCACCCAGGCGGTCATCACCGTTCCCGCCTACTTCGACGACGCCCAGCGGCAGGCGACCAAGGAAGCCGGCGAGATCGCCGGCCTCGAGGTGCTGCGGCTGGTCGCCGAGCCAACCGCGGCGGCGCTCGCCTACGGCCTCGAGAAGTCGGACGAGCAGACCGTGCTCGTCTTCGACCTCGGTGGCGGCACGTTCGACGTGTCGGTGCTCGAGATCGCCGAGGGCGTGTTCGACGTCAAGTCGACTGCCGGCGATTCGCAGCTCGGCGGTGACGACTGGGACCAGGCCGTCATCGACTGGATGGTCACCACGTTCAAGAACGACCACGGCGTCGATCTGTCCAACGACCGGATGGCGCTCCAGCGGCTCAAGGAAGCCGCGGAGAAGGCGAAGATCGAACTCTCCTCGTCGCAGGAGACCACGATCAACCTGCCGTTCCTCACCGCGACCGACGCCGGTCCGCTCCACTTCGAATCGACCCTGAGCCGTTCGAAGTTCAACGAGCTCACCAGCGACCTCTTCGACCGCCTGAAGGGCCCGTTCCAGCGTGCGATCAAGGACGCTGGCATCCAGGTGTCCCAGATCGACCATGTGATCCTCGTCGGTGGCTCGACGCGCATGCCCGCAGTCCAGGACCTCGTCACGGAGATGACCGGCGGCAAGGAGCCCCACAAGGGCGTCAACCCCGACGAGGTCGTCGCGGTCGGCGCGGCGCTGCAGGCCGGCGTCCTCAAGGGCGACGTCAAGGACGTGCTCCTGCTCGACGTCACACCCCTGTCGCTCGGTATCGAGACCAAGGGCGGCATCACCCACAAGTTGATCGAGCGCAACACCACGATCCCGACCAAGCGTTCCGAGGTGTTCACGACTGCCGACGACAACCAGCCGTCGGTCGAGATCCACGTGCTCCAGGGTGAGCGCGAATTCGTGAACGACAACAAGACGCTGGGCAAGTTCATGCTCACCGACATCCCGCCTGCGCCCCGCGGCATGCCCCAGATCGAGGTCACGTTCGACATCGACGCGAACGGCATCGTGCACGTGTCCGCCAAGGACCTGGGCACCGGCAAGGAACAGTCGATGACGATCACCGGCGGCTCGGCGCTGCCCAAGGACGACATCGAGCAGATGATCAAGGACGCCGAGGCGCACGCGGAGGAGGACCGCAAGCGCAAGGAAGAGGTCGAGGTCCGCAACCAGGCGGACACGCTCGTCTACCAGACCGACAAGACCCTGAAGGAGCACGGCGACAAGCTCGACGAGGCGACCAAGGCCGAGATCGAGCAGGCCGTGTCCGACCTGCGCAGCGCGATCGACGGCGACGACACCGACGAGGTGCGCACCCGGATGGAAGACCTGGCAACCAAGAGCCAGCAGCTCGCGCAGGTCATCTACCAGGCGTCGGCCGCCGACCAGGCCGGTCCCGCCGACGGCGCAGCGGCGTCTGACGATGATGAGGTCGTCGACGCCGAAGTCGTCGACGAAGGCGACGACCAGCAGGCGGCCGGATGAGACCCCGAAGGATCGACAGCCCGACAGGGAGGCGCCGGATCCCAACGGCGCCGCGAACGAACGAAGGGAGGACGACGATGGCTTCGATGACCCGTTACAACCCACTGCGTGATGTCGCGTCACTCCAGGACGAGATGGACCGGATGTTCCGGTCCGCACTGGGCAGTGACCGCACCGCCACCACAGCCGGCGCGTTCACGCCGTTCCTCGATGTCGAGGAGGACGCCGACCAGTTCACCCTCCACATCGAGATCCCCGGGGTCGACCCCGACGAGGTCGAGGTCTCCCTCGAGGAGAACGTGCTCACCGTGGCCGGAGAGCGCAAGTTCTACGACACGAAGGAAGCCGACGGATTCCGCAGGATCGAGCGCCACTTCGGCCGCTTCCACCGTGCGGTGCGCCTGCCCGACCGCGTGGACGCCGACCGGGTCGAGGCGAACTACCGCGACGGCATGCTGACCATCACCGTCGCCAAGGCGGAGGAAGCCAAACCGCGCCGCATCGCCGTCAACAAGGGCAGCTGAGCGGTTGAGCCGACCGGTGGGGCGGCGTTCGTGCCGCCCCACACGTGTCCTGCAGGAGGAGAACGACGTGTCCGAAGACGTGGAGACTGCATCTGCCGAGCAGGCGGCCGGCGACGTCGCACATGATGACGCCGAAACGCACGACCTCGTCGAGGTGGAGGACCCACGATCGCGCGAGGAACTGCTCGAGGAGCTCGCGGTTGCCGAACGGCAGCGCGACGAGTATCTCGACGACCTGCGGCGTGCGCGTGCAGACTTCGAGAACTACCGCCGCCGCATGATGCGCGAAGGCGTCGAACAGCGCGAATCGGGACGCGCCGACCTGGCGAGCAGCCTCGTCGAAGTGCTCGACGATCTCGACCGGACGCTCGAGGCAGCCATGGCGTCCTCGGACGACCAGGTTTCTCGCGGCATCGAACTCGTCGCCGAGAAGCTGCACAAGACCTTGGCAGACGAAGGCCTGACGCGCATCGACGCCGTCGGCGTGCCCTTCGACCCCAACCGCCACGAAGCGGTCCAGCACCGACCCGCCGACGCAGACGGCACCGAACCAACGGTGGTCGAGGTCCTGCGTCCCGGCTACGTGTGGGGCGAGAAGATGCTGCGAGCGGCCATGGTGGTCGTTGAAGGATGACCAGGCGTGACGGGAAGTGAGGTGTGACGATGGCGCCACAGCGTGAATGGCTCGAGAAGGACTACTACGCCGTGCTG
>JBJHAX010000013.1:0-55015 GCA_050480705.1 Nitriliruptoraceae bacterium
GAACACGTCGACGCGCAGGTCGTTCGGGTCGACGTCGATCTCGACCTCGTCGGCGACCGGCAGGACCGCGACGGATGCCGTCGAGGTGTGGATGCGCCCCTGCGACTCGGTCGCGGGGACCCGCTGCACACGGTGAACCCCGGATTCGTGCTTCAGGTGGGCGTACGCCTCGGGGCCGGTTATCTCGACAACGGATTCCTTGATGCCTCCGATGCCCTGCGGTGAGGTGGAGACGATCACGACACGCCAACCTTTCGCGGCTGCGTACCGCATGTACATCTCGCGCAGCTCTTCGGCGAACAAGCCGGCCTCGTCACCGCCGGCAGCCGCACGGATCTCGAGGATCACGTCCCGTTCGTCGTGGGGGTCGCTCGGCACGAGCGCGAGCCGCAGGCGGTTCTCGAGTTCGTCGACGAGTTGGTCGAGGGCAGTGATCTCCTCGTCGAGGTGACGGCGGTCCTCGCCGTCCGCCTCGGCAAGCATGTCACGCGCGGCGTCGCGGTCACCGGTCACCTCACGCCAGCGCCGGTAGAGCTCGACAACAGGAGCGAGTTCCGCGTGTTCGCGTGCGAGGGCTGCGTAGCGACCCTCGGCGTGAACCGACGGGTCGGCGAGTTCGGCCTCGATGTCCCGGAAGCGGGCTTCGACGGACGTCAGCTGTTCGAACACGGTGGCCTCTGGATGTACGCGGCGGCTGGACGGCGGCCTCGCCTAGGCCCCGTCCATCCTGACGTCCGCGCTGGTCAGTTCCACGTCGAGACCGTCCCTCGCCAGCGTCACGGGGCTCGTCAAGGTGGTGGGCACGCGTCCTTCGCGTTCACGCGCAGGGACGACCGCCTCGAACGCACGGATCGCGACCTCTATCTGGTCGACGGTGGGCTGGCGCGTCGTGATCAGCTGCAGCCACAGGCCCGGCTTCATGATGCCGCGGACGACCAGATTGTCGCCGTAACGCGCACCGATCCGCAGCCCTTCGTACGCCAGGCCTGCGACGACCGGCAGGAGCACGATCCGCAGCACGACGTGGTAGACGACTGCGCTGTACCAGGCGATGCCTTCGGGAGGTGGCACCAGCAGGCCGCCGACCGTGTACACCACGATCGCGAGCAGCATCACGAGAATGAGGAAGTTCGTGCCGCACCGCACGTGCAGCGTCGGATAGCGGTCGACTGTCGCGGGCTCGAGGACTTCGTCGTGCTCCCACGCCGCGATGGTCTTGTGTTCGGCGCCGTGGTATTGGAAGACGCGGCGGATGTCGGCCATCAGCGAGATCGACCAGAGGTAGGCGAGGAAGATCAGGATCCTCACGACGGATTCGACGATGTGGAACCACACGCCGTCGCCCATCCGGTTGCCGATGAGGGCGTCGAGGCCCTTGGTCCCGGCCGAAGGCAGGAAGATGAAGATGCCGACGAAGACGACCAGGGCGAACAGCATCGACAGCCCGACCGCAGCACGGGACGAAGCCGACTGCTCTTCCCTCTCATCCTCCTCGATGGCGCGATCTGCGGAGATCCCGATCGCCTTCATGCCGATCGACAGCGAGTCGACCAGCGCATAGCACCCGCGGATCATGGGCCACTTGAGCCAGGGGCGGCGCCGTGGCAGATCGGACACCGGGTGGCACTCGAGCCAGACGTCGCCACCGGGTCGGCGCACCGCGACGGCCCACCGATCGGCACCACGCATCATCACACCTTCGATGACGGCCTGGCCCCCGTAGTAGTGGGGTGCGGCCTCGAAGGGATCGGGGGCGTCGTCGCGAGATGTGCTCATGTGCGCAAACCGTCCGTCTGGTCAGCGGCCCGCCTGCTCCATCCTGCGACGGAACCGGTCCACACGGCCGCCGGTGTCGACCAGCTTCTGCTTGCCCGTGTAGAACGGGTGGCACTGATCGCACAGCTCGACCGAAATCGACGGCACGGTGGCGCGGGTCTCGAACGAGTTGCCGCACGAGCATGTGACGGTCGTGGTGACGTATTCGGGGTGGATGTCGGGCTTCATGGGTGTCGTACTCCGGTCTCGTAGGGCGCAGCGTCCGCATCTGGGTCGTCGGGCCTGCCGGCCCGCAACCTGCCCGGGCCTGCCGGCCCGCAACCTGCCCGGGCCTGCCGGCCCGCAACCTGTCCGGGCCTGCCGGCCAGGTTGTCGACGTGGACAGCTACTGAAGGTTGGACTTCGAAATCATCTGCAGGAACTGGCTGTTGGACTTCGTGGCCTTGAGTTTGTCGATCAGCAGCTGGAGCGCGGCCTCGGCGTCCATGCTGGACAGCAGCCGTCGCAGCTTCCAGATCGTCGCGAGCTCTTCGGGGTCGAGCAGCAGTTCCTCGCGGCGTGTCCCGGATCCCTGGATGTCGATCGCGGGGAAGATCCGCTTCTGCTCCATGCGCCTGTCCAGACGCAGCTCCATGTTGCCCGTGCCCTTGAACTCCTCGAAGATGACTTCGTCCATCTTCGAGCCGGTGTCGATGAGTGCACTGGCGATGATGGTCAGGCTGCCGCCTTCCTCGATGTTTCGCGCCGCACCGAAGAAGCGCTTCGGTGGGTACAGGGCCGCCGAGTCGATACCACCAGACAGGATGCGGCCGCTGGCGGGCGCCGCGAGGTTGTAGGCACGCCCGAGGCGGGTGATCGAGTCGAGCAGGATCACGACATCGCGTCCCATCTCGACCAGGCGCTTGGCGCGTTCGATGGTCAGTTCGGCCACCTGGGTGTGATCCTCGGCCGGCCTGTCGAACGTGGAGGACACGACCTCACCGCGCGTCGAGCGCTCGAAGTCGGTGACCTCCTCGGGGCGCTCATCGACGAGCAGCACCATCAGGTGGACCTCGGGATTGTTCTCCTCGATCGCATGCGCGAGTTGCTTGAGCACGGTCGTCTTGCCCGCCTTGGGCGGGGAGACGAGCAGGCCGCGCTGGCCCTTGCCGATCGGAGCGATCATGTCGACCAGCCGCATCGCGATCGGTGACTTCTCGTTGGTCTCAAGCGGGAGTCGCTCGTCGGGGAACAGCGGGGTGAGATCCTTGAACTCGACCCGCTTGGGTGGTTGGCCGTCCTGCTTGACGGACTCTCCCTCGACCGTGTCGACGCGGGCGAGTGCCGGGAATTTGTCATTGTTCTTGTTGCGCCGTATCGGTCCTGCGACGAGATCTCCGCGACGCAGATCGAATCGGCGGACGAACGACTGTGAGACGTAGACATCTTTGGGACCCGACAGGTAGCCGGTCACCCGCAGGAAGCCGTATCCCTCGGGGAGAAGATCGAGGACGCCTTCGCGAACCTCCGCCTCGTCGAGGTTCTCCTGCTGCTGCTGACCCGACGATCCCGGGCGGCCACCGCCGCCCTTGCGGCGACGGTCGCGCTTGCCGCGCTGGTCGTCCTGCTGGCTCCGCGGTCCACCGCCGCTCCGGTTGCCCGAGGAACGTTGTCCGCCGTCACCGGACTGCCGGCGCTGCCCTTCACGCTCCTCGGAGCGGTCCTCCGAGCGTGCGTCTTCGCCGCGGCGTCGCTCACCGTCACCGTCGTCGGTGCGACGGTCGTCGCGTGCGGTCGCGTCACCCGACGATTCGCCGCTTCCCGATCGCGATCGTGCCCGCGTGCGCTGTCGCTCGGCGCCGGTCGCATCGTTCGAGCCCGTGTCGTCGGCCGAGTTCGCGACGGCCGAGGCGGCGTCATTCGTCGTGTCGGTGCGGCCGTTCGCGCCGCCAGCGTCCGACCGTGCTTCGGTGTCACGCGCCGCCGCGTCCGGCTCGGTGGATTCTGCCGACGTCTGCGCGCCGCTCGACCCTGCCGGCACGTCGGTTTCACCCGACGTCGGCGATGCGCTCAACCCGTCCAGTTGCTGTTGAGCACGCTCTGAGGACGTCGACGGCGAACCGTTGCCACCTTCGTCCACGATGAGGTCGACCAGGTCGGACTTCTTCATCCGCTGGAATCCCTGAAGCTCGAGCGCGGAGGCGATCTCGCGCAGTTCCGAGAGCGCCTTCTTCTCGAGCAGGCTGCGATCCATGTATGTGTCTCCGTGGTCGTCGACCGCTGCGCGGCCGACGGGTCAGGCGTCCTTCTTCGAGGAGGCGTACGAGGCCCAGTCAGCGAGGAAACGCTCGAGGCCCTGGTCCGTCAGGGGGTGGCGGACCATCTGCCGGAAGACCTTCGCCGGCATCGTGGCGACGTCCGCACCGACCCGCGCCGCCTGCACGACGTGCTGGGGGTGGCGTAGCGATGCGGCGAGGACTTCGGTCCCGTATCCCTGGACCCGGTAGATCTCACAGATCTCGCGCAACAGGCCGATGCCGTCGTTGGCGATGTCGTCGACACGGCCGAGAAACGGCGAGACGAACGCTGCGCCCGCACGCGCGGCGAGGATCGCCTGGGTCGGCGAGAAGCACAGCGTGACGTTCGTGCGCACACCCTGGCGCGACAGCGTCGAACACGCCTGCAACCCCGCAGGGGTCAGCGGCAGCTTGATCACGACGTTGTCAGCGATCTTGACGAGCCTCTCGGCTTCCTCGAGCATGCCTGGCGCGTCGGTCGAGATGACTTCAGCGCTGACGTCGCCGTCGACTTCAGCGCAGATCTCACCGATCATCGCGTCGAAATCGGCACCCTCGACCGCCGCGAGTGACGGGTTGGTCGTCACACCGTCGAGCACGCCCCACGCATTGATCTCACGGATCTCGTCGAGGTTGGCGGTGTCGAGGAAGAGTTTCATCTGTGCTCCAGACGCCTCATCAGGCGGAGCGTCCATCGTGTGGCAGCCCCGGGGCGCGGTCTGCCGTCATTGCTGCGGGTTCGGTCACCGTGGACCGACGTCGAGGGTCGTCCGGCGTGCCTGGTCGGTGCGTTGGTCCGCGGGCTGCTGGACTCCCCCACCTGTGCACACGCCGTGCCGGACGGTAGGTCGAACCGGTGTCCCCCAACGGGTCACGATGCCGCAGACTGGACGGCTAAGGCTCACCGCGCTGTCCGGTTGTCCCAGCAAACGACGGGCGCCTCGAACGCGACCAGACCACAACGTAGACGTTCTACCTGGGATCCGACGCGATGCTGAACCGCGACCGCTGTCGGCGTTGTGCTCGACGACGCGGCTGCAGGAGCATCATACCTCGCCTCGGGGACACTGCACACACGTTCCTCCCCCGGCGAAGGCACAGCCGCCGTCGGGGCAGGCGATGGCTCCGGCAAGGTCGATCGTGTGCATCATGGGCGTGAAGCCGTGACGGCGCGCCATGTCGTCGAGGGCGTCGCCGTGGGCGTCGTGACGCTCGCGCAGCGCCATCACGCTCGGGCCGGCGCCGGACAGCCAGGCCTGTCGCCCACTGGCGCGCAGTGCATCCAACAGTTCGGCCGAAGGTTCCATGACCGTGCGCCGGGCGGGCTCGTGGAGATGGTCGGCGACGAGGCCGGCGGCCGGTTCCCAGACACCGGTGATCGCGCCGACGACATGCCCGGCACGTGCCGCCTGCGCGACGACCTGGTCAGCGGGCAGCTGTCCGGGCAGAACGGCGCGGGCCGCCGCGGTGGCCTGCCGCCTGTCGGGGACGAACGCGGCCAGCGCCCATCGCGGCGCCGGGTTCACACGCCGCAGATCGAGCTCACCCGCGTCGTCGACCGCGGCGACAACGAAGCCACCCAGTACTGCAGGCGCGACGTTGTCGGGGTGCCCTTCGATCTGTGTCGCGAGCTCGACGAGCACACGATCGGCGACGGCGATCCCGGTGAGCGACCGTGCGAGCACCAGCCCTGCGACGATCGCCGCGGACGAGGAGCCGAGTCCGCGTTCAAGCGGAATGTCATTGTGGACGCGCAGCCCCACCGCCGGCACCGGCACCCCGTGATGCTCGCAGAAGGCGACCAGGGACCTGACCACGAGATTCGTATCGTCGTCGGGCAGCTCGCCGGCTCCCTCACCGGACACGACCGCCAGCGGTCCGTCTGCGGGGCCGGGCCGACTGGCGACGACGAGATGGCGGTCGAGCGCGAGGCCGAACGCGTCGAAGCCCGGCCCGAGGTTCGCCGAGGTCGCGGGAACGCGCACGGTGTGGTGCACGAGGCGGCTCATGCAAGCCCCAGCGCACCGGCGACCGCTTCGAGGTCGGCCGGCACGGTCTGCGGCTGCGCGGCCCCGGAGATGGCCCATTCGGGATCTTTGAGCCCATGGCCGGTCAGGACGCACACGACGAGCTGGCCCCGCTCGAGTTCTCCCCCGTCCGCGAGTTGCAGTAGACCTGCGACCGACGCCGCCGAGGCGAGTTCCGCGAAGACGCCGTGCTCGGCGATCATCCGAAACGCCTGCATGATCTCGCGATCGGTGACCGAACGGATGGATCCGCCCGAATCCCTGGCCGCGTCCACCGCCTGCTGCCACGAGGCGGGATTGCCGATCCGAATGGCGGTGGCGATGGTCTGCGGCTTCTCCACGGGGTGGCCGAGGACGATCGGTGCGGCACCGGCGGCCTGGTAGCCGCGCATGACGGGTAAGTCTGCGACGAGACCGTCGGCCAGGTATTCCCGATAGCCGCGCCAGTAAGCGGTGATGTTGCCGGCGTTGCCGACGGGCATCACGTGCTGATCGGGTGCACGCCCGAGCTGGTCGACGATCTCCCACGCGCCAGTGCGCTGACCGTCGATGCGGAACGGGTTGACCGAGTTGACGAGTTCGACCGGGTACTGCTCGGCGAGTTCGCGGCAGATGCGCAGCGCATCGTCGAAGTTGCCGTCGACCTGCAGGACGCGGGCGCCGTGCACGAGCGCCTGCGCAAGCTTGCCCAGGGCGATCTTGCCCTTCGGCACGACGACGCCGCAGGTCAGGCCGGCCTTGGCCGCATACGCCGCCGCAGATGCCGAGGTGTTCCCGGTCGAGGCGCAGATGACCGCCTCGGCGCCCTGCTCGACCGCCTTGGTGATCGCGACGGTCATTCCCCGGTCCTTGAACGAGCCCGTCGGGTTGACCCCGTCGAACTTCAGGTGGACCTCGCAGCCCGTGCGCTCGCTGAGATGCTCGGAGGCGATCAGTGGCGTGCCGCCCTCGCGCAGGGTCACCACCGGCGTCGTGTCGGCGACCGGCATCCGCGAGCGGTACTCCTCGATGATGCCGCGCCAGACGTGCCCACCGTCCCGGCCGCCGGAGGCTGCGTCGTCCTTCACGTCCCGAACGCCTCGGCTTCGACGCGCAGAACGCTCGCGACGCTACGGACCGCCTCCACCGTGGCGAGTTCGTCGACGGTCGCACGCAGCGAGGATTCTCGGGCCCGGTGGGTGATCAGGACGAGCTGCGCGGTGTCGCCGTAGCCCTGCTGCCAGACCTGGGCGATCGACACGTCGTGGTTGCCGAAGACGGTGGCGACCCCCGCGAGCACGCCCGCTCGGTCGTCGACGTCGAGCAACACGTAGTACTGGGTCTCGAGGTCGTCGATCGACCGGATGGGCTTGACGCGGTGGTGGGTCTCCGCTGCGCCCCGTGCCGTCTGCAGAAAGTTGCGGCACACGTCGATGATGTCGCCGACGACCGCGGAGCCCGTCGGCATGCCGCCGGCGCCTCGACCGTAGAACATCAGTTCACCTGCAGCGTCCGCCTCCACGAAGATCGCGTTGAACGCGTCGCGGACCGCGGCGAGCGGATGCTCCAGGGGCAGGAACGCAGGGTGGACGCGGACCTCGATCCACTCGTCGGTCTCGCTCGCGATGCCGAGCAGCCTGATCGCGTACCCGAGTTTCGCCGCGACGCGGATGTCGGTAGCAGTGACCGTCTCGATGCCTTCGCGGAACACATCGGCGCCGTGCACAGCGGTGTCGAAGGCGAGGGAGGCGAGGATCGCGCATTTCGCGGCGGCGTCGTGCCCGCCGACGTCGGCGGTCGGATCGGCTTCGGCGTAGCCGAGTCGTTTGGCCTCGGCGAGCGCGTCCTCGTACTCCGCGCCGTCTTCAGCCATCCGGGTGAGGATGAAGTTCGTTGTTCCGTTCAGGATGCCGACGACGCGCCGGACGGTGTCACCGGCGAGCGATTCCTTGAGAGGGCGGATTATCGGGATGGCGCCAGCGACCGCTGCCTCGTACGCCAGGTCGACCCCCGCTTGTTTCGCCGATGCGTACAACTCGGGGCCCTGGCTCGCCACGAGTTCCTTGTTCGCGGTCACCACAGGCCGGCCGCGTTCGAGGGCCCGACGCACGAGGTCGCCGGCCGGGTCCAGCCCGCCCATCACCTCCACGACGATGTCGACGTCGTCGGCTTCGACGACCGACCACGGATCGTCGGTGAACGCCGTCGCGTCGAGCGGGAGCCCGCGGTCTCTGCCCAGGTCGCGAACCGCCACACGGGTGATCTCGATGGACGCCCCGGCGCGCGCCGTGATGTCGTGCGCTCCCTCATGGAGGAGCGTCACGACGGCCTGACCGACGGTGCCGCAGCCGAGCAGGCCGATGCGCAGGACACGATCCACGTTGCTTCCCCTCGAAGGACAGCGGGGTCTGAGGGCCGACGGAAGCCTACCGGTGAGCGGTCGGCGACCCGCCCGTCACAACCGCGCGCGGTGCCCGATCACCTGACGCCGCCGCGCGGCAGCGCCTCACCTGACGAGCGCGGGCTGCGCAACCGTCGGCGTCACCGCAGTGGCACGTCGCGCCGCAGCAGGTCGTCGAGTGTCTCCCGGCGCAGCAGGGTGCGGACGTGGCCGTCACGCACGAGTACGGCAGCGGGCCGCGGCAACCGGTTGTAGTTCGATGCCATCGCCTCGGTGTAGGCGCCGGTTGCCGCGACGGCGAGCAGGTCGCCCACGCGGACGTCACCTGCGAGCGGGGCGTGTTCGCGGACGAGGTCGCCGGACTCACAGTGCTTGCCGACCACGGTGACCGGTGTCGGGGCGACGTCGCTCTCGCGGTTCGCGAGCGTGACCTCGTGCTCGGCGTCGTAGAGGGCGGGACGGATGTTGTCCGACATCCCGCCGTCGACGCTGACCCAGGTCGTCAGACCCGGCAGTTTCTTGACGGTGCCGACCTCGTAGACCGTCACCGTCGAGGGCCCCACGATCGCGCGTCCGGGCTCGACGATGAGACGGGGTGGCGTGAGCCCGTGACTGGCGCAGCGTTGTTCGACGGCGTCGAGCACCTGAGATGCGTAGCGGGCGACCTCGATCGGATGGTCTTCGTGGGTGTAGCGGATTCCCATGCCGCCGCCCAGGTTGAGCTCACCGAGTTCGACGTCGAACGTCTCGCGCCATCGCGCGAGCAGATCGAGCGTCACTTCGGCGTTGGCGACGAACGGGTCGGCACCGAAGATCTGTGAGCCGACGTGGGCGTGGACGCCCAGAATCTCGACATGGTCGAGCTGCAGCGCCCGCCGCATCGCGTCGTCCGCCAGGCCCAGCGACAACGTGAAACCGAACTTGCTGTCGTCATGACCGGTACGGACGTACTCGTGGGTATGCGCGTCGATGCCGGGGGTGATGCGCAGGTGACAGCGCGCGACGGTCGAGCGGTCGGCCGCGATGCGTTCGACTCGTTCGAGTTCGTCGAAGGAGTCGATGACGATGCGTCCGACGCCGGCCTCGAGGGCCCGGTCGAGTTCCGCGGCGGATTTGTTGTTGCCATGGAGGATGAGGCGCTCGGGATCGATCCCGGCGGCAAGTGCTGTGTGGAGTTCGCCTTCCGAGGCGACATCGACCAGCAGTCCCTCCTCGTCGACGATCTGGAGCACGCCGATCGTGCACCAGGCCTTCGAGGCGTAGGCCACCTCGACGCCGTTGAAGCCTTCCCGGTAGTCCCGGCAGCGCTGGCGCAGGTCCTCCTCGTCGACGACGAACAGCGGTGTGCCGTGCGTGCGTGCCAGTTCCGTCACCGGCACGCCGCCGATGACGAGCGCTCCGTCGGATGCACGCGACGCGGTCAGTGGCCAGGGTCCGGGGGCCATCACATGCGCTCCGGTGCGTCGACACGCAGCAAGGCGAGGGTGTTCGCGAGCGTCTGGCGGGCGGCGACGGCGAGCCAGTAGCGGGCACGCGCCAGCGCGACGGCGTCGGGGTCGCTGCCGTCCTCCGCGCCCTCGACCAGCACACGGCACTCGGTGTAGAAGCGGTGGAAGGTTGCAGCGAGCTCCTCGGCGTAGCGCGCCAGCCGCTGTGTTGCGCGCAGCTCTGCGGCTTCGGCGACGACCAGGGGCAGCTGCGCCATCGTGACGAGCAGTTCGCGCTCGGCGGGGTGGCCGAGCTGCGCCAGGTCGGCGTCGTCGAGCGAGCCGTGATCGAACCCGCGCTCGTCGGCGGTGCGCACCAACGAGCTGATGCGCGCATGCGCGTACTGCACGTAGTACACGGGGTTCTCCATGGACTGTGCCGCGACGACGTCGAGGTCGAAGTCGACGGTCGTGTCCAGCCCCTGGCGCAGGAAGTGGTAGCGGGTCACGTCGACACCGACTTCGTCGAGCACCTCGTCGAGGTCGATGGTCTCGCCCGCCCGCTTCGACATGCGCACCGGAGCGCCGGCGCGCAGCAGGTTCACCAGTTGGCCGATGCGGATCTCTACCCGGTCGACGGGAATTCCCAGGCATGCCGCCGCGGCCTGCAGACGCGCCACATAGCCATGGTGGTCGGCACCGAGGAGATAGAACAACCGGTCCGCCCGTTCCCACTTGTCCCTGAGATAGGCACAGTCGGCCGCAAAATACGTTGGCCGACCGTCCGAGCGGACGAGCACGCGATCCTTGTCGTCACCGTGGTCGGTCGTGCGCAGGAACGTGGCACCGTCGGCGACGTAGGTGGCCTGCCGTGCATCCAGGTCACGAAGCGTCGCATCGATCGCCCCGCCTTCGTGGAGACGTTCGCGCTCGGAGAACCACACGTCATAGGTCACGCCCATGCGCGCGAGCACGGCTTCGATCCGGCGCCGCATGGACTCCACACCCAGGCGTCCGACCGCGTCGGCCGTTCCCGCACCGACGCGGGGATCTCCGGCCTCGGCGGCCGCGCCGTCGACTGCCGGCGCCGCCTCGGCCGTGAACAGCTCGTCGCCGTGCTCGGCACGCAGCTCGTCCGCGACCTCGGCGACGGCCGCGCCGCGGTAGTGCGCCTCGCCGAGCTGCTCGCCGCGTGCAACGAGCACGACCGACTCGCCGAACCGGCGGATCTGCTCGCCGGCGTCATTGACGTAGTACTCGCGGACGGCGCGGTGACCCGACGCCTCGACGAGCGCTGCGATGGCGTCGCCGGTCGCGGCCCAGCGGCCCGCTCCGACGTGCAGCGGACCGGTGGGATTCGCCGAGACGAACTCGACGTTGACCGTCTCTTGTTCGTCGTCGGGAAGCTGACGGCGCCCGAACATGGGGCCGTGCTCCACGATGCGTCGCACCAGTTGCTCGTGGTAGTCGGCAGCGAGCCGCACGTTGACGAACCCCGGGCCGGCGACCGTGACCTCCGCCACGACCGACGGGGCGTCGAAGGCGGCGATGATCTCCTCAGCGAGCTCACGGGGCGGACGTCCCACGGGCTTGGCCAGTCGCAGCGCGAGACTGCTCGCCCAGTCACCGTGTTCGGGCCGCGCAGGGCGTTCGAGATCCGGTTCGGCCGCCGGCAGGCCCAGCCGTTCGAGCGCCGCTCGCAGGCCGGCGTCGATGTCGGCCAGCGCCGGGTCGTGCAGGTCGGGTCGCACCATCTTCGGTCCAGGATCGTAAGGAGAGCGTGCGCCGTGCAGCCGACGTTCCAGCGGGAGCACCGACGACGTCGACAAGGTCCACGGCGCCGGGGCGTGCCGGGCGAGAGGCCAGGGCGAGCGGCGCGGCACGGGCAGCGTAACCGGACCTCGTCGCACGGTGGCGCGGCCGGGGTCGCCCGAATGCCGCGTGGTACCGTGCCGGATCGCACCAGATCGGTGCCCGTCCCGCCCCCGTAGCTCAGTGGATAGAGCACTGGCCTCCGGAGCCAGATGCGTAGGTTCGATTCCTACCGGGGGTACGGCCGCCAGGTCACGACCCACCGCGGGTCGGGATGCGCGACCCGCAACCCGACACTCCGAGGCATGCGATGACCGTGTCGTTCGACGAGTTCGACCGCTCCGCGTTCGAGATGACGCCGGGAGCGAGGCACGACGCTCGCGAAGGTCCGCGCGTCCATCACGACGAGCGCGGGCGGGAAGTCGCGCCCGACATCGTGGCGCTCATGGGCGACACCCCGCTCGTAGCTCTCGACCGCCTGTCGGCAGACGTCCCGCCGACCCTGCTCGCCAAACTCGAGATGCTCAACCCGGGCGGCAGCGTCAAGGACCGGATCGGCGCGGCGATGATCGAGGCCGCCGAAGCGGCGGGCCTGCTCGCCCCGGGAGGCACGATCGTCGAACCGACGTCGGGCAACACCGGGGTCGGCTTGGCGATCGTCGCGGCCCGCAAGGGCTACCGGTGCACGTTCGTCGTGCCCGACAAGGTCAGTGAAGACAAGATCGCGCTCATGCGCGCCTATGGCGCCGACGTCGTGGTATGTCCCACCGCGGTCGAACCCGAGGACCCGCGTTCCTACTACTCGGTGTCCGACCAGCTCGCAGCGCGACCGGGTGCGTTCAAACCCAACCAGTACTTCAACCAGGCCAACCCCTTCGCGCACAGCCTGTCGACCGGTCCCGAACTGCTGCGCCAGACCGCCGGGCAGCTCGACGCGTTCGTGTGTGGTGTGGGAACCGGCGGCACCGCAACCGGTGTCGGCAACTATCTCAAGGAGCACCTTCCGGATCTCGTCGTCGTGGGCGCCGACCCGGAAGGTTCGCTGTACTCGGGCGACGAGGTCCATCCCTACCTCGTCGAAGGCATCGGCGAGGATTTCTGGCCACCGACGTTCGACCGTCAGGTCGTCGACGTCTGGGAGCGGGTGTCCGACGCCGAATCGTTCGCGATGGCGCGCAGATGCACCCGCGAGGAGGGGATCCTCGTCGGCGGGTCGGCGGGAACCGCGCTGGTCGCCGCGCGCCGCTACGCCGCCCGGCAGGACGAGAACGCCACGATCGTGGTGCTGCTTCCCGACTCCGGCCGCGGGTACCTCTCCAAGCTCTATGACGCGACCTGGATGACCGAGCACGGCTTCGTCGACCACGCGACGGCCGCGGGCACGGTCGCCGACGTCCTGCACGCCAAGGGCGCGACACTGCCGGCGCTGGTCCATCTGCACCCCGACGAACGCGTCGCACAGGCCATCGAACTCCTCAAGGAGTTCAGCGTGTCCCAGATGCCGGTGTTCAGGGAAGGGGTGCACGATGACGCGTCCGCGACCGACGTCGTCGGCTCGGTACGCGAGAACGCGTTGCTCGACGCGGCGCTGCGTGACCCGGCCGCGATGCAACGGCCCATCGGCGACGTCCTGCAGCCCCCGCTGCCCGCGGTCGACGTCGGCGACGCGCTCGACAAAGTCCTGGCCGAACTGTCGGCGGGAGCGCCTGCCGTGCTCGTCTTCGACGGCGCCCGTGCGTCCGGCGTCGTGACACGTGCCGACGTCCTGTCGTACATGGCAGGCTGAACCAGGCAGGCTGCACGCGACCGGCGCCGCGACGACACGACGAGGAGTACCCGATGCGCTTCTCCACCCGTGCCATCCACGTCGGCCAGGAGCCGGATCCCCAGACGGGCGCGGTGACGGTGCCCATCTACCAGACGTCGACGTTCGCCCAGCCGCGCGTGGGCGAGCACCTCGGCTACGACTACGCGCGGACCGGCAACCCGACGCGAACGGCGCTGGAGACCTGCCTCGCTTCGCTCGAGGGAACGGACGCCGCGGTGTGCTTCGCCTCCGGTCTCGCGGCAGAAGACGCGGTTCTGCGGCTGCTGTCACCGGGTGACCGGGTGCTGCTCGCCAATGACGTGTACGGGGGTACGTGGCGGCTCATCGCCGAGGTGCACCAGCGCTTCGGCATCGGCGTGGACACCGCACCGCTCGGTGACCTCGACGCGGTCGAGGCCGCGATGGGGCCGTCGACACGCATGGTGTGGGCCGAGTCTCCGTCGAATCCCCGGCTCGATGTGCTCGACCTCGCCGCGCTGGCCGACCTCGCACATGGGCACGGCGCGTTGCTGGTGGCCGACAACACCTTCGCGACGCCGTACCTGCAGCAACCGGCGACGCTGGGCGCCGACATCGTGGTGCACTCGACGACCAAGTACCTCGGCGGGCATTCGGACGTCGTCGGCGGTGCCGCGTGCACGGACGCCGCCACCGCACGCCACCTCGCGTTCCTGCAGAACGCTGCGGGTGCCGTGCCCGGACCTTTCGACGTTTGGCTGACGCTTCGCGGCGTGAAGACGCTCGCCGTGCGGATGGACCGCCACTGCGCGAACGCGGCCGCCATCGCCACGTTCCTCGACGAGCATCCGGCGGTCGCCGAGGTCCGCTATCCCGGGCTCGCCGACCACCCCGACCACGAGCTCGCCTCCCGGCAGATGCGCGACTTCGGGGGCATGGTCTCGTTCCGGGCGCGGGGGGGCCGTGAGGCGGCCATCCGGATCGCAGAGGCGACCGAGGTGTTCTTCCTCGCCGAATCGCTTGGCGGGGTGGAGAGCCTGATCGAGCATCCCGGGGTGATGACGCATGCGTCGGTCGCGGGCACCGCGCTCGAGGTGCCCGACGACCTGCTGCGGCTCTCGGTGGGGATCGAGGCGGTGGAGGACCTCATCGAGGATCTCGACCGGGCATTGGGATGACGCGCATGCGGGGCCTGCGGCGGGCGCTCGCCCCGGCCCTGCTGATCGGACTCCTGCTCTCGGGATGCGGCGGCATCGTGCGCCTCGAACTGCCGGCGGTCGACGTCGAACTCCAGGACCCTCCGACGCCGGGCGGCGCTTCGGTGGTCGTCGACGCGCACGGTGGGGCGCTGGCGGTGCTCCGTCAGGATCTGCGCGAACCGGTCTCGCTGAATGCGGTGCCACGCCACGTCGTCGACGCGTTCCTCATCGCCGAGGACCGCCGCTTCTTCCATCACCGTGGCGTCGATCTGCGGTCACTGACGCGCGCAGCCCTGATCAACCTCGCCGCGGACGAGTACGAGCAGGGCGGCTCGACGATCACCCAGCAACTCGTCAAGACCCTCTATCTGCCCGACGCAGCCCGCACGCCCGAAACGAAGCTGCGCGAGATCCTGCTCGCACGACAACTCGAGGAACGATGGTCGAAAGCCAGGATCCTCGAGGAGTACCTCAACACCATCTACTTCGGGCAGGGCGCCTACGGTGTCGAGGCTGCGGCACACAGCTACTTCCGCTCGACGGTGAGCGAGCTCGAACTCCACGAAGCTGCGTTGCTGGCAGCCATCGTGCGTGCTCCCGAAGCCTTCGCACCCGCGCGCGCACCGGATGCCGCACGCACGCGCCGCGACGACGTGCTGTGGCGCATGGGCGAAGCCGGCCTGATAACCGTTGAGGAACGCCGTGCGGCCACGGCACGCCCGATCGTCGTGATGCCGCCACCACGTCGTCCCGCGACGCGTGAGCCCCACGTGGTCGACGCCGTGCTGCGCACGCTGCTCGCCGATCCGCGCCTGGGAGCCACCCGGGAGGAACGCGCGAACGCCCTCTACCGAGGCGGGTTGACGATCCACGCGACCGTTGATCCCGACCTCCAGCAGGTTGCTCGCGAGGTGCTGGCCACACACCTCGGCAACGAATCGGACCCTGACGCGGCGATCGTGGTCGTCGACCCCCACTCAGGTCACGTCGTCGCGATGGCCGGTACGCGTTCCTACGACGATCTGCAGTTCGACCTCGCGACACAGGCCCGGCGCCAACCCGGGTCGACGTTCAAGGTCTTCGTGCTGGCCGCCGCCGTCGCCGGCGGGGTGGGGCCCGCCGACCTCTTCGACGGATCCCAGGGAGACATCTCGACGCCCTGGGGCATCTGGGAAGACGTGCGCAACTACGACCGGCGCTCCTACCCGGCGGTCACGCTCGAGGACGCGACGCACCGGTCGATCAACACTGCATACGCGCGACTTGGCCTGGGCCTGGGACTCGAGCGGGTAACGGCGATGGCGCGCGCGATGGGCATCACCTCGCCGGTCCCGCCCGATGATCCGCAGATCACCATCGGCGGCGGATCGTTGTCGGTCACGCCGGTGGAGATGGCCGGCGCGATCGCCACGCTGGCTACGGAGGGTGTCCACCATCCGACGACGGTGGTCGCCCGCGTCGAGGACGCCGCGGGACGATCTCTGCTGGAGCCCTCGACCGGCGTCGCGGCGATGACACCGGCGACCGCGTGGACGACCCTGTCGATCCTGACCGGGGTCGTGGAGGGTGGAACCGGTTCGCGCGCGGCAATCGACGGCTGGGACGTGGCCGGCAAGACCGGGACGACGTCGGATCATGCCGACGCGTGGTTCGTCGGTACGACGCCTGCGCTCGCCGCTGCCGTCTGGGTCGGCCATGCCGAGGGTCGGGTGCCGTTGCACGACGTCCGGGGCGTGCGCCGAGTGACAGGGGGCAGCATTCCTGCAGCGATCTTCGCCGACCTGCTCGAGCGGGCACTCGATGCGCACCCGCCGCAACGGTTCGCGTGGCCGGACGGCGGGGTCGAACTGGCGCGACCCGGCGACGCCGTGGACGCCGGACCCCCCAGCGACGTCCCGGCCGACCACGAGGACGCCGGGACCGGCGACGACGACACCGGGACCGGAAACGACGACGAACTCGGGAGCGGATGGACGCCTCTTGGTGATGGCGAAGGTGACGAGAACGCGGGTTAGCCTTCCCTCGCGCCGGTGTGGGCCGGCCGGGGAGCCGACGCGTGCACGCAGTGTTGGTCGTCAACCCTCAAGCCACCGCGACGACCGTCGGGCTCGCAAAGCGGGTCGCCTCGGTGCTCGCCGACGCGGTCGACGGTCTCGACAGCCACCTCACGAAGCGACCGGGGCACGCGACCGAACTCGCTCGCGCCGCCAGGGACTCAGGCGCGGACTTGGTGGTGGCGTTCGGTGGCGACGGGACGGCCAACGAGGTGCTGCAGGCGCTGGCACACGGGCCGGTGCCGTTCGCGGTGGTGCCGGGAGGTGGCGCGAATGTGTTCGCGCGTTCGCTCGGCCTGCCCAACGACGCGCTCGCTGCGGCACGCGTGATCGCGGACGCGGCCGCCCGCAACGCCACGCAGACGATCACGCTCGGATGCGTGGACGGCCGATGGTTCGGCTGCAACGCAGGATTCGGGTTCGACGCCGCCGTGGTGCGCCACGTGGAGCGCCACCAACGGTTGAAACGCTCGATGGGCCAGCTCGCCTTCGTGTGGTCGTCGATCCGCGAATGGACGACCCGGCGTCGCGGCCGGCGCCCCGCACAGGTGTTCGTCGACCTGCCGGACGGCCGTGCCATCGGTCCGGTCGCGATCTCGCTGGTCGCCAACGGCGTGCCGTACACGTTTCTCGGACGTCGCGCGGTGCGGGCGCATCCGGACGCGTCATTCGATGCCGGCCTCGATCTGCTGACGGTCGACGCCACCTCGACGATGCGACTGCTGCGAATCGTGCGGCGCGCGATGGTGGATGGGAGCCATCTGGAGTTCGGGGAAGTCACGTATCTGCGTGATCTGACGACGTTCACGCTGCGATCGGCCGTGCCGCTGCCCTTGATGGTCGACGGCGACTACGTCGCCGAACGACGTCGCGTCACGTTCACCGCCGAACGACAGGCGTTGCGCGTCTTCGCGGGTGGAGCGAGCGCCCAGCGCACGAAGGAGCGGCGGCCAGGGGCGTCCTGACGTCGAACCCTTGACAGCATCGACTGGGACGTTACGGTCGCCAAGTTAGAGAAATTGTTCACAAGCGTGACGGCGCCTCTCAGCGACGACACGACCTCGCAGATTCACATCCGCACAACGTTGACGGCGTTCGGCTGTGCCCGCTCCAGAGTCTGAGCGCGGACGCAGCCCTTCGCGAACTGGAGACCGCACCATGGACTGGCGTAGCCGCGCAGCCTGCATCGACGAGGATCCCGAGCTGTTCTTCCCCATCGGGACGACCGGCCCTGCCCTGGAACAGTCGGAGGCGGCAAAGCGGATCTGCGCGACGTGCGATGTGCGCGAACAGTGCCTGGAGTTCGCGCTCGCGTCGAACCAGGACGCTGGGGTGTGGGGTGGTCTCACCGAGGACGAACGCCGGACGCTCAAGCGCTCGCGGCAGCGTCGCCGACGCATGGCGAGCTGAGACTCACGACGCCGGCAGGGGCAGCACGACCTCGCAGATGGTCCCGCCATCGGCGTCCGCTCGACGCACGTCGAACGTTCCGCCGAGCTCCGATTCGACCAGCGTGGCCGCGATCTGCAGACCGAGTCGCGCGTCGCGCTCCAGATTCCAGTCTTCGGCGACGCCACGGCCGTCATCACACACCGCAACACGCAGGCCCGACGTCCGGCGTTCGTGTTCGACGGTCACCGAGCCAGCGGCGTCGAACGCATGCTCCACCGCGTTCTGGATCAGCTCGGACACCACGAGCGCGAGCGGGGTCGCAACCTCGGCGGGCAGCTCGCCCGCCGTTCCATGCGCTTGCATGGTCACCGGTTTCTCGGGATCCGTCAGCCCCGAGCCGACCATCTCGATGAGACGGTTGGTGACCTTGTCGAACGACACACGCTGATGCGCATCCTGAGACAACGTCTCGTGCACCAGCGCGATGGACGAGATGCGGCGTACCGATTCTCCGAGCGCCTCCCGGGCTTCGGGAGAGTCGAGCCGGCGCGACTGCAGGCGTAGCAGCGACGCGACGGTCTGCAGGTTGTTCTTCACCCGGTGGTGGATCTCCCGGATCGTCGCGTCCTTGTACAGAAGCAGCCGTTCGTGGCGCCGCAGATCGGTGACTTCCCGCACGAGCATCAGCCCGCCGAGCACCCGGTGGGCTCGCATCAACGGCACGAGACGCCGCAGCACCACGGTGCCCATCGCCTCGATCTCGGACTCGAGCGGCTCCGCGTCGGCGAGCGCCTCGAGAATGTCGCTTCCACGCAGGTCGTCGTCTGCGATGCTGCGGCCGACGATGTTGTCGACCACCCCGAGACGACGGAAGGCGCTCATGGCGTTGGGCGAGGCGTAGGTGACGACGCCTGAGGGATCCAAGCGCATCGTGCCGTCGCCGACGCGAGGCGAGATGTCCCGGTCCGTCTTCTCTCCGGGGAAAGGGAACGATCCTTCCGCGAGCATGTGGGAAAGGTCGTTCGCCATCTGCAGATAGGTCAGCTCGAGCTGCGATGGCGAGCGCACCATGGACAGATTCGCTTCGCGCGTGACCACCGCGACCACGTCGCCGTCGAAGCGGACGGGGACGGCGTCCTCACGCACCGGGACGCCCGAGGTCCAGTCGGGGTCGCCTTCACGGATGATCTCGCCCGTCTCGAAGGACCGGGTGACGACGGGCCGCTCGTCGGCGCCGAAGACACGCCCGACCAGATCTTCGACATACACCGTCTGCGCCGTATACGGGCGCATCTGCGCTACGACCTTGAGATCGCCGTTGTCCTCGCGGCAGAACATCAACAGGTCGGAGAACGACAGGTCAGCGAGGATCTGCCAGTCTGCGACGATCGCCTGGAGCGTGTCGACGGCAGCGTCGTGGAGGCCCGAGGGCGCCTCGACGAGGTGGCGTGACGATGACACTCAGATGGTCATTCGCTCAGAAGCCGCTGCAGCCGAGCGAGCTGCTCGGGCGTGAGCGCCTCGCGGATGTAGGCGAAAGCCCGCGTCTCGATCTCCCGCGCCTCGTTCATCGACAGTCCGAGCGCACGTGCGGTGTCCGCGAGATCGTGCGGATGACCGTCCTTGAGTCCCATGCGCAACTCGAGCACACGACGCTGCGCCTCGGGCAGACGCGCGAGGACGCGCTCGAGCGGCCCCGACAGGCGCGCGACGGTCGTGTCCGCGGTCGTGCGCGAACGTCGTCCGTCCGGCCGCGCGCGACCGGACGAGGAGGATGCGGATCGTGAGTCACCCATGATGGTCGAGCGTACTGCCGTGTCCGGCGCCTCTCAGGATTCGATGACCGCACCCTGCTGACGCAGATCGTCGAGGAGTTCGTCCTCGGAACCGTCGTAGACCACTGCGAGCGCCCTGAGATCCTCGGCCCGAACGGAGAGCACCTGGCGGTTGAAGTCGCCGCGCTGCACCTGGATCGACTCGAGGTAGCGGCGCACCGGCGCCCACCGGTCGTTGAGCGCCTCGAGGCGGCGCAGATCGATGACGACCCCCTCGCGGTCAGCGCGCCGTAACGGCGCCTCCCCCGGAAGCACCTCGGCAGGGCTGACGCCGTAGAACTCGGCGAGCTCGAGCAGCCGGGTCGCGCTGATGTTGCGGTCCCCGCGTTCGTACGAGCCGATGACCGCGGCCTTCCAGCGCCCACCCGACGATCGCTCGACGTCCTGCAGCGACAATCCCCGGTCGACACGGACCTGACGGAGTCGTTCGCCGACCTCACGTGCGTAGGTCACCGACTGCCCTTCCACAACCATCGGACTGCGCCCCACCCCGCCGTCGACGCGTTTGCGGGAACCGTAGCGTCACGACGCGGCGCAACCACACACGCATGGCTTCGCGGGGCCGCACGCCGCCGGCACGGCCCTCATCGCAGGATGCGCTGCGCCGCCCACGAGAGCGTGGCCGCCAGCCCCTCCTCGAGCGTGGTCCACGGCTTCCATCCGAGATCGCGTCCAGCCCGGCGCGCGTCGACGCTGCTGTGGCGGATCTCGCCCGAGCGTGCGGGCGCCTGCACGGGATCGTGCTCATAGCCGATCGCGGCAGCAAGCGCGTTGAACAGCTGGTTGACGCTCACCCGCTCTCCGGTCCCGATCAACAGGCGCTGACCCGAGCCCCGGTCCATGGCCAGCACGAGCGCGTGTACGACGTCGTCGACGTACACGAAGTCCCGCGTCTGCTCACCGTCCCCGTAGATCGTGCACGGCTGGCCAGCGAGCATGCGGCCGATGAAGGTCGCGACCACGCCGCCTTCACCGGACGTCGTCTGGTGCGGGCCGTAGACGTTGGCGAGTGTCAGCGCGGTCCAGTCGATGCCGTGCAGTGCACCGAACGTGCGCAGATAATCGAGCACGACCCGCTTGGAGGCGCCGTACGGCGACAGCGCGGGCGCATCGAAGCTCTCATCGACCGGCAGCGCCGACGCGTCGGGTTCACCGTACGAGCCGATCGAGCCCGCGTACACGATCTTGTCGACGCCTGCGGCGATTGCGGCGTGCAGTGTTGCGATCGTGCCGAGCACGTTGACCGACGCGTCGTACAACGGGTCCTCGACCGAACGACGCACGTCGACCTGCGCGGCCAGGTGGAAGACGACCTGCGGGCGCAGCTTCGCGAACAACGGCCCGAGCCCGCCCTTGCGAACGTCGAGTCGGTCGAACTCGAACCGACCGGGATAGCGGTCACGCGCACCGGCCAGGTTCGCGAGCGAACCGGATGAGAGGTCGTCGACGCCGACCACCCGACGACCGTCCTCGAGGAGCCGCGCAACGAGGTTGGAACCAATGAAACCGGCGGCTCCCGTGACGAGCACGGGGCGGTCGGACATGACAGGCCTCGCCAGGACGCAGTGGAACGAGGGACGCGGAAAGCCTAGTGGCAGCAACCGCTGATCCCCGCTCATCCGCACCGCTGGAACGCGGCTCGGCGATGCGGGGGCCGGCGGCCCACCGGCCGACCCCGGCGGACTCAGCCGTCGTCGCCGGCGAGTATCGCCTCGATGCGTGTGATCAGCGACGAGGGCGCGGATTCGGCGCAGCCGTCACGAACGAGCGCCCGGAGTTGCTCTTCGAACGTCGCACGTCCCGTACACGGAAAGCAGGCTTCGATGTGCTGCCTGATGCTCGCCAGGCGAGCGTCGGGGAGTTCGCCGTCAAGGTAGGACTCGAGGTCGGCGAGTGCCTGAAGGCAGCCGTCGGCGCCCGCATCGCCGCACTGGTCGGCTTCGGGCATGGCGCCCTCATCCGCGTTGTCGTGATCCGGTCCGGTACGTGATCTGGCGCTCATTGCCGGCCCTCCGCGTCGTCGAGAAGCCCACGTGACCGCGCGTAGGTAGCCAACGCCTTCTGCAGCGCCCTTCTTCCCCGATGCAACCGGGACATCACCGTGCCCTGCGGCGTCTGCATGATGTCGGCGATCTCACGGTAGGAGAATCCCTCGACATCGGCGAGATACACCACGAGGCGAAACGACTCGGGCAGATCGGCGAGCGCCTGCTTGACCTCGTCGGCGGTCAGCCAGCCGAGGACCTCACCTTCGACGGACTGCGTACCCGTCCGGGCAAGCTCGTCGTAGAGAGAGAAATCGTCGATCTCGTCCTGCAGCGTTTCCTGGGGGCGCCGCTGCCGGTGCCGGTACATCGAGATCCAGGTGGTGTGCAACACCCGGTACAGCCATGCACGCAGGTTCGTTCCCGGACGGAACTGGTGGAACGAGCGGTACGCCTTCGTGATCGTCTCCTGGACGAGGTCCTCGGCGTCAGAAGGATCACGCGTGTAGCGCAGGGCAGCCGAATAGAGGCGATCGAGGTGTGGCAGCGCTTCAGCAGTGAAGCGCTCGCGGCGCTCCTCATCGGTCAACGTTCGACGCTGCGTCACCCCACCACCACCGTCTCGCCTGGCGCTGTCGCCACGCACCCTCCGTCAGGCATTGCACCGCGGATCGTAGGCGGCCTCGGCGCGCCCAACGCACGCCCACCCATGGACATCGCACTGACGAAGAATACAGATAGACATGAAATGATCTAAAAGATACTTTTCTGCATTGGAAGTTGGTGGGACGCGAGCGCGATGCCGCGGCAACTACGACGCGGGCGCGGCCCACAGGGAACGCGCAGTTCGAGGTCGCCGACAACGAACGACGGGGGATGCAATGGCACAACGAGCCGAAGACGACACGGACACGAGCTGGGAGGAGCGGTCGTGGGCGATCGCCGGAGAGGATCGTCCCGGCATGCGTCTGAGGCCGCTCGCGATCGTCGCCGCGTGCGGGCTCGCGCTCGCCGGCCTGGTGCTCGTCACCGGTCGTGGAACCGACGCGACGGCGAGCGCGCCGCCCGAGGTCACGACATCGGCCGGTCAGGACGTCGGCGGCGCAACGACGGGCGATCCGTCCCCGCTCGACGCGCCACACCCGCCGGAACCCGCCGTGCCAGGCGACGCATACGGGAACGGCGGCCAGTCGGGATTCACCATCACCGAGCTTCAGGGAGACTGGCGCAGCACGCCAGGCATACGAGCTGCCGAATCCGTCGCCATGCTCGTCGCCCGCTCATGGTTGAGCACCTCGGCGGCCGACCTCGACATCTCAGGCCTGTCCACGTCGCAGATCGGCGGCTGGGTCGAACAACTCGCGGTGGAAGCGACCGAGCAACTCGATCCACACCTCGTCGTGGTCACCCTCGTCGCGACGGTGTACGACAACGACGCCGACGTCGTGCGCCAACTGCGGCTCGGTGTGCCCGTACGACTCGGGCGCGAACAGGCGAACGTCGCTGGCGAGCCGTGGCTGCTTCCGGAGCTCCCGCTCGACCTCGAGCCACCCGCAACCGACCCGGTTGACGACCATCACCACCTCGACGCGGCGTATGCCGCACTGATCGGTGCCGGCTACACCGACGTCGAGATCCAGTCCCTCGAGCGCACCGACAGCTGGCCTTGGCGCGCCCATGTCAGCGCGCGCACGGCACACGGCTACGAGGTGGCGACACCCGTGTTGCTGCGACGTCATCTCGACGGGTTCGTAGTCGCGGGCACCGTGCTGCACCCGGCGACGCCGGCGTCCTCACCACACGAGGACGACGCAGGCGCCGAGGTGGACCGATGAACGGCATCGACTCGCCGCGGCGACGGGCGCACGCGACGCGGCGGCCACCGGACCGGCGACCGCCTGCAGGCGATCCGGCGCGCCTGGCGGCGCTGCTCACGCTCGTGTGGCTGGAGATCCGTGCGGGCCGACGGCCTGCGTCCCAGATCGTGCCGCTGACTGCGCCCGCTCTGCGTCGCCGCCTGTACGCCCGGATTCCGTTGGCGTCGCAGCTGACCGGGTCACCGGTGGCATCGATCCGGCACGTCCGCTCGTTCGCGCCCACACCTGATGCGTACGAGGTCGCCGTCGTCGTCGACGAAGGCGAACGCACGGTCGGCTACGCCGTCAGGATCGAACGGCACCACGGTGCATGGCGCGCCGTCGAGCTCGCGGCACCCGACGACGGCCTTCCCGCCCTGCGAACGGCGTCACGGGCTACGCCTCCTGCGAGGCCGATCGACGCCTTCGACGAGGTCCTCGCTGCAGAGTGACGCCGCTGCCACGACCGTCGTTCGTTCAGGCGCCGTGGCAGCGCTTGAACTTCTGTCCGCTGCCGCACGGACAGGGGTCGTTACGCCCCACCTTCTCGTCGACGGTGTAGGTCGAACCCGCAGCCACCTGCCGCACGGTCGACCCGTCGCCACGGCGTTCCACCTTGCGTCCGCGTTCGTCGGTCGCGGTCGCCGTCGACGCTCCGGCAGCCCGGTAGGTCAGGCGCTCCGACTCCTCGGTGGCGCCAAGGGGAATCGCTTCGGCGACCTCGGCGGGCGAGGTCGCCGTCGCGCTCGGCGTGCCCGTCGTCGACACGCCGGGCGTCGCGGGAGGCGCGTCGTCGGCGCGCCGGATGGGCACCCGGAAGAAGTAGGTGACCGCCTCCTCCTTTACCCCCGACATCATCGCGACGAACGAGTCGTACGCCTCACGTTGGTACTCGGTGAGGGGGTCACGCTGGCCGACGGCGCGCAGCCCGATGCCGTCACGAAGCGCATCCATCTCGTAGAGGTGCTCGCGCCATTTGCGGTCCACCACGGAGAGGACGACGCGCCGTTCGATCTCTCGCATGATCTCGGGCCCGCCGACCTCCTCCTCGCGTCGCTCATAGGCGTCGAGCGCATCCGAGAACAGCTGCTCGACGAGGTCGTTCGAGTCCACCTCTTCGAGATCGATCGCGGCGAAATCGACGCCGTGGTCGTAGACCTGGTCGAAACGGATCGCCAGCCCGTCGAGGTCCCACTCCTCGGGGAACACCCCCGGAGGGCAGTGTTCCTCGACCAGGGCCTCGATGGTGTCGCTGAGGTACTTCTGCGACAACTCCTCGACCGCCTCGGGATCCCCGTCGAGCAGCCGCTGACGCTGGCCGTAGACGACCTTGCGCTGCTCGTTCATCACGTCGTCGTACTTGAGCACGTTCTTGCGACGATCGAAGTTGAGCGACTCGACCTGCCGCTGGGCGTTCGCGACGGCCTTGGTGACCCACTTGTGCTCGATCGGCACCTCGTCGGGGATGTTCAGACGTGTCATGATGCGATCGACCGCGCTCGCGTTGAACAGCCGCATGAGGTCGTCCTGCAGGGACAGGAAGAAGCGGCTCGCGCCGGGGTCACCCTGACGGCCGGAACGTCCTCGCAGCTGGTTGTCGATCCGGCGCGACTCGTGGCGCTCAGTTCCGATGACGTACAGGCCGCCGAGTTCCTTGACCTTGTCCCCCTCGGCGCGGCACATCGGTGCGAACTGGTCCATCGCCTCACGAAAGCGCGCTTCACGGGCGTCGTCGTCCGCGTCCTGTCCGAGCTTCGCGACCTCGTGCTTGGCCATCTCTTCGGGGTTGCCGCCGAGCACGATGTCGGTGCCCCGGCCAGCCATGTTGGTCGACACCGTCACGGCGCCAAGGCGTCCCGCCTGCGCGACGATGTCGGCCTCCCGCGCGTGGTGCTTGGCGTTGAGCACCTCGTGGGTGACCCCCATCCGGGTCAGCAGTGTCGACAGGCGTTCGGACTTCTCCACCGAGGTCGTGCCGATGAGCACCGGCTGTCCCGCCTCGTGCCGCTCGCGGATCTCGTCAGCGACCGCGTCGAACTTCGCGTCCTCGGACTTGAAGATCAGGTCGGCGCCGTCGTCGCGGACCACCGGCCGGTTCGTCGGCACCTCCATGACACCCAGCGAGTAGATCTCGAGGAATTCGCTCTCCTCGGTCTTGGCGGTACCCGTCATCCCCGCGAGCTTGTCGTAGGTCCGGTAGTAGTTCTGGAGGGTGATCGTGGCCAGCGTCTGGTTCTCCTCCTTGATGGCCACACCCTCCTTCGCCTCGATCGCCTGATGGAGACCTTCGGAGTAGCGCCGTCCTTCCAGGACACGCCCGGTGTTCTCGTCGACGATCTTGACCTCGCCGTCCGAGACGATGTATTCGCGGTCGCGCTTGTAGAGATCGCGCGCCTTCAGTGCGTTCTGCAGGTGGTGGATGAGCGGGGTGTTGACCTGCTCGTAGAGGTTGCCCACCCCCAGCAGCTGCTCGACCTTCGCGATGCCGTCCTCGGTCACCGCGACGGTGCGCTTGGCCTCATCGACGACGTAGTCGCCCGACGCCTCACCTGGACGATCGCCTTCGACGCCCTTGGTCAGGTTGGGAGCGACACGCCGCGCGAAGATCTTGTAGAGATCGGCCGACTGTGCGGCCGGGCCGGAGATGATCAGCGGGGTGCGGGCTTCGTCGACGAGGATCGAGTCGACCTCGTCGACCAGCGCCATGTAGTGGCCGCGCTGGACCTGGCGCGCCTTCTCCCAGGCCATGTTGTCGCGCAGGTAGTCGAAACCGAACTCGTTGTTGGTGCCGTAGGTGATGTCGGCGGCGTACGCCTCGCGCTTCTCGTCCTTGGTCTGTCCCGAGTAGACGACAGCGACATCGAGGCCCAGGAAGCGGTGGATGCGGCCCATCCAGTCCGCGTCACGCTTGGCCAGATACTCGTTGACGGTCACGATGTGCACGCCGCGGCCCGTGAGCGCATTGAGATAGACGGGCATGGTCGACGTGAGGGTCTTGCCCTCACCGGTCTTCATCTCGGCGATGTTGCCCCGGTGCAGCGCTGCGCCACCGAACACCTGCACGTCGTAGGGACGTTCTCCGAGCACCCGGGAGGCGACCTCCCGGACGACGGCGTAGGCCTCGACCTCGAGGTCATCGAGCGTCGCACCGTCGGCCAGGCGTCGACGGAACTCGTCGGTCTTCGCGCGCAGCGCCGCGTCGTCGAGCGCCGCGACGTCGTCGGCGAGCGCATTCACCTCGCCGACGAGCACCCAGTACTGCTTTGCCTTGCGCCCTTCGCCGGCGCGGAGGACCTTGTCGAGCACACCCATCGAAGCCGTCTTCCCTCACGTGCGTCGGCGCGGACGGCCGCGATGGTACGCGAGCGTGCCCGGGGTGCTGCGGCCGGTCAGCGCGCCGCCGCGGCGGACAGCCGTGGTTTCGAGACGCGCCGGGTCTTGAGCTTGCGAACCTGCCGGGTGATCTTGGCCTCGACCCGGTCGATGGCGGTCAGCGCGTCAGGTCCCGTCGCCGATGCGGTCAGCGTCGTGCGCTTGGCCCGCAGGACGACCTCGCAGTGCACACGTTCGCCGATCCTGGGATTGGCCTCCTCGAGGAAGACCACGTCCATCGCGGTGAAGTGATCGAAGAGCCGTCGCACACGTGACAGTTTGCGGACCGCCTCGTCGCGTACGTCATCGGGCACATCGAGGTGCCTGCCATGAACGCTGATTCGCACGGCCATCTCCTCGTCGCCTGCCGCGCTCGCGCGCAGCTACCGGTGACCGCGCCTGCGGGGCGCGGCCGAACCCGTGCGACGGTCCCGCGTACCGTGCGCGGGCGGTGCCGTGGCGCCGCGGGATCACCCGCGGTTCCGACCGGGGGTCGGCGAGGCGGGGACGTGCATCCCCGGCCGTTTGTCGACCGTAGCACCGGACCCGGTGACCACGACGATGGAAAGGCGACACGGGCCTGGGCCGCACGCGACAACGCGCCGTGCGCCCACCAGCGTCACCCACCGACGCCGGTGCCGGCGCCCAGCGGATGCGTTCCCGCCCGGGCGACGACGCCCAGCTCGACACGACCGGCGCCTGCCTGCCGCAACACGGTCGCGGCCCGCCAGGACGTCGTGCCCGTGGTCAGCACGTCGTCGATCAACAACACATGGCTGCCTGGCAGACGGTCACCATGCACGGAGGTGTAGCGGTCGCCCGACGAGGGGCGCGATGATCGCGCCTCGAGCAGTTGCACAGCGGGAAGGTCGAGCCCGCCGGCGACGGCGCGGGCGAGCAACATCGCGTGGTCTGTTCCGCGGCGGGCGATGCGTCGCACAGGAGTTGGCACCCAGGTGACCGCGTCGATGCCGTGGCTGCGAGCGGCCACCACACCGGCCAGACCCAGGCCAAGCGGACGCCACCCACGATGAGCGCCTGCAAGCTTCGCCGTCCTGATGGTGGTGACGACGGCCCCCCGGTAGTCCAGCAAGGCGTGGGTGGCGTCGATCGGGGCGTCGAGCGGCCAGCAGCCGTGCGCGCCACCGCGCGGCGCGGCACAGCGCCGACATCCAGCTGGCAGGAAACGCACGAGCGCGCGGCAGTGGGGGCACCACGGCGGCGTGTGCCGCGCACCGCACGCCAGGCACCGGTCCGGGGCGATGAGCGCAGCGAGCGCACCCGCAACGTGTCCGTGTGCTCCCACCCGGCGCCCCCGTGGATCAACACCCGCAGTCAGCGTCGGGCATCAGATCATGCCGGCGTCTGCATGTTCCCGACCGACAGGCGGCAGGCTGTGGACATCCACATGCGCAGGTGCCGGAGCCGCCCACACCGTGCGGGCACGAACCCGCCCGAGCTCAGGGAGTTTCGTCGAGCGCCTCGGGAAGCATGACCGGGATCCCCTCACGCACCTGGAACTGCCGCCCGCAGTCCTGGCAGATCAGCACGCGTCTGCGCTCCTTGTGATCGAGCGCGCCGCGGCAGGACGTGCACACGAGGATCTCGAGGAGACGATCGTCGAGTGCCATGCGGATCCTCCTCGTGGTGGTGTTCAGTCGCCGGGTCGCGACAGCAGTCCGGTGATCTCATCGACGAGCGTGTCGACGTCGTGCGTCGCGTCGGCTTCGACGTTGAGCCGTAATGTGGGTTCGGTGTTGCTCGCCCGCAGATTGAACCAGGCCTGCCCGAGATCCACCGTGAGTCCGTCTTCGCGGTGCGCTTGCCCGCGGTCCCGGAAGTGGCGGGCGACCACGCCGATCGCCTCGTCACCGTCGGCGACCTCGATGTTGATCTCGCCCGACGACGCAGCGCGCGGCAAAGCATCGACGATCGCCGACAGCGGCAGCGGCGCAGCCGCGACCGCCTGCAACAGGATCAGCGCGGCGATCACGCCGGAGTCCGCACGGAAGTGGTCCCTGAAGTAGTAGTGGCCGGAATGCTCGACCGCCATCAACGCGTCGGTCTGGGCCATGCGCGCTTTGACGAACGAATGCCCGACCCGTGTCCTGACCGGTACCCCGCCGCGTTCACGGATGGTGTCGGGGACCAGGCGCGAGCAGATCAGGCTGTGCAGCACCGTCGCGCCCGGCTCCCGCACCAGCATCGTGCCGGCGAGCAACGCGCCCGTGACCGACGCCGACACGGCCCGACCCAGGTCGTCGACGGCGAACATCCGGTCGCCGTCGCCGTCGAACGCGATCCCGAGATCGTGGCCACCGCGCACCACGGCCGCGCACAGATCACGCAGATTGTCGGGATCGAGCGGGTCGGCGGGGTGGTTGGGGAACCGCCCGTCGAGGTCGAAGTAGAGGGGTTCGACCGACACGGGGAGCCCGTCGACGACCGCGGGCCAGACGTGGCCCGCCATGCCGTTGCCGGCGTCGACAGCGATCGAGAGCTGCCGCGGCAACCGATCATCGACGAACGAGCGTGCGTGAGACGCGAACTGCGCGAGCACATCGTGTGCCGTTCGCTCGCCGGGCTGTTTCGCCGGGTCCGGCGACCATGACGCCGCCAGGTCACGGATGTCGTCGAGACCGTTGCCGATCGACACCGGACCGGCCGCAGCACGACACAGCTTGATCCCGTTGTAGCTGGCCGGATTGTGGCTCGCGGTGAACATTGCGCCCGGAGCGTCGAACACCCCGGAGGCGTAGTACAGCTGGTCGGTGGACGCCAGACCGATGTCGACGACATCGAGACCCTCGGCCGCGACCCCGCTGGCGAAGGCGTCGAGCAGTTCGGGTGAGGAGGCTCGCATGTCACGCCCGACGACGAACCGGTCGGCCGAGGCGGCCAGCAAGCGGGCCGACGCCCCGCCGAGCTGACGTGCGACGTCGGTGTCGAGCTCTTCGCCGACGAGTCCGCGCACGTCGTAGGCCTTGACCACGCGCTCGAGGCGCGCAGCGATGGAATCCATGTCCCCGCCTCGAGTGCGACGTCGTGCGTACGGTGCCCGGGCCGGGTGACCGTAGCGCGCGGCGTCGTCAGCGCGGTTCGTGGCTGACGTCGGTGCGCGGTTCGTGGCTGACGTCGGTGCGCGGTTCGCGGTCGGCGTCGGCGCGCGGGTCGCCGGCCGGTGTCTGCCCGCCCGCACGGGTGGTCCCAGGCAGGTCGGGGACGACCGCTTCGGCGGGTTCGCCGGGAAGGTGACGCCCGATGTAGCGCTTACGTGTCCGTCCACCTTCCTTCCAGAAGGCGTACCAGTACGGCCCATGGGGGCACCGCGAGCACGACTCCTTGCCGCAGTTCACGGACTGTCGGCGGTAGCGCAACCCCTGAGGAAGCCCGGATTCCGAGCTACCAGGCTGCCCGTCGGCGTGAACGAGCAGACCGCGTGCGAGTATGAGCAGTCGACGCAACTCGTATTCGTCGAGGCGGCGAACCCGCGCGATGAGGTCGCGATCGAGTCCCACGGCCACCTCCCGGTGCACATCGGGTTCAACTCGCGTCATGCTACGACACCGGCTTCTTGGGATCAGCGAGGCACCCAAGAAGCAACATCAGGAACTGTCCACCCTGGACACGGCCCGTCCACCTCGCTGAGCGTCCTGCAGGCGCACTCGCTGACAACCAGCAATCTCCCCTCGCCCGCACCCGGGCAGTCGCAACCCGGTAGCCGCCATCACCAGTCGACGGCAAAGCCGTCGCGGGCAGCGAGCGCAGCGTCGAATCGAACCGGCACGGGATTGACGGCGACAACGACCTCGTCGCCGGATCCGGCGACGTCGACGTCGTGCCCGTCGCCGCCCGACTCGGCTTGCGACCCGGTCGGCGGCGCCGGTGTCGTGCGGGGGGCTGCTTGTGCTTCACGTCCCCCGGCGAGGCCTGTCCTCGTGGCGACCTGGGTCGGCGCACGGACCGACCCAACCGGCCCACGACGTCGTCGATCGCCCGAGGGATCCGACGCAGCGGCGGTTGCCACGGCGGGGGGACGCGTCGCGTGCCCCCCGCCGTGCACCGCTTCCCCAGTGTCACGTGGCGCACGCCCGGTGTGCCGCGGTCCGGCGGCACCGCGCTCGGGCGCGGGACCGGGGACCGCACGCAGCGCAGCCGCGAGAACGGCGACAGTGCGATCGCTACCGAGATCGGCCGGCGTGACAGGTGGGGAATCCGGGACCTTCTCTTCGTCGGGCCGGGCGTCGCGCAGCGTCCACCCGTACGGAGCGCGTGTCCTCGACGCATGAGTCACGCACAGGTCGTAGGCCTGTGGGTCACGTGTCTCGCTCAACGACCCGATCCACGCTTCGCGGCGTGAATAGGCGAAGCTCAACGTGGCTCGCGCCGGTGCCGGACACGCTGGGCGTGCGCACGGACGGGGCGCAACCCGCGACAGCGGTTGGACGACCGCCTCCCGGGCCGCGTCCACGCTGATGCGCTCGAGTCCGGCCATGCACCGAACGCTAAAGCACAGGCGTGTGATTCGGCAAGGAGGCACGACGTGACGCCGTCTCTTGTCCGCGAGTGGGACCAAGATCGCCTCGACGCCGGCCGGACCGTAGGCTTCGCCGCACGCACGCCGTCACGGATCCAATGACACGCCACGACCGGCACCAGCGCCACCGCCGCACCCCCGCCGACCCGCGTCGACGGCCCGTCGACGGCTACCGGACGTTCACCGTCGAGCGCTTCGACCGCCTGATCGACGACGCCCTGGGGTCGCTGCCGCGTGGGCTGCTCGACGCGCTCGACAACGTGCAGGTCACCGTCGAGGACCTGCCTCCCGACGACCCGGAAGAACTGCTTCTCGGGCTGTACGAGGGAGTGCCGCAGACCGAGCGGGAATTCGGCGCGGCGATGCTTCCCGACCGCATCACGTTGTTCAGGCGGCCGCTCGAACGCCGTTCGCGTACACGTGACGAACTGGCCGACATCGTGCGCGAGACGGTCGTGCACGAGATCGCCCACCACTTCGGAATCGACGACGACACACTCGACGAACTCGGTTGGGGTTGAGGCCGGGTCAACTCGGCGCGTCGGCATCTTCCCCGTTGTCGTCGTCTGGATCGTCGGTGTCGTCGCCCTCGGCTTCGTCGTCGGGCGGTTCGCCGTCGCCGGGCACGTCGTCGATCGCGGGCCACGCACGCACGGTGAACGCCTCGTCCTCCAGCGTCGGGTCGGTTTCGAAGGGGGCCACGGGTGCGGCCACTTCCGGGCGCTCCCGCGGCACCCCGAGCACGGTGTGCAGGCGCTGCACGAGGCCGGCAGCGAAGCGTGCAGGACGGGTGTCGCCGAACGGCAGCCACGCAGTCGCCGGGATCGCCGTCTGCGCGACGAGCCGTCGCGACTCCGCCACGTCGGCGCCAACGCGGCCGGTGACCACGCCGCCTCCTTCGGTGTCGACGAATGCGATCCAGCGCGTCGCTTCCGCATCGAGGTAGCCGGTCAGATCGATCCCCCGCATCGCACCGGCAGGCACGACGAGGTCCTGCAGCGCAGCCGGACGATCTACACGATTCTCGCTGGCCAACGCGACCTGCACGCGCACGTCGCCGCTGCCGGGATTCGCGATGCGCAGGTGCTCGACACGGCCATCGGTGGCCCCGCCGACCACCGTCCACTGCTGGCTCACGTTGGCCGCTCCGAGCTGGACCGCGAGCCCGGTCCGGGCGGTCTCCTCACCGGTGAGCACACTGGCGACGGATGCCACGACCGGCGCGCCGTCGGATCGGATGGTGATTCCCGCGACGGCAGCGTCCTCGACAGTTCCCGACAACGAGATGCGGCGCATGGACATGGGGTCGACGACGACCTCTTCGAGCCCGTCGGGAACCACGCCTCCGTCCTCGGTGTGGACGGTCAGCTCCATCACCGCGGTGCGCTCACCCGGGTTGATCACCCACAACCAGCTCTCACGCTCGTCATCGTCGACGAACCAGGGCACGGTCCACTGCTCTGCGGCGCGCGGCGCCGCCGCGAGCACGCTTGCGCCATCGACGCCGCCGATCGCCGAACGAACCAGCTGCACACCCTCGACCGCGACCCGGCCCGAGGTGATGTCCACGATCGCAGCGAGATCGTCGAACTCGGGCAGATACTCGTTGACGACGATTTCGATCGAGTCGTAGGCGCCGACACTGAGGTTCTGGAGTGCGAGCGGCGCCTCGGGGCCGTCCGGTCCGAGGAAGCGCACGCCGATGGACGCGTCACTGCGGAAGGGATTCGCGATCATCAGGCGAGCTTCGTAACCGCCGCTGGTGCGAAGCCCCGGGACGGTCCATCCGTCGGCGACGGGGTCGACGCAGCCGGCCGCAATGATGCCCGCCGGCAGGTCACTGCCACCGAGTGTCCATTCACGGTATGCCACGACCGGGCGCTCACGCCAGTGGACCGAGGGCACCGCCTGCGGCTCGATCGAGCGAGCAGCAGCCGGATCGAGATCACCGCGGGCGACGACCCGGCGGTCGCCGTCGAGTTCAGCGACTTCGACCGACGCCGCGAGCTCGTCCTCCTCGTCGCTTTCGGGACGCACCACGGTGAGCGCGAGGTCCGTGTCAGGATCGTCGCCACCGGCCGGGCACACCCACATTCCGGCGGCAGGATCGTCAGCCGGGATCGTCGTCGCCGTCACCGGTGCCGCCTCGTCGACGGGCGGCAGCAGCAGGTCGGCGGTGCCCACGAGGCCAGCGACGAGCACTGCGACAAGCCCTGCGGTGATGCGCGCGTTCATCGGTCAGCCTCGGACCCGGTGAGTTGCGGGCGCGCCGAGGTCTGCGTGCGTGTGTCGCGTCGCGCGAACCTCGGCGGGCGCAACGCCAGTGAGATGACGAGCAGCAGTGCAAGTGCCTGCCCGGTGACTTCGAAGTTGCGTGTCGCGGTCGCGTCGTGGCGGATCTCGATCTCGGCGTCGGCACTCACCGGCACGGAGACCACATATGGCGATCCGGCCCGGCTCGAGATGGTGACCGGCGATCCGTCCGCGGTGATGCGCCACATGCCGTCGTCGTACTCCGAGAGAATCACCGGCCCGGTCACCTCGCTGCGACCGCTGTAGACACCTGGGGCGCGACGTTCGAGGACGGTCGGTTCGGCGGCGTCGGTGTGCGCGCCGGCTTCCACGACGTCCCAGGCGACCGCAGGCGTGACCACCGACGCGCGTGGCAGCCACCCGATGACGTTGTAGACACGTCCTTCGAGGACGGGTCGCGGTTCGAGTTCGAACTGTCCGCGCAGCGCGGCGTCCAGTGCGGGGCTCGTGCCTCCTTCTGGGACGAAGACGTAGCGGATGTTCAGGGGCCCGAGTCGAGCGGCAGCCGACGGATCGTGCCGGTTGGTGATCTGCGTGACGACGTCGTCAACGTGCTCCAGGACCGGCGAGGAAGGCATGCCGCTGGCGGCCATCGTCGGGCCCGAGCCATCCACCACCTCCCATTCGACGCCGTCGGGGCGGTCGGCGAGCACCAGGACGCGGAAGGGTTCGCTCTGTTCGGCAGCTGCGGTCACGAACGCAGGCAGGGGCGGTTCGTCCACGGCGTAGGCCTCGAGTGGTGAGCGTGCCAGCCCGACGACCACGGTGCCGATGCTCACAAGCACGGTCAACGCGGTCACACCCGCTCCCACCTGGCGCCACCCGAAGCCGTGCCGTGCGAGCTGTTCCTCGGCCGCGGCGAAGGCGAGCGCGAACAGGCCTGCGTACGCGGCGGCCGTCAGCAGCAGCGGCAGACCCGGCCACGCGTACGCGCCCACTCGGCCGAGCAGCCACCCCGCGACCGCACCGAGCACCGCGACCGCCCAGAAGGTCGCCACGGTGCGCGGTGAACGACTGATCCCGAGCAGCAGGCCGAGCACGCCCGCCACGACGAATCCCGCACCGGCGAGCAGGCCGGAGAACCCGATGAGATCCGGGCTCAACGCGAGCCACCGCCACAGCTCACCTCCCGCCGCGCCGGTCTGCACCGCGAGCGGACCCGAAACGACGTCGAGCAGCGACACGCTCCATGGCAGCAGCAGCACGAACGGTCCTGCGACCGCGACAGCGACCCGGGCCGCGAGCACGCGCCGCCATCCCTGACTGCCTGCCACCATCGATGTGATCACGACCAGCAGGCCGGCAGCGACCAGCGCGGGGGCGAGGACCGGCTCGAACGCGATGCCGACCGCGCCGAGCAGGACCAGGCCGGACACCGCACGCCACGCGCGTCCCGGCGTCGACGCCGGGTCTGCCATCGCGAGTCCCGCCGCGACGATGCCGGGCAGCACCGCGAGTGTGACCATCGCGCCGACCTGGGCGGTGGCCAGCGCCGCGAGCGCTGGTGGAGAGAGCACGTAGGCCGTCGCGGCTGCCACGCGTGGAACACGCCGCGGCGATGCGGGCTGCGCTGCACGCAGCGCGAAGACCCACGCGGCAACGAGGCTGCCGAAGATCAACAGCCGCGGCGCAAGATAGGTGCTGCCGCCGGCAACCGCGTGCAGGAATCCGAGCAGCGCCTGGACCGGCGACGGGGCCTCCGAGGTTCCGAAGGCTCCGGCGTCGTGCCAGCCGGAGAGATAGTCCGTGAGGAAGGCTGCCGACAGCGACGGCCAGGGCGCGAGCGACCCGCCACGCAGTTCACCCGGGACCAGCAGCGGCCAGGCGCCGGCGACGATTGCGCCGATCAGCAGGGTCCCGGCGACGACGACAGGCCGGCGGCGGGCGAAGCGCACCAGGCGGCTGCCCGACTCCGGTTTGGCGACCTCGTCGGGCTCGGGTTGGGCAACCGGCGTCGTGTCGCCGCCGGCAACCCAGTACGCGATGGCTTCGGCGTACGCACGCACACGCGGGGTGATGCGGCCGAACAGTTCCTTGAGTTCGCTGTCGGTGCGGCGCCGCTGCTGCTGGATGACACGGCGCAGACGCCAGGTCTCACGCAGCCGCCGGACGTTCCACACCCAGGCGCGAATCGTCTGCCAGGCGTCAGCGAGCCGTCGCGTCAGGACGAAACCCGCGACCTTGGCGATCCCCACGACGAAATACAGCAGGACGACCAGTGGCAAGCGCGCCGTCCCGTAGTTCTTGAGAAGCGAGGCCAGCGCATTTCGTTCGTCGAAGTAGCGGGGACCGAGGTGCACGGTCTGGCCCAGCCGGATGTACTCCGCGGCAGCACCGACGTGCGCGCCGAGAGCCGCAGGCACGATTTCGACCTCTTCGTCGGCCAGCCACACGCGCCAGCACAGATCGAGATCGTCACGGAAGATGTGGAACCGGCGGTCGAATCCCCCCAGTTCGTCGAATGTGCGGCGCCGCACGAGCATGCCGGCGGTGGAGACGTACAAGGTGCGTCGATCGTGATCGCGCTGACCCTGGTCGAGCTCACCGGGGTCGATCCCCGTCTCGACACGTCCGGTCATGTCGATCGTCAACCCGACCGACTGCAGGCGGTCGCCGTCCATCCAGTCGCGAAGTTTCGGACCGGCGACGCTCACCCGCGGTTCGGATTGCAGTTTCGCGACGAGGTGGCTCAACGCGTCGGGAAGGAACGCCGCATCATCGTGCAGCAGCCACACGTACGGGGCGTCGGGAGCCCTCGCGTCGAGAGCCATCGCGACGGCGGCGCCGAATCCGAGGTCGATGTCGGCCACGAGCACACGGTCAGTGCCCAGGCGTTCGATCAGGATCTCGCGTGATCCGTCCGTGCTGGCGTTGTCGACCGCGACGATGTCGAGATTCGGGTGCGTCTGGGCTTCGAGCGCGTCAAGGGCCGCGGGCAGCCACGTCGCGCCGTCGTGGGCCACGAGCACGGCGAGCACGCGGGGCGCGACGGGGACCTGCACGACGGGACCGCTCCTCGGATGTCGGGCACCGGCCGGGCCCCTGCGATCGGCGACGAGCGGAACGACCGCCCGGATCCGACGGCACGACCGGCCGTGACAGGCTCCACACCGGAACGGTTTTGGACGCTACCACAGGCGCCAGGCGCCACAGCAGGCGCGCCGTCCGTGCGACGGTGACCGGGGTGTCCGGGGGATCAGGCGCTCAGGCGCTTGACCCTGCGACGCTCGCGTTCGGACAGTCCACCCCAGATCCCGAAGCGCTCCTCATGGGTCAGCGCGTGCTCGAGGCACTCGCTGCGCACGGGGCACACCGCGCAGATCCGCTTGGCTTCGCGCGTCGAGCCGCCCTTCTCGGGGAAGAACGCCTCGGGATCGGCGTCGAGGCACTTCGCCTCGAGCATCCAGGCGCGATCATCCGCATCGAACGCGAGCTTGGTCGTGAGTTCGGCAATCGCCTCCACGAACCGCTCCTCATTGCCGACATTCGTGGAACTACATGCGCGTCATTCTGACGTGTCGGCAACGCAGGGTCAAGCGGTGATCACTAGATGTTGTGATCGCATGGCATGGTGTGCCGCTAGAACTGGGGTGGACGGGCGCGAAACCGGCCGTCACGCCAGCTCTTCGAGTGCGCCGCGCAGTCGTAGCAACCCGTCACGCAGGCGGGATTTCGCGGTGCCCTCGGGGATGCCGAGCACCTCGGCAACGTCGCGATAGGTGTGACCGGCGAAGTAGGCGAGATCGATCGCTTCACGCTGCCGTTCGGTGAGCGACGCGAGCGCCTCACGCACCTGCCAGTGCTCGAGGCGCCGCTCGACCTCTTCGACGACGACGTCGGTGGGTGGCGCGTCGTCGCGACGCGCCACCCGGTCATTGCGGTCCCTGCTCGCCTGCTCGCTGCGGACGCGGTCCACCGCACGGCGGCGGGCGAGCGTCGAGACCCAGCCGCGCCACCCGCCACGCGAGGGGTCGAACGTCGACGCTTTGCGCCAGATCTCGAGCATGACCTCCTGCGCGACCTCTTCCGACAATGACGCATCCCGCAGCACACCGCGCACCGTGGCAAGCACATGCGGGGTGACGAGCCGGTAGACGGCGTCGTAGGCCGAGCGATCGCCTGCTGCAATCCGCACGAGCAACGCATCGACGCTGTCGGGGTCGGCAGCGCGCCCATTGGCCGTAGCGGCAACAGAGGAAGCGAGGGTGGTGGACGACATCGGAGATCCATTCGAAGGTCGAGGACCCCATGATGCCGAGCTGTAGAGGTATTGTCAAGTTTTTGTTTAGGTTCTATCGAGCTTAGGTGACGGTTCCGGTGCCGTCGGTTGCCATGAGCGCCGTGGCGTGTTCCACGGAGTCGTCGACGGGGGCGTAGGTGGTCGTGCGCTGACGGGCTGGTCGACCCACCCGCGCCGCTGCCGCCTCGAGCGACTCAGCCGTCTGCCGCACACCGTGCTGACTGCCGGCCATTCTCGAGATCGTCTCCTCCATCAACGTTCCTCCGAGGTCGTCCGCGCCTTCGCACAGCAGCTGCCCCGCACGTTCCAGGCCGATCTTGACCCACGAGACCTGGACGTGGTCGATGGCGCCCTGCAGCAGCAGCCGCGCGACCGCGTGCACGCGCCGGTCCTCCTCCCAGGTCGATCCCGCACGCGCGACGCCAGCGAGATAGATGGGTGCGAGCTGATGGACGAACGGGAGCGGGACGAACTCGGTGAAGCCTCCGGTGCGTTCCTGGATCTCGCGCAGCAGCTTGAGATGCGCCACCCAGTGGCGCGGCTCGTCGACGTGTCCGTACATCATCGTCGACGACGACGGCAGTCCCACAGCGTGCGCGGCCTCAATGACCTCGATCCACTGCGCGGCGGGAAGCTTGCCCTTCGTCAGCACCCAGCGGACCTCGTCGTCGAGGATCTCGGCCGCGGTCCCGGGGATCGATCCGAGGCCGCGTCGGTGCGCCTCCTCCAGCCACGTGCGCACGTCGATACCAAGGCGCGTCGCGCCGTTGACGACCTCCATCGGGCTGAAGGCATGGATGTGGATCTCGGGAACACGGGACGTGACCGCGTCGAGCACATCGAAGTAGTAGTCGCCCGGCAGGTCGGGATGGATCCCGCCCTGCATGCACACCTCCGTCGCGCCCAGATGCCACGCCTCTTCGACACGGTCGGCGATCTGTTCCAACGAGAGCGTGTACGCGTCCGGATCGTCGCGCCGTTGGGCGAACGCGCAGAAACGGCATCCGGTGTAACAGACGTTGGTGAAGTTCAGATTCCGGTTGACGACGTAGGTGACGACGTCACCGACCTGCTCCCGGCGGATCTCGTCGGCGGCGCGCCCGAGCGCGTCGAGTTCGACGCCAGTCGTGTCGAACAGCGCGAGCGCATCGGCGTCGTCGAGCACCTCGCCACGCTGGGCGCGCGCCAGAAGTGCCGCGACCGATCGACGCAGCCTCGATCGTGCCGGGGCCTCGGGGCGCGGGGCGTTCGCTGACACGACCCCGTCGGCGATCAGGTCCAGGTCGCCGTACACCGACCGGTGCATCGCGTCGGTGGCGCGGGCCGAGCGGGCGTTGCGGCCATCGGCTGCCGAACCGCCTGCCTCGTCGCCGTCCACGACGGCGTTCATCGCGGCACTCATCGTGTGCTCGACGACGTCGGGATCCTGCCAGGGAACCGGTTCGGGACGCACGTTCGTGTCCGCGAGACCCTCGTCATCAGCGAGTGCGGCGACGGCACCACGCATCCTGCCCGCCAGCCACGGGTCCGGTTCACGGACGTACTCGGGGTAGACGCACAGGCGCTCGGTGAGCACGAAGCCGTTCTCATGCGACGTCGCCGCGAGCTCGTCGAGGCCGGGCCACGGCGCCTCCGGGTTGACGTGGTCCGGCGTGACCGGCGACACGCCGCCCCAGTCGTCGATGCCTGCCTGCAGGATCCGCCCGTACACGCCCGGCGAGAGGTTCGGAGGTGCCTGCAGGTGGACGGCCGGACCAAGCACGACCCGCGCCGTGGCGACGGCTGCGAGCAGTTCGTCGAGGTCGGGCTCGGGGTGGTCACGCATCGCCGTGCCGGGCTTCGCTCGGAAATTCTGGACGATGACCTCCTGTAGGTGCCCGTAGCGGCGATGTGCACCGCGCAGCGCGAGCAGCGTGTCGGCGCGCTCGAGCATGGTCTCGCCGATGCCGATCAGCAGGCCCGAAGTGAACGGGATCGACAATCTGCCGGCGTCCTCGATGGTGCGCAGGCGGACCTCCGGGTCCTTGTCAGGTGCGCCCGCATGAGCCTGGCCGCGTTCGAGGAGTCGCCTCGAGGTGCTCTCGAGCATGATCCCCATCGACGGTGCGACCTGCTTGAGCGTGGCGAGTTCCTGCCACGACATCACGCCCGGGTTGAGATGCGGCAGCATCCCGGTGTGTTCGATGACCTGGATCGCGACGGCGCGCAGATACTCGAGCGTGGAGTCGTACCCGCGGGCAGCCAGCCACTCCCGTGCGGCCGGGTAGCGGTCCTCCGGGCGGTCGCCGAGGGTGAACAGCACCTCACGGCAACCGGCGGTGCGCCCCGCCTCGGCGATCTCGAGAACCCGTTCGGGCGACAGGAACGCCGGCAGCTCCTTGCGTGGAGCCTGCGCGAAGGTGCAGTAGCCGCAACGGTCACGGCACAGGTGCGTGAGCGGGACGAAGACCTTGCGGGAGTAGGTCACCCGGCGCCGCCCGTCGGCGTCGAGGCCGACGCCGCCGGGCTGGTACCACGGTGCCGCGTCGCGCACGCGCCCCGCGATACCGACCAACCGGTCGAGGTCGCCGCCACGGGCGAGCAGCAGCGCGGCGATCTCGTCACGGGTCAGCGTGCGCCCGTCCTGAGCACGGCGCAGCGCCCGCGGCAACCGGCGCTGCATGCTCGCAGCGGTGCCGTCGGCGTCCACTAGGTTCTCCCTGTCGGCTGAGGCCGCACGGTAGCGGCAACCCCTGCAAGCCCTGAGCCGTCGCAGGGGATTGCCTGCGACGATTCTCGACGATGACGAGGCGCGCATGTTCGTGGTGCTCTGCGGCGGGGTGGGAGGTGCACGTTTCCTGCGCGGGCTCGTCGCCGAGGTCGGCCCGGAGCGGGTCACCGCCATCGTCAACGTCGCCGACGACCTCGAACGCGTCGGCCTGCGGATCTGCCCCGACCTCGACACGGTTGTGTACTGGCTCGCCGGTGTGGTCCATCCCGAGCAGCAGTGGGGCCGCGACGACGAACGCTTCGTCGTCGCCGAGGAACTCGAACGATTCGGACACGAGCGCTGGTTCACCCTCGGAGACCGGGACATCGCGCTGCACCTGCACCGCACCGCACTGCTGCGCGACGGCACGGGACTTGCCGAGGCGACACGGCAGATCGCTTCAGCGTTCGGCGTCGACGTCCGCGTGCTGCCGGCCACCGACTCGCGGATCGAGACGCGCGTGACGACCGCCGACGGACGTGATCTCGCCTTCCAGGAATACTGGGTGCGTGAACGCGCCGCACCGCACGTCGCCGACGTCCGCGTCGACGGCGCGAGCGGGGCACGTCCCGCTCCCGGCGTCGTCGAGGCGATCGCCGCGGCCGAGACGCTGCTCATCGCCCCGTCGAACCCGGTGGTGTCCATCGCTCCGATTCTCGCGGTCGACGGCATTCGTGAGGCGGTCGACGCGTCGCCGGCGCCAGTCGTCGGCGTATCGCCGATCGTGGGCGGAGCAGTGGTGCGCGGCATGGCTGACCGGCTGCTGCCGGCAATGGGTGCCGAGGTCTCGGCCAGCGGTGTCGCACATTTCTACGGTGATCTGCTCGACGGCTGGATCGTCGACGCGGTCGACGTCGCCGCCGTCGCGGAGGTCGACGCCAGCGGCGTCGCCTGCCGGTCCACCGACACGCTGATGGATGAGCTGGCGGTCGCACGCGCACTGGCACGCACCTGCCTCGACCTCGCCGACGAGCTACGCCGATGAACCCGGCAGGCGGCACCGCTGATGGCGTCACGATCATCCCGCTGCCGACGCAGCGACGGTTCGCCGACGGCGACGACCTGGCCGCGGCTCTTCTCGACGCCGCAGAGGCGGCAGGAATCTCACTGCGTGACGGCGACATCGTGTGTGTCGCTTCGAAGGTCGTCGCGCTCGTCGAAGGGCGCACCGTCGCCCTCGACGGCGATCCAGCGACTGCCCGCCGTGCACTGGCCAGGCAGCAGGCCGCCGCGATCGTGGCGGACGACGAACGGGTCCTGGTGACACGGACGCACCACGGTTTCGTGGTCGCCAACGCCGGGATCGACACCTCCAACGTCGGAGTGGCGACCGCGCTGCTGCTGCCCGACGATGCGGACGCCTCCGCGGCCTCACTGCGCGACACGCTGCGCGAGAGGACCTCGCGACGTGTCGGCGTCGTCGTCACCGACACGTTCGGCCGTCCGTGGCGGCTCGGCCAGACCGACGTCGCTATCGGCATCGCCGGCGCGCCCGCGCTGCGCGACGAACGTGGCGGTCACGATCTCGACGGGACAGCACTGGAGGTGACCCTCGCGGCGGTCGGTGACGAGATCGCCGGCGCCGCCGATCTGGTGCGTGCGAAGGCCAGCGCCGCCCCATTCGTCCTCGTCCGCGGAATCGACGGCGCAACACCGGGCACGGCACGCGATCTGGTCCGCCCGGCGCACGAGGATCTGTTCGCCCATGGCGGCGCCACCGCGGTCGAGACCGCAGTCGCAGCGCGCCGCACGATCCGCCATTTCACCGACCGCGCCGTTCCCGAACATGCGCTGCACGCCGCGGTCCGCGCCGCGGCGACCGCGCCGGCGCCGCACCACACCCGGCCGTGGCGGTTCGTGCGCCTCCAGCAGACGACCAGGCGGCGGCTGCTCGACGCGATGGCAGCCGACTGGCACGCCGACCTCGCCTCAGACGGCGCCGACGACGCCACGATCCGCCGGAGGATCGAGCGCAGCGACGCGGTGCTGCGCACCGCGCCCGAGCTGCTGGTCCCGTTCGTCGTCCTCGACGGACAGCACCACTACGACGACGAGCGCCGCAGCACCGCCGAACGCGACCTGTTCCTGCTCAGCGGGGGCGCGGCGATCCAGAACGCCCAGGTCGTGCTCGCAGGCCACGGTCTGGGGGCGGCGTGGATGTCATCGACAGCGTTCTGCGCACCGACGGTCCGTTCGGTGCTCCAGCTCGACGACTCCTGGCAACCGCTCGGCATGCTCGCGGTCGGCTGGCCGGCGACATCGCCGCCGCCTCGCGGGCCGGGCGACGTCACGGACCTGTTGATCGAAGGTTAGAACGGCACCACCCGCCGAGCCCCAGGGCACGGGCGGCGGCGTCGCAGCGGCCGATACCCTCCACGCGCGGCGGGGTTTCTTCGATGCCTGCTGCCGCAAGTCGCATGCGCTCCGACGTCGACGAGGAATGAACTGCCGTGGCCGAGAAGGAACACCTCACCAACAAGGAACGGCGCGCGCTCGCACGCGAGGAGCGCAAACGCAAGGAGGAGGAGGCCGCGAAGCGCCGCAAGCGCAACCAGGTCCGCAACGGCCTGGTGACGTTCGTGATCGTCGGGGTCATCGCAGCGGTGGTCCTGCAGGCCTTCCTCGGCGGCGCCGAAACCATCGACGACACGATCCTGCTCGCTTCGGATGAGGTCGCGGCGGCGTACGACGAAGCCGGATGCGAAATCCTGGCTGTGCGCGACCCGCTGCCCGACCGCTACCACTTCGAGGCCAGCCAGGCGCCACACCCGTCGACGATCTACCCCGAGATCCGCCCGACACACTCGGGCCCGCACACCACCGGAGTGCATCCGGTCACGGCGAGTGCGAGCAGCCAGATCAGCGAAGTCTCGACCACGCACAACCTCGAGCACGGGTCGATCATCGTGTGGTGGGACCCCGAGCAGATCGACCGCTCCACCGCCTCCGACATCGGCACGTGGGCCGAGACGCTCAACGCAAACGGATTCCGCAGCGACGTGGGAGGCGTGGGCATCATCACCGCGCCGTACGAGGATCCCGGCATCAGCTCGGGTCGCGCGATCGCGCTGCGCGCCTGGGGCACCGCCGTCGACTGCGACGAATGGAACGACACCGCCGGGATGGGATTCGTGCTCGAACACTTCGGGATGCACGGCATCGGCCCGGAGCGAAACCTGGCTCCGTTCCCCTCCCACGTACTCGACTGGGCGGACCGCGACGCCACCGAGCCATCCGACGACGACGCCCCGATCGGCGAGATGGATCAGGAGGACGTCGAGGAACTCAGCGACGAGGAGCTCGCCGACCTCGACGGCTGAGCACCCGGTCACGTCGCGGAATCACCGGGACCCACTGCCGACGCCCCGACAGATGGGCGCCGCACGTCCCCACGCCTCATCCGCGGCGCGCAATCCAGGCGCTGGCGGCAACGCCGAAGTGACGACGCCAGGGGAACGGCTCCACCCACGCATCGACGACCTCCCGGGCCGAGACACGTGCGCGATCATCCAGCCGGCGCCGGCGCGTCACCGCACCCGGCAACCGCCGAACGATCCGGGCAAGCGCACCGATCGCGGCCAGCGGCCTGGTGAGCCCGAGCGCGACCCACATCAGCAGGTGTGCCGCGACCACACCGGGAAGCGCGCCGACGAATCGCACCGCGTCGTCGCACGTGACGGTCACGAGCACCCGGTTGCTCGCGTTGAGACATTCGACGCGCGTCGTGCGTCGCCGCGTCGCACCACGCCTGGCGTGCACCGCCACCGCGCCCGGTTCATACCAGGCGCGCCAGCCCAGCCGACGGGCCCGCCAGTCGAGTTCGACGTCCTCGTGGTAGGCGAAGAGCTCCTCGCTGAGCACCTCGGCCCAGCGGCCCTGTCGTCGCCACGCGACGTCGTCGAGCATTGCCCGACGGTGGATCGCAAGAGCGCCGGAGACACCGAAGACCTCCCCACCGGCATCGTCGAGGTCGTCGCTGCGCTCGCCCTCGCCCCGATTGAGCACGACCCGCGTGGACGTCAGGACGTGCCCCGTCGAGTCGACAGATGCTGACCGCGCGTGCTCGCGCAGCAGCCTTGGCTGCACGCTGCCCCGCAGCGGATCCTGCTCCAGCGCCGCGACGGCACGCGAGAGCAGATCGGGGCTCGCGACCACATCGGTGTTGGAGAACACGACGATCCCGGCGTCGGTGAGCGCCATCGCATCGTTGATCGCGCCCGCATAGCCCCGGTTGCGTGGGCTGATCACAACCCGCAGGTCGCGCCGGCGTGGCTGTGTTGCGCGTTCACGCAACAGTTCAGCTGATCCGTCCGTGCTGGCGTTGTCGACGACGATGACCTCGAGCCGTCGGTCGATGTCCTGCGCGTCGTAGGCGTCGAGGCACCCGGTGAGGGCGTCGACATCGTCGTGGCTGACCACGATCACGGCGACGTCGCCCGCCGTGGCAGCCACCGGCAGGTCAGCCGGCACGGTGGTGGCCGCCCCTGGGACGCCCACGCGTGCCGCATGGCCCGCTCCGTCAGCCACCGACGTCCCGTCGCGGCCGCGTCGCATCGTCGGCGATCGCGTGCGGCCCGTGCAGCACGCGCCGCACCGGCCCTTCGGTGACCGCGACGGAACCTGTGAGGTCAGCCACACCGGCGGTTCCAGGACGCCGGGTCACCGCGAAGCGCAGCACATCGGACGCGACCGCCAGCGTCTCGCCCACGTCGCCGCCCGTCGCGACCACCCCCACTAGATAGGTGCCCGCCAGCAGGTTGGTGAGCATCCGCACCTCGACGGTGGCCGTCTCGTCCCGGTCGAGGGGCCCGATACCGATACCGCGCCAGGCACTGTGGAGTTCGTACAACAGCATCCCGTCGCTTCGGGCGACCGTGACACCGACACTGCACACCTCACGCGCTGTGAGCGCGCGCAGACGTATGCGGACGACGAGCGGTGCACCGGTCGCGACCTCGGCCACGGGCGCACCGGTGTCGTCGAGAAGTTCGACGTCGTCGACGACGAGATCCCCTCGGGCACGTGCCGCAGGCGTTGCCCCGCCGACGTTGCGTGACACACCCCGCCGGTAGCGGTCGATCGCCTCGTCGACGTCGCCGTCGTGCACCAGACGGCCGTGCTCGAGCACGATCGCGCGCGTACACATCTCCCGGACCGCATCGAGATCGTGGCTGACGAGCACGAAGGTCTTGCCGTCGTCGCGGAACCGTCGCATGCGGTCGAGCGAACGCTCCTGGAACTCCGCGTCACCGACAGCGAGGACCTCGTCGACGAGCAGGATGTCAGGGTCGAGGGTGACCGCGATCGCGAATCCGAGGCGGACGTACAAGCCGGAGGAATACGTCCGCACCGCGGTGTCGAGCAGCGGGCGGATCCCGGCGAACTCCACGATCTCGTCGAGACGGGCGTCGATCTCGGCCCGACGCATCCCCAGGATCGCGCCGTTGAGATAGATGTTCTCGCGTCCGCTGAGATCGCCGTGGAACCCTGCGCCGAGTTCGAGCAGCGAGGCCACGACGCCGTTGGTCTGCGCCGTGCCTTCGTCGGGTGGGAGGATGCGTGCGAGGATCTTGAGCAGGGTCGACTTCCCCGAGCCGTTGTGGCCGATGACCGCGACCGACTCGCCGTGGTCGATCGTGAACGACACGTCCTCCAGCGCATGGAAGTCGGTGTAGGACGAGCGGCGCGGCCGGTAGAGCCGTTCCTTGAGGCCGTTCGGGCGCTGGTGGTAGAGCCGGAACCGCTCGGTGACACCGTCCATGACGATCGCCGGGCGCGTGGGATCGTGCTGCACGCCGGTGAGCTGGCCGATGGTGCGACGTGACGCCACCGTCACACCTCCTTGGCGAACGTGCGTGCACGCCGCAGAAAGACCACGTACCCGCCGACGAAGCCTCCCACGGCCCAGGCTGACGCCAGCCCGATGCTGCCCGCCGACGGCCACGTCGGAGGCCCCGAGACGACGGGAGGCATCGCGACGCCTGAGGTCACGACCGTGCCGTACAGCGGGGTGCGAAAGGCTTCGACGAACCACGTCATCGGGTTGACGGCGAGCACGTTGGCGATGAACGAGTCAGCACCGACCTGAGCGACCACGAGTGCGAGCGGATACAGCACCGGCGTCGCGTAGAACCACACCAGGAAGATGACGACGAACAACTCCTGCAGGTCGCGGAACACGACGTTCACCGCGGCGAACCACATGGCGACGCCGGACACGAACACCGTCAGCAGCGCGATGGCGAGCAGCGCGGCGGGCAGGTGGACGAGCACCCCGACGCCGCGCATGAACGCGAGGTAGGGAAACACCACGAGCAGCGCGAGCAGCAGGTGCACGAGCTGCGCGAGCACATGCGACAACGGCAGCACTTCGCGCGGGAAGTACACCTTCTTGACCAGGTCGGCGTTGGTGACCACGGAGTGGATCGCGCCCTGGCACGAGTTCTGGAAGAACTGCCACAACAGGTAGCCCGCGAGGAAGAACGCGGCGAAGTCGTCGACGGGAATCCTGATCACGAGGGTGAACAGCACGCTGAACACCACGGTCATCAGCGCCGGGGTGAGCATCGACCACAGAAACCCAAGGGCCGAGTTGCGGTAGCGGACCTTGAGTTCCTTGCGCACGAGTTGCGCGACGAGCTGGCGGGCACGCCACAGGTCCACGAGCTTGCCCGCCGAGGCACGCACGACCCTGACTGCTCCTGAGCTCGCCGCGGACGGCGATGCGTCAGTCGTCACCAGGCTCCTCCATCGCAGCGTCGGCCACGTCCCGACGCGAACCGCCGCACCCCGTGAAGGTGCATCGCCGGTTGTAGCACAGTCGGCCACGTCTCTCGCGCGCACACCCGGCGACCATGCCGCCCGGCCGACCCGAAGCCGCGGGTCACGACGTCGCCAGGTGTGCGCCGTCCGCCACGACCATGTCGGCGATCTCGCCGGCGGCGTCGACCTGCGCTCCGTTGCCGGCGATGAGACGCATCACCCGACCCGCGACGTGGGAACCGGCGAACAACGCGCTGTCACTGACGCGCGCGTGCGAGGCGATGTGCGCGCCGCGACCAACCGTCACGTGCGGGCCGACGCGCGCGCCCCCGTCGATACGAACGTCGTCCTCGAGCAGCACCGGCGCGACCAGTTGTGCGTCTGCGGCGACCACGACGCCGCTGCCGCGCAGGGACCCGTCCGGGTGCGCCCGGAACTCGTCGACGGAGGGCCAGCGCACGCTGCCGTCGAGCACGAGCCGCTGCCCTGCGAGGAATCGCTGCGGCGTGCCGAGGTCCGCCCACGCCGCCGACGACACGACACCCTCGACCCGCCGTCCGTCGGCGACCAGGCCCGGAAAGACGTCGCGTTCGAAGCTCAGTGGACCTGCCTCGAAGGCGTCGAGCGCCGAGGGCTCGAGCACGTAGGTTCCGGCGTTGACGGCGTCCTGGCCGGGCAGCGTTCCGGGGGCCGGCTTCTCCACGAAGTCGACGATCCGCCCACGGTCGAGGACACACACGCCGTAGGCTGAGGTGTCCTCGACACGTGTCAGTGCCAGCGTCGCAGTGGCGTGCCGCCGCTGATGGGTCGCCACCAGCTCGCGGAGGTCGAGGTCGGTGAGCACGTCGCCGTTGAGGACGAGGAACGTCCCCGTCATCCGGTGCAGCGCGGAGCGCACCCCGCCGGCGGTGTCGAGCGGCGCGGGTTCGGCGACGAACTCGATGCTGACCCCGTTGCTGCGTGCGTCGGCGACCAGGATCTCGAAGGGCGCCGGATCCGGGCCGACGACAAGCATCACACGCTGCACGCCGATCGCGGCAAGGCGGCGGATCGCACCCGCGAGGAACGGCGCACCGCAGAACGGCAGCAGTGGCTTGGGGGTGGTGTCGGTCAGGGGGCGAAGGCGCGTCCCTTGGCCTCCCGCGACGATCATCGCCTCGCGCACACCGTTCACGACGGTGTCACGCCGTGTGGTGCACGCAGCTCCCCCGTTGTGCTGCGGCGCTTCGCGCCCAGCCGGTCGGCCAGCCATGTCACCGCCACCCAGGCCGCCAGGGCGGTGCGCAACGCCGGTCGGACGAGGCGGCCTGCGGGTGTGCGGTGGTGGCGCTGGTGGTAGCGGTCGATGCCACGCGCGTGCGCGATCCTCGCGCGCAGCGGGCGCCGGCCGGTCGACGCTCCCACAGCGTGGGTGACTTCGGCGTCGACGACGTGGCGTAGACGCCAGCCAGCCTGGCGCAGGCGCACCCCGAGGTCGACGTCCTCCACGTAGAGGAAGTAGCCGGGATCGAACCCGTCGATGTCGTCGAACGCCCGCCTGCGCAGTGCGATCGCGCACCCTGAGAGCCATTCGACGTCACGCCCACCCGAGGTGGCGGTCGCGTCCCGGTCGTGGTAGCTCCGCGTCCACCGGTTTGCGGGCACCAGCCGCCCGAGCACGGCGTGGCCGACGGCGTCGCGCATGCCGGGCACGCGTCGTGCCGACGCCTGGATCTCACCGGAGGGATAGCGCACCAGCGGACCGGCGGCGCCGATGGTGGCGTCGTCGAACGCCTCGGCGAGCCGGGTGAGCGCACCTGCGCCGAAGCGCACGTCGGCGTTCGCGACGACGACCACGTCGGCGTCGGTCGCCCGCACACCCGCGTTGGCGCCTCGGGCGAACCCTGCGTTGGCCAGCTCGAGAACGTCGACGCCGGGGTGCCGGCGACGCACAGCGTCAGCGGTCGCGTCGGTTGATCCGTTGTCGACCACGACGACATGGGTGTCGACGTCGATCGAGGCGACGCAGGCCAGGGCGTCGTCGCGTGTCTGATGGGTCACGACGACCACGGCGGGCGGTGCGGGCGTCACGACGCGTCCCGGTCCACGTCTGACGCCGGGTCGTGCCCGAGCTCGCTGAGGAGTCGGCGCAGCCCGTCACGCCAGGGTGGCAGGGGCGTGAGGCCTGCGGCGGTGGCGTGGGTGTCGTCGAGCAGGCACCAGGCCGGGCGCGGCGCGGCGCGATCGAGGTCGACGAGTTGCTGCTCGCTGATGTCCGCGTCGAGGCCCAGCATCGACGCCGCCACGGTTGCGACCTCGTGCCAGGTCGTCGCGCCCTGGTTGGTACGGTGCCAGGTGCCGTATCTGTTCGTGGCCGCCAGCTCGACGATCGCGGCGGCGAGGTCACGCGTGTAGGTCACGGCGCCGACCTGGTCGGTGACCATGCGCAGCGGCTGCTGCCGGAGCATCCGCTCGACGATCGTGCGCACGACGTTGTCGCCCCGCGCCCCGGCGACCCAGGAGGTCCGCACGATGTGGTGCTCGGCCAGCACCGAGCGCACGAGCGCTTCCCCCGCCGCTTTCGTGCGTCCGTAGACGTTGATGGGACGGGGCTCGTCGAACTCCGTCCATCCCCGGCGCGGCTGTGGCACGCGGCCGTCGAAGACGTAGTCGGTCGACACGGTGACGAGGGTGGCGCCGACGAGGCGGCAGGCCCGTGCGAGCCACCACGGACCGAGCGCGTTGACCCGATGTGCCCGTCCGGGGTCGTGTTCGCAGGCGTCGACGTCGGTCCAGGCGGCGGCGTTGACAACCAGGGCCGGTGCCAGTTCGGTCACCACCGAGGTCACCGACGCTTCGTCGGCCACGTCGAGCTCGGCGTGCGTGAGACCGACGACACCCCGCGGCGCGAACGCGTCGACGAGATCGAGTCCGAGCTGCCCGCCAGCGCCGGTCACGAGGACGGTCACGACGTGCCCGCGTCGATCTCGACGACACCGTGGTCGCCGACGAGCAGCCGGTGGCCAGAAGGCCGCCGGTCCGTGCGCCGCACCGTGACCTCACGACCCAGCAGTGTCGCCTCCAGGCGGGCGACGTCGGTGATGACGCACCCTTCGAGCACGACGGAGAACTCGAGCTCGGAGCGTTCGATGACACACCCGGGCCCGATCGAGGTGAACGGTCCCACGTAGGAGTCGACCAGCCGGGTTCCCGCGCCAACGACGACGGGGCCGCGGACCTGGGAACGTTCGATGTGTGCGCCTGGTTCGACCACGACCGGTCCGACGACCGACGAGTCGGCGTCGACCACGCCGTCGATGCGCCGGCCGAGTGATCCGAGCACGGTCCGGTTGGCTTCGAGCAGCTCGTCCTTCTTTCCGGTGTCCAGCCACCAGCCTTCGTGGACGGTGGCGGTGACGAGCGCGCCATCGTCAACGAGCCGCTGGATGGCGTCGGTGATCTCCAGTTCGCCGCGCGCCGACGGTTCGATGCTGCGTGCGGCCTCGAGGATCTCGGGACCGAAGAAGTACACACCCATCAGCGCCAGGTCGCTCGGGGGATCGTCGGGCTTCTCGACGAGCCGTACGACCCGTCCGTCGCCGTCGAGCTCGGCGACGCCGAAGCGGCGGGGATCGTCGACTGGGGTGAGCAGCACGTGCGCACTGGGACGATTCGCGGCGAAACGCTCGACGTGTGTCGTCACCCCGCCTTCCAGCAGGTTGTCGCCGAGGAACATCACGAAGGGGTCGTCGCCGAGGAAGGGCGCTGCGACCAGCGCGGCGTGCGCGAGCCCCGCGGGCCGCTCCTGCAGGACGTAGGTCACATCGAGGCCCCACAGGCTGCCGTCGCCGACGGCGTGTTCGATCTCGTCGCGCGTGTCCCCGACGACGATGCCGACATCCTCGATTCCGGCGGCACGCAGCTGCTCGAGGACGTAGAACAGCACGGGCTTGTTCGCGACCGGTACCAACTGCTTGGCCGACGTGTGGGTGATCGGACGCAGGCGGGTGCCCGATCCGCCGGCAAGCACGAGTCCCTTCACCCCGACCTCCGCAGGTTGGGTGCGTCGTCTGCGACGTCAGCTCGCCGCATCTGTGCCCACCGACACGACGACGCGTGCATCATCGGGAAACTCGACACCTGACGGCAGCGGTTCGGTGGTCACCCCCAGCGTCGCTGCGACCCACGCCGCTTCGTCTTCGAATCCGTCGACGATGAACACGCGTGTCGTATCGTCGGCCCAGACCTCCTGCGGGCCTCGGCCGGCACCGCCCGCCTGGAACCCCGCGTAGATCAGCGTGGGCACGACGATCGTGTCGGCTTCGCGGACATGCTCTCCCCACCAGACGGCCACCGGCGTCTCGCCCCGCTGCTCGGCGGTGCCCCGGTCGGCCACGCGCCGGCCTTCGCGCAGATCGTCGAACAGCGCCTGTGCGCCGGGACGGTAGGCGATCACGTAGTCGACGCCGTCGATACGACGGGTGTAGGACGGCACCGTCGTCATCGGGATGCCTTCACCGACCACGACCCGCAATTCGTCCGCGAGCGCGTACATCTCGCCGATCGTGAGGCCCTCGTCGGTGGTGACATTCGACGCGACGTCATCGACGAGCTGGAACACCCGGCGTGGATCGGCGAGCACGCGCGCCCTGGTGAGATCGTTGAGCACCGCGCGCAGGAAACGTTGCTGACGGTCGATGCGTTCGAAATCGGCACGCACGCCTTCACGCGAGCGGATGTAGGCGAGCGCCTCCGTCGCGGTCATCTGCTGCAGCCCCGGTTCGAAGTCCGCGCCGCTGCGCTCGTCGACGAGCCGCTCGGGAACATCGATCTCGACGCCTCCCAGCGTCTCGACGACGCTGATGAACCCACCGAGCGAGATCGACGCGTAGTGGTGGACGGGAAGGCCGAAGTTGTTCTGGATCGAGGCGATCAGGGCGCTGGGGCCGGCCGCGAACTCATCGGCGAGCTTCGTCCTGCGCCCCTGGTCGTCGTAGACGAGCAGATCCCGGGGAAGGCTCACCAGCGACATGCCCTGCCGGTCTGCGCTGACCGACACATAGATGATGGTGTCCGAGCGCTGGCCTTCGAAGGCGCCCAGCGTCAGTGAGCGGCGTTCCTCCTCGCCGAGCCCTTCACGTGCGTCCGATCCGACGACCAGGAAGTGTCGCGCGTTGCTCGCGGCGGTGACTTCGTCGAGCTGGTCGAGCGGCACGCGCGTCAGGCTCGCCTCGGCCTGCTGGATGAGCAGCACGCCGGTCGTGCCTGCTGCGGTCACGGCAACGAGCAGGACGAGCCCGGCGGTCGCGAGCAGGCGCGAGCTGCGCCGCCATCGGCGTCCACCGGACGCAGCAGGCTGCCATGGCGACGGCGCGGCGTCGGCAAGTTGTGTCTCATCGGTCATTGCTGGCCGTCCATCTCCCGCGCGAGGTCAGCACCCGCGGTCACCACGATGTCGACCGGCGTGCCTTCGAACTCCGGGTCCTGCGCCAGTCGTTCGAGGTCCACGTCGCCGAGCAACTCCGCGAGCAGGATCGCGGCAGTCTCCACGCGTGCATCCGCGGGACGGTATGCCACCAGCGTGGTGTCGCGCTCGAACGTGGGGGCGTTGCCGGTGCCGACGCTGCGCAGGCCTTCGGCGACCAGGATCGCCTCGACATGCGCGGCCAAGCCCGCGACGCCTGCCCCGTTGAGCACAGCGACCCGGACACCGCCGGCAACGTAGGCATCGAGTTCGTCGGTCAGCTCGCGCGGTTCGAAGGGTGTTCCCTGCTGCAGATGATGGAACCGCACCATCGCGGGTTCGTCGAGCGGGACGAACTCGCCGGTGTCTGGATGCCGCAGCGTCGGCACAGTGTCGATCGAAATGGGCAACGATGTCGTGAGAGTCTCGGCGAGGCGGACCAGTCCCCGGCCACGCAGACTGACGTCGGTGTCGATCTCCTCGGCCACGACGTCGATCGCCCGCATGGCGGCGATCGGTGACGTGACGACCGAGCGTGCCTCGAGCACCGAGGCGACGCCGCGCACCGCACCTGCGACCGTCCGCACGACGACCTCGGGGTCCTCATCGCGCTGGCCTGCATCGACCTGCGACGCCCCGACCTCGCGACATCCGTCGGGCATGCACAGCTCGATCGGCCCGACGACGTCGACCAGCCGCGGCAGCGCATCGACGGAGAACGTCACGACGTGATCCAGGCGCACCTCGGTGTAGTCGATGATGGCTTCGGCGAGCAGCTCGGTCCCGCCCGCCGCATGGACCTGCGCGACCGATTCGACGCCGTCCTCGTCGACGCTGACGGGCAGATCGACGGGGAACAGCAGCACCGCCGCGTGATCACGGGGCCCGCCGACCTGGACGATCGCGACGGGCGCGGCGAGTTCGGGTTCTGCCGGACGGGTCGGATCCCGCGGCTCGGTCATCGTGACGAGCACGGTAACCGCGTCGTCTGGCGCGCTCGCGCCCACCGCACCGAGTGGGTCCTGCTCGTCGTCGTCGAGCGCGCGCAGGTCGATCCCCCCGAGACGGAACCACGCGTAGCCCCACAGCAGGGCCAGCAGCAACGCCCACACGACCAGGACGGCGACACCGAGCGCTCCGATGAACGCGAAACTGCGCGTCCAGCCCCGACCCGGACCGCGGGAGCCGGATGAGAGCACGAGTGAACGCGGCGGTGTCACGGGTGTCAGTGGCCTTGTCGGACGCTGGTGGTCGCCGGCGCGGAGCGCGGGCGTGGCATCCCGCCACTGGCCGGTGTCGGCAGAAGGGGCGAACCTCACCAACGTTACCATCCGAGACGTCGTCACCCGGCGCCTGCGAGGACCTATGCAACTGTCGCCACGAGCTCAGCCGAGCGATGCCCCGACGACGTTCGTCGGAGTACTCGAACACGCTGTGGCGCGGCGCGGCCACGCTCCAGCCGTGACACTCGTCGGGCCGCACACGCGCCAGGAGCAGGGTGTCGCCTCGCTGGCCCAGTGGTGCGCCAAGGGTTCGCATCTGCTGATCGACGACCTGCAGGTCCGGCCCGGCGGCGTGCTCGGCCTCGACGCCCCGTTGTCGTGGACGACGGCTGCGGTGTGCCTGGCGGCGTGGTGGGCCGGCATCGTCGTCGACGTCGACGCAGCCGGTAGCGCGGACGTCGACGTCGTGCACGGCACGCGCGGGCACGGCGGGATCGCGGCACCGACGTTCGTCGTCGGCGACGCCATCGACGGCGCGCCCGTCGAGCACGACGAGCGCGAAGCCTGGACG
>JBJHAX010000014.1:0-53702 GCA_050480705.1 Nitriliruptoraceae bacterium
TCTCGCTGAGCGCATCGAGAAACTGATGCCCGACACCGAACCCGTCGCGCGCGAACCGCGTCGTGGCCTCGACCACGGCGCCTACGTTCCGCTGACAGTCATGTACCCCGACGCCGACGTCCCGGTCCTGCAGATGTCACTGCCGACGAGTGACCCCGACCGGCTTCTCGACATCGGCCGGCGCCTGCGCCCGCTGCGCGACGAGGGGGTGCTGATCATCGGGTCCGGTTTCACCACCCACGGCCTGCCATTCCTCACGCGCGAGCACTGGACCAACACCGAGGCCGCTCCTCCGGGCTGGTCGGTCGAGTTCGACGTCTGGGCTGACGAGGCGCTGCGGCGGGGTGACGTCGACGAGCTCGCAGGGTTCCGTACGCGCGCTCCCGGCATGCCGTTCGCGCACCCGACGGTGGAGCACTTCACGCCGATGTTCGTCACGCTCGGTGCGTCCACCGACGCCGAGGCGCCCGTCGAGCAGATCGTCGACGGATTCTGGATGGGGCTGGCCAAACGATCGTTCCAAGCTGCCTGATCCAGTTTGCGTCCTGAACGCAGCGACCATCCGGCACCCAGGGTCCCACGGATTCAGGCACATCGCCCTGTGACGATCGCCTCGTCGTGCGCCACGATCGACGCCACAGAGCGATCCGGACCCGGATCGTCAGCCACAGCGGAGCGTGCGATGGCGTCGTCACCCCGAAACGACCACCAACCAAAGGTGCTCGTCACCGCGTCGTCGAAGCACGGCGCGACCACAGAGATCGCCGACGCGATCGCGCGACGGCTGGGCGACCGCGGCGCCGAGGTCGCCCGCCTGGATCCCGACGCGGTCGACACCGTCGATGAGTTCGACGCGGTGATCCTGGGCAGCGCGGTGTACGCCGGGCACTGGCAGGCGGACGCTTCGGCGTTCGCGAAGCGTTTCGCCGTCCAGCTTCGCGAACGCTCAGTCTGGCTCTTCTCCTCGGGCCCCGTCGGCGATCCGCCGCGCCCGGTCGATGATCCGGTCGGCGTCGATGAGCTGATGGCCGACCTCGGCGCGCGCGACCATCGGGTTCTGCCGGGCCGAATCGACCGGGGCCGGCTCGGGCGGGGCGAGCGGCTCATCGTGCGCGCCCTGAAGGTTCCCGACGGCGACGCACGAGACTGGGACGACATCGCCGATTGGGCCGACCAGATTGCCGCCGAGCTCGGCTGCTCCGCGGACCTCGTGCCGACGCGCGACGACATCGGGGCCTGACATCGGGGCCTGACATCGACGCCTACTCGGATCCCACCGCGCCGAGGAGGCTCACCCTCATGCCGCCACATACCTCCCGCCATACCACAGGCGACCCCGCTGGGCTGCTACAACGCAGCGAGACACCGGACCAGGCGCCGAAGGAGGTCGGAATGCGCGTGTTCGTCGCCGGCGGCACGGGCGCCATCGGCCGCCGGGTGGTCGCCGGACTCGTCGCAGCAGGCCACGGGGTCGCAGCGACCACCCGCTCCGATGCCAACGCCAACGCGATCGAAGACGCAGGGGCGAGTGCGGTCGTCGTCGACGTCTACGACAGGGACGCGCTCGAGACCCGACTCGTCGAACACCACCCGGACGTCGTGATCCACCAGCTGACCGACCTGCCCGACGACGTCGCACACATCGGCGCCTACCGCGACGCCAACGACCGCATCCGCCGTGAAGGCACCGCGAACCTGGTCGCCGCAGCGCGTGCGGCGGGGGTCAGATCCCTCATCGCCCAGAGCGTCGCCTGGGAGATGCCGGAGCCGAGCGCTGCCGCCGTCGCCGACCTCGAGCGACAGGTTGGCGATTTCGGCGGCCTGGTCGTGCGCTACGGCCGCTTCTACGGCCCCGACACGTTCTTCTCCGCCGAGCTGCCACCACCACCTCGCATCCACATCGACGACGCGGCGCGCCGAACGATCGCACTGCTCGGGCACCCGGCGGGTGTGGTGACGCTCGCCGATGAATCGGACGAGCCCGCCACCGAACGGTGACGGGCGTCGTCGAGTTCCGTCGACCGACCGCGCGGCCAACGGTCTTTTGCGCGATGGAGCAATCGGTCAGTGCGATCTGACCGGCAAGGGCAGGTAGTTCGCTTCGAGTTCGTCGATCTCGTCCTGGCTCAACGTCAACTCGGTTGCGCCTGCGGCATCCTGGAGGTGCTCGATCCGGGTCGCTCCGATGACCGGCGCCGTCACCGCACGTTTGCTCAAGACCCACGCGAGCGCGACCTGCGCCATCTTCACGCCGCGTGCCTCGGCGATGCGGCCGACCGCTTCGACGATGGCGTCGGGCGCGCCTTCGTAGTGGTACGGCGTCCGCTCGTCGAGCTGGCCACGGTCCGTCTCGTCGGCGCGGCTCGGCGGACGCGTGAGACGTCCGCGCGCGAGCGGACTCCACGGAAGGACCCCGACGCCTGTCGCCTCGCAGTACGGCAGCATCTCACGCTCTTCTTCTCGATAGAGGAGGTTGAGGTGCGGCTGCATCGTCACGAACTGTGTCCAGCCGTTGCGCGCTGCAACGTGCTGCGCCGTCGCGAACTGCCATGCGTACATCGATGACGCACCGATGTAGCGGACCTTTCCGGCGCGGACGCAGTCGTCGAGCGCCTGCATCGTCTCCTCGATCGGCGTCTCGGGATCCCAGCGGTGGATCTGGTACAGGTCGATGTGGTCGAGGCCGAGGCGGCGCAACGACTTGTCGACGCTGTCGAGGATGTGACCGCGCGACAGCCCGCGGTCATTGGGCGCGTCGCCCACCTTCATGAAGACCTTCGTGCCGACGACGTACTCCTCGCGACGCGAGAACACCTCGCGAAGCGCCTTGCCGGTGGCTTCCTCGCTCGCGCCGAAGGAATAGGCGTCGGCCGTATCGAAGAAGGTGATCCCAGCATCGGCCGCTGCTCCGACGAACGTCGTCGCACTGTCGGCCGGCAGGATCCATTTCTGCCACACGGATGAATCACCGAAGCTCATCATCCCGAGACAGAGCTCGGAGACCTTCAGCCCAGCGTTTCCCAGACGGACCTGCTCCATGCCGTTCCTCTTCCCGTCGCGGTGCGTCATGGTGACGCGCCGTCACATCCCGATCTGCTCCACGCACGGCGGGTCGCCGCCCGAAGGTTCGCGGGCGGCAACCTTGCGGGCGCATGCCACGCCGGCGCGGCCGGTCAGGACCGCGCCTTGGCGCCGAACACCCGTCGGGACAACCCCATCCCGGTGAAGACCACGAGCGAGGAGACGATGATCAGGCCGACCGCGATCGTCGCGAGCTGTCCGTAGCTGCCGAAGTTCACCATGTCGAGCATGAACGATCCGACGACAGGGTTGCCCGGTCCGGCCAGCATCGCCGATGCCGTGATGTCACCGGCCATGAGGACGAACACGAGCGCCCATCCCGATGCGAGACCCGGGATCATCAACGGCAGCACGATCCGCACGAACGTCTTCGATTCGCTGGCTCCCGAGGCGAGTGATGCCTCCTCGAGTTCGCGCCCGACCTGCGCATGCGCGGCAGACGCGTTGAACGAGGCCTGCGGCAACGTGATCACCAGGTAGGCGAGGAACAGGATGAGCAGCGTCCCACCGATCCTGATGGGAGGACCGGCGAATGCCGCGACGAACGCAACACCGATGAGGATGTTCGACACGGCGCCGGGCAGCTTGGTCGTGAAGTCCGAGACGCGGCCGACCCAGCTGTGCATACGGCGGTTGGAGTACGCCGCGATGACCGCTGCGACGAGCATGGCGGCCAGGGCACCGAACAACGCGATCGTCGCGCTGTTCTGCAGTGCGGTGCGGATCGGCGTCCCCACCGACAGCAGGGCCTCGTAGCGTTCGAGACTCAATGCTCCCCAGTTGATGGTCGCGCTCCAGAACGGCTGGGTCGACACGATCACCAGACCGAACACCGGCAGGATCGCGGTCGAGAAGAAGTAACCGAGCATGAAGATCCGTGCCGGCCACTTCCATGGACCCAGGCGGATCGGCATCGGTGAAGCGCTTCGGCCGCTGATGGTCGCAAACCGGTTGTTCTTGATCACGCGACGTTGCAGGAACAGGCCCGTGCCGATCACCGCCATCATGACCAGGCCGAGCACCATCGCCGTGCCGATCTCGGGCGGGTACTGGCGCATCAGGCTCACGATGCGGAAGCTGAGCACCTCAATTGAATTCGCGCCCCGGCCGAGAATCGCGGGCACGGAGAACAGCGAGAACCCATAGATCAGAGCAAGCAGCATGCCGGCGAGGATGCCCGGCATCACAGCCGGCAACGTCACCGTGCGAAGCGTCCGCGCCGGAGTCGCGCCACTGCCACGCGCGGCCTCCTCGAGGCTCGGATCGAGATTTCTCAGCGCTGCGGCAACGGTCATGAAGACGAGCGGCACCAGGTACAGCGTGTAGACGAAGGTCATGCCGTACCAGCTCTGGCTGTCGAAAGGTCCTCGCTCGAGTTCTATGCCGAACCAGCTCAGGACCGCGCGGATAGCGACGTTGATGAAACCGGCGTTGGGCCCTCCGAGGACGAGCCAGCCAGCCGACCCTGCGATCGGTGGCACCAGCAGAGGCAGAATCGGCAACGTGCGGGTCACCCACCCGATCGACGCATCCGTGCGCTCGCTGAGCCATGCGAACGCGGAGCCGATGATCGTTGCCGCAGTCACGCTGATACCCACGACGATGAACGTGTTGCGCAGCACGCCGACGAGCCCGCGCTGGCCGAGCGCCTTCGTGACCGCGCCGCCGAGACCTTCCTCGGAGAGGATGACGCGCATCCAGGTCATGCCCAGCGGGTAGAGGACGAGCAACGTGATCGCGACGGCGAGCAGGGAGGCGAACAGCTTGAAGGAGGACATCTGTTCGGCCCGGCGCCCGGACGCTCCGAGCGCGCCCAAGCGGCCCGGCTGTTGCGTGTTCACTGGCAGGGCCATCAGGCGGACTCCGTCATCGACTCGTCGGCGGAGGTGTCAGCAGGGAAGACGCGGACCCGTTTCGGATCGACCGTCAATCCCGTCGTTGCGCCTTCGGTCAACCGATTGCTGCCTGACTCCGATACCCGCAGTTCGAGGCCGTTCACGCGGACCATGCACTCACTGCGCGCGCCGAGAAACAGTTCGACGTCGGCGACACCCGTCCAGGCGTTCGTCGTCTTCTCGACGGCGTCGGCGTCGATGACCGAGAGGTCTTCGGGACGAACGCCGACGATGACCGGATCGCCCTCGGAGATCCCGCTGGCCGCCTTGGCGCGTATGTTTCCGAGCTCGGTCGTCACGGTGCATACGTCGCCGTCGATCGAGGCGACGTCCCCCTGGATCTCGTTGAGGGTTCCGATGAAGCGGCCGACCTTGAGCGAGACCGGATCGCGGTAGATCTCGGTGGGCTTGCCCAGCTGTTCGATGTTGCCACTGTCCATCACCGCGACGCGGGACCCGAGCGCCATGGCTTCTTCCTGGTCGTGGGTCACGTAGACGGCCGTGAATCCGAGTTCGTCGTGCATTCTGCGGATCTCGAAGCGCAGCTGCTCACGCACCTTGGCGTCCACGTTCGACAGTGGTTCGTCGAACAGCACGACCTTCGAGTCGCCGACGAGGGCACGCGCGAGCGCGGTGCGCTGCTGCTGGCCGCCACTCATCTGCCCGGGATACTGCTCCGCGAGGTTGCCGATCCCGACCAGATCGAGAGTCTGCTGGACCCGTTCCCTGATCTCGCTCTTTGGGAACCCACGCATGCGCAACGGATACGACACGTTGCCGAAGACCGTCATGTGAGGCCACAGCGCGTAGGACTGGAAGATCATCCCCATCCGGCGCTTCTCCGGAGGCACGTTGACGCCCCGTGACGAGTCGAAGATGGTCGTCTCGTCGACCGAGATCGAGCCCTGGGAGGGGGTCTCGAGGCCGGCGATACTGCGCAGCATCGTCGTTTTGCCGCAGCCGCTCGGACCCAGAAGCACGAGAAACTCGCCGTGCTCGATGTCGACCGAGACGTTGTCGATCGCGTGAACGACCTCGCCGCTCCGCCGCACGAACGTCTTCGTCAAGTCGCGCAGTTCGATACTGCTCTTCATCGGAAGTTCGCTCCTCGTGCTCGCTCGCGTGCGACGACGCACGTCGAGTAGGTACGCGTGGGTCGGATCGGGTCCTGCTCCGAATCCCTCGCGCACCGCTCCCTGGGTGTGATGGGTCACTGCCGGTCGGGTCAACGACGCCGTCAGGCCGGCACCGCTGACCCAGGCGCATTCTCGCAACGTCCCGTCAATGCGCAACACGTGATCGACGGTCGCGCATCCGATCGGAACGAGATTCGGTCCACGAACCGTTCGCCCCAACAGCTGACCGGGCGTGACGGGTGGTGGACGGGACGGCATCGCCACCGTTTTCCGGCGACGATGCCGTCCATCCGGCCGTGTCGGCCGACGTGCCGATCTCAGTTGATCTGCAGCCACTCGATGAAGTCGTCGAGCATGGCCTCTCCAGCCTCAACGTCCGCGAACGTCAGCTGGTAGAAGTCCGGATGCATCTCGAGTTCCGAGCGTGCAGCCGGGTGGATCGGCGGACCGGCGAACGCCGTGCCTTCCTGCAGTTCGACGGACATCAGGAAGTTGGCGAACAGCCGTGCGGCGTTCGGGTTCTGGGCATCGGCAGAGATCGCCAGATCGTGGCTGAACCACGAGGTGTTGTTGTCCTCGGGGAACTTGAAGGTGAGCGGTGCACCCTGCTCGATCTGTGGGTTCGGGTTGTTGGAGTTCGTCGGGATGACGATGGCAGCCTCGCCGGCGGCAAGCGGGTCGAGGGCGGCGATGTTGCTGTCCACCCAACGAAGGTTGAGCTCACCGAAGGCCCGGAGCGTGTCCTCGCCGAATGCCTGGTAGAACCAGTACATGATCGCTGCCGTCAGGCCACCGGTACGCGGGTCCTGCATGATGATCTGGCCGTCGTACTGCGAATCCGCGAGGTCCGGCCAGTTCGGGCCAGGCTCGTGGTCGAGCACGTCGTGGTTGTAGACCCATCCCCAGACCCAGCTGTTCGACGGCACCCAGTACTCGGTCACGAGATCCGGGTCGATGTCGGCGAGGTTGGGGATCTCCGCGGGGTCGAGCGGCGCGAAGTAGCCGGCCGCCGCCGCGTCCTGGAACATCGGCGGGTTGAATGCCTGGAGAACGTCGGCGACGACCGCGCCGGCGTCGGCTTCCTGCATGTACAGCGCCGTGATCGCGCCGCTGTTCTGGCGGTTGGGGACGACGTTGATGTCGTACATCGACTCGAACGCCTCGATGATCATCTCGTAGACGGACGAGCCCGTGTACCAGTGGACCTCGCCCTCGGCCTCAGCGGCCTCGACGAGCTCCGCCGGAGGCGGGTTCGACTCGGGAGTGTGGATCACGCCCAGTTCGAAGGGCCGGTCCTCGTGGACGATGCCTTCGTCCTCGGCCTCCGGCGCGTCCGGCTCCTCTGCCGCCTCGGGGGCCTCGGCGGGTTCTTCCACTGGGGCGTCGTCACTGCCGCACGCCACAAGGACGAGCAGTCCCACGATGGCGAGCGCGCTGGCGCGCCAGAACTGCGTCCTGCGTCTAATTCCGGTTCTCATCAGGTCTCTCCCAGACGTCGTCAGCATCTCAACGAGATGGACTGTGTTGTGCGTCTCCCTGGTCCTGCTCCCGCATGGCACCCCGAATTCGGGGCTAGGAAACGCTTTCCCAACTTTACGCGCTCAGAATGTTCTGTCAAGAAACCTCCCACTATCCTGCTCGCCGGGCGCACTGCTGGCGCTCGTGCAGCATTGACGTCGGAGGTACGGAGCACCCCATCGGCGTACGCCGCGCGGGCAGGCCGATGACGCCCTCTTCTGTGCGTGGCCGCGAGCAGCCCGGTCGGTCCGGTGCGGGCTTCGTGGAGATGCATCGCGGCCGTGGCGACACGACGGAGGAACGCGACGAAGGCGGCTGCGAGATGATCGTGCTGATCGCACCGGACAAGTTCGCGGGCACCCTCACCGCCGCCGAGGCGGCGCAGGCGATCGCGGCGGGATGGCGGCGCGCCCGTCCCGGCGACGAACTGCGCCTCGTTCCGATGGCGGACGGCGGCGAGGGAACCATCGACGTCCTGATGTCCGTCGCAGGACACGAGATCGTCGAAACGCAGGTCTGCGGACCGCTGGGCGACGGGGTCATGGCCCGGTGGATGCGACTGCCGAACGGCACCGGCATCGTGGAGGCAGCCGAAGCGTGCGGACTCGACCAACTCCCCGATGGACGCAAGGATCCGCTGCGCGCCACGACGTTCGGTGTCGGTGAGCTGATCCACAGCGCGGCACGCACCTGCGACCGGGTGGTGGTGACCGTCGGCGGCACTGCTTCGGTCGACGGTGGCTCGGGATGCCTCGCAGCGATGGGCGGCCACGCCATGACTGCAGACGCCATGCTCGATGCCAGGGGCGGACCAATCGCACTGGAGTCTCTCACGCGGGTGCAGCTGCCCGAACCGCTGCAGGCGCCTGTCGTCGTGGGCACCGACGTCGAACATCCGCTGCTCGGCATCGACGGTGCGGCACGCGTGTTCGGGCCCCAGAAGGGAGCTTCGGAAAGCGACGTGCAACGGCTCGACTCGTTCCTCTCCCGGTATGCCGACCGGCTCGAGGCGTCCTCGGGTCGAGCGGGCGTGAGGGACGTTCCAGGTGCCGGAGCAGGAGGTGGCCTCGCATTCGGCCTCGCTGCGGGCCTCGGCGCGTCGATCGTCCGCGGCGCCGAACTCGTCGGCGAACTCGTCGGGATCCACGAGGCGATCCGCGACGCGTCGCTGCTCGTGACCGGAGAAGGCGCACTCGACGCGCCCTCGCTCGAGGGCAAGGCGCCCGGATTCCTTCTTCGGCTCGGCCGCGAGCACGGCGTGAGCGTGGCGGCACTCGCTGGCCGCGTGGTCGAGCAGGTGGGAGATGCATTCGACCTCACCGCAGAACTCGGACCGGAAGGGCTCGTCGCGGCCGTCGAGCGCCTCGAGACGGTCGCAGAGGAGCTGGCCGAACGGGCGGGGACAGTGACCGGAGCCTGACACGCACGGTCTGCACCGGCACTGCGTTCCTGGTCACAGGCACGGGCCGGCTCCCGCTCCGTGGGGGCGCTCGCGGCTACGCTGGCTGTGCGCGAGCAGCGCCTCGGCGAACGAACCGTCTGCGTGGATCCTTGGCACCCAGACACGTACGGCCAGCAACACCGGTCCTGCGTCGTGTCGCCGTCAGTCATGACGTGACCGGTGGGGGACGTGAATGGTGAACCGGCGCAGGCCACGGTCGCCAGGCTCTGTCACGATCACCACGGTGGCGCAGCGTGCCGGCGTCTCGGTCGCGACCGTGTCGCGGGTCATGAACGGGATCTCGACGGTCGACAAGGAACTCGCCCGGCGGGTACGGGAAGCTGCGGCGGAAGTCGGATACCGCCCGAACGCAGTCGCGCAGGGGCTCGCGCGAGGCTCTCTTCGCACCCTCGGCGTCGTCGTGCCCAACCTCGCCAACCCGTACTTCTACGAGATCCTCAAGTCCATCGAGGCCAGCGCCAGGAGGCACAGCTTCCGGATGCTCGTCGCGGACTCGGGCGAGGACCCCGACGAAGAGATGACCGTCTGCGAATGGTTCGCCAGCCAGGTCGACTGCATGGTGCTGTGCTCGCCACGGATGTCGACGGCAGGCCTCGAACAGGTCAAGGCGCTCACCGACCGTGTCGTGATGACCAACCGCCTCGAAGAGAGCCTGTCCATCGCCGCCGTGTGCGCCGATCCACGCGAGGCGGTCAGGGACCTGGGGCAACATCTCGCAGAATTCGGACACCGGCGTGCCGTCTACCTCGGCGGCCCGCAACGTTCGTGGGCGAACCGCGAGCGGCGTTTCGCGCTCGGCAAGATGACCGATCTCGAGTTGACGTCAGTCGAATCCGACGGGGCCACCATCGCCCACGGCTACGAGGCGATGGCGAGCGCGCTCGATTCCGACCCAACCGTCGTCGTCGCCTTCAACGACCTCATCGCGTTCGGGGCCCTGGCCCGTTTGAGGGAGCTGGGCATCGAGGTCCCCCGGGACATCTCACTGGTCGGATTCGACGACATTCCCTTCTCCCGCTACTCCTCGCCCGCGCTGACCAGCGTCCGCAATCCGCATGAACTGATCGGACGACACGCCTGGGAACTGGTCGAGCGCAAGCTCGACGGCGATTCGTCGGCGACCGTGCGTCGTGTGCCGAGTGAGCTGATCCGGCGGGAGTCGACCGGACCTGCATCGCGCTGATCGGGACGGGCACGGCCGCAGCGCTGCTCAGTTCGACCGTTGGGCACGCCGCCACCGCTCGATGCTGTGTGATGCGAGCAGCATCGACACGGCGGCGATCATGGCGAACGTCGTCCAGACGACCCAGGTCCAGTCGTAACCGATCGACGCTGCGAGCAGCCCGAACAGCAGCGGGCCGACGCTGCCCCCGAGGTGGCCTCCCGGACTGAGAACCCCCGTCATCGTGCCGGGTGCATCCCGGCCGATCTGCATCACGCCGTACCAGAACAAGCCGTTGAATCCCCACACCGTGGGGCTGGCAATCAGCATGCCAGCGGTCATCAGTGCGGGGCGTCCAGAACCGAGCAGGACGAATCCGACACCGCCGACGCCCAGGAAGCCGGCGCAGAGTCGGAAGTGCCCGGAGACCAGCCGATCGGCAATGACGCCGAGGATGATCCGCGTGCAGATCGTCAGCGCGCTCGCGACGGCAAGCAGGGTCCCTGCCGCGGTGACCGAGCTGCCCGCGGTCACCGCAGCGTCGACGTAGAAGGCAGGCAGAACCGCTGCGGCGGCGCTTCCGAACGCGAACGCGACTCCCAGCGCCACCCGCGCCGGCTGACGGCGTGCCGAAGGTCGCGATGCCTCGGTGGTGCGCCGCGGCGCACGGGCGCCGTTTGCGGGGCGGCGGCCGATAGCCGGAAGCATCGCCACCGAGAGCAGTGCCGCGAACACGAAGGCCCACCGCCATCCGAGCGTCACCGCGACGAGCGGCACGCTGAAGCCTGCGAGCAGCGAAGCGATCGGTGGCGCGGACTGCTTGATCCCGAACGCGATCCCCTGGCGCTCGATCGGTACCGCGGTGCTGATCAGCCGGTTCGACGACGCCTGCGCCATCGCCATCGAGCATCCTGCGATCGCGAGGCCGATGATCAGCCGGGTCCAGTTGGTCGCGAACAGTGCGATGCCGCCGCAGGCGACGGCCGCCACGATCGCGGTCGCTCTGAGCGAGGTCACCGTGCCGAAGCGATCGGTCATCCTGCCGACGTTGAACGCGGTCGCCGACGCGGCGGCACGGGTGACGGCAATCGCGATGCCGAGACCTGCCGCACCTAAGGCGAGTTCACGCCCCATCGACACGGCGAGCGCGCCGGTCAGCATGCCGGCGAGGTCGCCGCTGACGACGACCCCGGCCCCGAGAGCCGCACTCACGGCCCACGGCCGGCGGTGTCGCGTTGACAGGCTCGTTCCTTCGTCGACAAGGTGGCGGGACAACGGGCGCGGGCAGCTCCCCGGGACCTCCCCGCCCTGCGGATCTAGCTGGGGTGGGAGCAGCGCCGCAACGTTCGGACCGTCACCCGCCGAAGTCGAGGAGGATCTTGCCGCGCTTGCCTGCCCCTTCGAGGCGCTCGAAGGCGGCGACTGCTTCGTCGGCAGGGTAGGTGCGGTCGATCAACGGCGAGAGGGCTCCGCTTTTCAGATGCGGCACGACCTCGCGCTCGAAGGCGCGCAGGACGATCCCCTTCTCCTCGAGCGGGCGTCCTCGCAGCATGGTGCCGTGGATCTGGCCACGCTTCTGCATCAGTCGTCGAAGCGGCAGCTCGATGTCCGAGCCCGCCCCGACACCGACGACGACGATGCGGCCCTGGCTGGCGAGCGCCTCGAGGTTGTCGGGGAAATGGGGCGCACCGACGAGTTCGAGGATCACGTCAGCGCCGCGGCCGCCGGTGCGCTCGAGCACGGCCGATGCGAAGCTGGCGTCGTCGACCGCTTCCGCGCCGAGTCCTTCGACGAAGGCACGCCCCTCGTCCGAACGCACCACTGCGATCACCCGGGCTCCTGCAGCGATGCCGATCTGAACGGCCGCAGAGCCGACACCGCCGGTCGCGCCGTGGACGAGCAGGGTCTCGCCCATCGTGAGATCGGCTTGGAGCCGAATCGCATCGTGGCTGGTGATGAACGCTTCCGGCACCGCCGCAGCACCGGCATCATCGAGTTCGTCCGGAACCGGCGCAACGCAGCATTCGTTGACCAGCACACGGTCGGCGAGCCCGCCACCCGTGACCAGTCCGAACACACGGTCGCCTTGCGACCATCGCCGGACCCTGCTGCCGCAGGCGATGACCTCGCCGCTGACCTCGAGCCCCGCGATGTCTGTCGGCGCCCCCGGGGGGACGGGATAGCCACCCTTGCGTTGGAGCACGTCAGCCGGGTTGAGCCCGACGTAGCGAGTACGGACGAGGATCTCGTCGCCGACCGGTTCCGGGTCGGGTCGCTCTTCGAGGGCCACCACCTCGTTGCCGCCGGCGCCGGTGAACGTCACGGCTCGCACCCTGTGCCTCCGATGATCAGTCGACCAAGCCTAACCAACGTGTTGTTGGTCATGAACCGCTTACTGCGAGGATTGTCGCCTGTTGCCGCCGAGGTGTGCGGCTCGACGCCCGCGACTCACAGGCTCGAGGCGTTGCCCGCCGGGCGTGTCGCCGCGACGATCTGCGGACCCAGCTCCTCGATGCTGCGGCAACCGATGTAGCCCATCGTCTTCTCGAACTCAGAGCGCAGGATCTCGATGCATCGCGCCACGCCCGCCTGGCCGCCGGTCGCCGCACCGTAGAGAGGTGCGCGACCGATCATCGCGAGGTCGGCGCCGAGCGCGAGTGCCTTGACCACATCGCTGCCGCGACGTACCCCGCTGTCGAGGATCACCGTCGCCTCATCACCGATCTCGGCCACGATGTCGGGCAAGACCTCGATGGTGGGCAGCGCGCTGTCCATCGAGCGCCCACCATGATTCGACACGATCACGCCGTCTGCACCGTGGTCGACGGCTTCGCGCGCGTCGTGGGCGCTGAGCACGCTCTTGACGACGAGCGGTCCGGGCCAGATGTCGCGGAGTTCGGCCAGGTCGCCCCAGGTCATCCCTTCGTGACGCCGCGGCTTGGGCACGTCGGTTCGCCAAGCGACCACACGTTGGAAGCGCGGTGGGTAGATCGCGTTGCGCGGCCCGTTCCCGGTCAGCAGATAGGGAAGCAGCACACGCGTGAGCCAGCCCGGATGGCGCAGCATGTCGGTGAGTGCACGCACGTTGGGACGGAACGGAAAATCGAAGCCGTTGCGTTCGTTGTGCTCGCGCACCCGGCCCAGGCCGCTGTCGATGGTGACCACGAGGGCGCCGAATCCGAGATCTCGCGCTTGGCGGACCTGCTCGTAGCACTCCTTCATCTCCTCCCAGAGATAGATCTGGAACCACAGGTTCCCGCCCACCTCGGCGACCGCCTTCATAGGAGTCAGCGACGGCTGGGCGAGCGTGAACGGGATGCCCGCGTCACGCGCAGCTCGCGCGAGCGCAAGCTCGGCGCGGTAGCCGCACAGGCCCGCGATGCCGGTCGGCGCGATGCCCAGCGGCATCGAGCACCGTTCGCCGAAGACCTCGGTCCCGAAGTCGCGCTCGGTGAGATCGACCATGAATCGCGTCGTCAGCCGGACGCGATCGAACGCGCTCCTGTTGTCGCGCAGTGCCACGCCTTCCTCGGTTCCGAGGTCGACGTAGTCGAAGATGCCCTTCGGAAGACGGCGTCGGGCGGCGCGCCGCAGGTCCTCGACGTTGTAGCACCACCTGAGCCTGCCCATCCGTGACTCCTGTCCGGTCCGTCCTGCGCGCCTTCGAGCGCTCAGGCCAGCTCATCCGTGGCCGCTGCCCCGATCTGCACGTAGCGCCGCAGTGTCGTCGCCAGAACCGCCTCGCCCGACGCCGCCCAGATGTCCTCGTTGAAGATCTCGACCTCGACGTCACCATCGAAGCCCGCGTCGGCGACGGCACGTCCGAGCGACACGAAGTCGATGAAACCGTCACCCATCATGCCGCGCGACAGCAGCATTCCGTGGGAGAGCGGCTCGATCCAGTCGGAAATCTGGTAGGAGGCGATGCGCTGACCTGCTCGGGCGATCGCCTCATGGACACCGGGATCCCACCAGACGTGATAGGTGTCGATGACGACACCGACCTGTTCCACCGGATACGGCTCGACCAGATCCAGCGCCTCGTCGAGCGTGACGACGACCCCCCGGTCTGCGCAGAACATCGGATGCAGCGGCTCGACCGCGAGGCGCACACCCCGCTCGGCGGCAACCGGCACGAGTTCGTCGAGCGCAGCGGCGAACCGGCTTCTCGCACCGTCGACGTCCGTCGATCCGTCCGGGATCCCGCCGGGAACGATGGCCAGGCATTCAGCGCCGAGCGTTGCGGCCTCGTCGATCGCGCTGATGTTGTCGGTGATCGCGTGCCGCTGCTCGTCACCATCGGCCGCAGTGAGGAATCCGGCGCGACACAACGACGAGACGCGCAGGCCCGCATCGGCGACGATCCGGGCCGCCTCGGCCAGCCCCACCTCGGCGACCGGCTCGCGCCACAGTCCGATGGACGGCACGCCCGCTCGGACGCACGCAGCGACGACGTCCACCAGATTCCAGCTCGGGATGGTCCGCTGGTTCAACGACAGGCGCGCGAGCGCAGGGTCGCCCGGCGAGGGTGTCGGGGTCGCCGCGGGTCTGCCTGACGGGACGTCGATCTCGCGACCGCTCATCGGTCCAGTCCTGTCACGGTCAGGAAGGATTCGAGACGCCGCGCAGTCAGCTCCGGCTCGGGGAACAAACCGAGCTCATCGGCGAGTTCGAAGACACGAACCAGATGCATGGCGCTGCGCGCACTGGCCATTCCGCCCACCATCACGAAGCCGGGCTGGTGCCCGACGAGCCACGCGAGGAAGGTGATTCCCGTCTTGTAGTTGAACGTCGGTGAGGCGAACAGGTGCCGTGACAGCGCGACCGTGTCGTCGAGCAGCTGTCGACATCCCGGTTCGTCGCCTTCATCCAGGCGCCGGAACGCCGCCGACGCGACCGGGGCGATTGCATCGAAGGCTCCGAGCAGCGCATGCGAATAGCCGGTGTCGTCGCCGAGGATGCGGGAGGGATAGTTGAAGTCATCGCCCGTGTAGACCTTCACCCCCGCGGGCATCCGGCGACGAAGTTCCGTCTCATGGTCGCCTTCGAGCAGCGAGACCTTGATCCCGTCGACCTTGTGTGCGTTGTTTTCGATGAGGGCAAGGACGTTCGAGGTCGCCTCGTCGAGGTCAGCTGAGGCCCAGTAGCCCGCGAGGTGGGGATCGAACTCCTCACCGAGCCAATGGAGAACGACCGGCGCGCTCGACTCCGCGAGCACCCTGCCGTACACCTCCAGGTAGTCGTCGACGTGGCGTGCGAGCGCAGCCAGATGCCTGCTCGCCATGACCACGGGGACGACCTGCGCCTGCTCAGCGACCTCGAGTTGTGTGAGGTAGGCCTGCGTCACCTCGTCGAGACTGCTGCAGGGTCCGGCCAGGTGATCGGTGCCGATGCCGCAGACCAGTGGCGCCCCCCGCGATCGGGCCTCGGCGCCGACACGCCGGATCAGCTCGGCAGTCGTCTCCCATGTCAGTCCGCCGTTGCGCTGGGCGGTGTCCATGGCATCGGCGACACCGAGGCCGTGATCCCACAAATGGTGGCGGAACGCAAGCGTCCGTTCCCAGTCGAGAACGGCGTCTGCGCCTGCAGTCGTCTCGGATTCAGGATCGGCGACGACGTGGGCGGCCGCGTACACCGACCGGCTGCGGACCGGTCCCTCGAGCGTCTCCCAAGCCATCGGGGAACGCATGGTGTGTACACGTGTGGCGCCGTCGCCATCGGGCAGCCGAACGGTCGTCATCCCGTGTCCCCTTCTCTCGATCGTGGGGGGCATCCGCCGTCGTGTGCGGTCATCGGCCGGATCGAGAACTCCACGTCCGGCCCGTCGTCGACGCGTCTCACCCGTCGTTGCCCGACGGGCCCAGCAGCACCTTGAGATGCTCCTGCGGGCGTTCGCGGAGATCCTCGAGCGCGTGTGCGATCTCGTTCAGTGGATACGTGGCCGTCACGAGCCCATCGAGATCAGGACGCCGCGTGTCGAGCAGTTCCACCGCGCTGCTGAAGTCATCCCTGGTGTAGTTGCGGGTCGCGACGGCCGTGAGCTCCTTCAGGAAGAAATGGTCATAGCGGATCGCAACCTGTTGCTGGTGTTTCGATGACGCGACCATGACGTAGTGGCCGCCGGGCCGCAAGACCTCGGTTGCAAGCCGCGCCGTGTCGTCGACGACGACCGTGTCCAGGACGAGATCGATTGGACCCAGTTCCCGGCGAGCCCACGCGACGGGGTCCCCGTCGCCTGTGACGGCGAAGCGCTCGAAGCCGAGCGCGTTCGCCGCGGCGCGACGCGACGCGAATCGGTCGACGAGTCCGATGTCGCCGGTGCCGCGTTCACGCGCCACCACAGCGAGCGTCAGACCGATCGAGCCGGAACCGATGATGAGGATCGAGTCCCCGGCGCCCATCTGCGCCCGATCGAGCACATGGGAGGCGACCGCCACCGGCTCGACGAGCGCCCCGTAGGTCAACGCGACCTCGTCGGGGAGCACGACGCACTGTTCGGCGCGGGTGACCAGCGAGTCCGCGAAACAGCCGTTGGGGTCGGACAGGCCCATCACCCGCATGTCGGGACACTGGTTCGTGCGTCGAGCGTCGCAGGCATCGCACGACATGCACGAGATGGTCGGGTACACGACGACGTGGCGGCCCTCGTCGATATCGGTGTCGGGTCCGGTGGCCTCGACGCGGCCGACGCATTCGTGGCCGAGCACGAGCGGGTACGACGCGACGGCGTTCGCGCCGGCGAGCAGCGCGAGGTCACCTCCGCAGATGCCTGCCGACACCAGTCCGAGCTTGACCTCGCCCGGACCCGGATCGACCTCCTCGACGGGCGCAACCTGCCAACTTTCGGCGCCTGTGACGACGATCCGATTCACGTGCCGGCTCCCGACACCACGTCCCTTACCACCCGTGAAACGATCTGTTAGCCTCCCGCGAGTAAGCGGGATCGCGCCATGATAGTTGAAGAAAGCGCTACCTGAGCCAGATCGCCGCATTCGCCACGGGAGAGCCGCATGCCGGGACCCACCGCAGGAATCGTCCTTCCCTCGCACCGGATTCGCGAGGAGTCGACCAGGGACTACGCATCCGAACTGCGCCGCACCGCTGACGCTGCCGCCGAGGCCGGAGCCGACACGTTGTGGGTATGGGACCACATGCTCCGCGCACCGGTGTACCGGGAGCCCTGGCACGACCCGCTCGTCTCGCTCGCGGCCGTCGCGGACGTCGGACTGCGGCTCGGGACCGGAATCCTCGTCGCACCTCTGCGCCTGCCCGTGCAGACCGCCACCGCGGTTTCGACCCTCCAATCACTCAGCGGCAAGCCGATGCGCCTCGGAGTCGGGACCGGCTGGAACCCCACGGAGTTCGCCGCCAGTGGCATGCGGACCCAGGAGCGGGGTGAGCGCACCGACGAGTTCCTGTCCATTCTCGACGCGACCTTCGCAGGCGAGCAGGACTTCTCGGGGAAGTTCTACGCGTTCGAAGGCGTCGATCCGGGAGAACTCGGCCCGCCGCCCGACATCTGGATCGCAGGTGGCAGCCGTGTCGCCGGGCGCAGCCAGGACGCACAGCAGTCCACCGACGGCCCTCCCCGCATCGCGACGAACGTCGCACGCCGCATCCTGCGGTACGGACGCTGGCTCATCCGGCCGTCTGCCACACTCGAGGACTACCAGCGCGACCGGGATGCGCTCGACGAATCTGCGGGCGACCTCGGCGTGGCCGACAAGGCCGGCCCGTTGAGCACCAGCATCATCACCGTCGGCCACATCGTCGAGACCGACGACCCCGACGCGGCGCGCCGTGAACAGCTCACCGCCTTCCATTCGCTCATGCACGATAACCGGCCGCTCGAATATCTCGAACGCTGCTATCTCATCGGCACGCTCGACGAGATCCGCGCCCGTCTCGAATCCTGGGTCGACGTTGGCCTCGAGCACATCGGCCTCTATCTCCTCGGCGACGTGCCGTCCCAGATCGCGCTGTTCCGCAAGCACTTCGACAACGTGCTGGACCTCGGCGTGGATTCGTGACCGCGACACGGCGTCGCTGAACGACGGGACCGGTCATCGCGCGACACATGCAGCACGAAGAGACAGGATCACGCAGCGCCGGCCGTCCAGAAACGTCGGCGACACGCGTGCCGGCAGGCGCCCGACCAGGGCAGCGCACATCACCGAAAGGATCGCATCATGGACCTCGGCCTCACCGGCAAGGTGGCACTCGTCACCGGAGGAAGCAAGGGCATCGGGCTCGCATGCGCACGGATGCTCGCCGACGAGGGGGCGCGGATCGCAATCGCGTCCCGCGACGAGGACAACCTGAAGAAGGCGGCGGCCGACCTCAGCGGCGACGGCCACGACATCGTCACCGTTCAGGCCGATCTCACCGATCCGGACGACGCGTCGCGGATGGCGGCGCAGGCCACGGAAGCGCTCGGCCCGATCGACGTGCTCGTCAACTCGGCCGGTGCTGCCCGGCGTGTTTCTCCGGAGAAGCTGACGCCTGCGGACTGGCACCACGCCATGGACGCGAAGTACTTCACCTACATCCACGCCATGAGCGCGGTCCTCAGCGACATGGCAGCACGCGGCAGCGGCGCAATCGTCAACGTGGTCGGTGCGGGCGGCAAGCTCGCCACACCGACGCACCTGACCGGCGGCGGCGCGAACGCTGCCCTGATGCTCGTCAGCGCGGGCCTCGCGAACGCCCACGCACCCAACGGGGTGCGGATCAACGCGATCAATCCGGGCTTGACGCTGACCGACCGGGTCAAGCAAGCCGCCGCAGCAGAGGCAGCCCTCCACGGCATCACCCCGGAGGAGGGCCTGGAACAGATCATCACCCGGGCGCCACTCGGGCGCCTCGCGACCCCCGAGGAAGTGGCGAGCGTCGTCACGTTCGTCGCATCGGACAAGGCGAGCTACCTGACCGGCGCGGTCATCAACCTCGACGGTGCTGCGACCCCGACGGTGATCTGAGGCCCCACGCAGGAGAGATCGTCGTCGTCACGGTCACCGATCCGTCGGCGGGCGAGCCCGGCTCGCGACATCGACGTCGAGCTCGCCCGAACGCGTCATCCGTCCTCGTCGAGCACGGCTGCGAGCATCTTCATCGCGATGGAGACCTTCGGGAACCCCGCGTACAACGCGGTGTGCAGCAGCGCCTCCTGGAGTTCGTGCGGGGTGACGCCGTTGCGCAACGCACCCCGAAGGTGCATCGGGAGGACGTCGGTGATGCCTTGCGCCACGAGCGACACGACGGTCACGAGGCACCGGTCGCGGTAGTTCAGGCCGTCGCGCGCCCAGATGCCCCCCCAGGCGAAGCTGTTGGCCACCTCCTGGAACGCGGCGTAGCTGGGGTGCATGTCGGTGCCGGCAGGTCCGCTGCTCCCCAGGACCTCGTCGCGGATCGTCGCACCCCGCGCCTTGAGCTGTTCGTGCGCATCCTCCATGATCCCGCCTCCTCTGATCGTCGTGTCGTGGTTGCCGCCGTCGACTGACCACCCGCTCAAGCCCGGTCTCCACGCGCCGGTGCCCAACCGGCGATGCTCAGTCGATGAGGAGTCCGCCGTCGATCACGTGCTCCTGGCCGGTCACGTACCCGGCCTCGTCGGACGCCAGATACGCGACCATCGCTGCGACATCGTCGCCCGTTCCGAGCCGGCGGACCGGCACGACACCTTCGCGCCGTCGTAGTTCACGCTCCACGTCGTCGTCGACACGGCGTGCGCTGTTGTACGTGCGGCTCGTGCGTATCCATCCGGGGCAGATCGCGTTGACGGTGATCCCATCGGGCGCGACATCGAGCGCCAGCGACCTGGTCAGGCCGATGACTCCTGCCTTCGAGGCCGAGTAGGCGCCCTGGCGGCGGTAGCCGGTCATTCCCGCCAGGGACGAAATGTTGATGATGCGCCCCCAGGTGTTGGCACGCATGTGGGGAACCGCCGCGCGGCTCATCAGGAAGGTGCCGGTGAGGTTGATCGCGATGACCCGCTCCCAGGCATCGAGCGAGACGTCCGGGAGGTCACCGAACTCGGGTCCCTGTGGCGCGCCCGCCGCGTTCACGAGCACGTCCAGGCGGCCGTGGCGCTCAACGGTCTGGGCGATCATGTGTGCGACGTCGTCTTCGGATCGGACGTCGCCCAGCACCGTGCTGCACCTGCCGCCCTCCTCGGTGATCTCGGCAGCGAGCTGCTCCAGTCCTCCCGTCGGCGTCGAGTCGACCGCGTTCTGGTCACTGACGCCCTGCTCGGCGATGTCGGCGGCGACGACGGTCAGGCCGCGCTTGGCGAGCATGCGAGCACTCGCCCCACCGATGCCTAGTGGCCGTCCGCATCCGGAGACGAGCGCCACGCGATCTGTCCATGCGGTTGTCATCAGTCGCACTCCTCAACGCCACATCGTGGGCGGGCCGCCCTCGGGTGTGTGTCCTCGTCGCCCGGGGTGGTTGGCGCCATCACACCAGGGCGAGCACGTGCACGGCGACCATGCAGATCTCGCCGCGCTGATTTCTCACTTCGATGTCGCAGTAGCACCGTCGCGCGGCGGCATCGACGTCCCGGCAGACGTAGTCGACGGTGACGGTGTCGCCGATGAACACAGGGGCCGTGAACCGGATGCGGTCGTAGCCGTACGACACGCCGCTGACGGCCTTGGCGTCGAGCAGGCTGGTGCACGCCGTCGATGCGTAGCCAAGCAGCAACGCGCCGTGGGCGATCCGTTCGCCGTAGGGGGTCGTACGCATGTACTCGGCGTTGACGTGGTTGGGTCCCAGGTCGCCGCTGATCCCGGCGAACAGGTACACGTCGGACTCGCCGACCGTCTTGCTGAATGTCGAGCGGTCTCCCGGCTCGATCTGTGTCCCAGCCACTGTTCGCCTCCTCACGAGGGGCACGCACGCGCCACGGCGGTCACCCGGCCCGCTGCGGTCCGGGTTCGACCGGGACGCCCTGCTCGGCGGAGCGTTCCATGGCGTCGATGAGCGCAAGTGACGCAAGCGCGTCCTCGCCGCTGATCGGTGGAGGTTCACCGGCATCGAACGCCTCCAGCGCCTCGGCGATCAGCTGGCGGTGCCATCGGGCCGGGAAGTCCATCGGACCGCTCGCCGGTGTTGTGGCCTGCCCATCGGTCACGTCGACGGCGTCGACATCGCCATCGCCGTCGTAGACGCGCAGTTCGTTTCCGGCCAGCACCGCGGTCGCCTTCTCGCCCAGCAGGCGAAGCGTCGTCTCCTCGGCTGAGCGCGCACCGGTGGTCGCGAAGACGGTGCCGAGCGCGTCGGGAAAGTGGAGGATGCCGGTGGCGAGGTCCTCGGCTTCGAGATCGTGGAAGGTGCCGCGCGACAGGGCGGCGTAGACCGAACGCGGCTCGCCCAGATACCACAGGAGCAGATCGAGGCCGTGGATGGCCTGCGTCATCAGGACACCGCCGCCATCACGGGCGTAGGTGCCACGGCCCGGCTGGCTGTAGTAGTCGTCGTCGCGCCACCACGGAACTTCCAGGGTCGCGGCACGAATCGGGCCGATGCTGCCGTCGTCGATCAGGGCGCGCAAGGTGCGGGCGGCCTCCCGGTAGCGGTACTGGAAACACACCGCGAGCGGGACGCCCGCCTGCCGCGCAATGGCCACCGCCCGCGATGCCCGGTCGAGATCGAGCTCGAGGGGCTTCTCGATGAGGAGGGGGATGCGGCGATCAGCGGCGAGCCGCACGCCGTCGAGATGGAAGGACGGCGGCGAGAGGTTGACACACGCATCGAGGTCGGCGGGGACGAGCGCGTCCTCGGGCGGCCAGCACTGGACGACGTCCGGGAACAGGCGTGCGACGCGCGCGAACCGTTCGCTGTCGCGCGTCGCCACCGTGACCACGTCACATTCCAGATCGGCCAGCGCCTCCAGCCAGGGTGTGGCTGCGAGGCCCGCTCCGATCATGGCAATGCGGTATCGGCGTCGCGCCGTCATCGGTGCCCGTTTCGCTTCAGCGCGCCGACGCGCCCGGTTGGTCGTCGGGACGGTCGCCGAGCTCCTCGATGTAGCGGTGCAGATAGGAATAGTCCGTCCTCGGGTGTGCCGCGACGAACGCGTCGTAGAGCTGTTCGACTTCCTCGGCGATGTGCACCGAGGTTCCGGCCTGTCGCGCCGCTTCGACGAACAGAGCCACGTCCTTCTGCGTGATCTCCCCGTAGGCGCCGTAGTCGAACGTCTGCGGGATGATGCTGGTCGGAAACATCACCTCGCTTCGTTGTGTGCGTCCCGTGGACGCGTTGATCACGTCGATCATCGCCTGCGGGTCGAGGCCGTGCGATCCACCGAAGCTGATCGCCTCACTCGTGATCGGCAGCGCACTGAGGGCGATGATGTTGTTGGCAAGCTTCATCACCTGGCCGAGGCCGGGCCGCTCACCCATCACGAAGACCTGCTGCGCGATCTGTTTGAGCACGGGCATCGCGAACTCGATGTCCTCGGCCTGGCCCGAGACCATGGTCGCCAACTCGCCGGTTGCGGCCCGCCGGATGCCACCACTCACCGGAGCGTCCACCAGCCGCCACGCGGAGTCGTGGGCGATCTGCGCACACGTCTCGACGGCACCCGGCCCCACGGTCGACAACTCGACGATCACGCGGGCCCGCGCATCGCCGACACCGACGAGCCGCTCCACGACGTCGATGCTCGCTTCCGCGGTCGGCAACGACAGGCAGACGAGGTCACTGGCTGTCGCGACCTCCCCGAGGTCCGACGCCAGGGTGAGATCGTCGCGGCCAGCGGCGCGACCGGGGTCGACGTCGAAGGCGACCACGTCGAAACGTTGCGCGACACGGCTCGCCATGGGCGCACCGATGCTGCCGAGCCCCACGAAACCGACGATCGGTGTCACCGCTCACTCCTCTCGCAGGTGTACCGCCACCACCGTCCCCGCGACTGCGCAGGCAGCCGTGCAGCCCGGTGGTCACGGGCGTGCCGCACCGGGCCTCGTCACCCGAGCCGGAAGGGATCGCGGGTCTCGCCGCTCACCTCGACCCAGACAGCCTTGGTCCGTGTGAACTCGTCGAGGCCCTCGACACCGTTCTGGTACCCGATTCCGCTGCGCTTGAAGCCGCCGAAGGGAACCGCCGGCGACGCGGTGCGATACGCGTTGACCCAGATGGTTCCCGCGTCGATGCGCGAACTGACCCGGTGCGCGCGGCGGAAGTCGGTGGTCCACACTCCCCCGGCGAGCCCGAAGTCGGTGTCGTTCGCGATCGCGACCGCTTCGTCGTCGCTACGGAAGGGGATGACGGACAACACCGGTCCGAAGATCTCCTCGCGTGCGACACGCATGCTGTTGTCGACGCCGGTGACCACGGTCGGTTCGACGAAATAGCCGTCTTTGAGCGGCTCGTCGACGACGCGTCGCCCACCCGCCACGACCTGCGCCCCTTCGGAGGTCGCGATGTCGAAGTACTCGAGCACCTTGTTCATCTGGCCCTCGAAGGCCAGCGGGCCCATCTCGGTGCCCATGTCGGACGGATCACCCAGGCGAATCTCGCGGGCACGGCGACTGATCCCATCGATGACGTCGTCACGCACGTCTTCGTGCACGAGCAGCCGGGAACCCGCGATGCACGTCTGGCCGGCGGCGGCGAAGATGCCGGCGACAGCACCGTCGATTGCCGCGTCGAGGTCGGCATCCGGGAAGATGATGTTCGCCGACTTGCCGCCGAGTTCGAGCGTCAGACGCGTGACGTTCGGCGCGCTGTCCTGAACGATCTGGCTGCCCGTGAAACTCGATCCGGTGAACGAGATCTTGTCGACACCCCGGTGTGCGACAAGAGGGCGCCCGACGTCCTTGCCGAGCCCGGTCACGACGTTGACGACACCGGCCGGGAACCCCGCCTGCTCGACGAGCCCGGCGAGTTCGAGTGCGGTCGCCGAGGTGTGCTCGGACGGCTTGACGATCACGGTGCATCCGGCGGCGAGCGCGGGCGCGAGCTTGAAGACCGTGAGCATCAGCGGAGAGTTCCACGGCACGATGGCGGCGACCACGCCGACGGGTTCCCGGACGGTGTAGACGAAGAAGTTCGACTTCTCCGTCGGGATCGTCGAGCCGAGCAGTTTGTCGGCATACCCCGCGAAGTAGTCGAGGATGTCCGGAATCGACTGGACCTGACCGCTCGTCTCGCGCAGCACCTTGCCGTTGTCGCGCGTCTCGAGTCGTGCGAGCCGGTCTGCGTCCCGCTCGATGAGTTCTGCGAGCCGTCGCAGCGCACGTGCCCGCTCGGTGCCCGTCCAGTCACGCCACGGCCCCTCGAGGGCCGCACCTGCCGCGCCCACCGCACGGTCGACATCGTCGGCGGACCCGGCGGGAACGTTCGCCCACGACCTACCGGTCGTCGGATCGATGCTCTCGAGGACGGCGGAGCTCGACGAATCGATCCAGGTGCCGTCGATGTGCATCTGGTAGGTCGCCAGGCCGTTTCCGGAACTGCTCATCGCAAACCTCCGTTGTCACCCGTCGAGGTCGGCTGGCGACACACGCTGCGGATCGGTGCGGACCTCCACGACCTTTGGGCCCTCACCGCTGAACGCCCATTCGAGGACCGACGGCAGCTTCGAAGCGTCGTCGACGAGACGGCCTTCGATCCCGAAGGCGCCCGCCAGTGCGACCACGTCGGGGACCACACCGAGTTCGGTGCCGTAGCGGACCCCGAACGTACTGTCCTGATCACGCGCGATCGAGCCCCACACGCCATTGACGAAGACGAAGACGGTGATCGACTCGCCGAGACGGGCGAGCGTCGCGAGCTCCATCCCCGACATGAGGAAGCCGCCGTCGCCGACGAGCACCGTGCTGCGCTCGACGTCCGCGCGCCGATGGGCGCCGATCGCGACCGGCAGGGCGAAGCCCATGGGGTTCGCGGTCGGCCCCACGTACCGCCGGCCTTCCGTGAATGGCAGGTAGCGGGTGAACCAGTCGTTGAACGTCCCGACGTCGGAAACGATGAGGGTGTTCGACGGCAGCGCCTCGTCGACGGCTTCGACGACCTTCGACATCGCCACACCGACGGTTGCTGCGGCCTGCTCCTTGGCGAAGACGGCGGCTTTCGACGTCTCGAGACGTTCCTTGGTCGAGGTGATCCAACGGCGACGTTCGTCGACGGGGACCGTGACGGCGCCGCTGGCGCGCGCGATCTGATGCAGCACCGCCACCGGCTCGGCTCGCAGGTGTTCGAGTTCGAAGTACTCGTCCCAGTTGCTGACCTCGTCCTGGGACACCGCGATGACGCGTCCTGCGGTGGGCTGATACCCCTGGCTGCTGCGATCCCCCAGGCGGTCGCCGAGCGAGAGCACGAGATCGGCTTCAGCGAACGCCTCCGCGAGGATCGATGACGACCTCACGGTGTTGCATCCGATCCACGACGCACTGGTGTGATCGACGACGTCGAGACATGAATGGCCGCCGACGACTCCCAGACCCAGCGCCGTCGCGACCTCGTCGACCACCGCGCCGTGACGACGGTGGGTGAACGGGCGCCCGAGCAGCAGCAGAGGACGCTCGGCCCTGCGCAGCGCGTCGAGAAGCAGGTCGAGGTCGTCGCTGGTCAACTCCGCACCGCGAGGCTCGTGCGCACGGCGCAGCGCCGTAGGCACCTCGAGGTCAGGTGCCTCGCCGTAGAGATGGTCAGTGGGGACGCTGAGCACGACGGGGCCTCGACGTCCGCTCACCGCCGAGCGGTAGGCCGCGAGCAGCGCCGGGGCAAACCGGTCGGCCCGCGTCACCTCGACGACCGCCTTCGCATTGGCCGCGAACGTGTCGACGAGTTCCATCTCCTGGATCACGTGCCGGTGACGCAGCACCGTGTCGACCTGGCCGATGATGAGGACCATCGGCGTCTCGCTCTTCATCGCCTCGTAGACGCCGATGAGCGCATTCGACGCCCCCGGGCCTCTGGTCACTGCGGCGAAGCCGGGCCGGTCGGTCAGGCGCGCGTGGCCCAGAGCGAGAAAGGCCGCTCCGGACTCGTGCGCGGTGTTGACGAACTCGATGCCCTCGTTGCGCATGCCCTCGAGGAGCGGCAGGAAGCTCTCACCAGCCACACCCGCGACGAACTCGACGCCCAACTCTTTGAGTGCCCGTGCGCCTGCGTGACCTGCGAGCATCAGCGCCCTCCCGGACGAGTCCTGAAACGCGTCGCGCGCAACGCGTACCGGTGCGATGCTGCGTCGCCCAGGACGCGAAATGCGACTGCGTAACCGTTTACTCGACTCTACCAGCCTGCCCAGGCCGGTCAAGGCATGGCTGGCTACAGGCCCGCGAGGCTGCGCGAGGAGATGACGGGTCGGGCGCGGCTGGTGTCAGGTGGTCTGCATCGCGCCGAGGGCGAAGCCGCCGTCGACAGCAAGCACCACCCCGGTCACGTACCGGGCATCGTCGGACAGCAGGAACATCACGGGCCCGGCCACGAGCTCGGGACCGGCGACGTCACCCAGGGGGATACGTCGCCGGACGTAGGCGAGAAACGACGGATCGTCGAGCACCTCCGAGGTCATGGGGGTGCGGATGTATCCCGGCGCGACCGCGTTGACACGGATTCCGTGGCTCCCCGCCTCTGCAGCGAGGCCCCGGGTGAGCTGGACGAGTGCCGCCTTGGTGGTGCTGTAGGGAATGATGCCCGGTGTGACGCTCGACACCGACAGCGACGTCACGTGGACGATGGATCCGGCCACGCGCCCCTCGACCATGGCGCGCGCGACCTGGATCGTGATCCGGCGCACACCGTGCCAGTTGATCTCGTCGAGGCGGCGCCATTCGTCCTCAGCGAGGTCGAGCACCGTTCCGCGGCTCTGGACACCCGCGCAGTTGACGAGCGCACTGGGGGTGCCGAAACGTTCGACGGCCGTCGCGACGATGCGCTCGGGCGCGTCGTCATCGCGGACATCGACGACGAGCGCCTCCACCCCGAGCCGGTCCGCGAGCTCGGTCACCGCCGGGTTCGCGTCGACGAGCAGCAGCGCATCCGTCGTCGCCGCGAAACGCTCCGCGATCGCCTGTCCGATCCCTGATGCCGCACCGACGACGATGCCGCGCTGCTCGTCCGGCTCGACCGGTTGCTGAGCATCGTCGCCGCTCGCGGTCGTGCTGCTCATCGGTCGTCCTCGCCGGAGTCGTCATCGCGTGGCGGACACCCGCCTGCGCGAAGGTGATCCTCTGTCCGCCAGGCGGCACCCAGGCCTCGGCGGGTCGTGTCGATGACGCTACCGATACCCCCCGACGACGCCATCACCGCGAACAGTCCACGCGGACCCGTGAGTGCAGTGACGGGTCCTCCCACGCCTTCTGCGGCGGCAAAGACGGCCTCGACGACACATGCGCTCGCCCATGCGAGCTGGCGGCTGCGCTCGAGGGGTGCGAGGTCGACAGCGAATTGCGGCGCCTGGGTGGCGACGAGCGCCAGTGCTGCGTGGGTGTGCGCGTGGTCGAGGCCCAGGATCCTCGAACATGCGAGGGCAGCCCCGATCCCAGCGGTCGTGGCCGCCGCGTCCCACGGCACGGTGAGGTCTGCCGCGTGCAGCGCCTCCGCGAGGCGAACACTCGCTTCGATACCGACGACGAGCGCCTCGAGGTCCCCATCGCCGCGATCTACCGATGGCGAGAGCGCGGCGAGCGCAGCCATGGTGGGCACCACATGCGCGTTCACGCAGGCAGGCGAATCGTCGACGTCGCGCCCTGCAACGTCGCCGAGCAGGATGGCGAGATCCGCCGCGGTGAGCGCCGCGCCGCCGGCAGGTCCGCGATCCGATGCGTCGAGGTCAGCGGCTGCGAACAACACGGCCAGCAACGGGATCCTCTCGGGTCCCGGACGTGCCCACGACGGCACGTCGACCTCGCCCAGGGCGAACGACACGAACGAGTCCTCGAGACGGCCGGCGCGCTCGTCGGTGCTCATCGCCGCACCTCCCCCAGCGTGACCGCACCCAGGAACACGGCGGCATCCGGTGCCGCCGCAAGCCCGACCGTGGCGTCGATGACCGCGTCCGTCGCGGCCGCATCGACGCCTGCCACCAACTCGGCGACTTTCGCGCGCAGATCCTCGTCGCTCAGCGGCCTGTCGGGAGCGCCACGCGGCTCGTCGATCCGCCAGGTGTGTGTCTGCCCGTCGGCGGCGTCGATCTCGAGGATGGCTGCGGACCGCGACACCTCCTCATCGGCGACCATGACGACCCGCCCACGCAGATCGACGACGTCGGGGTCATCGATCGCTGCCTGGGAGAACTGCGGCAGTCCGGCACGCCCGTAGCGCAGTGCCGCAGCGACGCCGTGCGGAAGGCTGACACGGGCCTGCATCTCGGTTGCGGGCGATGCGTCACCGGCGAGTTCGATCACCAGGGGGGCGACGCGCAGGCGGATGCCGTCGATGTCGGACGAAGCGATCGATCGGGATGCGTCGAGCGCCGCCTCGATACCGCTGCAGCACACGATCCCTGCCGGGTAGGGCTTGTAGGTCAACCTCAGCAGTTCCCACTGCTCCCCGGCCGGTATCACCGGCACAGCGCGGTCGTCACCCTCGTTGCTCAGACTCCGCGCGACGTCGCCGACACCGATGATCGCAGGGTTGCGCAGGCTCATCGTGCGCGCCTCGGCGACGGCGCGGACACCGTGCGCGGCGCCCTTGCCGACCTGGTAGCCCTTCATGAGGGTGCCGTGGGCTTCACGCAACCCCACGACGCGCAGCATGGCGAGGTCGAGGGCGTTCGCAAGCGATGCGACGTCGAGATCGACGAGCAGGCCGGCCGTGGTCGCCGCGCCAACGGCTGCAGTGGTGGCGGAGGTGTGCCAGCCTCGCTCGTAATGCGACGGCGACAGGGCGCCGGCAACCGAGAGTTGCGCCTCACAACCGAGCGCGAACGCCGCCAGGAGCATGCTGCCGGTGACGTCGACCTCGCCGGCCACCGACAGCAGCCCGGCGATCGAGGCGGCGGCCGGATGCACGATCGTCGCAGCGTGGGCATCGTCGAAATCGTCCTGGGTGACAGCGAACGCATTGACGACCGCGCTGGCGTAGGGGTGCAGCCGCTCGCCGGCGTGGCCGAGCACGAACGCCTCGCCAGGTCCCCACGCCTTCCGGCCGGCAGCCATCAGCCTCGATACGGCCGGATTGGCCGTGCCTCCGATGCCGGCGCCGACGCCGTTGAGCAGACACCGCACGGCCTCGGCCTCGATGCGCGGCGGCGCACCCTGCTCGTACTGCTCCCGCAGCCACTGCGCGAGCGCTGCCGACGGTCGGGCCGACTCCGGTACGTCACTCATCCGGGACGAACCGCGGCCTTGATCGGGTAGGCGCCGTCGACCTCACCGGCGATCGCGCGGATCGCGTGCTCAGCCTCGTCGAACGAGTAGATGTCGGTGACCATGCGTTCGAATGCGAAGCGGCGACGGGCGACGAGATCCGAAGCGTCGTCGATGGCGTCGGCGCCCTTCGACAGCGCTCCCTTGATCGTGATCTCCTTGAAGACGATCTCGTCGCTGGACAAGCTCACCTGCTGGTCGGCTCCCATGAGCCCTGAGACGACGACGGTGCTCTGCACGCCGGCGACCCCGATCGTGGTGCTCCAGGCCTTCGCGTTGCCGGTCACGTCGATGACCTTGTCGGCCATGGCGCCGTCGGTCAGATCCGACACCGCCTCGACGACGTCGACGTCGTCGACGACGAGCGTCTCGTCGGCGCCGAACTCCCGTGCGAGCGCGAGCCGTTCGGCGTCCCTGCTCATGCCGGTGACGATGATCTTCGCAGCGCCGCATTCACGTGCGATCGCGGTGCATCCAAGACCCTGCGGGCCGCATCCCTGGATGACGACGACGTCGGGGGGCCGAATGTCGGCCTTGGTCCTGGCCCACTGGTAGCCGTTGGCGACCACGCCTTCGATGAGCACGGCGGCTTCGGCCGGCACGTCGTCGGGCAGGGCGCGCACCATGCTGCCGGGCCCGACGTACATGAACTCGGAGAATGCGCCCCACAGGTGCGGCGGGTTGTCGCTCGAGAGGGACAGGCCGTACTGGCGCATGTTCGGACAGAACCGGTAGCTGCCCAGGCGGCACCAGCCGCACGACCAGCACGGGATCATGGAGCTCACCGTGACGCGGCGGCCGACGCCGAGCCCGGTGCGGGCCTCGAAGGCCTCACCGACGTCGACGAGCTTGCCGACGATCTCGTGGCCGAGAATGACCGGCGTGGGATAGTTGGGGATCCGCCCCCGGAACACTTTCACATCAGTCCCGCAGATTCCGGCCAGTTCGACTTCGATCACCGCCGCGTCCGGCTCGGGTTGCGGCACCTCGAAGGTGCGGATTCGAAGCCTCTCGGGAGCCTCGAGAACGACAGCTCGACTCTCGCTCATGATCTGATCGTCTCCTGGTCGCGTGGCGGTTGGTCCGGCTGTGCCGGTAGCGCGGGACGTTCGGGTCCTACTGCAACAGGTCGCGGCTGATGACCATCCGTTGGATCTCGCTGGTGCCCTCGTAGATGAGGGTGATCCGTGCGTCGCGGAGCAGACGCTCGACCTCGTAGCCGCGGATGTAGCCCGAGCCGCCGAAGACCTGGACCGCCGCAGACGCGTGACGCACGCACGCTTCGGAGGCGTAGAGTTTCGCCATCGACGACGCGATCGTGGAGCGCTCGCCACGGTCGAGGCGGTCGGCTGCGTCGTGGACGAGCATCTGGGCGGCGCGGTACTCCGTGGCCATGTCGGCGATCGGGAACGCCACGCCCTGATTCGCCCCGATGGGACGCCCGAACTGCTCGCGGGTCCGCGCCTGTTCACATGCGGCGATCAGGGCTGCACGGCTGATGCCCAGCGACAGCGACGCGATGCCGACACGGCCGATGTCGAGCGCCCACATGACATAGTGGAAGCCACGTCCCTCTTCACCGAGCAGTGCATCCTCTGCAAGCACGACGTCGTCGAAGTGGATGCCGGCGAGCGGCGAGGCACGCTGGCCCATCTTCTCCGACTTGTTGGTGATGCTCACGCCCGACGCGTCCATGGGGACGACGAACACGCTCATCCCGCGCTTGCCCGCGGACGGGTCGGTCACCGCAAGGACCAGTGCGAAGTCGGCGACGGGCGCGTTGTGGATGTAGATCTTCTCGCCACGCAGCGTCCAGCCGTCGGCGGTGCGCGTCGCCCGGGTCCGGATCGACCCGACGTCCGAGCCGGCTTCGGGTTCGGTGATCGCATAGGCGCAGTGCTGTTCGGCCCGCAGCAAGGGCTCGAGGCGCTGCGTGTGCTGTGCGTCGGTCCCGTGGCGCGCGAGGAGGTGTCCGACGATCTCGACGAGGCCGGCTTGATCGGCGACCGACGCATAGCCGTACGACAGCATCTCGACGGCATCGGCGAAGTCGCGGAAGCTGCCACCTCCACCACCAGCTTCCGTCGGCACGGTCATGCCGAAGATGCCCATCTGCGCAAGCTCGTGGTAGATCTCCGACGGGAACCCTCCGGTCGCATCGAGCTCGGCCGTGACCGGGCGGATCCGCTCGTCGGCGAAGCGCTTGACCGCTTCGCTGACGTCACTCGGTGGCCCGAAGACCGCTTCCTCGAGACTCATCTGGCATCGTGCCTTCGACGTTGCAGGTTCACTGGGCGAGATCGGCGAGACGGCTGAGCCCGTAGTCCTCCACGCTCACGACACGGGGGGCGCCGACGATCGGTTCGAAGTCCATGTGCGCCAGAATGTCGCGCTCGATGTCGACACCTTCGACGACCTCGGTCAGTTCGAGCCCGTCGGGCCGACCAACGAACACGCACCGCTCGGTGACGTAGGTCGCCTGCCGGCCCTCCTGCCGCGCGAACGGACCCGAGTAGGTCACCTGACTCACCGCGTCGACGAACTTGCGCACCGACCCTTCCTGGGTGATGCGCAGTCCGTTGTCGTCGATGTGGAGTTCGAGACCGCGGGTGGTGAACGTGCCACAGAAGACGACGTGTGCCGCATGTTGCGAGATGTCGATGAAACCGCCCGGACCGATGAGGGAGCCCGCCAGGAGGCTGACGTTCACCGATCCCTGGGCATCGACCTCCGCCATGCCGAGAAACGCCTTGTCGAGAACACCCGAACCGAACAGATCGAACTGGTCAGGTGAGCTCAACAACGCATCGAAGTCCCGGCTGACGCCGAACAGCTCACCCGCAACCGGTGTGCCGCCGATTGCTCCCTGCTCGATCAGCAGCTCGACGTCGGCGAGCGTGCCGCGTTGGTCGAGCACGGCGACGACGTCCGATGCCATGCCGAAACCGACGTTGACGACCTCGCCCGGCACGACTTCGAGGGCGGCGCGTCCCGCGACGAGCTGTCGCTTCGGCGGCAGCGGCTGCGTGTCCGGCGTCCCGCCGGGTGTCGCGGACGACGTCGCGTCGTCGCGGGGCTCGTCGGGTCGTTCGTGCGCTCTGGCAGGCTGCCCGTTGGGGATCCCGGCGTACGACAGGTCGCGGACCGAGGCGTACGTCTGGTGCTGTTCGGGCGCGAGCACGACCACGTCGATCAGGCACCCGGGCACATCGATCAACCGGGGGTCGAGGCGCCGTCGGGGGATCTCTTCACGGGCCTGCGCGATGACCAGCCCTCCGCTGGCCCGTGCAGCGCGGGCGGCCGCGAGCACGTCGAGTGAGGCGGGTTCCTCCGCGCAACTGAGATTTCCCCGCTCATCGACGAACGTCCCGCGGATCACTGCGACGTCGATCGGCAACGGACGAAAATGCAGGACCTCGCGCCCGTCCACCTCGACGAGGTCGACGAGCTCGTCGGTCGTGGTCGCATTGCAGCGGCCACCTGCGTGCCGCGGATCGACGAACGTGTGCAGTCCGGTGCGGGTGAACAGGCCGGGACGCCCCGCGCCGACCTCGCGCAGGAGTTGTGAGATGACGCCTGCCGGCCAGGCGTAGGCCTCGATGCGTTCGTCGGCGACCAGTCGCTGGAAGGTCGGCGACCAGGCCCAGTGGCCGCCGATGACACGCCGGACCATCGTCGCGTCAGCCCACAGCTCGAGCCCGCGACCATCCGGATGCCCGATGCCGAGGCTGTGCACGAGGGTGAGGCCCTGCGGTGCGCTCTCGTCGTCGAACCGGGAGCGCAGCGCGCGAAAGATCTCCGAGGCCTCGAGCAGTCCCCCGCCGGAACCGCTGATCGCGATCGTCGCATTGTCGGGAATGAGCGCAGCGGCGCGCGCCGACGTCAACAGGTCAGGGACACGGCGACCTGTCACCAGCCCCATCCTTCCCCGAACGGTCACGAATCCGGCGTCGTCGCACCTGGAAACACAAGCGCAACGGAGTAGAAAGCGATTTCTTCAGCGTACGGTGCGCACGTTCGACGTGTCAACAAGGCCATGTTCTCAGCCCCGATCATCGCCAGGCACCTCGCGCACGAAGAGCCGACGGCTTCCGATCGCCGAGATGAGAACGGCGACGAGCGAGAGCGCGGCGGCCAGCGCCCACGCAGCACGGTAGCCGTGGGCCGTTGCGACCGCCCCGAACACCAACGGGCTCAGCGCACCACCGGTCAGCGCGCCCGGCGAGACCGCTCCGGTGATGGCGCCGGGCGTGTCGCGATAGGCCCGGACCATCGCGAACCAGAAGACACCGTGGAAGCCCCAGGTACCGGCCAGGGCGAGCACCACGCCGACGGCCATGATGCCCGGCGTGCCGGTCGAAAGCAGGGCGTGCCCGACGAAGCCGACGAGTTGGCCCACCATGAACAACTGGATCGGGCGCCGGGGCATTCGGTCTGCGAGCCATCCGGCGCCCATGCGCGTGAGAATCGTCGCGACACTGGCGACCGCGAGCAGCGTGCCGGCAAGTGTGGGCGACGCTCCTGCTGCCACGGCGCCTGCGACGTAGAACGCCGGGACGACGGCCGAACTCGCGGTACCGAACCCGAGCCCGATCGCGAGCAGGACGATCAGCCCCCGATCACGCAACCGTTCCTTGGCCGCGGTCCGGCTGGTCCGTCGGACACGGCTCGGCGGCGCTCCGACGGACACGGTGACCACGATGCACGCGAGCCCGCCGAGCGCGAACGCCCACCGCCACCCGACGGTGAGCGCGATCAGCGGAACCGCGAGTCCCGCGAGCATCGTCGCGATCGGCGGCGCAGACTGCTTGAAGCCGAATGCGGTACCCAGCCGTCCCGACGGCACGCTGTTGACGAGCATCCGGTTCGCACCCGGGTCCGCGAGTGCCATCGCGGCGCCGGACAGCGCGAGCCAGATCGCGAGGGTGACCCAGTCGCGCGCGACGAACGCGACACCCAGGCACGACACCGCAGCGATCAGTGCCCCCAGCCGCAGCGACCGTGCGGCCCCGAGGCGATCGACGAGCCGGCCCGCGTAGCCGACCATCGGGATGCTGGCGAGCCGTTGCAGGCTCACCGCGGTTCCCAGGCCGAGTGCGCCGAACCGCAACTCCTCGGTCAGTTGGACCGCGAGTGCGCCGGTGAGGAACATGGGAAGCAGGCACACCGTCAGCCCGGCGCCGCCGATCAGTGTCGCTCGAACGGGCGAGAAGGCGGGAGGAGTTGGTTGTGGTTGGTCGGGCGTGGTCACGTCCCGTCGTCGGCCGCATCGATCGGATCCAACCCGGCAGAGACGCGGTAGCGGTTGACCGATCGAAGGATGCCGTCTTCCATCGAAGACTGCGGCGACCAGCCCAGCTCCTCGCGGATCCGCCGATCGTCGAGTCCGGTCGGATAGCCCTGAGGCTCGCCGACGAGTTCGAGATCTGCATCCGGCAGCAGGCGGCGTACGTGGTCGACCGCCTCACGCTTCCAGCGCGACGTTCCCTGGGTGTTGAAGACGCGGGCGCCATCCGGTGGCGCCGTGACGGCTTTCGCCAGCGCCGCGCTCGCGTCCTCGACGTAGAGCCACGGCACCAGGGCATCACCACCCTGGACTCGTCCGGGCTGCCCGAGCGCGGGCTTTCCCAGGAGCTCGTGGACCCACGATCCACGGCCGCGCGAGCGTCCGTAGCCGAAGGCGAACCCGACGCGGATACCGGTGCTCGGTAGCCCGAGGCGTTCGTGGTACAGCCTCGCCTGCGCCTCGTTGGTGCTCTTGTAGAGGCCGTAGAACGTCGTCGGCGCGTGCGGCGCATCGTCGGGGATCGTCGCATCAGAGGCGACGTAGCCGAACACTGAGATCGAACTCGTCCAGACGATGTGCTCGATGTCGAGCGCTCCGGCCACCTCGAAGACCGACGCCGTGCCGACGAGGTTGACCGCCGCGGCGTAGGCGGGCCCGGCCTCACAGCCGTCGCTGAGCAGCCCGGCCGTGTGCACGATCGAGGTGACGCCGTGCCGGCGGCAGATGTCCACCAGGCCCGGCACGTTGGCGACGTCGGCGAAGTACGCCGGCGGCACCGCATCCGCACCGAGATCCGTTCCGACGATGTCGCGCAGCAGTTCATCGCCGCGAACGTCGGTGACGACGACGTCGTGACCGTCCCGGACGAGATCTCGTGCCAGATAGCTGCCGATGAAGCCGCACCCTCCGGTGATCAGCACCGTCATGTGAGCACCCCCTCGAGCACCACCGCACGCACCGGGCTCGCCTCGGCTCCCTGCAGCGACAGTGGCAGGGCGACCAGGAAGACCCGGGGTTGGGTGATCGCCGAGAGGTTCGCGACGTAGCCCATCGTCACGACGTCGTTCTCGCAGAAGTAGCGGGTCGTGTAGTACCGGCCCGGCGCGTCATCTGGGTCCTTGGTGTGCGCGAAGTCCATGCCGACCACCGGGAAGCGCTTGGCTGCACACCACTCCAGCGCGGCGACGCTCATGTAGGGAGAGCCGTCCACGTAGTTCGGCTGCCCGTAGTTGTCGGTCCAGTCGGTTCGGATCAACAGCCGGTCACCCGGTTGATACTCCTCCGGGAGCGCCTGCTCGAGATCCGCGACCTCGATCGGTGCGTCCTCGCCGACCGACCGCACGTCGGCGACCACCGCGGGACCCGCGAAGGTCTCGAGCGGCAGGTCGGCGATCTGGGGCCCGTCCTTGACGAAATGCTCAGGTGCATCCACGTGGGTGCCATGGTGAAGACGGGCGTGCAACGCCCGCACGAGCTGTCCGGCGCCCTCGGCGGCGTCGTGATCCTTGATCAGCTCAAGCGACAACTGGACGTCGCGGACACCCGCTGGGGTGTGCATGGTGTAGTCCGACGTCAGCGGGATGCTGATGTCGACGATCCGGAAGCCTTCGGTCATGATCGTGCCTCTCCTCCCCCAATTCACATGGGCTCAGTCGTCTGCTCAACCGGCGTTCGGGTCGAAGACCGGAACCTCGCCGCTTCCGTCCACCACGTGGTTGGAGAGCGTTCCGATGCCCTCGACGTGGCACTCGACGACGTCGCCGGGCTGCAGCCACACCGGGGGGTTGCGGAAGCAGCCGACACCGGCGGGCGTTCCCGTGAGGAAGACGTCGCCGGGATTGAGCGTCATCACGTACGAGGCGAACGCCACGAGGTACGGGATCGGAAAGATCAGGTACGCGGTCGACGACTGCTGCATGACCTCACCGTTGACGGTGAGCGAGAGATCGATCGCGGCAGGGTCGGGCAGTTCGTCCTGTGTCGTAAGGAACGGGCCCATCGGGCAGAAGGTGTCGAAGTTCTTGCCGAGCGTGAGCTGCTCGTCGGCGAACTGGACGTCGCGAGCACTGACGTCGTTGAGGATCGTGTAGCCGGCGACGTAGTCCATCGCGGATTCGACGGAGACCTTGCGCGCCGTTTGTCCGATCACGACGCCGAGTTCGATCTCGTAGTCGAGGTTCTCGGTGATCGTCGGCCGCACGATGGCGTCACCCGACCCGATCACCGTGCTGTCGAACTTGGTGAACAGCTTCGGCCATTTCGGCAGCTTGATGTCTCCCTCGTCGAGATGGTCGCGGTAGTTGCGCCCGATCGCGAGGATCTTGCCGGCGTTGGCGAGCGGTGCATGGAGCTTGACGTCGGCCAGGGCGAACCGCGGTTCAGCATCCGGTATCGGCTGGGAGAGCAGCTCGGTGACCCACGCCGTTCCGGGGCCCGCGAGCAGGTCTTTGATGTCGGATGGCGCGTCACGGTCGATCATGGCCGCCCGGCGGGGGATGTCGATCACGTGGTCGTCGGCGACAACACCCCACGACGCATCGTTGGACGCGGTCGAAAAACTCGCCAGCTTCATCGTGCTCTCCTGTCTGAAGGGATCTGAACTAGGTCGTGTACTACGCCGTGCCTGCGGTTGCGTGAGGGGTCAACAGCCGGTCGATCTCCCTGGCGGCCGCTTCGAGCGCGTCGCGAATTCGTGCTTCCTCGTACGCCGTCAGCAGGCCGTTCGGCAGCGCGACGCTGACCGCGAGCGGCTCGGGGGCCGACAGGGCCACGCGGATGCCGACGGCGGCGACACCTTCGGCTGCCTCCTCGCGCGACACCGAGTAGCCCTGTCTGCGGATGTGCTCGAGTTCCTCGCGGAGTCGTACGAGATCGCGGATGGTTCCCGGACCCGAGCGTGGCAGGGCGCCGTCGTCAGCGATGAGCGCGCGCATCACCGATTCACGCTCAGGCTCGGACATCGTGGCGAGCAGCGCCTTGCCCATCGCCGACGCATGGACGTCGCGCAGGTCACCGGGCGAGGCGACGACGCGCAGGCGCGTGCTGCTCTCGGCGACCGTGAGGTACAGCACCTTGTTGGCGCGCAGCGTCCCCAGCTGCGCGGTGTGCCCCGTCGTCGCGGCCACGCTGCGCACCACGGGCACGAGTGCCTGCGCGAGGTCGGCCACCGCGAGGCGGGAACCGATCTGGAAGGCGACCACGCCGACGTGGTAGCGCCGGGACACGGGATCGAGCACCACGAATCCCTCGGCTGCGAGCGTGGCCATCAGCCGTGAGATCGTCGATTTCGCCACGCCCAGTCGTCGCGCCGTCTCGCTGACGCTGATGCCCTCACCCGGCTCGGACTCGAGGAACATCCTCATGACCTGCAACGCGCGCTGCACGGAGGCAACCGAACGTGATTGCCCCTCGGCGAACGTCGAGCCCGTCATGGCAACGATCCTAGCGCGGGCGCGTATCGAACCGAGTAGTGTTTGCTGAGATTAACCGGTTTCTTGTAGCGACGCATCGCTTTGATGCCGAGAGCGGAACACCGATGCTGATAGAGGAACATGCTAGCATCACCTGGAACTGACCACGCCGGCACCGCCCCGCTCTCGGGCGCGACGGAACGCGGGGCGGCTCCCATCACACGAGCAGCAGGAGACTGAGATGATTCGCGAATCCGTCGGGGTCGTCGGCCTCGGCATGATGGGCGGCCGGGTGGCCGGCTACCTCGCCAGTCAGAGCGTGACGACCTACGGCTACGACGCCTCACCGGACGTGCAGCCGCGCCCCGGCGTCGAGCGCTGTGGCACGATCGACGAACTCGCCGCCAACGCGTCGGTCGTCCTGCTCAGCCTGCCCGATGCTGACGCGGTCCTCGACTGCGTCCGCTCGATCGTCGCCGCGCCCCAACGCGCCACCGAGGTCGTCATCGACCTGTCGACGATCGGCGTGGTCGGCGCGCAGACAGCAAGCAAGGAGTTGGCAGGCGTCGGCATCGGCTACGTCGACTCGCCCGTGAGCGGGTCGATCACCGGCGCCGAGTCAGGCGGGCTGATCCTGATGGTCGGCGGGCCCGAGGAAACCGTCGAGCGTGTCCGTCCCGTGCTGGAGTGCATCGGCAAGCACATCAGTCACGTCGGACACGGCCCCGGCATGGGCCAGATCATGAAGTTGATCAACAACGCCATCAGCGGAACCACGCTCGCGGTGGCCAGCGAGGCACTGGCGGTCGGCTGCGAGCTCGGCCTCGACCTGCCACAGATGCTCGACGTGATCAACGCCTCCACGGGGCGCTCGATGACGACCGAGCAGAAGTTCCCCGACCAGATCCTCAGCGGCGCCTACGCGCACGGCGGGCCCGGCTACCACTTCCAGAAGGACATCGGGCTGTTCCTGCACGCGGCGCGTGAAGTCGATCTGCCTCACAGCGTCGCGGAGGCGGCATCCGACCTGTGGGACGAGTTCGCGACCGAGTGGCCGGCCGCCGACCAGACCGAGATCTTCCCGTACCTGCGTGGCGAGCAGCGCATCTCCAAGGCCCCCGACCGTGATACGTAGCGTTGAGCACTCCCCCGCCGCAGACCGCACCGAAGCCGCGGTGATCGACCGAGGCGGCGCGTTGCGGACGAGTTCGTTCGGTGCGGTGACCCGTTGTCGATGACCTCCAGGTCGCAGGACGCGGTCGCAACCCACGGGATCCGCACGACGGCCATCGCCAGTGGCGCGGCGGCGCTGGGCACGCTGCCGGGCTTCCTCACGGGAACGCTCGCGAACTTCATGCGCACCGATTTCGCGTTCTCCCAGGCAGAACTCGGCATGGCGATCGCGGCCTTCTTCGCCGCGTCCGCCCTCACGGCACTGCCCGGAGGGCAACTCACCGAACGCATCGGAGCGCGCATCTCGCTCGCCGGCAGCGTCGCCGTCACCGCCGCGGCGTCGCTGGGCATCGGGCTGCTTGCACGTTCCTACGGCAGCCTGATCGTTCTGCTCGTCGTCGCCGGCTGCGCGAACGGGGTGATGCAGCCCGCCGCGAACCTGGCCCTGGCGCGAGGGGTGCCGGCGGGACGTCTCGGCACCGCATTCGGTGTCAAGCAGAGCGCCCTGCCGGCGGCAACGCTGCTGGCCGGCGCAGCAGTCCCGCTCGTCGCACTGACCGTTGGCTGGAAGTGGGCGTTCCTCGGCGTGAGTGCACTGGCCGTGGTCGTGACCGCCTCGACATCCCGTCTCGCGAGGCACACGACGACCCGGCGTTCAGCGTCGTCGCGTCCCGATCTCGACACGCCCCGGCTGCAGATGGTGATCCTGGCGACGACCGCGGGCTTCGCGGCGGCGATCGCGACCGCACTCGCCTCGTTCTACGTCGAGTCCGGCGTCGATGCCGGTGTTGCACCCGGGACCGCGGGCGGTCTGCTCGTGCTGGGCAGTGCTTCGGTCATCGCGGTGCGGCTGTCGATCGGATGGTCCGCCGACCGGGTCTCGCGTGACCACCTTCGGACGGTCTCGGTGATGCTCGCGATCGGCGCGGTCGGACTCTTCGGACTGGGCTACTCGACCATCACCGTCGTCCTGCTCGGTGCCACGATGATCGCGTTCTCCCTCGGATGGGGCTGGCCAGGCCTGTTCAACTTCGCAATCGTGCAACTCAACCCACGCGCCCCTGCGAAGGCGACGGCGATCACCCAGACCGGAGTGTTCGTCGGTGGCATTCTCGGCCCGGCCGTGTTCGGCACGATCGTCGAACACGCCTCGTTCCGCGCAGCGTGGACGATGTGCGCCGTCGTCTACGTCGTCATCGCCGCATCGCTCGGTGCGACCCGCCGGAGCCTCGCTCGTCACGCAGGTGCAAGCACAACCAGACCATCGACAGCGACGCCGGACCACGAATCCCAACAGGAGGACACGTCGTGAAGGTCTACGAGGCGATGACGCGGGCGTTCAGGGAAGAAGGGGTCGAGGACCTCTTCGCCCTCATGGGTGACGCCAACATGCACTGGTGCATCGCGATGGCGCAGGCCGGAACGCGTGTCATCCACGCCAACCACGAAGCAGCTGCGATCGCGATGGCCGACGGCTACCACCGCGCTTCGGGCAGGATCGGCGTCGCCTCGGTGACCAGCGGCCCCGGAACCGCACAGATCGCGATCTCGCTGACGGCGGCGGTGCGCGCAGGCGTGCCGATGGTCGTCATGGCGGGCGACACTCCCCAGCGCGCCGCCTACCACCTCCAGCAGTTCGACGTGGCAACGTTCGTCGCCTCGACGGGCGCGGGCCTCGAACGGGTCACCTACGTCGATGCGACGCCCGACGCGATACAACGTGCGTTCACGCGCGCCCGGTTCGAGCGCCGCCCCATCATCCTGTCCATCCCCTACGACCTGCAGGACGACGAGTACCCCTGGGACTGGTTCTACCGGCCCTCGTCCGAGTTCGCGGTCACCCAGCAGCGCGTCCTGCCCGACCCGGCCGTGATCGGCAGCGCCGCCGACCTGATCGCGAACTCAGAACGCGTCGTGGTTCTCGCGGGCGCCGGCGCCGTCGCCGCCGACGCACGCGACGTGATCCTCACGCTGGCGCAGCACACGGGCGCGATTCTCGCCTCGAGCCTCAAGGCGAAGGGAATCTTCGAAGGTGAAGCCTTCGATGCCGGCATCGCCGGATCGTTCGCCTCCACGACCGCACGCGAGTTGTTCGCCGACGCCGACCTGGTGATCGCCGTCGGCGCGGGCCTGGGGCACTTCACCACCGAGGGCGGCTACCTGTTCCCGTCCGCCCAGATCGTGCAGATCGACACCGCGCCGCGGCCAATACACGAGGGTCTGCCGGTCGCCGATCTCCACATCCGCGGCGACGCGCGAACGACCGTGGAGGCGCTCGTCGAGGAACTGGGCGGGCAGGCCGCAACCACGGGCTGGCGTACCGACGAGACGCGCACGATGCTCGAGCAGGCGACGAACAACGAACCGCCTGTCGACCTCGACGAAGGCACGATCGATCCGCGCGACGCGGCGCGCGCCATCGACGAGGCGGTCCCCAAGGACGCGATCGTCGTCGTGGGCGCCGGTCACATGTGGAACTTCGCGGTCGAGCATCTCACCGGCCGCCAACCCGTCGACTACGTGTTCACGATCGACTTCGGCCCGGTCGGCCTGGCAATCGGCATCGCCATCGGTGCGGCCGTCGCCCGCCCCGACCGCACCGTGATCCTGTTCGAAGGAGACGGCGGGCTGCTGATGCACATCCAGGAGCTCGAGACGATCGCGCGCCACGAGATCCCACTGGCGATCTACACCCTCAACGACGGCGCATACTCGGCAGAGGCGCACAAGCTGGTCGCGCGCGGCATGGACCCGAGCGAGGCCATCTTCGGCATGCGGCGGCTCGACGCGGCGAGCGAAGGTCTCGGCGTTCCCGCGACACGCATCGACGACGCGACCACCGACCTCGTCGGCGCGCTCGCCACCCCACCTCGCGACCAGCTGCCCCACCTGTTCGACCTGCACATTTCGCAGAACGTTCCGTCGACACAGTTCCGGCGCCTGCACTTCGGCGAGACACCTTGACCTCACCCGGCACCAACCGTCCGCAACGACGGTGAGCGAAGGCGTTGCGCAGGTCGATCCCGCGCCGTCACCTGTGGCGTGTGGACCCTGACGACGAAGGCCGCCGCGACGGCGGCGGACACGACGAAAGGATCCGCGATGGACATCGACGAGCAGACCACGATCGATGTTCCGCTCGATCGTGCATGGCCGTCCGTGCAGGATCCCGAGGTCGTGGCCTCCTGCCTGCCTGGCGCGCACCTCGAGGAGGGTCCGAACGAGGACGGCGAGTACCAGGGCCGGCTCGACGTGCGGTTCGGTCCGACCCGCGCGTCGTTCGCGGGTCGGGTGAGCCTCGAAACGGACGACGCGGCGCACTCGATCCAGATTCGGGGGCGCGGTCAGGACCGCCGAGGCATGAACCGGGCATCGGTCGACGTCACGGTCGGCCTCGAAGATGCAGACGCCCGTGCAACCCGCCTTCGCGTCGCCGGGACCATCAACATCGTCGGTCCGCTGGAGCGCTTCGCCGCCACGGGGGGCGCCCACCTCGCGGGCGAACTCATGGAGCAGTTCGCGCACAACCTGGCGAACCACGTTCGTGACGCTGATGGCCACGAGCCCGAGCAGCCGGCCGAGGACGCCTCGAGCCACGACACCGACGCCTCGCAGCAGGGTGACACGACCAGGCCACGACCCAAGCGCGGCGACGCGTCGTCGATCTCCGGTGGACGCATGCTGTGGAGGGCGTTCAAGCGCTCGATTCAGCGTGACCGCCGCTCATAGCCTGGCGTCGTCAATCGTCTGTCGCAGCAGGCGGCCCGAGGGTTCGGCACGCCGTTGCCATGCGGGCCGCGTCAGATCCGGCCGTAGTCGCGCATGATGTCCTCGACGCTGTCGCCGCGCATGACGCGCTCACGGATCTCGCCTTCGCTCGCGAGTCGCGCCTCGGCGGCCTCCAGCGCATCGGCGACGGCCGACCGGGGAATGCACACGACCCCGTTCGCATCCGCGACGACCAGGTCGCCCGGTTCGACACCGACCGCGACGCCGCCCGTCCCCTTCAGTTCGGCGGGTTCCTGCTGGCCACGCACCCGCCACACGCCGGTCGACGCCTTGGGAGTCCGGTAGCGCGCATACACCGCGAGACCCGACTCGTCGAGCTCGTCGACATCGCGTACCCCACCGTCGACGACGATGCCGCGCACACCACGCACCTGCATGCCGGCGGCGAGCAGATCGCCGAACAGGCACACGTCTTCGACATCACCCCCGGCCCAGACGGCGATCGTGTCGGGCTGCATTCCGTCGATCGCTCGCGCCTTGGCGAGGTCGGGGCCTTGCTCGTGCGGTTCGCGAGGTCCACCGATGACGGTGTAGGCCCAGCCCGCCACGCGCGGAACGGTGGTGTTCACGCTCTGGATGCTCGGGCTGACGACCTGGTGCGGATGACCGACGTCGCGAACGGAGTCGGCGAGCAGCGTCGTGGGGATCCCTGCAGCGAATTCGAGCGTCGACGCGTCGTCGCGTTGTGTCATGCCTTCGTCTCCCACGCGTTTCGGACGAACATGGTCACGCCGCCTGCTCGAAGATCTCCTCGACCTCGTCGACGGTCAGATCGCGGTCGACCGGCGCCTCCTTCATGAGCGAGTCGGCGCACACGTGTTCGGCGCACGCGCGAAAGTCCAGCGTCTCCGCGATGCCGACGTCACTCAAGCGGGCCGGCAGCCCGAGCGCGTCGCGAATCGCGGTGACACCCTCGACGATGGCGTCGGCGTCCGTCGACGATCCGGCTCCGACCGCGCCGGCGCTACGCAGCGCCTGCGCGAGCACGTCGCGGCGCAGATCGAAATGAGTCAGCAGGAAGCGCAGCACGTGAGGGGTCATGATGGCGTGGCCGATCCCCTGCTGAACGGTGCTGTTGCGCGCGATCGCGTGGCCGAACGCGTGCAGGACCGAGATGCGCCGTTCGAGCTGCAGCAGGATCATTCCTGCGACGGCGTCCTCCAAGGCGGGGACGGGGTCGTCCGACAACGCAATCAAACCCTTGCCCACGAGCCCGAGCCCGTGGGTGGTCAGGGCGTCCGAGTACGGGCTGGCATGCGGCGAGTACAGCGTCTCGACGCCCTTGTTGAAGCCGTTCATCGCCGAGCCGATCAGCACGCTGTAGGGGCTCGAGGCGTAGACACGCGGGTCGTAGAAGACGGCCACGGGAGCCACGGCCTGCGGGTTGATCCGTTTCGGGCGGCCGTCCGGTGACTCGTCCGGCGCGAGGATCTCGATCGAACCGCCGGTCGACAGGTCCGCGCCGGCCAAGGTCGACGGGACGAGCATGACCGAGCCGACACCGCTTCCCGGCGCGAATTCGACGGGTTGTCCCGCGCGCACCGCGTCCTTGAGCTGTTCGGCCGACCGGCCGTCGCCCGCGAAGGTGCTCATCTGCCGTGCGGTGTCGAGGCTGCCGCCACCTCCGACGCCGATGACCAGATCCGCGTCGAGCTCCTTCATCCGCTCGACCGCGTCGAACACCGCGGTGACCTGCTTGCCACGTGACACCTCGAGGTACTCGCCGGCGAGGATGTCGCCGAGCGACTCGCGCAGGGGTCCGATGACCTCCTCGTTGGAGCCCACGTTCGGTCCCGTCACGATCATCGCTCTGCGATACCCGCGCTGCCGGGCGTACTCACCGATCTCGGCGACGCGACCGGACCCGAAGCGGACATCGAGGTCGGAGATCCCCCGGCTCCGGTTGGTGAAGCTGTCGATCTGAAACCAGCCCTTGGATTCCGCCATCATTGCTCCCGACATCGTTGCTCCCGATCGTCGCGCCTCGTGACCTGCCGCGTCCGTCTCACCGGGGCGCCATACGCGCCGGTCGTCGTCGCGGCCCGCCGGACGGCATCCGGACGGCGTAGGAGTGCCCGTCGACGTCGTCGCAGGCGTGCTGCGTGCCGTTCGACCCACCGGTCGAGCAGTCACGGGCCTGCAGGCCCATCGCACGCAACATAGCGAAGAATGCGGTTACTCGACGGGCTCGTGGCCCCGCGCGGAGACCTCGGCGTGCTCGCCCGAGGCACCGACGAGCACGGTGAGGATGCGCGCGTCATCGCCTGCTCCGACCACGCCGCGCCCATGACCGGTCAGCCGCAGCTGCGGCATCGTGGGGACGGGGCGCGCCAGCGCGGAGACCACGGCGGCTCCTGACGGTGACGTCAGTTCCTGTCGCCGGCCCCCGCCCTCGATGTCAAAGCCTTCGAGCAGCACGAGAACGGCCGGGGGCGGGAGTGGGAACCGTCCGTGCGCGATGTCCACGACCCCGTCACCGACCGCGATCGACGAGACCGTGACCCGGTCGACATCGAGGGATTCGAGTGCGACCGCACACGCGACGGTGCGGATGATCGCGGCGGGCCGCCCCAACTCGTGGAGGCGGACCTCGCTCGGCGCGACGCCGTGGACGGCCGCCTCGGCCGAGACGAGCGCGTCGATGATCGCCACCGCTCGTCGCTGCGCCCGTCCTGACAGGCCAGCACGATCGACGACGTCCAGCAGTGCGGCTCGATTCTCGAAGCGGGGTGCGTGAGCACCGATCTCGAGATGGACACGCCGCGCGTGCACCGTGCGGACATGGTCGGGCTCGGCGATGAAGCGAGCCGGCAACCCTGTCCGGTCGACCGCTGCCTGCAACACCTCGATCGGCGCACCTGCATCGACCAGCGAAGCGACCAGCAGCTCGGAGGAGATTCCGTCGCTGCACAGCAGGTGCGCGATCGTCATGCCGGATCCGGCTCGGATGCGTCGTCTGGTGGGCCCAGGATCCGGCGCGCGAGCACGGCGGCACCGACACCGTTGTCGATGTTGACGACACCGATCCCGGGAGCACACGCCGACAGAAGGCCGTGGAGTGCCGTCATTCCTCCTTGCGCCGCCCCGTAGCCGACGCTGGTCGGAATCGCGACGACAGGACCGGGCACGAGCCCTGCGACCACGGGTGCGAGCGCTGCTTCCATTCCTGCGGCAACGACGACGACGCGGGCGGCCGCGAGTTCCTCGCGGACCGCGAGCACCCGGTGCAGGCCGGCGACACCGACGTCGGCGACGAGCTGCGGGGTCTCACCGAGCGCTTCGAGAACCGTCAAGCATTCGCGGGCGACCGGCAGGTCGGAGGTTCCACCCGTCACGATCATGACCCCGCCGCCACGCCGGACCAGCCGTGCGCGCTGGCCGACCACGACCACGCCGCAGTCGTCGTGGGCCACCGCGTCGGGATACGCCGCGACGATCCGCCGCGTGTGCTCGGCGCTCGCCCGGGTCACGATCGCCGGACGCACGTTCGCATCGACGAGTGCGCGCACAGCCGCCTCGGCCTGCTCAGGGGTCTTGCCGGCCGCGTAGACGATCTCAGGATCGCCTGTGCGCGCCACCCGGTCAGCGTCGATCCGTACCGCCTCGAACGCCGCGTCCGCGCCGGTCATCACGCCGTTCCTTCGAACAGTGGAAGCCCTGAGGTCGGCGTGCTGCGCAACCGTGACGCACCGAGGCCGGCGAGGTCGAGGGTCACGTGCTCGAAGCCGAGCCCTCGCAGCGTCGCGACGATCTCCGACGCCTTGTGCAGCACCGAAGCGTGGTCGGCAGGTTCGACTTCGATACGTGCCAGGGTCCCGTGGTGGCGAACACGGAAGGCCCGGAAGCCGAGGTCGACGAGCTGCTGCTCGGCCTTCTCGATCTGCGCGAGCTTCTCGACGGTGACCTCGTCACCGTGGGGAATGCGCGACGCCAGACAGGCGAACGCGGGCTTGTCCCACACCGGCAGGTCGAGATCGCGCGCGATCACGCGGACCGCCGCCTTGTCGAGCCCCGCCTCGCGCAGGGGCGCACGGACCGCGAACGTGCTGGCGGCCCCACGACCCGGGCGGTGGTCCTCGAGGTCGTCGAGAGTTTCACCGTGCGCGATGTGGGCGAAGCCGAGGCGATCGGCGACGCTGCGCAGGGCAGCGAACTGGTGCTCTTTGCAGAACAGGCAGCGGTTGCGCGGATTGGCCGCGTAGCGTTGATCAGCGACCTCCTCGGTGTCGACGACCTCGACACGAATGCCGATCTGATCGGCGACGGCGAGCGCAGCGTCGAGTTCGCGCTGAGGCAGCGACGGCGAGCGGGCGATCACCGCGACCGCACGTGCGGCGTGCACCCGGTGCGAAACCGCGCTCAGCACGCTCGAGTCGACGCCGCCGGACAGGCCGACGGCAACACCGTCGAGGCCGGTGACGACCTCCTCGAGCCGTCGCAGTTCGGCGACAGCGACATCCTGGCGTGTCCGCGTCACGTGACCTGCTCACCTTCGTCGGGGTCGGTGCCCGCACTCGCGTCGGCCTGAGACGAAACGTAGGGAATCGTCTGTGGCCCCTCAGGGAGAACGCACACACGAGCGTCGGGGCCGAGCCGCTCGAGTTCACGTGCGACCGCGTCCGAGACGTCGGCGCAGGGTCCGAGATGCGCACGCCGAATCTGGTCGTCGGTCAACCCGTCGGCCTTGACCATCACGCGCGCGCGTTGCTGGATCGTGGCTTGGACCTGGACCTGCCACTGGTCCGGCTGCGTCGCGGCGTTCGATCGGAGCCGGTCCAGCAGGTCGTCGGGTGAGGCCGCAGCGTGCAGCAGCTCGGTGTACAGCCCGTGGTCGGGCATGCCGTCGCTGCACTGCGCGGCACACACGATGAGCCCGCCGTCCTTGACGACCTTGGCGGCTGCGCTCATCCCTTTGACGGACTGGTAGAGGTTCTGGTCGAGCGGATAGCCCGAGTTGGTGGTGACGACGACGTCGAAGCGCCTGGGAACCGGCTGCATCGCCACCTGTGTCGCGACCTCGCGCGCACGGGCGTGCATCGCCAGGAGCTCGCCGCCGAACACGCCGGTGATCTGCTTGTCACGGTTGAGCACGACGTCGAGGGCGTAGTCGACACCCGTCGCAGCGGCGATCGCGCGCACGTCGTCGTGCACGGGGTTTCCGACACAGATCCCCCAGGTCGCATTGGGGTGGCCGATCCGGGCGGCGTCGTGGAGCGTGAGGGTCGTCTCGAGACCTGCAAGACCCGGCGCGACCATCTTGGGGCCGCCGCTGAACCCTGCGAAGAAGTGCGGTTCGACGAACCCTGTGGTGATGCGTACGTCTGCTTGCACCCACCGCCGGTTGAGCCACACCGGAACGTCGGCGCCGAACGTTCCGAGGTCCACGAGCTCGTCGGTCGCCCGCGCGTCGTGGTTCACGACCTCGCATTCGGACAGGATCCGCGAGCCCAGCATCTCCCGGAGTTCGTCGTCGGTGTTGCCACGGTGGGTCCCGGTCGCCACGAGGACGGTCACGTCCTGCGGTGGCACGATCCCGTCGAGTTCAGCGAGCACCGCTTCGACCATGACCTGCCGTGGTTGCGGCCGTGTGACGTCACACACCGATATCGCGACCCGGTCACCTCTGGCGACGCGTTGACGTAGCGGTGCGACCTCACCGATCGGCTCACGGAGCGCTTGCTGGAGCGCTGCGCGTGGCTCGCCGAGACCCGACACGTACCGCGGTTCGATGACCGTCGTGACCTCGTCGGGAACCTGGATGACGAGGCCGTCCGTGCCGTAGTTGAGTTCGACGTCGCCCACCTCGTCCTCCTGGCGGATCCCGAGCGCCCGAGGCGAATCGACGAGGTAGGGCGCGGCGGGCCGGAGCTGTTCAGCCGCGACGACGTCACGACACCTCGCCGGCGCGACGAGCGTAGCGTTACCGTCGCCGACAGGACGTAAGCGGTTCCTCGCCAGGAATTCGCTGGATTCCGGCAGGGTCGTGCTACAACGACCGCACACGATGTCGTGCCCGGTGCGACGCCACGGATATCGGCGCACGGTGAAGGAGGACGATGTGATGCGCGCGGCGGTGCTGCCCGCAGCCAATGACACGATCCGCGTGGAGGACCTCGAGGAGCCGCAACCTCGTCGCGGCGAGGTCCTCGTCGAGGTCGCTGCGTGCGGGGTGTGCCACACCGATCTGCACGTCGCCAAAGGCGAGGTTGCGTTCCCGATGCCGTGTGTCCTCGGCCACGAGATCACCGGGACGGTCGTGGCAACGGGAGGCGATGTCGACAATGTTGGGCCCGGCGATCGCGTCGCCAGCACCTTCATCATGCCGTGCGGAACCTGCCGCCACTGTGTGCGGGGCCATGACGATCTCTGCGAGCGCTTCTTCGAGTACAACCGTCTGCGCGGCGTGCTCTACGACGGCGAGACGCGCCTGTCGCGCCCAACCGGCGAGCCCATCTCGATGTACTCGATGGCTGGCCTTGCCGAACGCTGCGTCGTCCCGGCGACCGACGTGTTCGTCCTGCCCGACGGCGTCGACCTGACGAAGGCGGCGGTCCTCGGATGCAGCGTGTTCACCGCACTCGGCGCGGTGCTCAACGTCGCACGACTCGTCGTGGGAGAAACCGTCGCGGTGTTCGCCTGCGGCGGCGTGGGTTCGAACATCATCCAGCTCGCGCACGCGTTCGGTGCGAGCCGCGTCATCGCGGTCGACGTCGCGCAGGACAAGCTCGATCTCGCGCTGCGCCTCGGAGCCTCCGACGTCGTCGACGCGAGCCGTGAGGACCCGGTCGAACGCGTCCGGGAACTGACCGGTTCGCGCGGCGTCGACGTCGCATTCGAAGCGCTCGGCCGGCCCGAAACGGTCGACGGTGCGCTGCGCAGTGTCGACGACGGAGGACGCGTCGTCCTGGTGGGCATCGCCGCCACCGGCGTGACCGCCGACGTCGAGATCACACGTGTCGTGCGTCGAAAGATCCAGCTGCTCGGCTCCTACGGCGCACGGACGCGGACCGACATGCCCCTCGTGCTCGATCTCGCTGCGCGTGGCGTGATCAATCTCGACGATCTCATCACCCGCCGCTACACGCTCGAGCAGGCCGACGAGGCCTACCGCGAACTCGACCGGGGCGCGATCGTGGGCCGCGCCATCATCGACATGTCGCTGTAGTCCGGGGAGCTCGGACTCGTCGCGCTGCGCCATGCCCCACCGTGCGCGGCGCCGTCGAGCCGGCCGATCGGACTGCCGCGGCTGTTCAGCGGCGGCCGGTCGCCGGGGAGACGAGCCGTTCGGCGAGCGTGCGTCCCGTCGGTGCCCGGCCCGTACGCGCAGCACGGTCGTCGATGCGCTTGAGCGAGCGCTGAACCCAGCGTGCTCCGAGGAAGCGCAACGGTTCGGGTTCCCACCGCCGCACGGGATGCCCGACCATGGGCAGCCCCTCGAATTCGGTCTCGCCGGTGACGATCAGGTCGGCAAGCACCCTGCCAGCGAGGTTCGATGTCGCGACCCCCTGCCCGGTGTAGCCGTGGGCGGCGGCGATGCCGTGGCCCGGCTCAACGCGAAACGTCGGGCAGAAGTCGCGCGGCATCCCCAGCGGCCCTCCCCATGCGTGGCTGAAGGACAGGTCGCCGACCATCGGGAACCACGCGCGCAACTGGGCACGCAGGCTCGCATGGGTCGCCTCGTCGCGGTCGTAGGCGGGCGAGATACGCGAGCCGTAGTGGTAGGGCGCGCCGCGCCCGCCGAACAGGATGCGCCCGTCGAGCGTGCGTGACAGGTAGTCGACCGTGTAGCGGTGGGACGCGAGACATTCGTGGGCCTGCCATCCGATCTCATCCCACGTCGCGTCGTCGACCGGGTCGGTGAGCACGATCAGTGAGTAGACCGGGATCACGTCGCGGCGATGCCCCGGCAGCTGCGACACCCACGCCTCGTTCGCGATCACGACCATGTCCGCAGCCACCTTGCCCTGCTCGGTGCGCACCTGTGCCGGTCGGCCCGGCGCGACCTCGGTGGCACGCGTGCCTTCGACGATTCGCGCTCCTGCGGCTTCGACGCGACGAGCGAGGCCGCGCACGAGGCGTCCGGGGTGGATCGTGGCGGCCGCGGTGTCGTACAGCGCTCCGACCGCGCCGGCGATCCGGACCCGCTCGGCGAGCGCCGTCGCGTCGAGCACGCTCAGGCCGTCAGCGACGCCGAGCCGTTCGTAGGCGGCCAGGGTGCGCTCGGGGTGCGCTGCCTCCTGGCGTCCACGAGCGATCCGCAGCGCCCCACCGCGCCGCAGCTGGGCGTCGATGCCCTCGGTGTGACACACCTCGGCCACCTCGTCGACCGTGTCACGCATCGCCACGACGGCACGGCGCGCCGCTTCGGCGCCAAAGCGCTTGGCCATGGCCGTCGCCGGCATCGGCAGGGACGCGGTCAGCCAGGCGCCGTTTCGACCCGACGCCCCGAACCCGGCGTGCTCGGCTTCGACGACGAGCACGTCGAGCGAGGCGTCGTGTGCCAGCAGATACCAGGCCGTCCACAGGCCGGTGTAGCCGGCGCCGACGATGACGACGTCGGCGGTGACGTCACCATCGAGGCCGGGGCGTGGGGTGAGGTCGTCGCCGCAGGTTTCGAGCCAGAACGAGCTCACGCCGATCCTCGGGCTCGTTCGTGGAGCTCGAGCGCGAGCGCGAACTCGAGCAGGTGCTCGCCCGAACGCGGGTCCCTGCCGGTGAGATCCCTGATCCGTTCGAGCCGGTAGGCGAGCGTGTGCCGGTGCACGCACAGTTGTTCGGCTGCGGGCCCCGGCCGGCAGCCGTGCGCGAGGTAGGCGTGCAGGCTCTCGACGAGGTGCGTCGATTCGTTCGCGTCGTGGTCGAGCACGGGGCCAAGGACCTGGCGCACGAAGTCGTCGGCGCCGAGTTCGTCACGCATCCCGGCGATCAGGCCACGCAGGCCGAGCTGATCGATGTCTCGCACGGGCGTGGACGTGTCGAAGCCGAGCGCGACGTGCGCTTCGCGCAAAGCCGCGCGCAACGCGTCGAGATCGGACTTGCTGCGTGAACGGCCGACCCTGGGGTGCGCGACGCCACGTGAACGCAAGGCGTCGACGACGCGCTCGGCAGCGTCGCCGGCTGCGTTCGAGGTCGCGTCGACCGCCACGATGGCGTGGACGACGTCGTCGAGGCTGCCCACGACCGGACGCCCGAGCGGCAGCAGCGCGTCCTCGACGACGGTACACAACCGGGAGGTGTGCATTCCGGGCGACGCAGCGACGGCGAGCACCTGGAAGCTCGCACCGACCGGCGCCCCGAGACGCATCAGTGCGCGCTCCACCGAACTGCGCGTGCTGCGGCCCGCGACGACCTCCTCGAGGAGCTCGTCGGCGCGTGCACGCGTCGCTTCGCGCATCGACTGCCCACGTGACAACTCGAGCGAGATCCCGGTGACCCCCTGCTCGAACAACAGTCGTTCGTGCTCGAGAAGCGGATCCTCGGTGACCGCGACGACCACCGCCTCGACCTCTGAACCGAAACGGACCACGGCGCTGGTCACGATCGGGTCGTCCGGGCCGGGTTCGTGGTCGCCGGCGGACGCGACCATCCACAGCCCGGCCGTGTCGTCGCCGATCAGGCCCGCGGGATCGTGGCGTCCGAGTTCGCGACCGAGGTAGTCGAACACGATCAGGCCCGCGCGCGGCATGGCGGTCCCGACCGTCGCAAGCACACCACCCACGCCCCGTTCGGCCAGCACCGTCGCCAGCAGCCGGCGGTGCAGGTCCACCGCTGAACGCAGGGTCGCGTAGTGCTCGTCGAAGGTGTGCCGGGCAACGTGCCGGGTCACCGCGATGAACGGAACCTCGTAGGGAACGGTGAACAGCGGCAGGGCGTGCTCGTCCGCTGCGCGCAGCATCGCTGCGGGAACCTCGGACAGGCTCACCCCGACACCGAAACCGATCGCGACGACCCGGCGGGCGGCCAACGCCTCGACGAGCCGCTCCTGCAGCCGGGGGCTGTCCTTGACCCCGAGCCCGGTGGTCAGCAGGAGTTCGCCGCCTTCCAACCACGGTGTCGGATCGGGGGTGTCGGAAATGTGCGCCCACCGGATCGGGCCACGCACGTCGATACCGGCACGACCCGCGACCACCTCCAGGCCGAGGCTGGGATCATCGAGCAGCGTCGACAACCAGAGCGCCACGGGGCCCCTCGTCTCCCATGTCGCCGAATCGTACTCCTGCCCCGCGCGTGCGGCTCGATCTTCGAACGGGAACCCGGCGCGGCCGGCGCGCGCGCCATGCGACGTCCCGACGGCCACCGAGCACTCCCTTCACACGAAACGTGCGGACGTTACGGCTGTCGGACACACCGGTCATGGGACGAAGCGGACACACCGGTCCGATGTCGTTGGCCAGGTGTCGAAGCGTGCGGTGCGTTCGAACCCAGTGCAACGCACCGCCCGGAGCCACGGGCCGGCCAGCAAACACACAG
>JBJHAX010000015.1:0-46562 GCA_050480705.1 Nitriliruptoraceae bacterium
TAGTCCTAGGACTCAAGGTCCTGCCTGACACAGTGCTGACCGGCTAGCGGCTCGCGACCATCCTGCATGAACACCGGACGGTCGACACCCATTAGCCTGACGAACCCGACCACGCTGAACCACCTGATCGGACACACCGGTGGACGACGCGGAACTTGAACTGCAACGACGGCGGCGGTCCACGCCCGAGATCCAGCGGGTGCCGTCGTGGCTGACGACCTCGGCGGCCTGGACCTGGCGGATCCTGCTGCTGATCCTGGGCTTCACGGCCATCCTCTACGTCCTCATCCGCCTCTACCTCGTCACGCTGCCGGTCATCATCGCGCTGATCCTGGCAACCCTGTGCGTCCCCGTCGCGCGCTGGCTCGAACGCCACCGTGTCCACCGGATGCTGGCTGCGTCGATCGTGGTGTTCGGCGGGCTCGCAGCGGTCGCGGGCATCATCACGGCACTCACACCGTCATTCATTCGCGAGGTGCGCGAGCTCGGCCCGACGGTGACCGAAGCCGTCGAGACGCTGCTCGGCTTTCTCGAGGCGAATTTCGGGTGGGACCGCGCCGAGGTCATGGAGACCATGGAGGCGGGACTCGCCACGCTTGCTGAGCAGTCGGGGCAGCTCGCCGCGCAGGTTTGGTCGGGGGCGGCGATCGCCGTGCAGGCGGTCACCGCGATCGTGCTCGCGATCGTGCTGCTGTTCTTCTTCGTCAAGGATGGCGAACAGATCGTCGACTGGATGATCGCGCGCTCACCACGCCCCTACGAGGACACGATCCGCGCGGTCGGCCGGCGCTCCTGGAACGCGCTCAGCGGCTTCATCCGCGGCACGGCGGCGATCGCGCTCGTCGACGCGGTCGGGATCGGCATCGGGCTGGCGATCGTCGGTGTGCCGCTGGTGCTGCCCATCGCGGTGCTGGTGTTCCTCGGCGGGTTCATCCCGGTCATCGGGGCGTTCGTCACCGGCCTGATCGCCGTGCTCGTGGCACTCGCCACCGGAGGGTTCCAGCAGGCGCTGATCGTGCTTGCGATCGTGGTGGGCGTGCAGCAGTTCGAGTCGAACGTGCTCCAGCCGATGATCATGCGCCGTGCGGTGCGCCTGCACCCGGTGGTGATCCTGGCTGCGTTGACCGCAGGCGCCTCCCTGATCGGGATCCTCGGCGCGTTCCTCGCCGTGCCTGTCGCGGCGGTCGCAGCGGCGGCGGCGAACGAACTCCGTCTGCGCCACGAATCCGATACGACACGCCAGGAGCTGCTTGCCACCCCCACGCAGCTGCCCCCCGATCCACCGCCGATCCCGGGCCCATCACCGGGGGATGGCTGACCACCACGACGCGTCGCGGTCGGCAACCACCCGCGTGCGGGCGCAAGCCTCTGCGTATCGCCTTACGGACGCAGACGCCGACGCATCAACGCACCGATCACGGTCGTGCCTGCGCCAACGAGCGCGAGCCCGGCCGCGAGCAACCCGGCGACCTGCAGGCCGGTCATCGCCACCGTCCCGACCCGGCGTGCCGCGGTGCCGAGCACGAAGCTCGCGACGGCCTCGTCGGCGTCGTCGAACGCGCTGTCGTCGGACCCCACCCTCGCGAGGTTCGTGATCTCGCCGGTGGCGTCGTCTGCGACGCGCGCACGGATGCGCAACTCCTTGGTGTCGCCGGGCGACAGTGACCCGGCCAGTTCGCAGGTGACCTCGCGGCCGTCGAGGTCGCACGACCAGCCTGAACCGGATGACGCCACGGGCGTCACTCCGGCCGGGAACGTGTCGCGGACCACGACGCCGCGAGCGCGGGACGGCCCGTCGTTGCCGATTTCGAACACGTAGTCGAACATCTCCCCGGGTTGGGGGTCGCCGTCGATGTCCTTGGTGAGCTCGAGGGCGACACGTGGGCTCGGGGCGTCGGTGGTGTCGTCTTCGTTGTCGTCGAGGTTCGCATCGGCATGGCCGACGGGCAGCACGTCCACCGAAGTCGTCCGCGAACTCGACACCGACGTCGCGACGTTGACCGTCATGGTCATCGACACCTCGTCGCCGGGTGCGAGCGACAGGCCGGTCCAACGGTCGTTCGATGCCGAGTACGAGCCGGTGTCGGGGTCGAACGACGGGGAGCTGAGGCCGCTGGGCAGCGACGGCACGAGGGTGACGGCGCTGATTGTTTCCGGGCCGTGGTTGCCGACGGTGATCGTGTAGCTGCCGGTCGCGCCAGGCACCAGCGGGTCGTCGAGTTCGATCTCGACCCAGATGTCCGCACCGGTCGCGTTCGTGTCGGTGTCGCTCTTCGGCGCCGGGCCGTCGACCGTGCCGTTCGCGCCGTCGTCGGCGACGTGGACGACGTTGGTCAGCGACGTCGTCCCGGCGGGCAGCGGATCGTCGACAGTGACCTGCAGCGTCAGGGTGACGTCATCGCCCGCGGCGAGCTCGGCGCCGAGTTGCCAGGTCACCGTGCCGTCGTCGTGCGTGCCACCCCCCGACGCTGACTGGAACGTCAGCCCGTCGGGCAGCTCGTCGACGACCTCGACGCCGGTTGCGCCCTGATCGCCGACGTTGGTGACGACGATCTCGTAGACCAGCGTGGTGCCGACGAGAGCGACGTCCTGACCGTCGTCCTTGGTCACGGTGACATCGGGCGCGGCGTCGACGTCGACGGTGACCGACGCGTCCAGACCGTCGACGTTGATGTTGTCGGGAGCGTCCACCGACGCGTCGTTGTCGATTGCGTCGAGCCCGGCGGGGACGGTGTCGGCCAGGCGCACCGTGACCTGGCGTTCGCGCACGTTGTCGCCCGACAGTTCGCCGGGCACGTCGAGTGTCCAGGTGACCGTCCCGGCATCGTGCACGCCGCCACCGGTCGCTGCGACGAAGCTGGTGTGTGCCGGCAGGACGTTGACGAGTTCGACGCCGGCGGCGTCTTCGTTGCCGTCGTTGGTGACGGTGAGCGTGTAGGTCACCTCGCCGCCGGTTGCAACCTCGGCGACGTCGGCGGTCTTGGCCAGACGCACGTTGACGGCGGCATCGAGCGAACTCACGGCGGATGCGCTGTCGCCGACGTCGTGCACCGCCCGGGTGCCGTCGTCGGATGCCACCGCGGTGTTGGTGATCGTCGTGGTGCCTGCGGGCACCGGATCGACGACCGTCACCTCGAGGTCGAACGACGCGTCGGCACCGACGGCGAGGTCGCCGACCTGCCAGGTGACCGTGCCGTTGTCGTGCACCCCGCTGCTCGTCGCGGACTCGAACGTCACGGTGGCGGGCAGCGTGTCGACGATTTCGACCCCGGACGCTTCGCGGTCGCCGTCGTTTGCCACCGTGAGCGTGTAGGTGACGGTGCCGCCGGGTTCGACCTGGGTGTCGCCGGTGGTCTTGGTGAGTGTGAGGTCGGGCGCGATGACGGTGAGCGTGTCGGTGTCCGTGACGTCGCCGGTGAGCCGGCCGTCACCGTCGGGAAGGCTCGTGAACGACGTGGACGCCTCGTTGACATGCGAAAGGCCCTCCCCACGGTCGTCAGCGAGTCGGGTCGTGATGGTCACGGTGTGCTGTTCGCCGGCGCCGAGCCGCCCGTCACCGGGCACGGTGAACGTCACGAGCTGACTACCGGAGTCGACGGAGACATCCCAGCCGTCCGCGTCGGTGCTGTCGATGCCGTCGAACCAGTCGGTGTCGAGTGCGTCGGTGACCGTGACCGTGAACGCGTCGACGTCGGAGGTGTTCTCGACGGTGAGTTCGACGACGACACGATCGCCGATCGCAGCGCCGCCGACGGTGTCGTCTGCGTGCGCGTCGGGGTAGGTGAACTGTTTGGCGAGCTCGAGCTCGGGTTCGACGATCTGGATCTCGACACGTTCGGCGTCGAAGCTCGCGCCGTCGACGGTCACGTTCGCATCGTTGCCACGCGTGGTGCCGTGGGTATTGCCGGCGGTGTCGAGCACCTCGACGTCGTAGGTGACGGTGACGATGTTGGAGACCGGATCGCCGTTGTCGAAGGTGATCTCGTTGACGGTCACCTCGTCGAACTCGATGCGCAGGTCCTCGTCGCCGCCGACACCGCCGGTGACGGTCAGCCCAGAGCCGTTGGGATCATCGGGGATCGTGCCATCGAACCCGGCCGTGTCGACCTCGAGGCTGTCTTCGACGTAGGCGAGGCCGGCATCGAGCCGGTCACGGATCACGACCTCGCCGAGGTCGCCTTCGGGCAGGCGCAGCGTGAGTGTGAATCGGGCCTCTTCACCGATCACGACCTCGGAGCCGTTCGTATGGCCGGCCGAGGTGGACACGAGCTGCTTGGTGATGCTGGTCGCGTTGAGCGGTGTGGAGGTCGTGTCGCTCGCTTCGACAGGGTCGGGGGCGTTGGTGTCGTCGTCGGTGACATGGACGTGGTTGTCCAGGTGCATGAGGCCGTCGGGGAAGACGTCGTCGATCTCGACGGTGAGTTCGCAGACGATCGTGTCGTCGGCGCCATCGGCATGCGCATCGAGTTCGAACGCGCCGAAGTCGAGGGTGACGACACCGTCGACCTCGACGGCGCTGTCCTCCTCGGGGGTGCACTCGACGTCGATCAGTGTTGCGATGTCGGGCAGCGTGTCGGTGATCACCACACCGGTCGCGCCCTGGTCGCCGACGTTGACGACCTCGATGGTGTAGACGACGGTGTCACCACCGTGGACGAGCCCCCCGGCGTCGTCGGTCTTGGTGATGGTGAATGCCGGTGCGGCGTCGAGCGCCGTCGAGTCCTGTGCCGTATCGGTGACCTGACCGTCGTCGGCGAACGCCTCGACGTCGTTGACGAGGTCGTGGAGGCCGGCGGGCACGGTGTCGTCCACCCGCACGGTCACCTCCACCACAGCCGGCACGGGTTGCTCGCCCTCCTCGGCGGCGTCCAGTTCGCCAACATTCCAGATGACGGTGGCGTCGGACTCGTCGTGCACCCCTTCGTGGGAGGCAGATCCGACGACGGTGACGTGCGCGGGCAGATGGTCGGTGATCGTGACATCGTCGGCGTGCTCGTCGCCTGTGTTGACGACCGTGATGCGGTAGGTGGCCTCGTCGCCCGTGCCGATCGAAGTCAACGGCTGCTCATCGCCGTCGACGAGCTGCTTGGTCACCTCGAGTTCGACGCCGGAGTCGATCTCGACGATGTGCTGATCGTTGTCCTGGCTGACCGGTCCCCACGAGCCGTCGTCCTCGGCTGCGGCCAGGTTGGTCAGCTCGTCGCCGGCCGAGCCCGCTTCGACGGGCAGGACAAGCCCGATGCGCACCGCGACCTGGGTCGACTCACCCGGGTCGAGGCTGCCGAGCTGCCAGGTGACCGTCCCGTGCGCACCGCTGCCGTCGGGATCGGGATCGTGGTCGCCGTCGCCGTACGCCGTGGGCTGATCGTTGGGATCGAAGGTGACCCGCGCATCGTTGGGAAGCGAATCGACGAGTTCGACGCCGTCAGCGCGCCGGTCACCGTCGTTGGTGACCGTGATCGTGTACTCGGCCGTGCCGCCAGGCGTGATCTCCTCATCACCGTCCTTGTCGACACGCAGCTGCGGTGCGACGAGACGCAGCGTGCCCGTGCCGGTGTCCTCGTAGGCGCGCTGGTGGTCCTCATCGCCCGGCAAGCTCGCAAAGGTCACGGTCGCCACGTTGTCGTGGCCCGACGTGCCAACGAGGTCGGCGACAGCCTGGCTGTCGTCGACGCGGGCACGCACCACGATCGTGACGCTCTCGCCGTGCTCGATGCTGTCCGACGACGCAGCGACCTCGAAGGGCGGCGTGGTCACCGGCGGGTCGACGGGCAGCAGATCCCACGAATCCGTCGGCGTCTCCGGGTCGCTGGTGAGCGCGACGTCGACGATCTCGGCGAAGACGTCGTCGTCGAGCACATCGCTGATCACGACGTCGAAGGCGTCCACGCCGGAGGTGTTGGCGACCTCGATCGTGATGTCGACGAGGTCGTTCGCAGCTGCCATGTCGGTGGCGTTGACGAACCCAAACGGCGGCTCGCCTTCGCCGACGTAGTCCTCATCCGGCGCGACGACGTGGAACGACTTGTCGACACTGAGCTCGGGACCGACGATGTCGAGGGTGACGCTGCCGCGGTCGTCCGGGTCGGTGTCGACCCCGGCGACCGTCGCGTACGCCTCGTTAACGACTGTGCCGCCGTGCTGGTTGCCGGCAACGTCGAGCACGACCGCCTGGTACTCCACGAAGAACGTGGAGGCGACGGTGCCTTCGCCGGCGTCGACGGTCACCCCCTCGTCGTCGCTGCCGGTGAAGGCGAGGAGGAGCGTCGCCCCGTCGACGATGTCGCCTTCGTCGTCGAGCGCGATCTCTGGCGTGCCAAGATCGCCGGCGAAGCCGCAATCGGTGGCGCACACCTCGGCGCTGCCGGGCAGGTAGGCGGCGCCGGCAGGCAGCTCATCGGTGACGGTGACCGTGCCGAGTTCGCCTTCCGGCAGGGTGACGGCGAGGCGGAACGTGGCGGTCTCGCCGATGGCGACATCGTTGCCGTCGGTGTGCGCCGCCGAGGTGTCGAGCAGCGTCTTGGTGACCGCGGAGGTCGCGACGGCGATCTCGGCGGTGGCGGTGTCACGGTAGGTGTTGGCCGTCCCACCGGGGTCACTGGTGTCGCCCGTGCGCTGCAGCGCCACGGTGGAGTGATCCGACGCGTTTCCATCGTCACTGGGCAGGCTGGTCCAGACCAGTGTCGCGGTGTTGGCGAGCACACCGGCGGTGGCGTGGGTGACCGCATCGTTCTGCACAACGACGGTGTAGGTCAGTTCCACGCTGTGGCCGGCCGGGAACTCCTCCCAGGTGACCTCGAGGTCGCCGTCGGTATCGGTCACCGTCACCGCCAGTGGCGTGCCGGATTCGTCGGTGACCTCGAGGCTGTCGGGCTCGTAGGCCAATCCGGCGGGGACGAGGTCGGTGAGCACGACGTCGAACGCCGTCGCACGGTTGCTGCCGGCCGGATGCGCCACCTCGAGCGTGTAGGTGAGTTCGTCGGCGGCGTCAGGCGTGGCATCCGACACCTGCTTGTCGACCGTCAGCTGTGGCTCGACGACCGTCACCGGACCGCTCGTCGCTGGCCCGGCAAGCGTCGTGTTCGGCCCGTCGGGGACGTGCTGGCGCAACACAGCCTGATTGGTGAGTTCCGCGCCGGCGCTGGTCGCGGCGACGTTGGCGGCGACCGCATCGAACGTGAACACGAGTTGCTGGAGCTCGTTGGTGTCATTGGTGACGGTGCCGAGGTCGAGTTCGATCGTGTGCCCGTCGTCGTCGTCGGCGCCGATGACGTCCGCGCCTGAGAGCACCGCGCCGGCGTCAGCGAGCATGCCGGAGGTTTCAACAAGGGCGGCCTCACCGACGGAGGTGAACGCGAGGCCTGGGTCGAGCACGTCGCGCAACACCAGATGGTCGGTGGAGCTCGGCGGGACGGTGACCACCACCTCGTAGGTGGCGCGCTCGCCGACCGCGACCTCCTCCTCGCCGGTATGGCCAGCGGCGGTGTCCACGAGTGTCTTGCTGACCGTTGGCATCGCGACCTCGACGTCCGCGCTGCGCGGCGTCGAAGGCGGATACGGCTCGGCGTCGCCGGCCGCCGCGTACTGGGCGACGAATGCGGCGTTGGTCATCTGCTGGCCCACGTCGACGTCAGCGTCGACCTCGAGCACATACGTGATGACCGCGATGTTCTCGCCCGACGTCGGGTGGTAGGCGCCGAGGCTGCCGGATTCGTCGGCATCCGATCCGTCGTACTGGTCGTTCAAGAGCGCCAGGCCCACCTGCGGATCGAGCAGATCCTCGAGGTCGCCCGTGAAAACGAGCGGCTCCCCTCTCCCGTCGACGACCTGGAGATTCCCGCCGGCGCCGGGACCGTCCGTCGGGATCGACAGGCCCACAGGGGCCGTGTCGGCGACGCGGGCGTCGAACGCGCCGTGCAGGCCAGCGCCGGTGTTCTCGACGACGAGGGCGAACGCAATGAGATCGCCCGCCCACACGTCACTCAGATCGCTGCCGAGCGGCTGGTCGGCGAGCGCATCCGAACTGATCGGCGCGCCGCTGTTCCACCACGCCTGCCCGTCGAGGACCTCGTCCCAGTCCCCAGGCGGACCGACGTCCGACGGGTCGAACGTCCCCTGGCCGTCGGTGGCGACGACGCCCTTGACCAGGTCGAGGACGGGCGCGGTCAATTCGATCTGGACGATGTCGTCGTCGGTTGCGACCTCGCCGAACGAGTCGCCGTAGGTGAGCTGTAACTGGTTGGTGAGGAACAGCCCGTCGGCGATCGGGTCATCGCCGACGGTAACGGTGAACAGCAGGTCGATGGTGGTCGAGAAGCTGCCGTCGGCGTCCTGGTAATCGGGATAGTCGAACGCGACCGCGTTGCCGACAGGATCCAGCGTGATCTGGGGCTCGAACGCCGAAGGGTCGAACGCCCCGTCGCGGGCATCGGTCGTCTGGTCGTCGGGGCCGAGCCAGATCTCGCCTGCCGGCGGGACCTCATCGGGGTCCGCTGGGCCCTCCAGATCCACGTTCGCAACGGGAATCTCGCCGGTCGTGTCGAACAGTTCGTCGGCGCGCAACGTCGGCAGGGGCAGGTAGTCGACCAGCCGCAGGTTCTCGACGTTGGTGATCGGCAGGGTCGCGGTGAGCCGGTAGGTGACGGTGTCGGTCGCGGCGAACTGCGGCTTGTCGTCGCCGATGACGCCGTTGCGGGCGTAAAGCTCCTTGGAGAACGACGGGCCGATGACCGACGTGGATGCCGACGAGGTGTCCGTCGGCCGGTTGCCCGTCGGGCTGTCGGCGTCGATCACCTCACCGGAGATCGTGACATGGCCGGTGATCGGGTCGTCGGAGTCGACGGCCTGGCCGTCGTCGACGCAGCGGTATCTGTGGTCAACGATCGTGTAGAAGGTCAATCTGCCCTGGGTAGGACCGTGCTCGCCGTCGACCCGTCCGCCGACGAGTCGCCCGTCGTCCACGCCGGTGCCATCACGTGCAGCATCGATGGCCGCGGACAGGTCGAGCTCCCAGTCGATCTGCCCGTCAACGTCGCAGCCGCCGACGTCGATCGTGACATGGTCACCGACATCGACGTCGTCGATCGGATCGTGCCGAGGATCGTCGAAGCTCAGCCGCGGCACGTACGGGCCGTCGGTGAGCACGCTCTGGCCATCGGAGAGCACCTCGTGCAGCATGAGGTCATCGAAGGTGAAGAAGTCCGAGACCTGAAAGTCGACGTCCCAACGCAGCACGGCCCCCGGAACGGTGCTCGACGGCCCGCCCTCGGAGGTGTCCACCGCCACCGACTGCTGCACGGCGATCGAACGTGCCCACAGCCGGTGATCGGGATCCTCGGCATCACCCAGCGCGAACGACTGCAGCGGCCCGTCACGAGGGTCGATCGGATCCCAGAAGCCGTTCGCGGACGCGTTGTTGTCGATACGCCGCGCCGCACCGGTCTGCGGGTCAAGTACCGGTTCGTCGTCGGCGCCCGACTCGGGCACGTAGAAGGTGATGTCGAGCTGGGCATCGACACCGGGGCTCGCGACGATCTCGTCGAACTCCGCGCGCACCTCACCGCCGACCTCGCCCGGCGTGGGAGTGGTCAGCTGGGTGGCCGCCGGCATGCTGGTCGCCTCGACGAACACCGCTTGGTCGGGAAGCAAGTCGATGAGTTCGACGCCTTCGAGGGTCTGGCCGTCAGCGGCGCGCAGCTCGACCCGCCATACCCGTTCGTAGTTCGGGCCGGTGGCGGTCTCGTCCTCGGGGCCGGGGTAGCGCTTGCGCAGGTCGACCAGTGTCGGGTCGACCAGCGCCGTCACCGGCGGATCCTGGACGATCGGCGGGTCCGTCTCCGGCTCATCCAACGCGTTGGTGCCGAAGCGGAAGCCGCCGCGGACCTCGATCGGCAGCTCGACACCCAGGTCGGCGTGGTTGGACAGGGTGAGGCCGGCGGCGACGTTCGCGATCGGCTGGGTCGGGGTGAAGGAACCGAACGGCAGCTCGATGACGTGCAGCACGTCACCCGCGCGCGGAAACGCGAACACCCCGTTGGCCGGCTCTTCGCCTTCCTCGGGCTCCTCTTCGCAGTCGATCGGTGCGCCCGTGTAGGGATGCACGTCGGGTTGACCGGGATCGCAGTCGAGGACGACATCGATGACGTTGAGTTGCATGCCGAGATAGGTGACCGACCCGTCTACGAGGGAGATCCCGTCGGGGGGCAGGCCGGCGTCGTCGTCTCGCCCGTCGACGCCCTGCACCGGTAGCAGCAGGTCGATGTAGGGGCCGAAGCCGGTCTCGCCGTCCTCGGCTGGCGCATCGTTGACGAACGTGAGCGTGACCCCGAACTGCTCACCGAGCAGCGCCGAACTCGGCGCCGAGATGCCCGCGACGGGCGCCGGGCTCGTGTCCGCGAACGCGGGCACGACGAATACAACCGCCAGCGCCGCCACCCCGACCGCCCCAAGCGCGAGGACGGCGCGACGCCAGCCGCGTCGGCGGCCGGCACGACGTGCCAGACGTGTCCCCATCGATGCCCCGCAGTGATCGTGGTCGGTTGACGCGCACTCGCGCCGTTCAACGGCGAACGTCGCGCTGACCGGCGGTGCTGCGCTTCTGCGGCCGATGCTTCTGCAGAACCTGTACACACGACCACAACGGTCACACTAGCAACAGGAATCGGCGAATCTGGTCACGAAACGAACAAGAATTGCCACTCAGGGTGAACAGCCCGTAAACCCATGCTCCAACGTGCGTCGGGCTCGCCAAGCGGGCTACACGCGCGGCACGCCCCAGCCGGGAGCATGCCGCTCCCAGGGCACCATCGACTCGAGCAGAGCAGCGACCCCCAGCACACGTTCTTCGTGCCCGGCCGGCGCGACGATCTGGACGGCCAGGGGCCGGCCACCGTCGTGCCACAGCGGGACGACGGCTGCAGGCAGGTCTGCCAGGTTCCAGGCCCCGAAGAACGGGAACGTCGACATGTTCACCGCGACGTTCGACACCCACGGCTTGGTGTGCCAGGAGCTCGCCGACGGCTGCGAGCGGGCGAACGCGGGCGTGATGAGCACGTCGTGCTCGTCGAAGAACGGTTCGAGGCGCTCTCGCCAACGCACGACGTCGTCGGCACGCACCGCGCGCACCCGCGCGAGCTGCTCGCCACGCGCGAGGTGGCCCCTGGTCCGCGGCTGCAGGGCGTCACGGTCGAGCTCGAGGGTCTCCACGGCGTGCACGGCCCCTTGCGTCCATCGGGCGATCGACGCCTGCACGGTTGTCTGCTCGTACGGCGGATCGGCCCGCTCGACGATGTGGCCCGCGTGGTTGCAGAGTCGGCCGGCCTCGATCGCGGCCTCGCGCCACGGAGAGGTGACCGCGACGCCCGGCGCCGGTGGCTTGTAGGACACCGCGACCCGCAGGCGTTCATCTGCCCGCCGGACCTCGCGCAGCCTGTGGCTGCCCTGCATCACGTCAGCCAGCAACGCCGCGTCCTCGACCGTGGTGGCGATCGGCCCGCTGTGGGTCATCCCGTGCATCGGCGCGTCGGGCTCGCTCGACGATGCCAGCATTCCCTCTCCCGGTTTGAACCCGACGACGCCGCAGGCCGCTGCGGGGATGCGGATCGATCCCAGCCCGTCGGAGCCGACCGCGACCGGCACAATGCCCGCGGCGACCGCCGCAGCTGAGCCGCCCGACGACCCGCCAGCGGTGCGTGACGGGTCCCAGGGACTGACCGCAATTCCGTCGGGGTCCTCGGAGGTTCCCCACAGCCCCAATTCGGGCATGCGGGTCTTGCCGATAACGATCGCGCCCGCTTCGACGAGGCGTCCGACGACCTCGGCGTTTTCGGCAGCGGGCGTCGTGGAGGTCGCCTCCGATCCCAACCGGGTCGGCTCTCCGGTGACATCGAAGGAGTCCTTGACGGCGACGGGGACCCCGGCCAACGGCAGCGTCGAACGGTCTTCGGAGGCGTCGACGGCTTCGGCGTCAGCGAGGGCACCGCGGCGCCGCACGCTCACGAAGGCGCCGAGGCGATGCTCGACGTCGGCGAGATGATCCAGATGTTCGCGCACCACGTCGACCGCGGCGACCTCGCCGTTTCGCACCATCCTGGCGATGTCGACCGCGGTCCGTCCGACGAGTCGGCTGCCGGCCCCTGCCACCACGCATCCTCCTGTCCTCGTCGCGGCCACGATCGGAGCCGGCGACGGCTACGAGCACCCTAGGAGGTCCATACCACACTGCGCCAGCCGCCGGGGCGGTCGTACGTACCGGGCCGGCCGGCGCGGATCGACGACGCACACCTTGAGCGATTCGCCCCGGGCAGAGCCGGTCGGGTTCTGGCATCCTCGTGTCCGACGGCGACGTGACGACACCACAGACACCTGTCGCCACGCGTCCGACCCGCGATCGAGGGATCGTGGCGCCTTCGCCAACCGGCATCCATCAGGAGTCTGCTGTGTCCGACCACGGCCCGAGCCGTCGGCCGACGACCTCACCGGGACGCGTCGACCGCTCCGAGGTGCATGTGCGCGTGCTCGTCGGCGAGGACGCACCGTGGGTCGTGGCGACCGACGATGCGGCCGCGACCGCCCTTGCGCCGCGGCGCGACTGGGACGCCGACACGCTCACCGGCGAACTCGAGGAAGGCCTATGGGCCTCCGACGACCGCTGGGGCTGGGGCATCATCGTCGCGGGTGAGCCCAGCGGCTTCGCGCTCGTGACAGGGCTCGCGGCAGGTGATGCCCGCATCGAGATCCGCATCGCGCCGCACGCACGTGGACGGGGTGCCGGTCGTGAGGTGCTGCGTCAGCTCGCCGACCACCATTTCAGCGCCTCGCCACGCCTGCAACGCCTGACGGGCCGTGCACACGAACACAACGTGCCCATGCAGCGAGTGTTCAACGCAGCAGGGTTCCGGCTCGAAGCGCGCTACCGCGACTCGTTTCCGCAGGCGGACGGCAACTTCGCCGCAGAGTGGGGCTACGCGCTGACGCGTGCGGACTGGGAGGCTGGCCGGCACGATCCGGACGGCAACGGCGCCGATCTGCACGGGCTGACGTTCGAGATCGAAGAAGCCGTCGAGGGTCCACGCGGCGACGGCCTGGTCGTGGAGTTCCACCAGGAAGGCCACCGCGTGCTCGCCCGCTACGAGGCGCACCGGCTTTCGGAAGGCGAGCTCGCCGGCCTGCTCATCGACGATCTGTTGCAGTACCGCTTCTCCCATCTCGAGGAGCGCCGCGGCCGTGCCAGCCGGTCCATCGGACGTGGCCGCACGCGTGTGCAGCGACGCGAGGACGGTCGCCTGGAGCTTGTCGACCAGTGGTCGGCCGACAGCGGAACCCACGGCCGGCGCGTCCTGATCGAGACGACGGCGACGAGTGAGCGCCGCGACCGCAATGAGCGCGATGCGCAGCGCCGCGACGACAGCCGGGCGGCTAGGTGAGGTCGGGCAGCTGCTTCACCGCGACATGCAGGGCGCTCGCGACCGCGTAGACGACACCGTCCTCGTCGACGAGCGCGGTCCGCGCGGTGAGCTTGCGCCCCTCAACGGCGTCCAGCCTGCCCGGCACGACCAGCGGCTCCATCACCGGCGCGTCACGGACGAAGCGCAGATGGAAGCTCGCGAGGACCACCCCGGCGTAGCCGAGCGCATCCGTCGTGGGCAGTGCGGCCCATGCGCCCGGGCAGTCGAGCAGCGCGGCGACGACGAACGGATCGACGTGGCCACCCGGCGTGGCCAGCTCGTCTTCTGCTAGCCAGGTGCTGACCACGATGTCGTCGGATCGCCACGCCGGATACATCCGCTGCGCATGCGTATGGCTCGGCGCCGATCCGCACACCCAGCACGCCCGGTAGCGCTCCTGGGGCCGTGATTCAGGCCGGGGCCCGGCTGCGAGCTCCGTGAGGTCGTGGGCGTGGGGCGCAGGATCGTGCCCTGCGAGTTCGACCACACCGCTGACGAGGAGCCGCTCGGCGTCACGCAGCTCGACCTCGTAGCGTGCCGGGTCGTAGGTGGGACGCACGCGGACAGTGTGTGTGGCGCCCAGAGGCGTTGGGGCGTGCAGGCGGGCATCGACTGCAGTGATCGGCGCGCCGAACGCGTCATAGGCCCGTGCGGCGATCATGAGCATCCCGGCGGCAAACCCTCCCTGGAGCACACCGGGAGGGCCGTCGAGCCCGTCGGGGACGACGAGGTCGCGAACCAGCCAGCCGTCTTCGATGTCGGTTGCGTCGCCGAGGCCGACGCCGAGTACCTCGGGACCCGTCCATGTGGTCATGTGTCCGAACTCTAGGTGACGCCCGACGTGCTCGCCTCGCGTCCGGCCACCATCTACGGTCCGACGGTCGCCGGACGCGAGGAGGCGCCGTGCGCTGTCCCCACTGTGGCAGCGACGACGACCGCGTCGTGGATTCGCGGCCCACCCCCGGCGGTGCGGCAATACGACGGCGACGTGGATGCCGCGCGTGCGGTGGCCGCTATACGACGTTCGAACGCATCGAGCTGCCCGAACTCAACGTCCGCAAACGCTCCGGGCAGCTCGTACCGTTCTCGCGCGCAAAGGTTCTCGACGGCATGGCGAGGGCAGCCAAGGGCCGGATTTCCCAACGCGATCTCGACGAGGCTTCCGAAGCGATAGAGCGCGTGCTGCGCGCCCGCGGTGAGCGTGAGATCCCCTCGGAGCAGGTCGGACTCGCGGTTCTGTCCCACCTGCGCGAACTCGACGGCGTCGCCTACGTGCGCTTCGCTTCCGTCTACAAGGACTTCCAGGGTCCCGAGGACTTCGAACTCGAACTGTCGACACTGCGCAAGGATGCGCCGCCCAAGCATCCACGGCGTCTCACGCCCTGACACGACGTTGCCCGGTGGCTCGAGCCACCGGGCAACGTGCGGCCGGAGACGCGGGGCGGCGCGTCGCTCCGGTCCGGGGCCGTGCACGGGAGACGGCACGGCCCGCGATCAGAACATCAATGGGACGGCAGGAGGATCACCGTCCAGCCGTCGACGCGGACCGTGGAGTGTCCGTTGAGATCCTGCAGGGCCGCATAGTGCTCGGATGGTGTGACCCCGGCCGGCGCCGTTTCGACCGCGACCTCCCACAGTGACCGGCCGGGTTCGACCATGACATGGCCCGCCGTGTCAGCCGAGACGCCCGATGCCGCGCGATACGCGCTGAAGACCGTCATCGCAGACGCGACGATCACCACCAGCGACACCACGGCAACGACGATGGCCAACGGGTGCACGCGCGGCCCGACGTGGGTGTCATCCAGCGAGACGCGTGCCGGCATGGGCTGCGCCACGACACGAGCGGACCCTGCGATGCGGGGCGCGGACGGCAGTGTGATCGTGCTCACTGGTGCTCTCCTGGTACTCGTTCAGCTCTGGCGGTGCGCTGGTCGGCTCGTCCGGTGGATCATCCGGCGCGGTCTGACAGGACCGACGCTATGAGGAGGGTGTGACATCCCGACGAACACCGGTTCGACGAACACGTGTTCGCTATGCAACCGAACGGGCGTTCGGATGTCAAGCATGAAACGAACGCATGTTCGCGCGACGCGGGCGACCGTGCTACGGTCATGCCGATCGAACGGGAGTTCGGGCACCCGGTTCCGCTGCGGAGGATCCGAGACCGCCGGGACATGCGACGACCTGCTGCATGACACCGGCAGCCGAGCCGGCCCGACGAACCAGGCCAAGGGAGCAGGCCATGACGCCGACACCACCGACGACCCCTGCTGGCGCCGTCGACGCGCACGCAGCCACCGACCTGACCGAGCGCCAACGCACCATCCTGGCCATGATCCACGACCACGTGTCCGCGCACGGCTATCCCCCGTCGGTTCGTGAGATCGGTGACGCGGTCGGTCTGCGGTCGCCGTCCTCGGTGCACGCTCAGCTCGAGACCCTCGAGGCGAAGGGTTATCTGCGCAGGGACGCGACCAAGCCACGCGCACTCGAACTGGGTCGTGACCCCGACACCTCCCTCGAGCTGCGGCCCGCAGCCGCACGCAACGTCCCGCTGGTCGGTGAGATCGCCGCAGGTGGCCCGATCCTCGCCGAGGAACGCGTCGACGCGGTCTACGCGCTGCCCAAGGAACTGGTGGGTGACGGCGCGCTGTTCATGCTCCGCGTCCGGGGCGAGTCGATGATCGAAGCGGGAATTCTCGACGGCGATCTCGTCGTGGTGCGCGAGCAGCCCTCGGTCGAGCAGGGTGAGATGTGCGCCGCACTCATCGACGGTGAAGCCACGGTGAAGTTCTTCCGCCGCACCCGTGCCGGCGAGCTGTTCCTCGACCCGGCGAACCCGGCGTTCGAACCCATCCCGTTGACGCACGATCAGGACGTCAGCGTGATGGGCAAGGTCGTGGCGGTCCTGCGCGACGTACGCTGAGTCGCCAACGACGATCAGCCCAGGACCAGCCTCGTCCGATGCCCAACCGCGCACGTCCACGTGACCCCGAACCCCGTCGTACGGAACGTCTTCTCGCGCTCGTCGCCGTCGGACTGACGATCGTGCTCGCATTCTCGCTCGCCGTCACCCGGGCGGCCCCGGCGACTCATGGACCGGACCGCACGGCTGCGGCGCACATGCTCGAACTGATCAACGCTGAACGCAGCCGCGACGGGCTGGCGTCGCTCGATACCGCCGACGACATCGCACAGACCGCCGAAGCATGGTCGCAGCGCATGGCCACGGAGAATCACCTGCGGCACAACCCCGACTACGCCGCCGACATCTGCTGCTGGTCACGCATCACCGAAAACGTCGCATTCAGCGATCCTCACCGCATGTGGCGGCCCGGTGACCCCGTGCTGCGCATCACCGACGAACTGCACGATGTCCTGATGGCCTCCGACGACCACCGTGTGAACATTCTCGACGAGCACGTCAGCGAAGTCGGGATCGGCGTCCACGTGCACGACGACGGCTCAGTGTGGGTCACGCAGAACTTTCGTCACCCTGCGCGGCACTGACCTCCCAGGCCTCTGGCCGTTCGGCGAACGGATCGGCGTCGAGAAACCCACGCATTTGGATCGCCGCCGCCTCGTCGACGTCTGCGACCAGTCGCGTGCCCGCTTCGTCGTGGGATTCGGCGACGACGGTCCCGTGGCGGTGTGCAAGCGCCACGAGTTCCTGACGCGCATAGGGAATGTGCCCGGAGACTCGCACGCGCCGCTCGGGCAGACGCGTTGTGATGGCGGCACGCAGCGCCTCGATGCCCTGCCCCGAAACGGCTGAGACAACCACCGGCGCCGCATCGATGTCGACCCGCACGCGACGTGCGAGCGCATCGAGTTCGCTCGACTCACAGCGGTCGGCCTTGTTGAGCACGACGAGTTCGGCAACCTCGCCCGCTCCGATCTCGTCGAGAACCTCGTGGACTGCGACGATCTGCGCCGTCGCCTCCGGGTGGGATGCATCGACCACGTGGACCAAGAGGTCCGCCGACGCGGTTTCCTCAAGCGTCGACGTGAACGCTTCCACGAGCCCGTGGGGCAGCTTGGCAACGAACCCCACGGTGTCGGTGAGCACCACCTGGCGGCCGTCGTCGAGCGTGAACCTGCGTACGGTCGGGTCGAGCGTGGCGAACAGTTTGTCCTCCACGAGTGCGTCCGAACCCGTCAGGCGATTGAGCAGCGACGACTTGCCCGCATTCGTGTAGCCGACGAGGGCGACCGTTGGCACGCCGTGGCGCGCACGCTCACCACCCTTCGTGCGTCGCACCCGGGCGAACCCTGTGAGGTCCCGGCGCAGCTTCGTGATGCGACGCATGATGCGGCGCCGGTCGACCTCGAGCTGGGTCTCGCCCGGGCCACGGCCGCCGATGCCCATCCCCCCGGCGGCACGCCCACCGGCCTGGCGGGACAACGCGCTACCCCAGCCCCGCAACCGGGGCAGCATGTAGACGAGCTGCGCGAGCTCGACCTGCGCCTTGCCTTCCCGCGAGGTCGCGTGCTGCGCAAAGATGTCGAGGATGACGATGGTGCGGTCGAGCACCTTGCGCCCGAGCCTCTCCTCGAGCGTACGCTGCTGGGCAGGGGTGAGGTCGTCGTCGAACACGACTGCGTCCGCGCCGTGTGCTTCGGCGAGCTGACGCAGCTCACCGAGCTTTCCGCGTCCGAGATAGGTGGCGGGTTCCGGTGTCTCGCGGCGCTGCACCACCCGGTCGACGACTTCGCCGCCCGCCGTCTCGACCAGACGCGCGAGTTCGTCGAGGGAAGCGTCGACGCCGCTGGCACTCATGTCGGGGCGTCGCACGCCGACGAGCACGGCGATCTCGACGGGACGGATGATGTCGACACCCTCACGCGGGGCGTCGTCGGCGATGACTTCACGTTCGGCCCGGCGGCGCGCCGCCCGTGACAGCCGCTCGTCGGTGATCGCATCCTCGTCGAGGTCAGTGTCGAGGTGGCCGTCCATGGCCGCCGGATTCACGTCGCGACCTCGAGGCCTGCCGGTGCCACGGCCGGCGCACCGGCACGTTGCAACCACGACGCATCGAGCGTGCCGCGGAACACCTCGACAGCGTTGCCCGACATGTAGACGGGTCCGCCCGACTCCCGCTGCACGCGCAGACGGCCGCCGAGCACCTCGACGTCGACGTCCACGTCGAGATGACCGAGCCGCTGCAGCGCGACGACCGCGGCGCAGGCTCCCGTGCCGCACGACGCCGTCTCGCCGACACCCCGCTCCCAGACGCGAAGCCGGATCAAGGAATCGTCGACCACCTCGACGAACCCGACGTTCGCCTTGCGGGGGAAGCGTTCATGACGCTCGACGAGAGGACCGAGTTCGTGGACGGGTGCGTCGTCGACGTCATCGACCCGCAGCACCGCATGCGGATTGCCCATCGACACGACGCTGAGATCGACCTCACGGCCCTCGACATCGATGGTGTGCACCAGAGCACGCGCGTCACTGGTGACGAACGGAACCGCATCCGGTTCGGTGACCGCCGGTCCCATGTCGACCGTCGCGCTGTCGACGAGGCCGTCGGGGCTTCGGTGCACGAGCACCGACTTGACTCCTGCCCGTGTCGCCACGGACACGATGCCGTGCTGATCGGGGATGACCGTGCCACGGTCGACGACATGCTTGGCGACGACGCGAACACCATTGCCGCACATCTCGACGACCGACCCGTCGGCGTTGCGGTAGTCCATGAACACCGGGGCACCGCGCTGCGGACCACCGATGCGCAGCACGCCGTCGCCGCCGACGCCGCTGCGGCGATCGGTCACCGCACGAACAAAGTCGGCCGACAGCTCGAGGCGATCCTCGAGGTCGTCGAACACGACGAAGTCGTTGCCGGTGCCGTGCGCCTTCGTGAACTCCATGACACCAGGGTAGAGCCCGCCGTAGGCCTCGGCTGTGCTCGTGCGCTGACACAACCCGACACGTCCAGGCCGGATCCGTTGCCGTCGTCCGGCCGCCTGTGTTGGCGCGGGAGCCCACGGATCTGCTTCGCTGCGCGTCTGCCGGCGGCGTCACGAGGTGCACGAGCATGATCCTGGTCCGCCGCACGGCGATCGGTGTCACCCTCGGACTCCTCGTCGCGTTGTTCGTCGCGGCCCTGTTCGTGCTTCTTGCACCGTCACGCTCCTTCCCCACGACCGACGGCGTGCTCGAGATCGACGGTGTGCACGAACGCGTCGAGATCCACAGGGACGCCTACGGAGTCCCGACGATCATCGCCTCCGACGAACGCGACCTGTGGTTCGCGCAGGGATACGTGCACGCGCAGGACCGGTTCTGGGAGATGGACCTGCGCCGCCACGCAACCGCCGGCAGGCTCGCCGAGCTGTTCGGCTCCAGCCAGGTGCCCACCGACACCTTCGTCCGCACGCTCGGGCTGCGCGACATCGCCGAGGCAGAGGTCGCCGACGCGGACGACGAGACACGACGCATGCTCGAGGCGTACGCCGCCGGCGTCAACGCGTGGATGGACGGCCGCCGCGCGAGCCGTCTGTCGCTCGAACACGGCATGCTGCGCCTGACCGGACCGCTGCGCTACCGGCCCGAACCGTGGGGCCCCGCCGACTCGGTGGCGTGGTTGAAAGCCATGGCGTGGGATCTGGCCGACGTCGAGTCGGATCTGGTCCGTGCACGACTGAGCGTGACCGATCTCGGTCCGGACCGCGACTGGCGCACCCTGTATCCGGACGCTCCGGGTACGCATCCGCCGATCATTCCTGACGGCGGCTCGTACGCCGACGGTTCGTGGCTGCCCGCTGCGACCCACGGCCGAGCCGTCGACGCCGAAGCGGACGACGAGGCCGACACCAGCGCCGACGTCGAAACCGACGCCGCGGACAACGGCGCCGGCGACGATCTGGACGGACCTGCGCCCGACGAACCGGCGGACGACGCCGACGACTCCCCAGCTGCCGATGACGCCGACGCTGACATGCAGCAGGCCGCGGCGTCGGCCGCCTACGCCGACGCTGAACTGCTCGCGCGGGCCCACGACGCGCTGCGGACCCTGCCGACGAGCCTCGGGCGCGGTGAAGGCATCGGATCCAACTCCTGGGTGGTCGCACCCGACCACTCGGCGGGTTCCGGGGCGCTGCTCGCCGTCGACCCGCACCTCGAGCCATCCCTGCCCGGCCCCTGGTACCAGGTGGGGCTTCGTTGCGAGCCGGTGACCGACGCCTGCCCCTACCAGGTCGCGGGCGTGTCCTTCGCAGGACTGCCGGGGGTGATCATGGGCCGTACCGACGGTGTCGCCTGGGGGCTGACACAACTCGCGGCCAGCGACGCCGAACTCGTCGTCGAACGGCTCGACGACGACCGCTACCTCGACGGCGCACAGTGGCGCGACCTCGAGGTACGCACCGAGACGATCCGCGTGGCTCGGGGCCGCGACGTCGACGTCGCGATCCGCTCGACCTCCAGCGGCCCGCTGATCACCGACCTCGACACCCACGCCCATGCGACCGCTGCAGCGTGGCCGCGTGACCACCGCGACCGCACGACGCGCAGCCTCGAGACCGGGATCGCACTGCGGTGGTCGGCGCTGATCCCGTCGACGACCGCGGATGCGTTGCCACGGTTCGCGCGCGCACGCAGTGCCGACGACATCGTCAACGCAGCCCGATTGCTGGATGCCCCCAACCTCCACGTCGTCTACGCCGACGACCAGGGAGACATCGGCTACCTGCCGGCGGGGCGGCTCGCAGGACGGCGCGGCGAGGACGGCTGGGTGCCGATCGACGGGTGGCTTCCTGTCGACCGCCTCGACGATCTCGCCCCATTGCAGGGCCTCGACGACGCGCGCAGGCCGTGGATCCGAAATCCGCCGTCGGGGTTCATCGTCGCCGCCAACCAGCAGGTGCTTCCTCCCGGCGACGAGCCCGTACTGACACGGGCGGCGAACCCGGGGTTCCGTGCGGCGCGCATCGACGCGCTCCTGCAGGCTTCGTCGACCCTGGACGTCGACGATTTGGCACGCATGCAGGCCGATACCCGCCATCCGTTCGCCGACGACCTGGTGTCGCTGCTCATCGAGCTCGCCACCGACGACGAAACCGACCTCGTGCGCCGTGAGCTCGCCGGTTGGGACGGCCGCGGACAGGCCGATTCGCCTGGCGCGGCGGCGTTCAATGCCGTCTGGCGCCACCTGCTGGCGCATGCATTCCACGACGAGCTCGCGCCGTGGGCGCACCCTGACGACTCAGGGCGATGGGCGGTGGTCGTGCAGGGTCTGCTCGCGACACCGGAGCATGCGTGGTGGGACGACATCACCGACCTCGACGTCCAGACGCGCGACGACGTGCTGCGGTCCGCCCTGCGTGACGCGCAGGACGAACTCGTCGCACGTTTCGGCGACGATTCGTCGCGTTGGCGCTGGGGCGAGCTGCACACGCTGACGTTGCGCCACTCGACGTTCGGCTCGTCGGGGATCGCACTGATCGAGCGGCTGTTCAACCGGGGGCCGTATCCGACGCCCGGAGGCATTGACGCGGTCAACGCCACCGCCTGGGACGCCTCCGAGGGCTACGCCGCGACGAAGGTTCCGTCGGTGCGGATCGTGATGGATCTCGCCGATGCCGATGCTGGCCGGTGGGTGCAGCTGACCGGCCAGTCGGCACGTCCGCGCCACCCGCACTACGTCGATCAGACCCCGCTGTGGCTCCAGGGGGAAACCGTGCCGTTCACGACGTCGCGTGCAGCGGCTCAGGATCGCGCGGTCGACACGCTCGTGCTCATTGCGCCGATCCCTGAAGAGTGAGCCAGTCCCGTACGACGTCGTCGGGCCGGGCAACCTCGGCACGTGGATCGGCACGGAACCACGCCAGCTGCCGTCGCGCATACCGCCACGTGCGTCGCGCGATCTCGTCGGCGAGCGTCTCGAGCGGTGCACGGTCTTCGACCACTGCGATGGCCTCGGCGTACCCGATGGCCTGCCGGGCCGTGCGTGACAGTCCACCGGCGCGCAGCAGGCTTCGCGCCTCGTCGACCAGGCCGCGCTCGACCATCACCTGCGCACGGCGTCGCATGCGTTCGCGCAGTTCGCCATCAGGAGGATCGAGCCGCCGCACGTGCAGGCCCGCGTAGATGCTCTCGTAGCGATCCCATGCGGCCCGAAACGACGAGAACGCCAGCCCGGTCACCTCGATCACTTCCAGCGCACGCACGGTGCGGCGCAGGTTCGCGGGATCGATCCGGCTGGCGGCCTGGGGGTCACGTTCGGCGAGCAGCGCATGCGCACCTGCCGGATCGTCGCTCCAGCGCGCCTCGAGGCGTGCGCGCACTTCGGCGTCGGTGGGCGGGAACCGCAGATCGTCCACGACCGCGCGCCAGTACAGGCCGGACCCGCCCACCAGCAGCGGTGTGGCGCCACGATCGACGACATCCGCGATGGCGGTGCGCGCCATGCGCTGGAACGCAGCGACGCTCAGGTCCTCGCCGGGATCGCACACGTCGACGAGGTGATGGCGGACCGCGCGACGGTCTGGCTCCGGCGCCTTGGCGGTGCCGATGTCCATGCCGCGGTAGACGGTGAAAGCGTCGACGGCGACGATCTCGGTCGGCAATGCCGCCTCGGTGCGGGCCCGCGCAAGACGCACCGCGAGTTCCGACTTGCCCGACGCGGTCGGTCCCACGATGGCGAGCACCGTCATGGTCACCTCGCCCAGCCGACGACCTGTCCGACCCCGAACACGCCGGTGTGTGCCAGCGCGCCCCACGAGGCATCTCGGTGCCGAGCGAACTGAAGCGCAAGCCTCAGCGGCGCCCATCCACGCGCACCGACACGCTCAGCCTCCCCGGGTCCGAGCGCGTCCCATCGGGCGAGGTCGAGGTCGCGCAGGGCGGTCATCGCCTGATCGTCCCAGGCGGTCGCGCCCGAAATCTCGTAGCCGGGCGAGGTTGCGTCGCGTCCCGAAGCGAGATCACCGGCCGCGAGCAGCGCGCAGTCGTCGCCGAGGATGCTGGCGAGGAAATCGAGATCCGGCGTGGCGCCGGACACGTCGAGTTCGACGACGACTACCGGAAGCGCAGCGCGTGCCTCGTTGCCGAGCTGCAGTGCGAGGACCGCCGCGTCACCGCTCAGCGCCGCGTCGAAGGTGCCGGTGAGGCCGCTGGCTTCCGCGAGCCGGCGTGCCACCGTCTCGTCCGTGGTGACACTTCGAGCACGCTGAGGATGGCCGTACGACGCCAGGTCCGCCGATGCCGGCGCAAGAATCTGCGAGAGGGGTGCGGCAACGGCGATCACGACGACCTGCGCGGCTTCGAGCCTCTCCAGTGCCTCGTCGATGGCCGCACGCACGCCATCGACGCCGGTCTGCGTGTCGCTGTCGAGCGTGCCTGCCATGCCTGGGAGCAGCGCGGCAGCTGCGGGGACGACGACGAGGCTCACCGTCAGGCGTCGAGCACGGCATTGCCGTGAAGCGTTGGCATCAGGTGGCCTGGGCGAACACCGGCAATGCGACACGTCCGCTGCCACCCGATGGCGACTCGTCCCCGCCGGGCCGCACGGTCGGGGTGCGACCGGCGCGCACGGCGTCGCCCGCGCGGGTGCGCCGCACGTCGGTGATCGTGCCGGCGAGTGCGTAGTTGGCGGACGCATCGACCACCTCGGTGGTCACGAGGTCACCCGGTGCGATCTCGAGCGCCGGGTCGACGGGCACGTGGACGAGGTGGTTGCCGGGCGTTCGCCCCGACAGACGGGTCGGATCCGACTTGGAGGGCCCTTCGACGAGGAGTTCGACACGCCGGCTCACCAGCCGCCTGTGCGCGTCGAGGGAGTGGCGACGCACGAGCGTCTCGAGCCGTTCGTAGCGCCCAGCGATCACGTCGTCGGCGACGAAGTCGTCGTGCATGTCGGCTGCGGGCGTGCCCGGCCGCGGTGAGAACTTGAACGTGAACGCCTGGTCGAAACGGACCTGGTCAACGACCTCGAGGGTCTGCTCGAAATCGGCGTCGGTTTCGCCGGGGAAGCCGACGATGATGTCGGTCGTCAACGCGGGCGCCTCGAGCCGATCGCGGGCGGCGGCGACGAGGTCGAGGTAGCGGCGCTGCCGGTAGGAGCGCCGCATCAGCTTGAGGACGCGGTCCGAGCCCGACTGCAGGGGCAGATGCAGGTGCGGGCACACGGCGGGAACCTCGGCCATCGCGTCGAGGACGTCCTCGGTGAAGTCGCGGGGATGCGGCGAGGTGAACCGGATGCGCTCGAGCCCGTCGACACGGCCCAGATCCCGTAGCAGGTCGGCGAACATGCTCGATCCGGTCAGGTCTCGGCCGTAGGAGTTCACGTTCTGGCCGAGCAGGGTCACTTCGATCACGTCGTCGGCGACGAGGTCTTCGACTTCAGCGACGATGTCGCCGGGTCGTCGTGAACGCTCCGGTCCGCGCAGGCTCGGGACGATGCAGAACGTGCAGGTGTTGTCGCATCCGACCGAGATCGACACCCAGGCGTGATGGTGGACCTCACGGCGGGCCGGCAGCGCCGAGGGGAATGTTTCGAGGGTTTCCACGAGTTCGACGACCGGCAACCGGGCGGAGTCGGCCTGGGTGAGCAGCGTCGGCAGCGACGCCAGGTTGTGGGTGCCGTACACGACGTCGACCCACGGGGCGCGCTCGGCGACACCTTCACCGTCCTTCTGCGCAAGGCACCCGCCGACGACGATGGTGAGGTCCTCACCGGCGTCGCGACGGTCGTCCTTGAGTTGCTTGAGATGCCCCAGCGTTCCGTACAGACGGTTGTCGGCGTTCTCGCGCACCGCGCAGGTGTTGACCAGGACGAGGTCAGCATCGTTGGCGTCGTCAGCAGGGCGGTAGCCCATGCTCTCGAGGATCCCCGCGGCACGACCCGAGTCGTGCGCGTTCATCTGGCACCCGAAGGTGCGGATCGCGTAGCGACGTGACATGGCAGGTCCCCGGTGCGGGCGGGGTAGACAGGTGCGTGCTCGACGCTACCAGTGTTCGCCGTGTCCCATGCCGGCGGCGGGCATGGCCCGGACGTGTCCAGCTCGCGCTCAGGCGAAGATCAGGCGTCACCCGACGCGGTGGTGTAACGCCGCCTCGTCTGGTGGTGTTCGCTGCCCGCGCGGTCGAGATAGGTCCCGCGCCCGGTGGCGACCAGCACGACGGCCAAGATCGACAGCACGGCCGCGGAGACGCGGCCGCCGGGTGTCACGACGAAGACGGCGACGAGTGCCGCGAGCGCGGCGAACCCGAACCATGCGCGCAGCCGTGAATGGCCTGCGAACAACGCGCCAGCGATCACAAGCCCCGGCACGCCGACGATCAGCCAGGTCTGCATCAGGTTCATCCTGCTCCCCTCCCGATACGACGGCGGCGCCTTGGCGAACCCGGGCACGGTCAAGCGTAGTTGGACGCGGGGTCAGTGGCCTGCGACGCGTTCGGTCTCGCGTTCTGCGAATACGGCCTGGCGGGCCGCCGCACGTGCGAGCCCATCGGTGTGTCCGCGCCTCGTGAGATGCCCGACGATCCGTCGAAACGCTGTTTCGGGTTCGAGTCCGGACATGCCCTGTGCGCGTTCACGTGCGAGCGCGAACGCCGCAGCACTCGGATCTTCACGTTCTGCCTGTGCGAGCACATGCTCCACCGTCGAGTGGTCGAATTCACGTGCAAGCAGGTCACGGCGGATGCGTGCCGCAGCGTGACCCCGCCGACGGCGTTCGTCGACGAAGGCCGCGGCGATCACCGCGTCGTCGACCAGACGGGCGGCACGTGCGTGGGTGAGGGCGTGTTCGGCAGCGGCGTCGTCGAAGCCCCGCTCGCGCATCTTGGTGCGCAAACGCCCTTCCGACTGCGGCGAGCCCATGGTGGAGCGGCGGATGAACGCAAGTGCCTGCGCGACCGTCTCGTCACCGGCGGTTGCAGCATCCGTGGCGACCGGCGTGTCGGTGCGAGGCGCAGTTCGCGCGGCGCTGGGCACCTCGGACGACGTGGCTGCCGTGTCGGGCGTGGCGATGCGGCCGTCCCCCGCCACGGCACGATCCCGGCCAATCGGTTCACGTGCGACGCCGTGCTCGGCGAGCCAGGTCTCGGCGTCCTTGGGCACGCTCAGACCTCCAGTTCGAGGTCACTGTCATCGTCGTCGGACGCCTCCGACGGTGGACTCTTCTTCTTGCCGTTCGACGAGTTCTTGCTCGCCGCGCTCTTGCTCTTCGACGCCCCGTTGGACGAGGCTCCGTTGGACGAAGCTGCGTCGTCCTCCACCTCGGCGATGCCATCCTCGGCAGCGATCAGCGGATCGACGCCGAGCTGTTCCTTGACCTTCTTCTCGATCTCGCGTGCGACGTCCTCGTTGTCCTTGAGGAACTGGCGCGCGTTCTCCTTGCCCTGACCGAGCTGCTCGCCGTCGTAGGTGTACCAAGCGCCCGCTTTGCGGATGATTCCCTCGTCGACGCCGACGTCGATCAGCGACCCCTCGCGCGAGATGCCCTCGCCGTAGATGATGTCGAACTCGGCCTGACGGAACGGCGGGCTCACCTTGTTCTTGACGACCTTGACCCGAACGCGGTTGCCGACGGCGTCCGTGCCGTCCTTGAGTGTCTCAATGCGGCGCACGTCGAGACGCACCGACGAGTAGAACTTCAACGCCCGCCCGCCCGGCGTCGTCTCCGGTGAGCCGAACATCACGCCGATCTTCTCACGCAGCTGGTTGATGAACACCGCGCAGGTCTTGGAGCGGTGCAGCGAGCCGGACAACTTGCGCAGTGCCTGGCTCATCAGCCGTGCCTGCAGCCCCACGTGGCTGTCGCCCATCTCGCCGTCGATCTCGGCCTTGGGAGTCAACGCTGCGACCGAATCGATCACGACGATGTCGACCGACCCCGAACGAACGAGCATGTCGGCGATCTCGAGCGCCTGCTCACCCGTGTCGGGCTGTGACACCAGCAGCTCGTTGATGTCGACACCGAGCGCTCGCGCGTACGACGGATCGAGCGCGTGTTCGGCATCGATGAACGCGGCGACACCTCCGAGCTTCTGCGCCTCAGCGACGGCATGCAGCGCGATGCTGGTCTTGCCGCTGCTCTCGGGCCCGTAGATCTCGACCACGCGCCCCCGGGGCAGCCCGCCGATGCCCAGTGCCAGGTCGAGCGAAAGCGCGCCGGTGGGGATCGCGGGAACCTTGACCGCCGCTTCGTCGCCCAGGCGCATCAGCGACCCCTTGCCGAACTGTTTCTCGATGTTGGCCAGCGCCAGGTCGAGGGCCTTGTCGCGATCCACGTGGACCTCCGGATGGGTAGGACGGCTCATGATGTGTGCAGGCCGTGCCTCGGGCGAAACACCCGTGGCCGGCGCGTCGGACGACACCGTAGATGGCATGGGTGACATCTTTCGTCAGGTGCGACGTCGACTGTGGACGGTAACCGAACAGATGTTCGTTTGCGAACACGTGTGTCCACCACGGGCCGGGCGCCCCGGGGCCGGGTAGCGTTTCGACGCGGCCACCAGCCTCGGAGTTCCATGACCCCGCCCGACGACGACGCCCCCGCCAGCCAGGCGCCGGACACCACCGGCATCACGCCGACCCGCTTCGTCTTCCTCGACACCGAAGCAACCGGCCTCGATCATCGGCGGCACGAACTGACCGAAGTGGCCTGGATCGTGCGTTTCGAGGACGGACGCGAAATCGAGCGCCAGTACTTCCCGGAGCACACCACCGACGGCGCGGATGCCGACGCACTCGTGCTCACACACTACGAGGAGCGCATCGCTCCCCAGACGCGCACGCCCGCGTCGACATGGCTTCCCGTCTTCCTCGACGACGCGCGTGGCGCGGTCCTGGTCGGCGCGGTGCCCGACTTCGACGCGCGCCACCTCGAGCGGATGTGCCACAAGCTGGGGCTCGAGCCGACCTGGGACCATCACCTGCTGGACGTCGAGACGCTCGCGCTGCCGCTGCTCGCACCGGGACCCGAGGCTCCACGCAGCCTCGCGCGCACCTGCGACGCGCTGGGCGTCCCGCACGATCGCGACCAGGCGCACGGTGCGTTGTACGACGCCCGTCAGGCGATGCGGGTGTTCGACGCGGTCTGGGAGTTGATCGCCCGTCTGCGCGCAGATGACGCGCCGCTGCCACCACCGGTTCCGCGCACATCCGACGGCGACGACGCACCTGCGCCCACCGACGCCGCTGATGCCGACGCCGACCAGGATGCGCAGGCAGCAGCGCAGGCCGGTCAGTCCGAGCCGTCGAGCGCAACGCGCGACGCTTCGGCGTAGCGCGCCCGTCCCTCGCCGGGCAGCGAACGCCACACACCGACGTAGAAGATCGTCCAGGTGACGGCGAGATCACCCAGCGCGTCCTCAACCGCACGTCGTGCAGCCTCCATCGTGGCTGCGCCGGCGCCGCAGCACCGGCGTGCGAGCGTCACATGCGCACGCAACGGCTTGTCGTCGACGGGCAGGCCGTCGGCTCGCAGCGCCCCACGAACCGATGCCGCGACGGCCTGCAGCGCCCCTGCTGGTTCATCGGCGAGATGCAGCACCAGGGCACGGTCGCCAAGCGTCGTCACGCCACGCGCCGACAGCGTGATGCCACCGGCCATCTCGTGGTCGCCAGAGCGCGCATCGTCCACACCCGCGCGCACCGCACGGGTGAGCTGCTCGACCGCGCCGGCCACTGCTGCGGGCTCGGTGCGCAGACGCTCGGTGCCGTGCGCGCCGTGATCGCCAGGCGTCTCGAGCGCACCGACGTAGGCGAGGGTCACATGCCAGCCGTCGGGGCGGGTCCAGCGAACGCCGCGGTGCGCACCCAGCGGCTCAAGCAGCGGCACGACCGCATCGACGAGGGCATCGGGCACGCCAGCCGCGACGAACCAGCGCGGCACGGACCTCACGTGCCGAGGACGCGACGACGCAGCAGCTCGAGCGCCGAGGTGCCCAGGCGCGTGAGCACGAGGGCGCGATCGCCGGGCAGCACACGCGAGGCGGCCTCGACGCGGCCGTCGGGACCCGCCACCGCCCAGAACATCGAACCGGGCGGATGCTCACCCACCGCGTCACCGCCTGCGACACCGGTCACGGCCACACCCCAGTCGGTCGCTAGGCGTGCACGGACCGCCTCCGCCAGCGCACAGGTCACCTCCTCGCCGACGCTGCCGTTGTCGTCGAGCAGCTGCCCGCCAACCCCCAGAAGTTCCTGCTTGGCCTCGGGCGAGTACACGACGACGCCACCCACGAGCGCCTTCGATGCGCCGTCCACACGCGCCAGTCGTCCCGCGACATCGCCGGCGGTCGCCGATTCGGCGAACGCCACGGTCTGGCCGCGCTCCTCGAGCGCACGCAGCACGACCTCTTCAAGCGATTCGTCGTCGACCGCGGCGACCGCCGGCCCGAGCGCCGCCACGATCGCGTCCACGACCGGCCGCGAACGCTCGCGCGCCGCATCCACGTCGCGGTCACTGACGGTCAACCTGATTTCGACACCGGTCGCGTGCGCGAGGAACGCGAGCGTGAGCGCGTCATGGCCGGCAACGAGCGGTTCCACGACCGCGGCGATATCGGACTCCCCCCGCCCGGCGACGAGCACCGAGCGGGTCAGGGTGGTGCGGCCCCCGGTCAACGCGACGATCTGAGGTGTCACGTGCTCGTCGAAGATCTTCCGCAGCTCCCAGGGCACTCCGGGAAGTGCGATGATGAGCGTCGGCCACGGTTCACGCAGCGTCATCGCGAACGCCGGCGCGGTCCCCACCGCGGGGTAGACGCTCGCGCCGGCGGGTATGCGGACCTGGCGCAGGTTCTCCGGCGCCATCTCGCGGCCAAGTGCGGCGAAGCGCCGTCGGAGCACCTCTTCGAGGTCGTCGCGGTGCTCAAGTTCCACACCCGCTGCGGCAGCGACCGCCTCCCGGGTGAGGTCGTCGACCGTCGGTCCGAGCCCGCCCCCGATGATGACCACATGGACGCGGCCGGTCAGCCACCGCAGTGCCTCACCGAATTCCTCGAGGTCGTCACGGACCGCGACGTGGTGGACCACGTCGACACCGAGGCGTGTCAGCTGGCGGCTGATCCAGGTTGCGTTGGTATCCGTGAGATCACCGAGCAGCAGCTCGCTGCCGACGGACAGCACGGCCGCGAGGACGGGTTCGCCCTCGTCGACGCGCAACGCGGGATCGATGACGTCGGCCTCTGTCGCGTCCGGGCCCGGTGTCGCATTCGTCATCACGGCTGCTCCTCGGCGGCCCGTCCTTCGACCTGCCCGGTCGCGGCGCGTGCCAGGCGCCCGGCACGGAACGCATACTCGATTCCTGACCACACCGTGAGCGCCACCGCGACGTCGAGCAGGCGTGCCGCCACGACGAAGGGCAGGCCCGGGAGCAGGAACGCGGCGACAGCAACGATCTGGGCGATCGTCTTGACCTTGCCCCATGCACTGGCGGGCATGACGAACTCGTGGCGGCGCACGAGGCGCACCCGCAGGCCGGTGACGGCGAGTTCACGGACGACGATGACGCTGACCGCCCACCACGGAAGCTCGCCGACGAGCGCGAGGCTCGCGAGCGCGCCGATGACGAGCAGCTTGTCGGCGATCGGGTCGGCGAGCTGCCCCCAGGTCGTCACCCCGTTCCAGCGCCGCGCCACCCAGCCGTCGATCGAGTCGGTGGCTGCAGCGAACAGAAAGATCCCGAAGGCCCACCAGCGCGCGCGGCCACCGTCGTCGACAGTGAGCAGCCACAGGATCACCGGAACCAGCAGAACCCGCAGGAACGTGACGAGATTCGCCACGCTCCACCATGTGGCCTGCGGTTGCGACGCGCCGGGCGCCGGGGTGTCACCCACGTGCGCCACCTCCGGTGACGACGCTGCCGACGAGGTCGACGCCGACGGCGCCGGTGATGTCGACACGCACGATCCTGCCCGGTTCCAGCTCGGATCCCCCACGATCCGAGGCCGGCTGTGCAGCCACCTGCTCCACGATCGTGATCTCGCCGTCGGTGTCGGGCGCTTCCCGGTAGGAACGGGCCACCGCGGGGCCGTCGTCGTCACGGTGCTGGACGATGACGTCGAGTTCGCGTCCGACGTAGTGTCGTGCCGCATCGTCGGCGAGCCGCTCCTGCAATTCGCTGACGCGGCGCAGGCGCTGCTCGACGATGTCGTCGGGCACCCGGCCGTCGAGGTCAACGGCGGCGGTGCCGTCCTCGGGGCTGAAGGCGAACAGGCCCACCCAGTCGAGCCGGTGGGTCACGAGAAAGTCCTCGAGCAGTTGCGCGTCGTGTTCGGTCTCGCCGGGAAACCCCACGATGAAGTTCGAGCGCAACACGGCGTCGGGCGCCAGTTCCCGGATACGGTCGATGAGCGCCCCAAACCGCCGATGGTCGCCTGAGCGCGCCATTCGGCGCACGATGTCACCGCTGACGTGCTGCAGCGAGAGATCGAAGTAGTTCGCGACCACCGGGTTGCGTGCCATCGCGACCAGCAGCTCATCGGTCAGCTCGGCGGGCTGCAGATACATCAGCCGCAGCCGCTCGATCCCGTCGACCCCGGCGAGTTCGTCGAGCAGTCGGGGCTGCAACGCCCTACCGCCGTCGAGATCCTTGCCCCACGAGGTCGTGTTCTCGCTGACGAGGACGAGTTCGCGAACGCCGCGGTCAGCCAGGAACCGCGCTTCGGCGACGAGTTCGTCGAGGGGGCGGGACCTGAAGCGGCCTCTGAACGACGGGATCGCGCAGAACGTGCACACACGGTCGCAACCCGACGCGATCTTGAGATACGCCCACGGTCCGCCGCCATGTGCGCGAACCGGGAACCGTGGCCCGCTGGCCGGGATACGGTCGAGCTCATCCTGGGTCGACGCACGCGCCCGGTCCGTTGCGGCCGTCGCACCGTCATGTGGCCGGGTCCCGGACGTGTCGACCGTGGCCTGATCGGCGCCGGCGGGCACGACGTGGACGGGCAGCATCGCGCCGAGGCCACCGGCCGGTCGACTGCCCGGGTGGGCCTGGCCGACGCCGAGCACACGGGATCGGGCACGCCCCGACAGGACGTCGTCGAGAATCGACGGCAGATTCGCGTAGCCGTCGAAGCCCACGATCGCATCCGCCTCGGGGATGGCTTCGGCGAGATCCTCGGGGTAGCGCTGGGCCATGCAGCCCACGACCAGCACGGCACGCGCGCGTCCCTGCTCCTTGAGCTCGCAGGCCTCGAGAACCGTGTCGATCGATTCCTTCTTCGCTGGCGCGATGAACGTGCAGGTGTTGACGAGCACGACGTCGGCGTCGAGTGGGTCGTCGATGACGTCACGGCCGGCCTGGCGCAGCAGGCCGGTCAGCTGGTCGCTATCGACCTCGTTTCGCCCGCATCCCAGCGTCACGATCGCGACCGACGCCGAACGCACCGGGTCCATCTCGGCGAGGTCGCGCGAAGCAGTCACGGCACAATTCCAGGGTCGACGCGTCGGCCCACACGGCCGTCGCGAACGTGCGAAACGCGCCTAGGCGCTGTCTGCGGTGTCGAGGTCGTCGACGTGGTAGGTGACCTCGGCGACCTGGCCACGCGCACCGGGCGCGCCCATGTCCTCGCCGTTGACTTCGAGCCGGACTCCGCCGGCATTGCCCGCCCGCACGATGATCTCACTGTCGCCCTGGTACTGCAGCGTCTCGCCCGCCTCGACGATCTGTTCGAGGACGACCGCCCCGTCGACGGTGACACGCATCCACGAGGTCTCCTCGAGCGCGACGATGACCTCGACGCCGTCGAACACCGGCTCGGGTTCCGGCTCGGGCTCGGGTTCGGGAGCAGGCTCCTCGTTGTCGTTGGACGGTGCGGGCGCCGGCGGCGGACCCGCCGGTTCGTCGGGCGAGGCCGATTCGGGCGCGAACGACGTGCTGATCATGCCGAGGAATCCGAGGCCGGCGATGACGAGCACCCCGACGATCAACCAGGTCAGCCACGCCGGCGGCGACGTTCGCCGCGGCCCCTGCGGGACGCTGCCGGTCACCAGGGTCGATGCGGGGATGTCTTCGGGGTTGCTGACCTGGGTGCGGAAGGTCGCGAGCAGCGGATCCGGGTCGAGACCGAGTTCGATCGCGTAGCTGCGAAGGAAGCCCTTGGCGTACACCTCGCCCGGGAACGCGTCGAAGCGCTCCTCCTCGAGTGCCCTGAGCTGCTCCATCCGTGCGCGCACGACGCGGGCGACGTCCTCGATGGTGCGCCCCTGGGCCTCCCGGGCCTCCTTGAGCGTGTCGCCGATTCCGGTGCTCACGTTGTCCTTCGCATGATCAACATGCCTGCGCCAGGGCGCTGGGACGCCACGCAGGTCGTCCGAGCGCGCACCGCAGGCGCCTCAACCCGCGCGGACAGGCCGAACGGGCCGGCACCTCGAGAATCGAACGTGCCGCGCCCAGACTACGAGGCGGCGGGCCTGAACGCACGACCACGCACGCTGCGTGGCATCGGCCGACCGGGGACACTCGACCGTCGCGAACCCTCCACGGCGCCAGCGACACCCGGCGACACCAGCCTCGGCGGGTCACGGCGCTCGCGTGATGCGCGCGGCGGGATGGGGCCAGCCGTGACGAAACGCTAGGATGACGCCATGAACACGACCAGGAAACTCACCCTCGTCGTCGCCGTCGTGCTCGCGTTGGCGATGCTCGCCGGACCCGCCGTCGCGGTGGAATCCGAACCTGCGCCATCGGACGACGGCCACCGTGTCGCCATCGCCGAGACGCCGCGCGACCGCCTCGGGCTGCTTCTTCTCGGTTCGCTGGTATTCGGTTCCGGGGTTGCACTCATCAACGCTCGCCGCCAGCTCAAGGGCGAACGACCGCAGGCCACCGGCGAGTTCCGCTGGCGCTGACCGGGATCCTGGTCACCGCCACCCGCCCGGCTACAGGCGCCCGTCCGACAGGGCCGCTTCGAGTTCCTCCGGACCCCAGTTCACCTCACGCGCCTTGGAGCCCTCGTTGGGGCCCACCGCGCCGATCTCCTCCAGTTCGTCCATGAGCCGACCGGCGCGCGCGAACCCGATCCGCAGCTTGCGCTGCAGCATCGACGTCGACCCCAGTCCGCTGGTGACGACCTGCTCGGCCGCGCGCCGCAGCAGCGCACCGTCGGAGTTGTCCTGGCCGTTTCGGGCCGTGTCGGCCCGTTCGGCGTCCGCGCCCTGTTTGAACACCGACTCGTCGAAATCGGCTTCGCGCTGGGCCTTGCAGAACGACACGATCGAGGCGACCTCGGACTCGGTGACCCAGCATCCCTGGAGGCGGGAGGGCTTGCCCTGATTGGCCGGCAGGAACAGCATGTCGCCCTTGCCGACCAGTTTCTCCGCACCGTTGGCATCGAGGATGGTGCGCGAGTCGGTCTGTGACGCGACGGCCAGGGCGAGCCGCGAGGGGATGTTGGCTTTGATCAGCCCGGTGATGACGTCGACCGACGGCCGCTGGGTCGCGATGATCATGTGGATGCCGACCGCCCGCGCCATCTGGGCGATGCGGCAGATCGCGTCCTCGACGTCGCGTGGAGCGATCAGCATCAGATCCGCGAGTTCGTCGATGACGAGCAGGATGTAGGGCAACTCGCTGGGTTCGATGTCGGTGCCGTCGGGGCCCGGCCGCGGTCCGATACGTCCGGCGCGCACGGCTTCGTTGTAGCCCTCGAGGTTGCGGTGACCCTCGTGCGCGAGGATCTCGTAGCGCTGTTCCATCTCCTTGACACACCACTGCACCGCGTCGGTCGCGCGGCGGGGATCGGTCACGACCGGTGACAGCAGGTGCGGCGCGCCCTGGTAGGCGCTGAGCTCGACACGCTTGGGGTCGATGAGGATCATGCGGACCTGGTCGGGACGCGTGCGCATGATCACCGAGGAGATCATGCCGTTGAGCGTCACCGATTTGCCCGACCCCGTCGCGCCGGACACGAGCAGGTGCGGCATCGTGGTCAGGTCGACCAGCGCGGTCCTGCCCGCGATGTCCACCCCCAGCGCGACCGTGAGCGGATGGTCATCGTGCTGCGCATCGTCGGACGACAGCACGTCGCCGAGCGTGATCAGGTCTCGTTCCGGGTTGGGGACCTCAACACCGATCGCGGACTTTCCGGGGATCGGCGCAACGATGCGCACGTCGGGCGCAGCCAGCGCATAGGCGATGTCGTCGCCCATGTTCGCGACCTTCTTGACCTGTACTCCGGCGCCGAGCTCGATCTCGAAGCGCGTCACCGTGGGCCCGCGCGACCAGCGCGCGACGGACGCGTCGACGCCGAACTGATCGAAGGTCTCCTGCAGCGCCCTGGTCTGCGCAGCGATCGTGCGTTCGGACTGCTGACGTCGACCGCGGCCGCGGGCGAGCAGGTCGAGGGGTGGCAGCTCGTAGTCCTCCCAGGACCGCGCCGGAGCGACCTTGCGCGCACGACCAGCTGGGCGCGTCGCACCGACGGTCGGCCGCCTCGGTGGCGTGGCCACGTCACGGTCCGTCTCGGACACATCGTCGGCCGGCACCGGCGGATCGTGCGCATCGGGCGCAGCCTCGGTGTCCGCGTGCACGTCGGCGCCAGCCAGCGTGGCCCGCGCACCCGCATCGGCCGGTGGCTGTGCGAACGGATCAGCCGCGTCACCGCCGCGCCGCGGCACGCGCGACGTGGATTCGTCGGCGGCGCGCTCGTCCGCAGGCCGTGAGGCGAACCAGCGGCGCACAGCCGCAAGCCGCTCGGACAGCGGGGTCGGTGACATCACCGAGGAACCGACGAGCACGAACGCGACGAGCACCGCAGCGGCTCCCCAGACCGACAGCGCCCAGGTCAGCGGTGCCGCGACGGCCCAACCCGCGAGCCCGCCGGCGACACGCAGACCCGCGATGCCTTCGGACGGATCGGGCGAGCCCAGCGCGAGATGGGCGCCGCCGAGCAGCCCGACGAGCACGAGTATCCCCCCGGCGACGACCCTGCCGACGTCCGGGCCGGGCCGGCCGATCAACATGGCCAGCCCGAACCACGCGAGCAGCACCGGAACGGCGTGGCCGGCCAGGCCCAGCAGGCCCCGGACGGCCACTTCGACGGCTTCGCCGACCGGTCCGGCAGCGGCCGCATACACCGCCAGGCCGCTCAACACCGCGGCGAGCACCAGCAGGATGCCACCGACGTCCCGGCGCTGGGGGCCCAGTCGTGACGCAACACCTCGTTGTTTCGAGGCCGTGCCACGGGCGCCGGACGCCGAACGACCACCCCGTGAGGAGTTCGACGATGCGCCGCCACGGGAGCCGCCACGTGGCGACCCACCCGAGGATGCCGCGCGGCCGTTGGTGGCGCGCGCCCGGGATGTGCCGCGCGTCGACGACGGGGACCTGCGGGTCGTGGAAGTCGAACGGGATGCCACGAGGGCGCACTCCTGGAGTCGGCGAACAACGGTCGCCGACTCCAGCGTAGCCCGAGACCACGACAGTGGAACTACATCGGCGTCACCCACCGGATCCAGCTGTTTACACGGGTACGCCCCGCGTGAAGCTCACGCGTCCTGCACGATCGGCAGAATGAACGGCCGGCGGCCCGTACGTTCGCGCCAGAAGCGTCCCAGTGCCTGCACGACGCGACGCTGCACTGCGGCGGTGTCCTCGAACGTCGGCGAGGAGAGCTGCGCGAGCTCGTCATCGACCGCCGTGCGCGCCTCTTCGAGAATCTCGTCGGCCGCCTCGTGGAACACCACACCCTTCTGCGTGACGACGGTCTCACCTGCGACGCGGCGCTTGTGGGTGTCGATGGTGACCACGCAGATGCAGATCCCGTCCTCGCCGATGCGGCGCCGGTCACGCAGCAGCGCAGGTCCGACGTCGTCGAGCAGCCCGTCGATGTAGACGTGGCTGGTGGGAACCGGTTCAGCGCGGGTCACCCGCCCGTCGATGAGCGCGACGGTGTCGCCGTCTTCGCAGATGATGACCTGCTCGTCGGGACATCCGGTCATCACCGCGATGTCGCGATGAGCACGCAGATGGCGGTGTTCGCCGTGGACCGGCACCACGTACTCGGGTTCGACGATGTTGTGGAACAGGGTCAGGTCTTCGCGGCTCGCATGACCCGAGACGTGCACCGGCGCCACACCTCGGTGCACCACGGTGCATCCACGCCGCGACAGGTTGTTGATCGAACGGAACACGGCCTGTTCGTTGCCCGGGATGAGGCTCGACGCAAGGATCACCAGGTCGCCGTCGCCGACCTCGAGCTGGCGGTGCTCACCCGCAGCCATGAGGCTCAAGGCGGAGAACGGCTCGCCTTGTGACCCGGTGCACACCACCACGAGCTCGCGGCGGTCGTAGTCGCCGACGTCGGCGAGGTCGACGACAAGATCGGGATCCAGATCGAGATACCCGAGTTCGGCGGCGATCCCCATGTTGCGCACCATGGACCGGCCCACGAAGACGGGCCGGCGGCCGACGGCGGTCGCCGCGTCGAGGACCTGCTGGATGCGGTGGACGTGCGAGGCGAACGACGCGACCACCACGAGCCCATCGGCGTCCGAGATCTGTTCGCGGATGCTCGCGCCGACGGTGCGTTCGGTCGGCACGTGACCGGGCTGGTCCGCACCGGTCGAATCGGCGAGCAGCAGGTCGACGCCTTCGTCGCCGAGACGGGCAAAGTGCGCGAGATCCGTCGGGCGGCCGTCGATGGGGCTCTGGTCGAGCTTGAAGTCGCCGGTGTGGACGATCAGCCCGTGGGGGGTGCGGAACGCGAAGGCCACGCCGTCGGGAATCGAGTGGCTCACCTGGACGGGCTCGGCCTGCAGGCGTCCGCGCTCGATCACCTCGCCCGGCTCCACCTCGATCATCTCGAGCTCGGGCAGATCGTCCCACTCGTCGAGGATCGCCTCGCAGAACGCCAGGGTGAGCCGGGTGCCGTACACCGGCAGGCTGCGCCCGAGATCACGCACCAGGTACGGCAGTGCCCCGACGTGGTCGAGGTGGCCGTGGGTGAGAAAGATCGCGTCGACGTCATCGGCGCGCTCGACGACCCACGACCAGTCCGGAAGGATCAGATCGACACCGAGATCCTCTTCATCGGGGAACAGCACGCCGACGTCGACGATCACCAGGCGCCCATCGACTTCGATCGTGGCCATGTTGCGGCCGATCTCGCCAAGGCCTCCCAGGAACGAGAGCACAACCGGCGATGCGTCCGATCGTCCGGATTCGGTCATCGGTCGCCCGCGAGACGTTCGTAGGCGTCCACAACAGCGTCCACGACCCCTGGGGATGCATCAGCGAGCGGCCCGCGCACGGGGCCACCCGGCAGCCCAAGGCGTGTGAGCGCGCCCTTCAGTGGCGCCGGCGACGGTTCGGCGAACAGGGCACGGTGCAGCGGCAGGCACGCGAGATGCAGATCCCGCGCACGTGCAGGGTCGGTCGGAAAGGACGCCACCATCGCTGCGATCTCGGGACCGGCAAGGTGTGCGGCGACCGACACGACGCCGCTGGCGCCCACCGCGAGCTCAGCGAGGTTGGCCTCGTCTGCGCCGCACCACACCCCGAACCCTCCGGGTGCATCGGCCGTCGCAGCGAGCACATCACCGATCTTTCCCACGTCGGTGGTCGCATCCTTGACGCCGACGATGTTCTCGACCGAGGCGAGCTCGATGAGGGTCGGTGTCTCGATGGCGCGTCCGGTGCGAAACGGGATGTCATAGAGCATCACGGGCAGATGGGTGGCTTCGGCGGCACGGGTGAAGTGGGCGAGCAGGCCGTCCTGGGAGGGGCGGTTGTAGTAGGGGGTGACGACCAGCACCGCAGCCGCACCACTCGTGCTCGCGCGTTCGGTCGCCTCGACGGTCGAACGCGTGGCGTAGCTGCCCGTGCCCATCATGACGGTGGCGTCGTCGCCGACCTCATCGAGCACCGCATCGAGAAGCCGCCAGGCCTCGTCGCCGTGCAGCGTCGGTGACTCGCCGGTGGTGCCGTTGACCAGCAGCGTCTGCGTACCGGTGCTGACCAGGTGCCGGGCCAGGCGGGCAGCGCCGGGAAGGTCGAGAGCTCCCGCATCATCGAACGGTGTGGCCATCGCGGTGACCACGCGCCCGATGCCGTCGGGCAGCGTCGTCCAGCCGGAGTCGCTGGGCATTCCGGACACCTGTTCGTCGTTCAACGCGGGGGACGGTCGAAGGTGATGGTCCTATCCTAACGAGGACACCCGTAACCGTCGCGGCCAGGGGAAGCGGGCTGGACACCGTGTTCGTCGCCACGCTGCTGATCGCCCATGCCGGTCCGGGTTCGACGTGGCAGGCGGCCGTCGTCGTCGCCGGCATCGTGCTCGCCGTCGAGGTGGCACTGGTCGCCGCTGGCCGGCTCAGCGTGACCGAACCCGGCGACCTGCCGCTGCCGTTCGCGGTGGCCCTCGCCGCGGGATCCGTCGGTGTGCTCGGACACACCTGGATCTCCGACGGCATCGGCTGGGGCCTGCCGCTCGCGATCGTCGCCGCGTCGGCACTACTGCTGGCCGCATTCACTCCGATGTCGCTCGAGCCGCTGGCACCGCTGAACATGGCCGCGGTAGCGCTCGCCGTCGTCTCGATCGTCCTGCTCACACGACCGTTGACAATCGCCCTGCACCCACCCGCTGAGCTGCTGCCCCTGTCCGACGACGCCGAGGTGACGATCGCCGAACCCACCGGGGACGAAATCCTGCCCGCAGGGCCGACCGAGGTGACCGTCGCGGTCGACGGCGGCAGCATCGGGCCGGTGTTCACCCCGCTGGGCGAACTTTCCGACGATCCGGAGGAAGCGGGTTCACTCGCTGTGACCGTCAACGGCGAGCGCGTCGAGGTGTCCTGGCAGGACACCTGCACGGTCGCCGCACCCTGCGATGAGGTCACCTTCGAGATCGACCTGCCCGCAGGCGACCACGACCTCGTCGTCGAGTTCACCCGTGGCGACGGCACACCCCTGTCACCGTTCGTCGCCGACAGGGTGTCCGTCGTCGCCGAGTGAGGCGCCTGTCAGGAACGCGGGCCGCGCACCGTCGTATAGGCGTAGGCCCCGACGACCACGAACGCGACCACCTGCTGGGTCAGTGTCGAGGGCAGCACGGGCAGCGTCGGCAACCATTCGGCGGCACGGGTCGGCACCGTCGGAAGCGTCACCAGGAGCACCAGCACACCGCCGACGAGCGGCACCGTGCGATCTCGGGCGCCGGCAGCAACCGCGGCAGCGGCAACCACCCCGACCGCCACGTAGCACGCAATCGGCCACCAGATGCTCGTCTCGCCGTCGCGCTGGTGCGCCTGCTGCAGGATGCGCGCCAGATCGAGCAGAAGTAGCGGCACGATTCCGGCGATCAGCCCCCAGATGATCGATCCCAGTCGGCCCTTCATGCGTCCTCCTGTCGTCGCCGTTCGCGCCGCTGTTCAGCGGCGCGCTCTGCTTCGAGACGCTCCAGGTCGCTCGCACCGTGGTCGACGTGCACCATCGCGTCCGCGATCGCCGTGTGGCCGGCCTCGTCACGGATCAGTCGGTGCATCTCCTGCACGATCCGCCGGTACTGCGGGTGCCCCTGCGGTGTCGAGCGCAGCTCGAGCATCTGCATGGCGGCACGTGCGTTCAGCTGCATCACGTAGCGGACACGATAGGCGAAGCACACCGCGTACTGGGCTTGAACCGGATGGTCGGCATGCAGCAGCTCGTAGAGATGCGCCGACCGGTCGAGCGCGCGATGCCAGCGGTCGGCCACTCCCGCTTCCTCGAGTTCAGGCGGTGTCTCGTACCCGTGCTCGACCGTGAGGTCCTGCCACTCGATCGTCAGCATGCGGTGACGCTGCAGATCCCGGAACCCGCCGTAGTCGGCGAGCACGTCGAAGCGGTACCACACGCGTTCGAAGGCCCTTCCCGGGCGGTGACGCCGGTTCGCGCGCTCCCCCAGGTAGGCCTGCAGCACCTGAGCGCGCCGGTCGGCAGGCCAGGTCCTGACCTGGTCAGCGAGCTGCTGCTCGCCTATCGCGACGTGCGGATACAGCGCTGCGGTGACCAGCGCGACCTCTGCGTCGACCGGATCGTCCGGCGAGGCCTCCACCAGCGTGACCAGAGCGGCTGGTTCGGGTGAGGCGTCCACGAGCGACTCGGCGAGTTGCCGTGTCGCCTGGCGGGTCGACGCGAGATACTCCGACCAGGCCACCCCGCGGTCGGGGCGGTCGACACGCGTGAGAAACGACGGGATGACGCGACGCAGCTCGGCAAGCAGGGCCGCAGCCACCTGTTGCGATTCGGCCAGCGCGTCGGAGCGCAACCTGAGCAGCAGCTGTTCGTAGGCCTGGCCCGACGCGAACATGCCGACGTTCGCGCACGTCGCCGCCGGCAGCATCCCGCGCAGCAGATCGAGGGCCTTGGCGCGTGTCGCCGCCGCATACACCCCCTCGGAGGTGTCGGTGTCGCGTGGCCAGCGTCGACGCACCCAGTCGGTGACCACCGGCACGCATGCCGCGTAGTCGTCGAAGACCTCGTCGAGTGTGCGTTCGTACACGGCGGCGTGGGCACCAGCCATCACGTCGCGGTCGCGGTGATAGCGGTAGCGGCCACCAGGCTTGGCGTCGAATGCGATGTAGCGGGTCGACTGCTCCAGATAGGCGGCGAGCCGGCCCCATTCGATCCGTTTGGTCATCAGGTTGGAGACGTTCTCGAGGGCGACGTGGGCGCCACCGAGTTGCGCGACGGAGTCGTCGCCGTACGCGTCGAAGACCCGTTCGTAGAGCCGTTCGGCGCGACCGGCCGGGTCGCCCTGTTCGAGATCGTCGGCGAACTCGTCGAGGAACAGCTCTTTGAGCGAGCCGCCGTAGCGCGAATAGCGCGCGAACAGGGCGCCTTTGACGACCTCGGGAAGGTCGGTGAGCGCGAAGACGTCACCGTCGACGTCGGTGAGATGCCGTGCGAGCCGTTCCCGGTCCGCCTCGTCGAAGCCTGCGACGGTGTCGGACACGGTCACCTCGCGCGGGAGTCGGCGTCGGGCGCATCTCACGCCGGGCGGCTCACGTCACGCCGGCCCTGCGCGGCAGGCGCCTACCATGAGGCCGTCGCGGACCATCCGCGAACACGTCCCGCGATCGTCGCGCCGACGGCCCGACCGAGCCTATCGGCGCGGCCTTGGGCGCAGCCGATCCCATGTCCGCATGGAGGCTCCGTGCGTTCGACCGGTGGCATGCCGTTCCGTCCTCTCGGCGACCCGCGGGAACTCGCCGACCGGCGTTTCGACCGCGCCACCGCCCGTCGGGCGTGGCAGCTCGCACGCCCCTACCGGCGCCGGCTGGCGGCGTTCGTCGGCCTGATCGTCATCGCCGCCGTGGTGTCCGCGGCGCCTCCCCAGCTGATCCGCCTCGCGATCGACGTTGCGATTCCCGGCAGCGATACGACGCTGCTGTGGTGGCTGTTCACCGCAATGCTGACGGTGGGAGTGATCGTCGCCGGCATCTCGATGATCGAACGGTGGCTGTCGTCGTCGATCGGGGAAGGACTCATCCTCGACCTGCGAACGATGCTCTACGGGCACGTGCAGGCGATGCCGATCGCGTTCTTCACCCGCACGCAGACCGGCTCATTGATCACACGGCTCAACAACGACGTGATCGGTGCGCAGCGGGCGTTGACGGGCACGCTGGGTGGCATCGTCGACAACCTGATCAGCGTCACGGTCGTGTTGATCGCCATGCTGCTCCTCGAGTGGCGTGTGACGGTGCTCGCCGTGGCGTTGCTCCCGGGGTTCATCATGCCCGCACGCATCGTCGGCCGGCGCCTGCAGCAGCTGTCGCGGCGCTCGATGGAACTCAACGCCGAGATGAACACGGTGATGACCGAACGTTTTCACGTCGCGGGGGCGCTGCTGGTCAAGCTCTTCGGCCGTATCGATCGTGAGGTCGACCTGTTCCACGCGCGCGCCTCCCGGGTCGCCGACCTCGGGGTGCGTACCGCGATCCACGGCCGCGCCCTCTTCGCCAGCCTCGGGCTCGTGGGCACGCTCGCCACAGCGCTGGTCTACCTCGTCGGTGGCCGGCTGGTCATCGGTGACCCCACCCTGGAGATCGGCACCATCGTCGCGCTCGGGTTGTACGTGACGCAGTTGTACGGGCCGCTCGCGCAACTCTCGAACGCCCGGGTGGATCTGATGACGGCCCTGGTCAGCTTCGAACGCGTCTTCGAGGTGCTCGACCTGCCCCACGCCATCCGCGAGAAGGACGACGCACGTGCGTTGACCGACGTGCGCGGGCACGTTCGCTTCGAGCGGGTCGATTTCCGTTATCCGGCGGCAGATGCCTCGTCGCTCCCGTCGCTCGAGGGACCGCGGGCGGAGCACGACACGGACGCGTCCGACTGGATCCTGCGGGACATCGACATCGACATCGTGCCCGGAACGATGCTCGCCGTCGTCGGTCCGTCGGGCGCAGGCAAGTCGACGCTGTCCTCGCTGGTTCCGAGACTCTACGACGTCACTTCCGGCCGGGTCACCATCGACGGGATCGACGTCCGGGACGTCACCATCGAGTCGCTTCGAGACGCGATCGGCGTGGTGAGCCAGGACGCGCACCTGTTCCACGACTCAGTGGCCGCGAACCTGCGGTACGCCCACCCGGCGGCCAGCGACGCAGAGCTCGTCGAGGCCGCGAAGGCCGCACGCATCCACCCACTGATCGAGCGGCTTCCCGACGGCTACGACACGGTCGTCGGTGAGCGCGGCTACCGCATGTCCGGCGGCGAGAAGCAGCGTCTGTCGATCGCGAGGGTGCTGCTGAAGGATCCGGCCATCGTGATTCTCGACGAGGCCACCGCCCATCTGGACACCGAGTCCGAACGGCTCGTGCAGGCGGCGCTCGCGGAAGCGCTGCACGAGCGCACGAGCATCGTCATCGCACATCGGCTGTCGACGGTGATCCACGCCGACCAGATCGTGGTCCTGAACGAAGGTCGTGTCGTCGAGCGTGGGACGCATCGAGAACTCATCGACGGCGGCGGTCTCTACGCTGAGCTCGCCCGCACGCAGCTCGTCGATTCAGGCTGACCGCGGCGCGGACGCGTCGCCGTGGCGATCCGCGATCCCGGCGTGCGCGGTGTCCGGTTCCGAGGCAGCGTGTCCGGTCGTGGTGGCATCCGTGGTGTCGGGTGCGTCGTCACCGGCTCCGCCGGACGCCTTCCCACCGGATTCCCCGGACACCGGCTCGCCCGCTTCACCGGACGCCGCCTCACCAGATTCGCCGGAGGCTTCCTCACCCGGCGCGCCGGGCGCCTGTTCACCGGATTCGCCGGACGACGTTGGCCCCTCGCCGGCCGCCTGATCGCCGTCCTGGTCACGCGCGGCTTCGTCGCCGGGCGCGTGCGCGGCGCCGTGGTCGACGTCGGTCTCGTCATCGAGGCGACGCCGCACCTGGCCGGACGCCCACTCGAGCGCTTTGTCGTGGCGCTCGTCGGCGGTGATGCCCGCGGCGACCATCGCGTCGTACACCGCCCGCGCAGGCCCGTGCGCGCCCTTCTTCGCATACGCCCACATCAACTCACGATACGTCGGTTCGTCGACCGAGACTGCATGTTCAGCGAGCAGCCCGATCAGCGTGCGCGCCCGATCGAGCTGCTCGAGCCGCACGAGCGCACCGACGACCCGTGAAGCGTCGGCGCTCGTCGGTGCCAGCTTGTGCTCGAACATGTGCTCGAGGAGGGCCACGGCGTCGTCGGGTCGTTTCGTACCCAGATAGCCCGTCAACAGGCTGCCGTAGTGCTTTCCGTGGGTCAGTCGGCCGGCCGCCCGGAACGATTCCAGCGTCGTCGCCGCCTCATCGAGACGTTTGGCCTTCGCCAGGCGTTCGACGAGGTCACGGGCGATGCGGCGGTCGACCGGGACACCGGCGTCCTGCAGTGTGCGTGCCAGCGACAGGCCGAGGTCGAGCTCGCCTCGGCCCAGATGTGCTCCGAGCACTTTCGCAGCCGCCTGCGGCGGCACCGGGACACCCAGGATCAGCATCCAGTCGAGGACCCCACTCGCATCTGCCACATCGCCCGCGGCGAGACTGACCTCGAGCAGCCCCTCGAGGTTGGCGCCCGTGGGGATGCACCCGTCAGCGGTCAATCTGCGAACGCTCTCCCATGCGCCGACGGCGTCGTTGGCCGCGAGTCGCGCCTGCAGCAGCGCGTTGTGGTGCAGGCTCGACGGCGCCGCTCCCCTGGCGGTGATGGTGTCGAGGACTGCCTGGGCCTGCTCGGTGTCGCCCGCCTTCGCGTAGGCCAGCAACAGTTCGTCATCGACACCTGCGGAGAGTTCGATGTGCGCGGCACGCAGCATCTCCGCCAGTTCGCGTCCACGGTCCGGCTGCCCCGCGCGCGCCATCATGGTGACCAGCGCCGCGGCGCGCCGCGCCTGCGGAGGCCGCCCTACGTCGATCATAAGTGCGACGACCGACAGCGTGTCCTTGATCGCGCGGCGTTGCAGGCAGTCCTCGAGCAGGCGGGCGTAGTCGTCGTCGCTCGCCGCGATGCCGTGTGACGCCATGCGGCGGAGCACGGAACGTGCCGCGGCGAAGCGCGCAGCGGCGACGTACACCGACAGCACGGCGGGCGCATGTTCCACGTCGGGTTGCGCACCCTGCTGGTGCAGCTCGTCGAGCAACTCGAGCGCGGCGTCGAGCTGACCGGCCCGCGACGCCGCGATGGCCAGACGCCAACGTGCGTCCTGGGGGGCGTCGACACCGGCGTCCTGCATGCGCGCGATGACTTCCCGCGCGCCCCCGACGTCACGGTGGTCGAGATGGGCGTCGAGATACAGCCGCCAATGTTCCGGGCGGATCTCGACGTCGCGCTGGATCATCGAGTCGAACACCTGGCGCGCCATGCGCAGGTCCCCGGAGAACCGCCGCAGCGCCTCCACGTAGCGGTCATCACCCACCGCGGTGCCTCCTCACACCCGGATCACGGGCGCGGACACGGCCGCCGCACCCTGTCGACCCGGTCTGGCGCGCTCGACACGTGCGCGCAGGACATCACGGACGCGCTCACGGATCGACGCGCCGTGACGAGACGACCGTAGCGGCTGTGGGCCCGTCGAGCGCGCTCGCACTGCACGCCGGCCTGGCCTGCGTGCCCGCGACCGTTCGTGCGCCAGACGGCAGCGATCAGCTCACAGGACGTTCTCGAGGCCGACCGCGAGTCCGTTGAAGGCGGCGA
>JBJHAX010000016.1:0-46554 GCA_050480705.1 Nitriliruptoraceae bacterium
GGGCTCAGACGTCGGGCGGAGCATCCGCCTGTCTGGCCGTGCGCTCGCGATCATCATTCGACCGCTCCCGTAGCCGGCGTTCGCCGGGCTGCGGGAGCGGCTCGGCGATCTCCGTGCCTCTCCTGGTTCCCGGCTCGAACGGCGGACGATCCGTGTCGCGGAACGCGCCCACGAGACGGAGACACATCAGGTGAGCAGGAGCACCACGACAGATGCGCCGCTGCCGTCGGCGCGCGAAGGTCTGGATCTCTACGACACGACGCTGCGTGACGGCACGCAGCGTGAAGGCGTCACGCTGTCGGTCAACGACAAGCTTCGCGTGGCGCGTCGGATGGACGAGCTGGGCGTCGCCTACATCGAAGGCGGCTGGCCGGGCGCGAATCCGAAGGACACTGAGTTCTTCGCGCGCGCCGCTGACGGTGAACTCCGCCTGGACAATGCCACGCTGGTCGCGTTCGGCATGACGCGTGGACCGGGACGGGACGCCGCGGACGACCCGTTGCTGCGTGCCCTGCTCGACGCGCGCACCGAGGTGATCTGCCTCGTGGGCAAGTCGTGGGGCTACCACGTCGACGAGGCGCTCGGTGTCGCACGCGAAGAGAATCTCGCGATGGTGCGCGACTCGATCGAGTACCTGCGGTCACAGGGCAGGCGTGTGTTCTTCGACGCCGAGCACTTCTTCGACGGGCTGGCACGTGACGAGGCGTATGCGGCCGAGGTCGTGCGTGTCGCCGCCGACGCCGGCGCGGAATGCGTCGTGCTGTGCGACACCAACGGTGGGGCGATGCCGTGGGATGTCGCCGAGATCGTGCGACGGTTCGTCGATGAGCTGCCCTGCGGTGTCGGCCTGCATTTCCACGACGACGGCGGTTGTGCGGTCGCGAACTCGCTGCTGGGCATCGAAGTCGGCGCGACCCAGGTGCAGGGAACCGCGAACGGGCTCGGTGAGCGGTGTGGCAATGCGAATCTCTTCACGATTCTCGCCGACCTGCAGCTCAAGCGCGGACTGCAACTGGTGCCGTCGGACCGCCTCGAACGTCTCACCGAGATCAGCCACACCATCGCGGAGTTGTGCAATCAGACGACCCCGTCGGTGTCGCCCTACGTCGGCCACACCGCCTTCAGCCACAAGGCGGGGCTGCACGCCTCCGCATTGGCGAAGGCGCCCGACATGTACCAGCACATCGACCCCGCCGATGTCGGCAATCGCCAGCGCCTCGTCGTCAGCGAACTCGCCGGCCGCTCCAACATCCTGCTCAAAGCCAAAGAGTTCGGGATCGAGATCACCGACGCGCAGGCGCGTTCCGTCCTCGACGAGGTCAAGCGCCGTGAGTCGACGGGTTGGACCTACGAGGCTGCCGACGCATCGTTCGAACTGCTGCTTCGCCGCGTCGCCGGCCTGCTGCCCGCCGAAGCTGAGCCGTTCCGTTCCCTGCACTACCGGGTGAATGTCGCAGGAGGCGACGTGACCGACGCCCCCGGCGAAGGACCGGCCGAGGCGATCCTCGCCGTCGACGTCGGTGGAGAACGACGGCTCGGAGCAGGAGAGGGCAACGGGCCCGTCGACGCGCTCGACCAGGCGTTTCGCAACGCCGTCAACGGGACCTGGCCGCAGCTCGACCAGGTCCACCTCTCGGACTACAAGGTGCGCATCCTCGAGGCGACTGCAGGCACCAACGCGACGACGCGGGTCCTGGTGTCGTCCACCGACGGGGTCGGCGTGTGGGACACCGTCGGGGTCCACCACAACGTCGTCGAAGCGTCGTGGCTCGCGCTGTCCGACGCCTACACCCACGCCATCCTCCGGGTCGACTGGCCCTGAGGCGACACGGCCGGTGCGCGACGTGCCGGTCGACGACACGAGGAGTCCACGTGCGTTTCGTCCGTTTCGCCGTCCCGGGCGGGCAGGAGGGTCCCCGCTACGGCGTCGTCGACGACGCCGAGGTCGCGGTCATCGACCCGCATCCGTTCGCCACCTACCGATTCACCGGGGAACGCCACGCCGTCGCCGAGATCCAGTTGCTCGCGCCCGTCATCCCCTCGAAGATCGTGTGCGTGGGGCGCAACTACGCCGAGCACGCCGCCGAACTCGGCAACGAGGTCCCTGACGAGACACTGTTGTTCCTCAAGCCCTCGTCGGCGGTCATCGGTCCGGCAGAGCCGGTCCGGCTGCCCACCGACGTTGCGGCGGAGTTCAGCTACGAAGGCGAACTGGCGGTCGTCGTCGGGGCCCTGCTGCAGCGCGTCGGACCCGAGGAGGCGTCAGCCGGCATCTTCGGCTACACCATCGCCAACGACATCACCGCCCGAGACATCCAGAAGCGCGAGAACCAGTGGTTCCGCGCCAAGGGCTTCGACTCCTTCTGTCCGCTCGGCCCCGCGTTGGCGACCGACCTCGACGCCTCCGACCTGCGCATCCGCACATGGGTCGACGATGAGCAACGCCAGGACGGTTCCACCTCCCAGATGATCCGTGGCATCGCCTCCCTCGTCAGCGAGATCTCGCACATCACCACCCTGCTGCCCAGTGACGTGGTGCTGACCGGGACTCCCGCCGGCGTCGGCGCGTTCGGCCCGGGAAACACGCTGCGCGTCGAGATCGAAGGCATCGGCGTGCTGGAGAACCCGGTGGTCGAGCGCTCGTCCGACTCGTCGTCGCGTCGCGACGGGTCCACGTCGCCCGGCACCCGCCCCGGCGAGGCGACGTGAGCGACCACACGAACGACACGGCGACCCTGCCCAACGTGCTCGCGTCGCGGTATGCGAGTCCGCAGATGGTCGCGGTGTGGTCGCCCGCGACCAAGGTGGTGCTGGAACGGCGCCTGTGGATCGCGGTGCTCGCCGCACAGCGCGACCTCGGTCTCGAGGTGCCCGACGGAGTGATCGAGGCGTACGAAGCGGTCGTCGACGACGTCGACCTCGCCTCGATCCGTGCCAGGGAGCAGCAGACCCGGCACGACGTCAAGGCACGTATCGACGAGTTCTGCGCGCTCGCCGGCCACGAATACGTGCATCTGGGCATGACCTCGCGCGATCTCACCGAGAACGTCGAACAGCTGCAGGTCGTGCGCGCACTCGGGCTCGTCCGGGACCGAATGGTCGCTGCGTTGACACAGCTCGCCGAGCGTGCAACCCAGCACGCAGGGCTCGTCACCGTGGGGCGGACCCACAACGTCCCTGCACAGGCCACCACGCTCGGCAAGCGGTTCGCCAACGCGGCTGAGGAGCTGCTCCAGGCGTACCGCCGTGTCGAGGAGCTGCTGGCGCGCTATCCGCTGCGGGGGATCAAGGGGCCGGTCGGCACCCAGAAGGATCAGGCAGACCTGCTCGGCAGCGACGACGCCGTCGACGAGCTCGAGCGCCGGGTCGCTGCACACCTCGGCTTCGAGGCGCGCCTGGACTCCGTCGGCCAGATCTATCCGCGATCCCTCGACTTCGATGTCGTCGCCGCGCTCGTGCAGGTCGCCTCCGGACCCGCATCGCTGGCGACGTCGATCCGTCTCATGGCCGGTGAGGACCTCGTCAGCGAAGGGTTCTCGGACAGCCAGGTCGGCTCGTCGGCGATGCCGCACAAGACGAACGCCCGCTCGTGCGAGCGCATCGTCGGTCTGCGACGTGTCATCGGTGGCTACCTCGCCATGCTGTCGGCGACCGCGGGCGACCAGTGGAACGAAGGCGACGTGTCCTGCTCAGTCGTACGTCGCGTCGCGCTTCCCGACGCGTTCCTCGCAACCGACGGGCTGTTCGAGACGTTGCTGACCGTCCTCGAGGAGTTCGCCGTATTCCCGGCAGTCGTCGAGCGTGAACTCGTCCGCCATCTGCCGTTCCTCGCGACGACGCGGCTGCTGACTGCCGCGGTCGCCGCCGGGATGGGTCGCGAGGCCGCCCACGAGATCATCCGTGAGCATGCGCTCGCCGCCGCCGGCGACCGGCGGGTCGGCACGGCAGGCGACGTCGACCTTCTCGACCGCCTCGCTGCCGACGAGCGGCTGCCACTGGACCGTGCGGCACTCGACGACGTGCTCGCAGACCGCAGCCTTCTGGTTGGTCGCGCCGCCCGGCAGGTCGGCGACGTCGTGGATCGCATCGAGCGGATCGTCGCGTCGCATCCGCAGGCCGCCGCCTACCGACCGGGAGCCATTCTGTGACCGATGGGGCACCGCGCGTCCGTTTCTGTCCGGCACCGTCGGGGTGGCTGCACGTGGGCAGCGCACGGGCTGCGCTGTACAACTGGCTGCACGCACGGCGCCACGGCGGCGTGTTCGTGTTGCGCATAGAGGACACCGACGCCAGCCGCGCGACCGAAGAGTCGATGCACTCCATGATGGAGGCGCTGGCGTGGCTCGGTCTCGACTGGGACGAAGGCCCCGACGACGCCGGCGGTTCACGCGGGAGCTACGGCCCGTACCGCCAGTCGGAACGCACGGCGCTGTACGCCGAGGTGGCCGAGCGCCTCGAGCAGGCCGGGGCGACCTACCGCGACTACCGCACGCCGGAGGAACTCGAGGCGTGGCGTGAACGTCACCGGTCGGGCGAAGGCGACGGACCACCGGTCGTCAAGGCGTCGACCTTCGAACACGACGACGAGACGCTGGCTCGCTTCGCGGACGAGGGCCGCAGCTACAGCGTGCGCCTGCGCACCCCCGAGTCAGGCCAGTTCGTTCTCGACGACCTGGTCCGCGGCGAGGTGACCTGGGACTGGACGCAGGTCGCCGACCCGGTCATCCGCCGCTCCGACGGCTCAGCCACCTACCCGCTGGCGAACTCGGTGGACGACGTCGCGCACGGCATTTCGCTGGTGTGCCGCGGCGAGGACCTGCTGTCGGTGACCCCGCGCCAGGTCGTGCTGCACGAACTGCTGGTCACCGACGGCCTGCTCGACGGCGCGTTGGCGGCGGTGGGTCTGCCGGCCCGCGAGCCGGACTGGCAGGCCCCGGCGGCGTTCGCGCACCTGCCCATCGTGGTTGGCCCCGACCGCAAGAAGCTGTCGAAACGCCACGGATCGGTGTCCGTCCAGGAACTGCGCCGGCAGGGGTTTCTGCCCGAGACGCTGCGCAACTATCTCGCGCTGCTCGGCTGGTCGACACGTGACGGCCGCGAACGGCTCAACGACGACGAGTTGCGCGAGGCGTTCGACTTGGCGGCCGTCGGACGTTCGTCGGCAGCGTTCGACCCGGACAAGCTCACGGCGTTCAACGGCGAACGCATCCGTGAGCTGGATCCCGACGACCTTGCCGGTCGGTTGCTTGCATGGCTCGACGGAACCGAAGGCGGTGAGGTGCTCGTCGGCCGGCCGCCGTCGGACGCCGAGCGGACGGTCGTCAGCCAGCTGGTCCCGCTCGTTCAGGAACGTATGGAGCGTCTCGACGAGATCCAGCGCTACGCCCGGCCGTTCCTCGTCACCGAACTCGAGATCGACCCCGATGCGGTCGACAGTGTCCTGGCCGACCCCCGTGCGCTCGGCGCCCTCGACGCAGCGCGCCGCGTGCTGGCGGACGTCGACTGGACCGTCGCGGCGATCGAGGAGGCGCTGCGCGGCCTGGTCGACGAGCTCGGTGTCGGGTTCGGCAAGATCGCGCAGCCGATCCGGGTCGCCGTGACCGGGTCGAAGGTCAGTCCGCCGCTGTTCGAGTCCCTCGAGGTCCTCGGTCGCGACGTCGCGCTCGCCCGCCTGGAGCAGGGCGCAACCGTCGCGCGTGACGCGTCGGCGTGACCGCGGAAGGGCGCAGGCTTGCGGGGCATCCTTTGCGCCCGTCACCTCGACACCGGTACGCTCGCCGCGCGAACCGGCGCGTCGGCCGGGTGAGCACACGCACGAAGGGCCGAACGACGGCCGATTCCGGTGTCCTCGCGCGTCCGGCACGCCCGACGCACCCTTTCGGGGGTGGTGTAATTGGTAACACGGCTGGTTCTGGTCCAGTTATTGAGGGTTCGAGTCCTTCCCCCCGAGCTGGTCGGACGCCCTTGAGGGCGGTTCGACCGGATGGCGTGGCCACGGCTACGCTCCGCGCGCCAGTCGGCGCGTGACGCGCCCACAGGCGTACGACAACCGACATGCCCCCGTCGTCTAGCGGCCCAGGACGCCGCCCTCTCAAGGCGGTAACGGCGGTTCAAATCCGCTCGGGGGTACCACGCGGCACCGCGGTCGGGGCCGGTCTTCGGACCGGCCCCGACCGCTGTCCGGGGCCGGTTGCGTGCCGTCCGTGGCGTCGACGCACACGATCGCGGGCTTCAGAACCGTCCGAACTCGCCGACGACCTCGCCGTCGTCGATCATCATGACCACGAGCGGCCCGTCCTGCTCACCCGGCATACCCGGTGATCCCGGTGGCATGCCGGCGAGCGCGATCCCGTCGATCGCAGGACGCTCTTCGATGAGCTGCGTCAACGCCTCGACCGGCACGTGACCCTCGGCGACGTAGCCGGCCACCTCGTTGGTGTGGCACGAACGTTCGCTGTCGGGGACACCCAGGTCGCGTTTCAGCGCCGCGAGGTTGTCGTGGATGCGCTGCTCGACACCGAAACCCTCCGCCTCGAGGTAGGCCTCGTAGGCGCCACAGCAGTCGCACGCGGCGGTTCGGTGCACGACGACGGTGGACTCGTCGACCTCGACGGTGGTGTCGACGGTCTGGGCGGGTGCCGCGGCGGGTTCGGCGTTGCAGGCTACGAGGACGGCCAGCAGGGCCGCGAGTGCGGTGACGGTCAGGGACCTGCGCATGGTCGCTCCGCGAGTCGACGACGGACATGCGGATCCTGCCTGGACAGCCGGCCGTCAGCCGCTGCGGATCGGCCCCAATGTCTGGGGCCACACGTCCTGAACCGTCCCGTGGGTCAGCCTGTCGGTGGTCCGGCGGCCGTCGGCCGGTCGAGGACCATGGTGACGTCCGTGCCGTGCGCGAGGGTCTGGTGGACGACGCAGTAGCGCTCGGTGCGTGTCATGAGACGCTCGAGATCGTCGGCGTCGGCGTCGGTGTCCAGGGTGAACGTGACCCGGATGGACCGGAATCCGACGGGCGCGTCACGGTCGACGCCCAGCGTTCCCCGGACGTCGAGGTCTCCGGAGACGTCGACATGGCCGGCCCGCACCTCGATGCCGAGTGCGGTGGCAACGCTGCGCAAGGTCACTCCGGCGCAGGCGGCCAGCGCCTCGAGCAGCAGATCGCCGGAGCACACGGACGTGCCGTCACCGCCGGTTGACGGATGCAAGCCGGCCTCGATCAGAGCGCGACCCGTCTGGACCGAGCAGGTCAGGTCCTCGGACGACAGGTCCCCGCGTGCATGCAGTGTGATGAGCGCGTCGTCGGGGGCGTCGCGGTAGCGCTGTTTGAGTGGCGCCTGCACTGTGCGCAACTCGTCGCGGTCCATGCCCGGACCTCCCGAGGTGACCTGCGGTCACCGTACTGCGTGTGCACGACCTGCGCGCCGTCTCACACCGCGGGCGCGACCTCGACCGCGTCGAGTTCCTCGACTGGTGATGCGACGAGGGCGTGGTCGAACCGGTCGAGGTCGCACGCGAGCTCGAGGTCGCGCTCGGGGGCCCACCATGGACCGCCGGCCGCGAACACGCGACCGGCGTCGCTGGTTGCGACACGCGCGAGGAACGCGCCAGGATCGGGATCCTCGCCCTTGAGGCGCGCCACGATCAGTTCACCGCACGCGCGGTCTTCGTCGCCGTCACGGCCGTGCGACGCGCCGGTGACGACCACGTCGACGCGTGACGGCGCAGACGAAGCGAGCAGGCGCGCAGTGGCGCCAGCGGTCACGAACGAAGCGGCGACGACGAGCCGGCTTCCGATCGTGCGTGCGAGGCCTTGCGTCCCTGCGGACGTTCGATGCACCAGGGTCACACCGGTGAGGTCACGCTGCTCGAGTTCGGACGGCGAGTTGCCGAGGTCGAACCCTTCGGGCGGGCGTCCGTCGACCTCGCCTGCGACCAGCACGTCGCCGTTGGTCGTGAGCCGGTCGCGCAGATCGAAGGCGTGCGTGACGTCGGAGACGGCGAGCACCCGTGCAGCGCCACGCGCGTACGCCCAGGGCACGGTCGTGAACGCCCGCAGCACGTCGACGACGACCACCACATCGCCCGGCTCGGCGTTCTCGAGGTCGACGAAACGAAACTTCACCCGGCAGGTCCGGCGAGGAAGCGGGTCAGGCGCTCATGGGCGTCGGTCAGTGCGTCGACGGGCACGTACTCGCCGGACTGATGGGCCTGCGCGGTCAGCCCCGGCCCGAAGTTGAGTGCGGGCACGCCGATCTCGGCGAAGCGTGCGACATCGGTCCACGCCTGCTTTGCGGTCACCGTCGCCTCGACACGTTCGACGAACGCGCGGACGATGGGGGAGTCGAGTCCGGGGGACGCCGGCGGAACCCGGTCGACGACCTCCACCTGCGCGCGGTCACCGATGCGTGCGCGCAGTTCCTCCTCAGCTTCGTCGACGGTCCGTGATGGTGCGAAACGGAAGTTGAGGTTCATCGTGAACGTCGCCGGCAGCACGTTTCGCACCGGGGAGCTCGCTTCGCGCGGTCCGGGTCCGAGCCCGTCGGTCCACGCCTGCGTCAGCGCCCACACGTCGCGGTAGACGACACCGTCGACGTCCACCTCGCGTACATGGTCCTGCTCGAGTTCCGTGAGCAGCCCGGCCGCCATGGTCAACGCGTTTCGTCCGTGCCAGGGGCGTGCCGAGTGGGCCTGCTGGCCGTGGAAGGTCAGGAGTGCGTGCAACCCACCCAGGCACCCGAGCTGGACCTCGCCGTCGGTCGGCTCGAGCACGATCGCGAGCTCCGCCTCGCGCAGCCAGCTCGCCTCGGCGAGCACGTCACGCAGTTCGTTGGTTTCCGCCGATCCTTCCTCACCGGCATAGAGGACCAGCGCGAGTTCGTAGGGGGACGCCGCGCGCAGCTCCGCATCTTCGAACAACGACATGGCGACCACGTTGCCCGCCTTCATGTCCGAGGCGCCGCGGGCGATCACCACCTCACCCTCAGAGGTCTGCTCGACACGTGCGACGCGGTCGGCGTCGGTCGGAGGCACGACGTCGAGATGGCCGACGAGCGCGACCAGCGGTCGTGCGCTCGTGCGCGAGCCGACAACGACGCTGTTGCCGACACGTGTGACGTCCTCGCCCAGGTCGAGATAGCGGTGCTCGACGGCATCCGCGATCGGGCCTTCGTCGGCGGTCGTGCACAGATACCCGCAATGGTCGAGCAGCCGTTCGACGAGATCGTCGCGCAACGGTGTGCCGGCAGCCATCAGTCGTTCGCGTGGAGCGCGGCGTTGAGGCCGCCCCAGTCGCCACTCGACTCCGTCCGTCGCAGCGCGACGACTGCGCCCGTCTGAGAGTCCCGGCGGAACAGAAGACGGCTGCGTCCCGACAGCTCGCGCGCCTTGACGACCGTGCCGTCGTCGACGGCGACTTTCGTGCCCGCGGTCACGTACAGGCCGGCTTCGACCACGCACTCGTCACCGAGCGAGATCCCCACACCGGCGTTCGCGCCGATGAGGCAACGTTCCCCGATGCGGATGACCTCGTTGCCGCCGCCCGAAAGCGTGCCCATGATCGATGCGCCGCCACCCAGGTCGGAGCCGTCGCCGACGACGACCCCGGCGGAGATGCGTCCTTCCACCATCGAACTGCCCAGCGTGCCGGCGTTGAAGTTCACGAACCCTTCGTGCATCACGGTCGTGCCGGAGGCGAGGTGCGCGCCGAGCCGGACACGGTCGGCGTCAGCCACCCTGACCCCACTGGGCACGACGTAGTCGGTCATGCGAGGAAACTTGTCGAGACTTCGGACCTGCACGCTGCGTCCGGCCGCAGCGAGCTCCAGACGCAACTCGTCGATCGATTCGGGATCGGCCGGGCCGAGATCGGTCCACGCGACGTTGTTGAGCAGTCCGAACGCGCCGTCGAGGTTGGCGCCGTGCGGGGGCACTTCGCGCACCGAGAGCAGGTGCAGGCGCAGAAAGACGTCGTGCGCGTCCACGGGCGCGTCGGCGATGTCCTCGACGAAGGTGACCACAGCCTCCCGCCGGGTGCGCAGCGGAGAGGTTGCCGTGTTGCCGGTCGTGACCGACGTCACCGCCCGCGTGACCGGGTCGTCGGCGCCCAGCCACGCGATGCGGCGCACGTCGGAGGTGATGGGAACCGTGGCGGTGGAGTTGATGCGCAGCTCTTTGAGCAGCGCCGCAACGGTGTCCGACTCGCCCACGGCAACGAACGGATACCAGGTGTCGAGCACCTTGCCGCGGGGTGTGCGGGTTGCGAGGCCCACCCCGAACGCGGCCGTCTCGCCCATCGTCTTCGCTCCGAGAGTCGCTGTCGGTGGTGCGCCGGCAAGCCTACCGGCGTCGTACCCCGTGCCCAGCGGGCTGGCTGTAGCGTGCATCGACACGACGGAGGCGACATGACGCGAGCTGACGGCAACGTGCGGCGCGACGGCGGTGACGCCGAACGGATCGCTGTTCCGCCACGTCTGCGGGGTGGGTGGCCGCTTCTGGGCAGCGGTGCGGTCGGCATGGCGATGGGTGTCGCCGAGATCGTGCCGGGATTCTCCGGCGGCACCGTCGCGCTCGTGTGCGGAATCTACGAACGGTTGATCGGCAACATCCGCCAGGGCGCCGCCACGCTGGCGCTCGTCGCGCGCGGCCGGATGGCAGCGGCCGCACGCTCGCTGGTCGCGATCGACTGGGCGTTCGTGGTGGCACTGCTCGTCGGCATGGGTGTGGCGATCCTGGGGGCAGCAGCGACGCTCGGGCGACTCCTCGAGCAGCGTCCGGTCGAGATGTCGGCGACGTTTCTCGGTCTCGTGCTCGGAGCCGCCGTGGTCGCTGCGCGGCAGTTCCGCCGCCCCGGGCCCGTGCACTCCGCGGTGGGCCTGGCGGTCGCCGTCGTGGTCTTCGTCGCACTCGGTGCCGGACCGACGAGCATCCTCGAACCGTCCGCGCCGGTGCTGTTCCTCGGCGCCGCCCTCGCCGCGTGTGCGTGGATCCTGCCCGGCGTGTCCGGTGCGTTTCTGCTCCTGCTTCTCGGCTTGTACCCGGCGGCGCTCGCCGCGGTCAGCGACCGGGATCTCGTCCTCATCGGGGTGATCGTCGCCGGGGTCGTGACGGGACTGGCGGCCTTCTCCACGTTGCTGCACTGGCTGCTGGTCCGCCATCACGACGTCGTGCTCGCCGCCATGGTCGGGCTGCTCGTCGGCAGCACCCGCGTGCTGTGGCCGTGGCCGTCGCTGCAGGGGATGGGTGACCCAAGCCTCGGCGCCCCCGACCCTGCCAACGCGCTGGGCTCGGGCGTCCTCGCCGTCACCGCGTTCGTGCTGGTCGTCGCCGTCGGAATCCTCGGCCGTCGCATCGAGGCGAGGCGACGCGAGCACAGCTCCGCACGACCGGACACCGACGACTGAAACCGTTGGACGCGTCGTCAGTCGGTGGGAAGCTGTTGCTCGCCGATTGCCCGCTGCCACCGCTGCGTCGCCTCGCGGCAACGGTCGACGTCGGGCACCAGCGCGAGGCGAAGCCACCCTCGGCCCGACGGCCCGAACGACTGCCCGGGTGTCACCAGCACGTGCACACGAGCGAGCTGTTCGGCATAGGCGACATCGTCGCCGCCAGGGGCTCGAAACCACAGGTAGAGCCCCGCACGTGACCCCGACACCTCCAGGCCCGCTTCGCGCATGAATTCGAGCAGTACGTCGCGTTTGGCGGCGAAGGCGCGCCGCCGCTGTTCGACGTGCTCCTGGTCGCTCCACGCGGTGACCGCTGCGGCCTGCACGAACGTCGGCGACGCCGTGCCGATCGTGACTCTCAAGCGTCGGAGCAGCCCGATGAGGTCGGCGTCGCCGATGATCGCACCCGAGCGGTAACCCGTCATGCCCGAGCGTTTCGACAGCGACACGAACGCGAGGACGCCTGCCATGTCGCCGTCGCACGCCTCGAGGATCGAGGGCTGGGGCTCGTCGTACCACAGCTCCTGGTAGCACTCGTCGGAGGCGAGCACGATGCCGTGCCGGCGTGCGACGTCGAGCTGGCGTCGCAGGAAGGACAGATCGACGCTCGCGCCGGTCGGGTTGTGGGGGTAGTTGAGCCACGCGAGGCACGTCGTTTCGAGAACGTCGGCAGGCAGCTCACCGAGATCGAGCAGCCAGCCGTCGTCGGGGCGCAGCGCAACGGGATGGGAGAGTCCGCCTGCGAGCACCGCGCCGCGTTCGTACACCGGGTATCCGGGATCGGGCCACACGATGCGTCGTCGCGGCGACGTCGCGTCGACGAGCGCGAACGGCAGGTGGAACACCGCTTCTTTGGACCCGGCCGAGGGGAGGATGTGGCGACCGGGGTCGACCTCGACACCATGGCGTCGTGCCAGCCAGCCCGCGACGGCCGCACGCAGCTCGGGCGTCCCCGCGCTCGTCGGATAGCGGCTCGTTGGCTCGACTGCGGCGAGGAGCGCGTCGCGGATCGGAGCAGGTGTCGCCTCCACCGGGTCGCCGATGGACAGGTCGATCCAGTCGGCATGCGGCTCACGCGCCCGCGCGGCGGCGGACACGTCGGTGAAATAGTCCGCGAGACCGGTCAGGGCCGGGTTGACGGCGAGCGGCATGGTCACGGCGGTGCCTGGCGTCACATGGGTGGGCTTTGGCCGTGGACGCTACTGCGCGTCGAGGCCGGCCGGCGGTGCCCTCGCAGCAGCCGGGGTCGCGAGCCCGAGTGATCCGCGGCCATCTCGTAGGCTCAGCGACCGTCGGTGCTGGCATCATCGGCGGCAACATGCCGGTCGGTGGCCGCAACCGGAGGTCGCAGGTGCCCGAGACGAACAGCGAACAGGGATCACCGACGCCTGTGGTCGGCGTGGTCGGTGCCGGGCTGATCGGTGGATCGCTTCTGCGCCGCAGTGTCGAACTGGGTCGAGCAGCGGTCGCGTTCGACACCCACGCCTTGACGGTCGCCGAGCTGGGCGATGCCGGGATCGAAACGGCCGAAAGCATCGAGGAGCTGGTCGCGCAGGTCGACCTGCTCGTTCTCGCGGTTTCGCCCCGACGTGTCGCCGAGACGTGGCAACACGCCCGAGCTGCGGCGAGGACACGCACCCGTGACGGCCGGCTCGTCGTCATCGACGTCGCCTCGGTCAAGCGCCCCGTGGTCGATGCGCTCGCCGACGACGATTCGGCGTGGACCGATGAGCGTGCCGTCTTCGTGCTCAGCCATCCCATGGCCGGGCGTGTGACGTCAGGTTGGGCGTCGTCGCGTGCCGAGTTGTTCGAAGGCGCGGCCTGGATCGTGTCCCCGCACACCGGCGTCACCGGCGGCGAACTCGCGTCGATCCTCGACGTCGTCGCGATGGTGGGCGCGCGCGCCTGTTTCCTGGACGTCGAGGAGCACGACCGGTTCGCGGCGCATGTGAGCCACCTGCCGCACCTGATCTCGTTCGCCTACGACCGCCTGCTCGCTGCGGAGAATCCCACCGGTTCATGGCGCCGGTTCGGTGCGGGATCACTCGCGGACCTGCTGCGCGTCGCTGACGCCGACCCGCAGCTGTGGGCGGAGATCCTCGAAGGCAACGACGAAAAGCTGGGTAAGGCGCGTGACGGGCTCGTCGACACGATGCGTGAACCTGCTGCGCACCGTGCGGGCCGTTCGGCGACAACGCCGATCGACCCCGCCGCAACGGTGCTCGAAGTGCCGGCGGCGGCGATGCTGGGTGCTGAGGACGTTGCCCGGTTGCTTGCGACGGGCGTCGACGGCCTCGAGGTCACCCGGCATGAACGCGACGGCGCCACGGTGCTGCTTCGATGCGGCCCCCGCGAGGTGCGGGGGCGCTGAGCGGCCCGGCGCGTGCTGTTCCCAGCCGCCGGGGTCAGCGGATGCCGTAGAAGAACCCGTCGCGTGAGCCCACCCAGATACGCCCGTCCCACACGGCCGGTGTCGACTCGATGCATCCGGGCAGTCCGAGCCGCCACTGTTCTCGCGGGGTACGCGGATCGGTCAGGTCGTAGGCGCGTAGATGCGGGTCCGTGCAGGTCGCGACCAGCAACTGTGTCGTGTCGGTCTCGTCGTCGTGGACGATCACCGGCGAGGACCAGCTGTGCCAGCCCAGATCGTCGCGGAACACGACGTCGCCGTTGTCGGTGTCGAGAACGAGCAGCTCGCCCGGGTGCGTCACCGCGTACAGCAGGCCGTCGTGCAGGGCGGGCGTCGCCCACGCGCCACCGTCCTCACCCTGTCTGCGCGGTGGGACGTGGACACCCCACACGATCGGGTCCTGCGGGCGGTCCGGGTCGAGGCGCACGATCTGGCCGACCTCGTCGGCGCGGGGCAGGAAGCGCTGCAACTCGATCGCGACATACATCGCGCCGTCGTCGGGGTCGATCACGATTGAGGCGTCGATGTCGTCGCCGAGCCAGATGTCCACCTCGACCTCGACGTCGCCACGGCGCAACGCGTCGAGTGCGAGCACCTGCACGCGTCCACCCGAGTTGGCGAATGCGACGCGGTTGCGTGCGACGTCGACGGCGACGCTGTTCTCGATCGACACGTTGCGGTCGCCGACCGCTTGGAACAACTCGTCATTGAACCCGGGGTAATCCACGAGCACCTCGGGATCGACCTGCACGAGGCCGTCCTCGTAGGTGCGGTTGAGCTTGACGGCGTAGAACCACGAATCCTCGCCGCCGACGAGCATCAGGTCGTCGACGATCGCGGGGCTGCCGTCCCAGTCGTTGTTCCAGACCCGCTGAGGGTGGGCGTCGAGTCCCCACAGTTCTTCGACGGGGTCGCGGTCCAGCGCAAGGACACGCAGGCGCCCGTCACGCGAACCGATCGTGAACAGCGGATAGCCGTCGGGGTCGAGCGCGCCGGTGCCCTTGATCTGGAAGCCGGTGCGGAACGGTTCCCGCAGCTGCTCGCCGGTGTCGCCGTCGAGGAAGTACACGAGACCGTCGAAGCCACCGATGATGACCTCGGTGACCCCGTCGTTGCGCTCCCAGACGACCGGCTGACCCGTCCAGCCGGTGCCGCACCACTCGCGTTGCTCGACGACCTCGGTGGTCTCGCCATCTTCGTCCTCGACCTGCCGGGTCGAGCGTTCGACGATGCACATCGGGCTGTCGGGATGGCGCCATTCGATCTGAGGATCGCCGGGCAACGGCCCCCGGCCGTGGAACCCGTGGACGAGATCGCCTCTGAAGCGCAGCAGCCCGTCGACCTGGCTTCCCCACGCCGGGGCGGGTTCGTCGTCGGTGCGAGGCTCCTCGGGCGCAGGCGGCGAAACGTCAGGGGGTGGTGGCACAGGTGCTGTGGGCGCAGCGTCGTCGTGCGAGGGGTCGGGTTCCGGCGGGAGCGGATCGCCTGCCGCCTGGAGCAGCGTCCCGATGAGCGCGACCCCCGCGAACGCGACCGCCACGCTGGTGACGAGTTGCCATGATTCGCGCATCGCGCGGAAGGGTACGAGGCTGCGGCCTCCTGTCACGTCGTGCTGACCGCGTCGCACCGGCGTGTGGCCGCGCCGGTGCAGGCCCGCGCCCCGTCTGGCACGACTGACGGGAAGGCTACGCTCGCGCTGATGACCGATCAGATGCGCACCATCCTCGTCCGCTGCTCGTGCCGGGACCGTCCCGGAATCACCACGGGCCTGCTCGGTGTGCTCGCACGCACGGGTGCGCAGCTGTACGACATGGAGCAGGTCGTCGTTCGCGAACGGCTCACGCTCGACCTGCTGATCGGGGTCGGCGCAGGCGATGACGCGTTGAAGGAACTGCTCTTCCACGGCTGGGAACACGGCCTGCAGCTCGATTTCGAAGTCGTCGAACCGGCCTCGACGCGCGCCGCTTTGTCACGCTCGATCGTGACCGTCATCGCCCAGACGCTCACACCGTCGGCGCTGGCCGCGATCACGGGCGCGATCGCCGACGGGGGCGGGAACATCGACCGCATCGCACGCCTGTCGCGCTACCCGGTCGTTTCCTATGAGTTCGTCGTCGTCGACGGTGACGTCGACGCGATGCGCCAGATGCTGCTCGCGGTCGCGGCGGATCACACCATCGACGTCGCGATCCAGCCGGGCAACCTCGAACGGCGCGCGAAACGCCTCGTCGTCCTCGATGTCGACTCGACCCTCATCCAGGACGAGGTCATCGACCTGCTCGCTGAGGAAGCGGGCCGTTCCGACGAGATCGCCGAGCTGACCGCGCAGGCCATGGCCGGTGACCTCGACTTCGAAGACGCGCTTCGTCGTCGCGTCGCGATGCTTGAAGGCGCCTCGGCTCAGATCCTCGACCGTGTCGCCGAACGGATGCGGCTGACTCCCGGTGCGCGGACGTTCGTGCGAACGCTCAAACGCCTCGGCTTCACCGTCGCGATCGTCTCGGGAGGGTTCGAGTTCTTCACGCGACGGCTCGCCGACGACCTCGGCATCGAGCACGCTGCCGCGAACCGCCTCGAGGTCGTTGATGGCAAGCTGACCGGACGCATCGTCGGATCGGTTCTCGACCGTGCTGGCAAGGCGGAGGTCCTTCGGCGGGTCGCCGCGGAGACGAACGTGCCGCTGTCGCAGACCGTCGCCGTCGGCGACGGCGCCAACGACCTGGACATGCTCGCTGCGGCGGGTCTCGGCATCGCGTTCAATGCCAAACCGACGGTGCGCGCACGTGCCGACACTGCGCTGTCGGTTCCCTACCTCGACGCGATCCTGTTTCTGCTCGGCATCACCCGCGACGAGGTCGAGGCGGCGGATGCGGCGGACCCCTCGCTCGAGCTCGAGGGACTGCAGCCCGTGCCGGGCATCCCCCCCGTGTGAGACCGAGGTCGTGATGTCCCGAGTGACCGTCTACCACCTGACCCTGCCCCGCCGACTTCCTCTCATCGAGGAAGAGGGGTTGCGCACACGCGCCGACCTCACTGGGCTGCTCGGGCCGATCGACGAACTCGACGCTGCCGCGCCGGGGCTGTTCGCGCGCGGTAAGCGTGTCAGCGGCTGGCTCAGCGAACCGTTTGCGCGTTCGACGGTCGTGCGTCACGGCGCGGGCCTGGTCTCCTACACCGTTGATCCGCGCAAGACGCTCGCCGCGACGGCCTCGGCCCGCGACGGCGACCCCGAGGCCTACTGGCGCGCAGCGCGACCACTCGCAGACTGGCTCGCCGACGACACGTGCCCCGAGGATCTCGAGGTGCACCAGAACGTCGGGGTGCGTGCCAAGCATGTGCGCCTGCACACGCCGCTGTTCGACGCCGGCGACCTCGGTCCGTGGGCAGCGCTGGTCGACGAGGTGGCGGACGCCGACCGGTTGTCGGCCAAGGCGCTGATGCACCTGGCGATCATCGCCTCCGACGGCGATTTCGACGGCGTGGAGTTCCGTGCGGCGTGTGCGTTGGCGTGGCGTGACGAACCCGACCCCGCCTCGCTGCAACGCGAACTCGTGGAGACCGATCCCGACCAGGTCGCCAGCACGGCGCTGGTCAGCTACGGCGAACAGGCGGGCGATGTGGCCGCGCACCTGCGCGACGTGCTCGACGAGACGCGCGCATGGTCAGAGGAGGCTGGCTTCGACGCCGGGTCGGGTCTGCTCGAACGCAGTGCGACGGTCCTCGATCTGATGGAGCGGGCCCGCTGAGTGTCGACGTATCCGCGCGTCGCCGGCACCGGCGTCAGCTGGCGGGTGTCAGAGACTGACGACGTTCAGGTGGCTGACGCGGGGTTCGTCGAAGTCGGGATCGTCCTGCAGTTCGAATCGGACACGCTGCCCGACACGCAGCGCCTGCAGCCCCGACGCCCGGAACGCCTCGGTGTCGTAGCTGCGTTCCTGCAGGTCGTCGTCCAGCAGCGTGCCGGATAGCGACTCGGGTGAGAACGTCCGGATGGTGCCCTGGGGCATGGCGGCGAACTCCTCGCAGACCGGGCGGCGATGCGGCAGGATAGCCGCCGACGAAGGAGCCCAACGTGAGCGCATCTACGCCCCAGCAGCCGGAGCCGTCGAGTTCGCCGGAGAGCGGCACCCCACCGCCGCCAGCGCCGGGCGGGCCCGCCAAGGGCGCGCCGGCATCCGGTGCCGCGTCCGCACAGCCTGGCGAAGCCGAGCAGGAGAAGCCGCGCACACCGTTGACGCAGCAGATCGGTCGTGTCGTCGTGGTGCTGCTCGTCGTGGTGTTCGCAGTGTTCGCCGTCACCAACAGCCAGCCCGTCGACTTCTCCTGGCTCGTCGGGGAGACCACCGCGACGTTCGACCAGGCAGGAGAGCACGTCGGTGGCGGTGTTCCGCTGATCGCGTTGATGCTCGCGTCGCTCGCCGTCGGGTTCGCCCTCGGAGCGCTCATCGTGTGGCAGGTGGGTCGTTCCCGTCGTCGCGCGAAGGCGGCCGAGACCGCGAAGGTCAAGGACGAGGCCAAGCGCACACGCAGGTCGCGCAGCTGATCCGACCCCCGGTCGACGCGACGCGTCGGTCGTAGCCGTCCGACATCTCCCGGTCGTGGCGGTGGCGGTAGTTCGTTCAGGTCGTCAGGTGGGCAACGACTTCGCGCGTGTGCTGGCCGAGATCGTTGATGTCGAGCGCGCGCAGGTCCTCGATCGTGTCGAGGTCGTGTCGGAACCCGGGTGTGTCGAGCCGTGACACGCTCAGGCCTCGTTGCGACGCCAGGCGTTCGTGGGCGTCAGCGGAACCGGGCCCGTACGCGGTCGGCATGACCACGTGGGACCGTCGCAGCAGGGCCGCGGTGCCACCGTCGCATGTCGGCGCGATGACGACCTCGGTGGTGCTGGCCAACAGTTGCTCGACGTCGTCGGGGACGAGCCGGGGAAGGTCGGCCATCAGGACCAGACGGTCATGTGCCGCGTCGACGGTGGCGGCCGCGCTGGCGACGACCGTGTCGAGGGTGGATCGTCCCGGCGGGTCCTCGATCGTGTGGACACCCCGGGCGCGTGCCGCCGCTGCGGCATGACCGTCGCGGGCAGCGACGACGATGTCGTCCACACGGGTCGAGGCGAGCGCGTCGAGAACGTCGCGGAGCATCGCCGTCGCCAGCGCTGCACGTTGCGCAGGGGTCAACCACCGGCGCAGGCGCGACTTGCCCCTCCCGGGAGTTGTGAACGGCACGATCGCGGCGACGGACATCGTGGTGAGGCTACTCCTCCGTGTCGTGGGCTAGGTTCGGTCACCGTGCGGACGAGGAGTGCGGCAGGTGGGCCGGATCGCAGTCATGGGAGCGGGGTCCTGGGGGACCGCGTTCGCCATGATGTGTGTCGATGCGGGACAGGATGCGACCGTGTGGGCACGACGTGCCCAGGTCGCCGACGAGATCGCCACCCAGCGCACCAACGCCTCCTACCTGCCTGGCGTGGAACTTCCCGGCGCGCTCGAGGCGACGGCCGATCCAGAACGAGCACTCGCCGACGCCGACGTCGTCGTCCTCGCGATCCCCTCGGTGGGGATCGTCGATCAGCTCGCCACATGGGGCGTTGCGATCCCCCGCGATGCGACGGTCGTGAGCCTCGTCAAGGGCGTCGACGTCGCCACGCTGCGCTTCGGCAGCGAGATGATCGCGGAGTCGCTCGGCGGCGATCCCGGTCGTGTCGTCGTGGTCAGTGGCCCCAACCTCGCGAGCGAGTGTGCGCTGCGGCTTCCTGCAGCCAGTGTCGCCGCAAGCCCCGACCAGGACCGGGCGGCGCGTGTGCAGGCCTCGGTGATGGCGCCCTACTTCCGGGTGTACACCAACGAGGACAAGATCGGCGTCGAGGTCGGCGGGGCGGTCAAGAACGTCATCGCGCTGGCGGCCGGCATGGCGCACGGCATGGGGTTCGGCGACAACACGCTCGCGGCGGTGATCACCCGCGGGCTCGCCGAGATGACCCGGCTCGGTGTCGCGCTCGGGGGTCAAGCGCTGACCTTCTCGGGCCTGGCGGGCGTGGGTGATCTGGTCGTCACGTGCACCTCGCCGCGTTCGCGAAACCGGACCGTGGGCGACCGTGTCGGGCGGGGCGAACCCATCGCGGACGTGGTGGCCTCGATGACGATGGTCGCTGAGGGAGTCGGATCGTCGCGGGCGCTGCTGGGCCTGGCAGACAAGCTCGGTGTCGACATGCCGATCGTGCAGGGCGTGGTCGCGGTGTGCCACGAAGGCCGTGACCCGCACGAACTCGCCGATGCGCTGCTGGCGCGTGCCGCCAAACCGGAGATCTACGGGATGGACGTGTGAGCTCGCGGTGGGCGCGCGATCCGGGACTGGTCGTCGTGCTCGACGGTCCTTCGGGTGTGGGAACCTCGACGGTGCTCGCCTTGCTGCAGGAGGCGTGGTCGCGGGTGCGAACCGAACCCCTTCTCGACGTCGGTCTCGACCGCACCCTGACGGCGTTCGGTCCAGAACTCGAACGCTGGTGGGACCTGATCACACCGGTGACGACCTCCAACGCGAGCGGTCGCGTGCACTGGGGGCCGCTCGGGCGTGAACTGGTCGGCGGGATGCACCGGGTCGTCGCGGCGTGGGCGGCCGCCGGGTGGGACGTTGCGCTGGACCATCTGCTGCTCGATCGCACGACGGTCACCGACCTTCGTCAGGCACTCGCCGGCCTGCCCGTCCTCCACGTCGGATTGACGTGCGACGCCGAAGTGCTCGTCGAGCGCGGCATCGACGACTACGGCGAGCCACGTCCCGGCGTGCTGTGGCAGCTCCACGTGTTCGACGAGGTCGCCGACCGGGATCTCGTCCTCGACACCACGGACATGGCACCCGACGAGGTCGTGGACGTCATTCTCGCGGCGGTCGCGCACCGCCTGCCGTTGCGCGGACGCTGACCGGGCGCACGTCATCCAGAGGCGTCGCCCAACGCGCGGGAGATGCGTTCGGCCTGGTCGAGCACACTCGTCAGCTCGTCTGGTCGCTCACCCAGCTCGTTGATCGCCTCCCACGCCCCGGCGATGTCGTCGGCAGTCGGCGGATCCTCGAACGTCACGCCCGCGCTCTCCACGACCGCGACACGGGCGACATAGCCGCCACCGACCGAGTAGATACGGCCAGTGTCCTGGCAGGAGTCCGACGCGAGATAGGTGACCAGGCCCGAGACGTGGGCCGGGTCGAGGCGCTCGAGCAGTGCAGGTGGGAACACGTCGTCGGTCATCCGGGAGGACGCGAGCGGAGCGATGGCGTGTGCGGTGATGCCGTAGCGGGCACCTTCGATCGCGAGTGTGCGGACGAGCCCGACGAGCCCCATCTTCGCGGCGCCGTAGTTCGACTGCCCGAAGTTGCCGTACAGCCCCGATCCCGACGTCGTGCAGATCACGCGGCCGTGCCCCTGCTCGCGCATGTGGTTCCACGCAGCACGCGTGACACTGAACGCGCCCCGCAGGTGCACATCGATGACGGCATCGACGTCCTCGCCGGTGATCTTGCCGAACGACGCGTCACGCAGGATCCCGGCGTTGTTGACGACGACATCGACACTGCCGAACGCTTCGAGTGCGGTTGCCACGACCGCCTCGCCACCCTCCCAGGTATGCACGCCGTCATGGTTCGCGACCGCCTGGCCTCCGGCGTCTCGGATCTCCTCGACGACGCGGTCCGCTGGCGCGCGGTCCGTGCCGCTGCCGTCGCGGTCGCCTCCCAGATCGTTGACGACGATGCGCGCACCGCGTTCAGCGAGGGTGAGCGAATGCCGTCGTCCGAGCCCACCTCCGGCGCCGGTGACGATCGCGACCCGGCCGTCGAGTTCGATCCCGCTCATGCCCGCACTCCGTCGTCGATGCCCCGGTCCATGCGACCTCGTGGAGGATAGGCTCCGCGACGTCGCCGGACGGGATACCACGCCGTCGGATCCGCACACCCCTGCCATCGAGGTCGTGCATGAAGCGGGCGGTCGTGCTGTACGGAGGACGCTCGCAGGAGCACGCGATCTCGTGCCTGTCGGCGCGCTCCGTGCTGGGCGCGGTCGACCGGGACCGCTACGAGTTGGTGGCCGTGGGCATCACGCGTGCCGGGCGGTGGACGCTGACCGACGGCGTGATCGACGTCACCGACGATCAACCGCTTCCGGAAGTCCCTGACGATGGGCCCACCGCAGCGCTGGTCGGGACCCGGCGTGGCCCGCTGCTCGTCGAATTGGACGACGAGGGCGAGCGGGTGGCCTCACACGGGCAGGTCGACGTGGTCTTCCCGCTGTTGCACGGCCCGTGGGGGGAGGACGGCACCGTTCAAGGACTGCTGGCCACGGTCGGTGTCCCGTACGTGGGAGCGGACGTGACCGCGTCCTCGATCGGCATCGACAAGGCGGCGATGAAAGCCAGTTTCGCCGCGGTCGGCCTGCCGCAGACACGCTACGACGCCGTGCATCGTGCGCGTTGGTCCAGCGAGCCCGATGCCGTGGTACGGCAGCTGTGTGACGGGCTTGAGCTGCCATGGTTCGTCAAGCCGGCCCGCCAGGGTTCCTCGATCGGCATCACCCGTGTCGACGCGCCCGGGGAACTCGGCGAGGCGATGACGACGGCGTTCGAGCACGACGCCAAGGCCGTGATCGAACAGGCGGTCGTCGCGTCACGCGAACTCGAGATCGGCGTGCTGGGCAACGACACGGTCGATGTCGCCGGACCTGGCGAGGTCGTGCCCGCCAGCGACTTCTACGACTTCGAAGCGAAGTACCTCGCGTCGTCCGAATTGCTCATCCCCGCCGACGTCACCTCGGAGGTGCGCGAGACGACGCGTCGGCTCGCTGTCGCGGCGTACCAGGCGATCGGATGCCGAGGTCTCGCCCGCGTGGACTTCTTCCTCAGCGCTGAAGGTCAGGTGCTCGTCAACGAGATCAACACCATCCCGGGCTTCACCCATGCGTCGATGTTCCCACGGCTGTGGGCGGCCGAAGGCCTGGACTTCCCGGCGCTCGTCGACCGGCTGCTGGGCGACGCCGTTGACGTGACCGGCTGAGCTGCGTTGGCCCATGCGCACGGGCCAACGTGGGCTGGTCAGGCCTTGACGGGAGGGCGCTGCACCTTGCCGGCCTTGATGCAGGAGGTGCACACGTCGATGCGGACCGTGCGGCCGTTCACGTAGGCCTTGACCCGCTGGATGTTGGGTGACCAGCGCTTCGAGGAGCGGCGGTGGGAGTGGGAGACCTGCTTGCCGAACCACGGCTTCTTGCCGCACAGGTCGCAGTGGGACGCCATCGAGCTGCCTTCAAACGGTGTCGGACGGGGGCGGACGCGGTGTCCCCGTCGCGCTGACGCGCAGCGCTCATGGAGGTGCATCGGTACGGGGGACGGGCGGCGCATGACGCACAACCGGCCGGTACGTGAGGCAGGTGTGACGCGTGGTCGTCCCGTGTTCGGCCCAGGCTAGCAGCGCGGCCCGTGTCGCGCTGTGCGAGCCGTGGCATGCGGGCCGTTTCGAGGGGCACGACCCGGGCTCGGCGACGACGGAGGACTACGATCGTGGGCACGCCCGCACACGCATCGACCTCACCTGGAGCCCATCGCGTGGGTCCCACCGACCGGCGCCCGGGCGTGCACCCCGGCGCACCGTTGGCCGTCAGCGAATTGCCGGCATTGTTCGACCGTGTCCATACGGCGCTGACCGCGCGTCGAGCGACGCTCGACCGGCTCAACGTCTTCCCGATTCCCGACGGTGACACGGGAACGAACATGACGTTGACCGTTCGCTCGGGACTCGATGCCCTGCGTGAACACGCCGGGGCTGCGCCCAGGGACGTTGCGCACAGCGTCGTGCGAGCCACCATCGGCGGCGCCCGGGGCAACTCGGGCGTGATCCTCAGCCAGGTCGTGCGCGCCGTCGTCGAAGCCGTCGCGGGTTCGCGACACGTCGACGCGGCGAAGTACGCATCGATCCTCGAACGCGCCCGGCACCTGGCCTACGAGGCGGTTGCCGACCCGGTCGAAGGCACCATCCTGACCGCGATGACGGTGGCGGCCGCCGAGGCGCGAGCTGCGGCCGACGCCGGCGACGACCTCGTCGCAACATCGTCACGCGTGTGTGCGGCGACTGCGGCGGCCGTGGCCGACACCCCGCGGCAGCTCGAGGTGCTGCGGCAGGCAGGTGTCGTCGACGCTGGTGCGCGCGGATTCGAGGTCGTGCTGGCCGCTGTCCACGGGCACCTCACCGGCCAGGAGCCCGACGTGCACGACGACGATGACATCCCCGCACGCACCGGCGCCGTGCGCCCCACCGCGCGCGCCCATGCCACGCCGTTCGAGGTCCAGTATCTGCTCGACGCGCCCGATGAAGCCGCAGCGCCGCTTCGCCGACACCTCGAGCAACTCGGTGACTCGGTCGTCGTCGCGGCCGCGGACGGATTGCTCAACGTGCACGTGCACACCGCCGACGTCGGCGCAGCCATCGAATCCGGCCTCGCAGCCGGTCGTGTCTCGCAGATCGAGGTGCTGCATTTCGCCGACGGGCACGACAGCTCACCCACCCACCGGCTGCCTGTCGGTGTTGTCGCCGTCCTCGCGGGTGACACCGCACAGCGTTTCACCCGACCCGGCACGGTCGTCGTCGAGGGAGCCGGCGGATCGCTGCCGTCCGTCGCGGACCTCTACGGCGCGATCGAGGTCGTGGGCGCCGACCACGTCGTCGTGCTCCCGGGGCACCGTGATGCGGTCGCTACGGCCGTGCAGGCGGTCGAGCTCGCGCGTGCAGAAGGATCCTGCGATGCCGAGGTCGTGACATCCGCGACCGCCCCTCCGGCGGTGCTCGCCGCGCTGGCCGTCCACGACCCCGCCATTGCACCGGAGCGGGTCGGCGGCCTGCTCGACGCGGCCGCTTCCGCGGTGCGCTGCGGCGAGGTGGTCGACGCGGTGCGTGACGCGAGGACGCCAGCGGGCCGGGTGCGTGCCGGCCAGCCGCTCGCGGTACTCGCCGATGGCAGCGTGGTCGCGGTCGCCGCTCACGCCGTCGATGCTGCGGAGGCGTTGTGCGACGCGCTCGTGGGCCGTGATGCGGAGCTGGCGACCCTGGTGACCGGGATCGCGGGCGCCGAGGAGATCGCCCGGGTCGAGCAGGTGCTGCACGCACGCGAGGTCGACGTCGAGATCGTCGAACTCGGCCACCGCCCGGCGCGGTTCTGGATCGGTGTCGAGTGACCCTGGGACCCGACGATCCGCTCGAGGCGCTCGAGGGCGTCGGATCGTCGACTGCACGCCGGATGCGGGATGCGTTCGGTATCCACTCCGTACGTGAACTGCTCGAGCACTGGCCGCGACGCCACCAGGACGCAGGTGAGATCCTCGACCTTGACGCGGTCACCGAAGGTGAGCCCGCCACGCTCATCGGCGAAGTCGTCGACGTTGCGCAACGCCGGGTCACGCCGCGTGGGCGCCGTCGCACGATGGACCTTGTCGAGATCACGGTGCGCCAGGCGGGCGGTCACCGTTTCGGCGTGACGTTCTTCAACCAGCGTTGGCGGGCCAGGCAGCTCGACGAGAAGACCGTGGCTGCGTTCAGCGGTCAGGTGAAACGGTTCCGTGGACAGCTCCAGCTGTCGCAACCCGAGGTGCAGGTACTGGGCCGTGTGGCTGCCGGCGTCGACGCGTCCGACGTCGCGGAGCGCCTGCGACACCAGCGCCTGCTCGCGGTGTACCCGGCAGTCGACGGTGTCAGCAGCCTGCGCATCGCCGGGTTCGTCGAGGACGCCCTCGAGCAGGTGACCGGGCTCGATGACTGGCTGGAGCCAACGCTGCGTGAGGCGCACGACCTGGTCGATCTCGAGACGGCGGTACGCATGATCCATCGGCCGGCGGACCACGACGAGATCGCCCGTGCACGTCGCCGGCTGGTTTTCGACGAGTTGTTCTGTCTGCAGCTGGGGGTGCAGTGGCGTCGAGCTCGGCTCGAAGCCGACGCGGTCGGGGTGCGCAACACGCCGCGTGACGACCGCTGGGCCGGCCGGCTCCTCGACACGCTGCCGTTCGAACCCACGGCCGCGCAGTCGCGTGCGCTCAGCCAGATCGGCGGCGACCTCGATTCACCGCGGCCGATGCACCGCCTGCTGCAGGGTGACGTCGGTGCCGGCAAGACCCTCGTCGCACTGTGGACCATGCTGTGCGCGGTCGACGCGGGCCGGCAGGCCGTGTTGATGGCACCGACCGAGATCCTGGCCGAACAGCACTTCAGGACGCTGTCCGATCTGCTCGGTCCGCTCGGTCTCAACGTCCTCGACGGGATACGGGCCGATGTACTGACCGCGTCGGTGCCGACATCGGCACGGCGACGGATTCTGGGCGAACTGCTGTCCGGTGACATCGACCTCGTCGTCGGCACACATGCGCTGCTCGAGGAAGGTGTTCGCTTTCGTGACCTCGGTGTGGCCGTGGTCGACGAGCAGCACCGTTTCGGCGTCGCTCAGCGGGTGCGTTTGCGCCAGAAGGCAGACGCTGGGGGCCAGTCGCCCGACACGCTGCCCGACGTGCTCGTGATGACCGCCACACCGATTCCACGCTCGCTTGCGATGACGGTGTACGGCGACCTCGACGTCACCGTGCTCGATGAGCTGCCGCCTGGCCGCCAGCCGGTCACGACCCAGCTGATCACGCCCGACGAGGCTGGGCGTCGTGACGCGTTGTACGCGTTCGTGCGGCGCGAAGCCGCCGACGGGCACCGCGCCTACGTCGTATGCCCGTTCGTGACCGCCTCGGATGCCGTCGCGGGCACCGCCGCGGTCGACGAGCATCAACGGCTCACCGCCGAGGTGTTCCCCGACCTCGACGTCGACCTCGTCCACGGCAGGATGAGCGGCGCCGACAAGGACGCGGCGATGGCCCGGTTCCGCGCAGGCGACGCTCAGATCCTGGTGTCCACGACCGTCATCGAGGTCGGCGTGGATGTCCCCGAAGCCACGGTGATGATCATCGAGGACGCCGAGCGCTTCGGTGTCAGCCAGCTGCATCAGTTGCGGGGTCGCGTCGGACGCGGCGGCGCGCGTTCGTACTGTGTGCTGTTCGCGGGCTGGAAAGGCGAGATGAGCGACGACGCAGCTGCACGTCTCGAAGCGGTCACCGCCACCACCGATGGTTTCGCGCTCGCCGAGGCCGACTTGGATCTGCGCGGTGCCGGTCAGTTGTTCGGCAACCGGCAGTCGGGGCGCCCCGATCTGCGCCTGACGCAGCTGCGTCGCGACACCGATCTGATCGCCCTGACGCGAAGCCTCGCCCGCGAGGTGCTCGACCGTGACGGGGACCTGGCCGCAGCTGAACATCGTGCCCTGCGGGACGAGGTCCTGCGGCGCTACGAAGGGGGCGTGGAAGCGTTCGAGGCCCTCGAGACCGGCTGAACACCCCCTTCGACCCCCCTGGCGTGCCCTGCGTGTTCGCCCGCGGCGTCCTAGCGTGTGGGGTTCGAGATGGAGGTGTCGGTGCCAGAAGATGTCGCGCTGATCACCGGAGGCTCCGGAAGGCTCGGACGTGCCACCGCGCTGGCCTTCGCCCGCCGCGGATGGACGGTCGTGCTCGTCGGGCGCAAACGGCAGGCGCTCGAAGCCGTCGCCGAACAGATCCGCGTCGCCGGAGGTCACGCCGTCGTGGAGCCGCTCGACGCCGCGGACGCCGTCGCGGTGGCCTCCATGTCGGGGCGGGTGCGAGTCGCCCACGGCGCGCCTGACGTCATCGTGCACGCAGCCGGCACGGGCCAGTGGCGCTGGCCCGAGGACACACCTCCCGATGCGATGGAGCGCGCACTCGACGCGCCGTTTCGCGCCGACTACAACGTCACCCACGCCTTCCTGGCTGACCTGCTCAACCGCGGCAGCGGCGTCATCGTCCACGTCGGCTCGCCGGTCAGCTTCGCCCCCTGGCCCGCCGCGACGGCGTACGCGGTCGCGCATGCGGCCGTGCGCGGCTTCCACGAGGCGTTGCGCCAGGACCTCGCGGGCACCGGGGTGCACTCGTGCCACGTCGTGTTCGGCCCCGTCGTCGACGACCCTGACGATGACGGGCGCCCACGTCGCCCGCGCCTCGGGCGCCTGGTCCGTTCCACCTCGGCGCAACGTTGCGCCGAGGTGATCCTCGATGTCGCCGATGGCCCGACGGCGCGCCGTGTCCATCCCCCATCGTTGCGCAGGCTCCTGCGGCTCAATCGGCTCGCCCCGCGGCTTGGAGCATGGCTGCTGCGCGCCACCGGTGAGCGCCGCAAACCTGCCGACACCGGACCCCGTCGCCGTCTCGCCCGACACAGAGAGCGTCCATGACCGAATCGCAGCCGCCTGTTCCGCCGCACCGACCCCGGACGCTGGAGCGCAGCGACGGGACCAGCATCGTCGACCCGTGGTTCGGGCTGCGCGAACGCGACGAGGAGATGCTCGCACACCTCGAGGCCGAGAACGCGTACGCCTCGCAGGTGCTTGCGGCGACCACGCCGTTGCGTGACCGCGTCTTCGAGGAGATCCGCACCCGCACCCTCGAGGACGACGCGGCGCCGCCCGTCCTCGTCCCGGCGCGCCGCGAGGTGGGTGCGACGACGTCGTGGTTGTACTACCGGCGCACGCTCGAAGGACTGCAGTACCCGATCCACGCGCGTCGGCCGGCCGGCGCCGACGTCGCGGACGTCGCCGACCTACCGGACGAGCTACGGCGAGCCGTCGATCCACGCAACCCGCCTGACGACGAGGTCGTGCTGTTCGACGAGAACACCGCCGCCGAAGGGCACGCCTACTTCCGCCTGGGCAACCTCGCGGTCAGCCCCGACCAGACGCTCGCCGTCGAGGCCATCGATATCACAGGTGGCGAGGTCTACGAGCTGCGGGTGCGTGACCTGGCCACCGGCGAACTGCTCAGTGACCGCATCGAGCGGGCGACGGGTGCGGTTGCGTGGTTCGACGACGGGCGCACGTTCCTCTACACGGTGCCCGACGACGCGTGGCGCCCGCACCAGGTCTGGCGTCACCGACTGGGGACCGACGCCGCCGACGATGAGATGATTCTGGAGGAAACCGACGAGCGGTTCTGGCTCGGCATCGGCAGAACCCGATCCGACCGCTTCCTGGCGATCCACGCCGGTAGTCGCGTGACCAGCGAATGGCATCTGATCGAGGCCGGTGATCCGCAGGGTGCCCCGCGAGAGGTCGTCGGACGCGTCGATGGTGTCGAGGTGGACCTCGACCATCGCGGCGAGCTGCTCTACCTCGTGACCAACGCCGATGGGGCGGTCGACTTCAAGCTGTGCGTCGTGCCGGTCGGCAACCCCGACCGCAGCGGGTGGCAGGACCTCGTCGCGCACCGGCCGGGTATTCGCCTCGAGGGCGCGGACGTGTTCGCTGACCATCTCGTGCTCACCGAACGCACCGACGCGACGACGAGGTTGCGTGTGTTGCCACCGACCGGCGGGGAGGGCGACCTCGTCGAGCTTCCCGAGGAGATCTGCGCGGTCGGGCTCGCCTCGAACCCGGTCTTCGCCACCCGAACCATCCGCTACGTCTACACCTCGATGATCACCCCGTTGGAGATCGTCGACCTCGATCGCGCGACCGGCGATCGCTTCGTCGTCAAGCGCCAGGAAGTCCGCGGCTACGAACGTGACCGCTTCGTGACCTGGCGTGAGTGGGCGCCGGCACCCGACGGCACGCTCATCCCCATCAGTCTGGTGCGTCGTGCCGACGTCGAACTCGACGGCTCCGCGCCGTGTGTGCTCTACGGCTACGGCGCCTACGAGATCTCGATCGACCCCGCGTTCTCGGTGTCGAGGCTGAGCCTGCTGGAGCGCGGGGTGGTCTTCGCCGTCGCGCACGTGCGTGGCGGCGGCGAGATGGGGCGTGCCTGGTACGAACAGGGGCGCATGGTCGCCAAGACCAACACGTTCACCGACTTCATCGCCTGCGCCTACCACCTGGTGTCGGAAGGGGTCACGACGCACGAACGCCTCGCGATCCGCGGCGGATCGGCCGGGGGGATGCTCATCGGTGCGGTACTCAATCTTCGCCCGCAGTTGTGCGCGGCAGCGGTCGCCGAGGTGCCCTTCGTCGATGTGGTCACCACGATGTCGGATGCTTCGATCCCGCTGACCGTCATCGAGTACGACGAGTGGGGTGACCCGGCAGACCCCGCGACCTGTTCGCTCATCCGCAGCTATTCGCCCTACGACAACGTCGTGGCGGCGCCTCGACCGGCGGTGTTCGTCACCGCGGGACTCAATGACCCGCGTGTGCAGGTGTGGGAACCGGTCAAGTGGGTGGCCAAACTCCGCGAACACCTCACCGAAGGCGGGCCGGTGCTGCTGCGCACCGAGATGGGAGCCGGGCACGCAGGACGCTCCGGGCGCTACGACGCCTGGCGCGACGAAGCCGAAATCCTCGCGTTCGTTCTCGACCGGCTGGGGGTGGCCGCGGACGACAAGGCGTGAGGATCATCGCGGGACGCGCACGGGGACGCCGCCTGACGGCGCCCGCCGGATCCACCGTGCGACCGACCGCAGACCGTGTTCGCGAGGCGTTGTTCTCCTCGCTGCAGGACGTGGTCGTCGGCGCCCGGGTCCTCGACCTGTACGCGGGCGCCGGCGGTCTCGGACTCGAGGCGGCTTCGCGCGGCGCACGCGAAGTCGTCCTGGTCGAGCGCGACCGCCGTGCGTTGAAGGCGCTTCACGCCAACGTCGCTGTCGTCGCAGCAGACGGGGTGCACATCGTCGCGAACGACGTGCGTCGCGCTCTCACCAACCTGGCGACTGCTGAGCCGTTCGACCTGGCATTGCTCGATCCTCCGTACGCGATCGACGACGACGAACTCGCGCCGGTGCTCGACGACGTGGTGGCGCTCCTGGCGCCGGGTGCGATCGTCGTCGTCGAACGCTCCGTGCGACGTGGCGCGCCACCCTGGCCCGACCGGCTGCGTCCGACGCGGCGGGACCGCTACGGTGACACCGAGCTGCATCGCGCTGAACGCGCCGACGCGGCAGACACCGAGTTGACGCAGGAGGCACCCGGGTGACGGTCTCGGTGGTGTGCCCCGGCAGCTACGACCCGATCACCATGGGGCACCTGGATGTGATCGAGCGCGCGGCGGCGCGGTTCGACGAAGTCGTCGTCGCGGTCGTGGCCAACCCCGGCAAGCAGCCACTGTTCGCCCTCGAGGAACGCCTCGATCTCGTCACCCAGGTGACGGCCGGCCTGGGCTCGGTACGGGTCGCAGCGTTCGAGGGGCTGCTCGTCGACTTCTGCCGCGAGCACGACATCGGCGTGATCTGCAAAGGCCTGCGCGGTGTCGCCGACTTCGAGTACGAACAGCAGATGGCGCAGATGAATCTGCGCATCGGGGCCGTCGAAACCGTCTTTGTCGCCACCCGACCGGATCTGTCCTACCTGTCGAGCTCGCTCGTCAAGGAGGTCGCACGGCTCGGTGGCGACATCGCTGGTGCCGTTCCCGACGTCGTCGCCACCGCCCTGCGTGCGCGCCTGGCGTCGACGGACGGCTGAGCCACGACACTCACCGGCCGCCGTTCGCGCGGGCCCACCGGCCACAGATGGCAATCCACGCGACAGGTAACCTCGGCGTCGACGACCGATCGCCCACCACACCAGACGGGAACCGCGATGTCCGAGCCCCGTAGCATCCCGCTCGACGTCGAGGCGAAGTTGCATGAGTTGCAGCAGCTCATCGACGAAGCCAAGGCGGTGCCGTTGTCCGCATCGGTCATGGTCAACCGCGGCGAGGTCGAGGGGATCCTCGATGACATCCGTGCGGCGCTGCCCGACGAGCTGACCCAGGCGCGCTGGGTCGTGCGCGAGCGCGACGAGATTCTCGAACGTGCACAGACCGACTCCGAACGCCTGCTCACCGATGCCCGCACCGAGAACGAACGTCTGGTGTCGCAGCAGGAGATCGTGCGGACCGCTGAACGCGAAGCGGCGCGGATCATCGAGGAGGCGCGTGAGCACGGGCGGCAGATCCGTCTCGAAGCCGAGGACTACGTCGACGCGAAGCTCGCCAACTTCGAGGTCGTGCTCACCAAGACGCTGACAGCGGTCGAGAAAGGCCGCGCCCGCCTGCGTGGCCACCTCGACACCGACCAGCTCACCGAGGACGACCTCGCCGAGGCGTTCGCGGACACCGCACCCGAGTAGGCCAGGTACACCGTGCGACTCACCGTCACCGACCTCGTCGGTCAGCCTGGCGCGACCCGTGCGGTCCACGAACAACTCGAGCCGGATGCGTTCGGTGACGCATCGTGGGGCCCCGCGGACGGAGCGTTTGCGTCGCTGATCGAACTCGACCTCCATCTCGATGCGGTGGTCGAAGGCATCCTCGTGCGCGGCGATGTCGCAACCGTGTTGCGGCTGCCGTGCAGCCGCTGCCTCGGCGACGTCGACGTCGACGTCGCTGCGGAGGTGACCGAACTGTTCGTCGATCCGCAGCGGATGGAACCCGACGAGGGCGACGACGTGGAGGAGGGCTACCTGCTCCTCGACGACGCGACGGGGATCGACCTGTCGAACCTGGTGCGTGACGCCCTGCTCGTCGACCTGCCGATCCGGGTACTGTGTCGCGACGACTGTGCGGGGTTGTGCCCCACGTGCGGGAGCGATCTGAACGTCGAGCCCTGCGGGCACGGTGCTGGTGCCGACGTCGATCCGAGATGGTCGCCGCTCGCTGACCTGCGCCTGCCACCCAACTGACGAGCCCGATCGGCGCGCTCGCCGGTGCGGCACACCTGAGCACCCACCATGTGTCGGCCCGCGTGGGCCACGACGTACCCGGAGGACCCCATGGCCGTTCCCAAACGGAAGATGTCACGGTCGCGGACGCGGCACCGCAAGGCGCAGTGGCTGCGCGCCAAGGCGCCGACCTATGCGACGTGTTCCCGCTGCAAGGCTCCGGTGCGCCCGCACACCATGTGCGCGACGTGCGGGTCCTACGGTGGTCGGACGGTCGTCGACGTCGACTGACGCGCCCGACCCGGTGTCCGACGCGCCCGTTGGCTCCGACGAGGTCGCCGAGTTGGCGGCCAGACTCGGTGTGCGGTTCAACGATCCCGGGCTGCTCGCGATGGCGCTGGTGCACCGTTCGTGGGCATTCGAACACGGCCGGGGTCCCAACAACGAACGCCTCGAGTTTCTCGGCGACGCCGTCCTGGGGCTCGTGGTGACCGACGTGGTCTACCACGCCCATCCGGATGAGCGTGAGGGCAGGCTCGCGAAAGTTCGTGCTGCTGCGGTCAAGACCGCGTCGCTGGCCGAGGTCGCGCGTGGCATTCCGCTCGGTCCGTATCTGCGGCTGGGCCGCGGCGAGGCGGACTCGGGCGGGGCCGACAAGGATTCGATCCTTGCCGACGGCCTCGAAGCGGTGCTCGGTTCCATCTACGTCGACCAGGGCTTCGACGTCGCCTCCGAGGTGGTGCGCGCGTTGTTCGGGCGTCGGCTCACCGAACTCGCGGCGCTCGACGCGGCGCTCGACTACAAGACAAGTCTCCAGGAACTCGCCGCCGCCCGATTCGGCGTCCTGCCGCGCTACGCCGTCACCGACAGCGGACCTGACCACGCCAAGCAGTTCCGGGCGGAAGTGACCGTCGACGGGGAGGTCGCCGGCCACGGTGAAGGCCCCAGCAAGAAGCACGCGGAGCAGCACGCGGCGCGGAACGCCTATCAGCGCCTCGCCGTGGCGTACGACGACTGACCCACCTGCGGGATCGTCGGTTGCCGTGGCCGTATCGCTGTCGCAGGTGCCCGGGTCAGGGTCGTCGTGAGCCGGCACTCGTGCCGGGCACGGGCACGGTCGAGGTGCGGCGTCGGCTACGGTCCCCCGCGCATGGTCGCGGCCGACACGTATGCGCCTGGCGGTGATGACGACCCGCGGCAGCGATCCCGGACCGGCTCACACGGAAGGCCGAAGCGTGCTCGAGCTCCCCGAGGTCGAGGTTCTGCGCAAGGACCTCGAAAAGGAGATCGTCAGCAAACGCGTCAAAGACGTGGTTGTGAGCACGCCCGGTGTTGTCCGGCCGTTTCACCGCAATCGGCCCGAGTTCGTCAAGTCGCTCGAGGGCCGCAAGGTCCTCGCAGCGCGCCGGCGCGGCGGGATCGTTTTCCTCGACCTCGACGACGGCATGACCTGGATCATCGATCCCGGCGAGGACGGCACCCTCCATCGCGAGACCGCTTCCGAGGAACTGGCCACCGTGACACACCTCGCGGTGACGTTCACGATCGGGGGTGCGCTCCACCTGTCTGCGCCCGGTGACGATCCTGCCGTGCGCACCGGCGTCGTGGCCACGGCAGACGCTCTCGACGCGGCGGGGATCGCACCCGACGCACTCGACCCGCTCGACGACAATCCGCCATGGATGGAGTTCGCACGATTCCTGGCCGACGCCGACGGGCCTCTCAAGCTCGTGCTCACCGACCCCTCGCGCATCCTCGGGATCGGACCGGTCTACAGCGACGAGATCCTGTGGGAGGCCGGTCTGCGGCACGACCGCGGTTCCGCGTCGTTGTCGACCCAGGAGGTCCGGCGGCTGTATCGCGCGATGCAGGAAGTCATCGTCGCGGCGATGAAGGCGGCCGGGCCGTCCCTCGACGAAATGGACGTCGAACCCGCCGACGACGACGAGTCGGCCGAACACCTGCGTGTGTACGGCCGCGAGGGCCTCCCGTGCCCGCGTTGCCGCCAGCCGATCCTGCGCACGAGGATCAAGAAGGGTGTGGTGACCTACCACTGCGACCAGTGCATGATCTGACGCAGGGTCGGCGGGGGCGTGCCTGCGGGCTCGCCGGCACCGCCGCCGTGGCCGGGTTCGCGTGGCCGGCCACGCCCTGCCGGCACGGCATCGGCACGGACACTCGGCGTCGGTAGGCTCCGGTCCCACCGGTGGCCGGTCGAAAGCCGATCCACGCCCGGGGCCCGGAGGCCGCGTGTTTCTCAGGTCGTTGTCGTTGCGGGGCTTCAAGTCCTTCGCCGACCGGACCCTGCTCGACGTCGAGCCGGGCATCACCGTCATCGTCGGCCCGAACGGCTCGGGGAAGTCCAACGTCGTCGATGCGCTCGCCTGGGTCCTCGGCACGCATTCCGCCAAGAAGGTGCGTGGCCAGGCGATGTCCGATGTCATCTTCGCCGGCTCACCTGAACGTTCCAGGGCTGGTCAGGCGCGTGTCGAGATCGTGGTCGACAACAGCGACGGCGCCCTGTCGGGTGGCGTGGGGACGGCTGCCAGCGCATCGGAGTTCGCCGAGGTCCGAATCGCCCGCGTCGTCCACCATGACGGCGAGGCCGCCTACGAGATCAACGGTGAGGAGGTGCGCGCGCTCGACGTCCAGGAACTGCTGTCCGACAGCGGCCTCGGGCGGGAGCTGCACACCATCGTCGGTCAGGGCCAGCTCGACGAGATCCTCAACGCGCGTCCCGAGGAGCGTCGCCGCTACATCGAGGAAGCGGCCGGCATCCTCAAACACCGCCGGCGCCGCGAACGTGCGTTGCGCAAGCTCGAGCAGGTCGACGGACACATCGACAAGCTCAAGACCGTGCTGCGCGAGCTGCGGCGCCAACTGAAGCCGCTCGAGCGCCAGGCAGAAGCAGCCGACCGTCACCGTGCCCTGCAGGCGGACCTGCGCGAGATCCAGGCGTCGGTTGCAGCCTGTGAGCTGGCCGAGGTCGTCGCACAGCTCGCCTCTCACGATCGTGGCGACGCCGATGTGCGTGGGCGCCTCGACGACGTCGAGCAGCGGCTCGCGGACGTGCGGACACGCCGGGAACAGTTCGAAACCGAAGCAGCCGAACTCGAGGGGTCCGTCGAACAGGCGTCGACGGCACGACATCGTCTCGCGTCGCTTCTCGAGCGCGTCCGTGGCACCGCCGATCTCGTCGATGCGCGCCGGCGGCATCTCGTCGAATACGTCGAGGAACCGCTCGCGGGCCGGCCCCCAGCGGACCTTCGTGCCCAGGCGGCGGCCCTGGACGACGAGCGTGACGAGCGCGATCGGCTGCGGGTCGCTGACGAGGAGCGTCTCGACGCTGCGGTGCAGGCACGCCGCGACGCCGAGGCGGCGCGACGCGAGCATGAGCATGCGCTGCAGGCTGAGCGTCGCCGCCGGGCCGAGCAGCGCGAACGTGTGCTGCGGTGGGAGGGGGAGATCTCCGCACTGCGTGGAGCGATCGCATCCGCAGAGGCAGAACTAGGCCGGGTGTCGTCGTCGCTGATCAGCCTGGACACCCGCATCGAGGAGGCCGAGCGCGAGGCCGCCGGCGTCCAGGAGGAGATCCAGGCGCTCGACGTACGCGAAGTGGAGCTCACCGCGGCACTGGAGGACGCCGAGGGCGCCGTCACACAGCGCGAGGCCGTCGTCGAGGCGCTGCACGAGCGGATCCGTCGCGTCGAGGCCGAGCAGTCGGCGCAACGCGCCCGCGCCGAGGCACTGCGTGCGGCCGCAGAGGAATCGGATGCGGGAACGCGTGCACTGCTCGACTCGGGGCTCGCCGGCGTCATCGGCCGGGTCGCCGACCACGTGCGGGTGGACGCGTCGGCGACCGGGGCCGTGGCGGCGGCGCTGGGCTGGCTCGGAGAGGCCGTCGTCACCCGCAACGCGAACGAGGCGCGACTCGCCGTGGCGTGGCTGCGCGACGCCGGGTCGGGCAGCGCCACAGTGCTGCACGTCGACGCGAACGATCCGGGTGTCGCCGAACTCGACGACGCGCGGCGCGATCACATCGCGCGAGCCGGCGCACGGCCGTTGACACAACTGATGGAACCCGCGTCGTCGCCAGCCTCCGCCGATGTCGTACGAACGCTCGGGCGGTGGCTGGCGATGTCGTTCCTCGTCGAGTCGTGGGACGAGGCGGTGCGACTGCACGCCGAGCATCCACGTGCGACTTTCGTCACCCCGGCCGGCGACGTCGCCGGACCGTTCGGCTATCGCGCCTCAGGGAGCGTCGAACAGTCCACGGTCGCTGCGGCTTCAGCGGCGGATGTCGCAGATGAGCGGGCGACACAGCTGCAGAGCGAGCTCGACGGGTTGCGCGACGAGCTCGCCGCAGCCGACGAGGCGCTGGGCTCCGCACGACGTGACCTGGCGTTCGCGACCGAACGCATCAACGAGTCCGACGCGCGGATCACCGGCGCTGCTGAACGGCTGGCCCGCCTCAACAAGGAGATCCACGCGCTGGCCAACCAGCGCGAGGTCGTCGCAGCGCAGCGCGACGAGATCGACCAGGTACTCGCACGCGACCGCGAGGCGCTCGCTCAGCTGCACGGGCGTGGGCCCGACGATGACACCGAGGATGACACCGACGAGAGGGTGGATGACGTCGCGGCGTCGCTCGACGAACGCGTCGAGTCCGCGCGGGAGGACGAGCTCCAGGCGCGCGTGCGGCTCGAACGCGCCGCCGAGCAGGTGCGGCATCTCGAACTACGCGCGCAGGCCTTGCGTGACGAAGCAGACGAGGTCGAAGCGAGCCTCGCCGATGCGGCGCGACGTCGGGAGCAGCGCCGGATCGGCATCGACCGTTGCGGCGCGCTCGCGGTGATCGTGCGCGAGACCGTGGAAGCATTGGAGCGCGCGCTGGTCGAGGCCGACGAGCAGCGCACGCAACGTGCGGCGGCGCTCGACGACCACCGCTCACGGCATGGCGAAGCGCGTGAACACGAGGAGGCGCTCGCGGCCGAACGCGACGCGTTGCGCGAACAACGGCACAGCAGCCAGTTGTCGCGCGCGCAGGCGTCGAGCCGGCGCGACGCCATCGAGCAGCGTGTGCGCAGTGAGCTGTCGCTGTCCGCTGACGAACTGCTCGCGGAGCACCCCGATGCGCGTTCCTACGACCGTGACGACCTCGTCGCCAAAGAGGACGAACTCGTCCGCAGGATCGGCCTGCTGGGCCGGGTGAATCCGCTCGCGCTTGAAGAGTTCAAGGCGCTCGAGGAACGGCATGCGTTCCTGTCCGACCAGCTCGACGATCTGCGGCGGTCACGCCGTGATCTCCAGGAGGTCGTCACCGCCGTCGACGAGCGCATCCGGCAGGTGTTCCGCGAAGCGTTCGACGACGTTGCGCGCGAGTTCGAGCTGACCTTCTCGACGGTATTCCCGGGAGGACACGGCCGGCTCGTCATGACTGGCACCGACGACCTGCTGACCGCAGGGGTCGACGTGGAGGCCCGCCCACCCGGCAAGCGGGTCACCCGGTTGTCGCTGCTGTCGGGCGGCGAGCGGTCACTGACCGTCCTCGCGTTCGTCTTCGCCATCTTCCGCGCCCGGCCGAGCCCGTTCTACGTCCTCGACGAGGTCGACGCGGCGCTCGACGACGTCAACCTCCAGCGGCTGTTGCGTGTCATCCGAAGTTTCCGCGGCAACGCGCAGGTCATCGTCGTCACGCACCAGAAGCGGACGATGGAGATCGCCGACCTGCTGTACGGCGTCACGATGGGTCCCGACGGGGTGACCAAGGTCGTCGCGGAACGTCTCGAGGACTCTCCCGCGGCGGGTGCGGCACTCGACGCTCGCACGTCGGATGCGCCGACGTCGGTGCTCGCTCCGGACGCCGACGACGCTGCTTCGTCGGGCGGCGACGCCGCCTGACACCCAGGGGTCGCACCCGCGACGGGAAGGCTGGTCATGGAATGGTGGATCATCGCGCTGATCGTGCTCGTCGTCGCGGGATCCGCCTTCGTCGTCGTGCAGCGATCGCGCGCCTCCTCGGCGTCGGAGGCCGCGCCCCCCGACGGGCCCGGTCCGATGTCAGGCGAGCCGGGTACGACGCGTGCGGACCCTGGCGACCAGGGCGCCCTGGCGGCTGCGCCCGATCGGGCCGCCGAAACGGCACCCGACGCCGCTGATGCGCCGCCGGTACCACCAAGCTTGCGCGATCGCCTCGCGCGGACTCGTGACCGGCTCTCGTCGGCGATCGGCAGCGCGTTCGGGTCCGGTGTGTCGGACCAGGCCTGGGAGCGCCTCGAGGAGGCGCTCGTCGAAGCCGACGTCGGTGTCGCCGCCGCGAGCGGCATCGTCGAGGGGGTGCGTTCCCGCAGTCGCTCGGGGAACGTCAGCGATCTGGGCGGCATCACGACGCTGCTCGCCGAAGAGTTGCGCACGATCCTCGACCACGGGGACCCCGGGCTCGCGTGGTCGCAGGCCGCTGGACCGACGGTGTGGCTGGTCACCGGGGTCAACGGCACGGGCAAGACGACCACGATCGGCAAGCTCGCCGACGAGCGCACCCGCGCGGGCCACGACGTCGTGCTCGCCGCTGCGGACACCTTCCGCGCCGCAGCAGCAGATCAGCTGGCGGTGTGGGCCGAGCGCACTGGCGCGCACCTCGTGCGCGGGCCGGAAGGCGCCGATCCGGCGAGTGTCGCTTTCGAGGGCTACGACGCTGCCGCATCGCGCGGCGCCGACCTCCTGATCGTCGACACGGCGGGACGGCTGCACAACCGGCGGGAGCTCATGGACGAGCTCGGCAAGGTCCGTCGGGTGCTCGAGAAGCGCGCGGGTGCGATCGACGAGGTGCTCCTCGTCCTCGATGCCACCACCGGGCAGAACGGGATCGCGCAGGCGCGCGCCTTCCTCGATGCGGTCGACGTGACCGGGATCGCGCTGACGAAACTCGACGGTTCGTCGAAGGGCGGCATCGTCGTCGCGGTGACACGTGAACTCGGCATTCCGGTCAAGATCGTCGGCCTCGGCGAGGGGATCGGTGACCTCGCCGAGTTCGACGCCGCCCGGTTCGTCGACGGCCTGCTCGGCCGCTGACCGAACCGGCGTCGTGGCCTCGTCGTGCGCGCCGCGGGGGCCATGATGGGCGGGTCGAGGCGGGGATCGCGAGCGCTACGCTCGCGCGTCCTGCATTGATCGACTGAGGACGCGCCGTGTTCGACACGCTCAGTTCGCGTCTCGACGCTGCACTCGAACGCGTCCGTGGACGTGGCCGGCTCGACGAGAAGACGGTCGAGGCCACCCTCAAGGACATCCGCCTCGCGCTCCTCGAGGCCGACGTCAATGTTGCTGTCGTACGGGGCATCGTCGAGCGGTTGAGCGATCAGCTCGTCGGTGCACAAACCTCGGGGACGCTGCAGCCGTCCCAGCAGGTCGTCAAGGCGGTCGCGGCAGAACTCGAGTCGGCCCTGGGCGGCACGAGTGCGGCGCTCACGCTCGAAGGCCAGCCTGCGGTGGTGATGCTCGCCGGCCTGCAGGGGTCGGGCAAGACGACGGCGGCAGGCAAGCTCGCCCGCCTGCTCCGTGAGCAGGGCCGAAGGCCGATGCTCGTTGCCTGTGATCTTCAGCGTCCAGCGGCGGTCGAACAGCTCAAGGTCAATGCGCGGCGTGCAGACGTGCACGTCTACGCCCCTGTCGACCACGGCGACCCGGTCGCGGTCGCCGAGGCCTCGATCGGCAAAGCTCGGGAGACCGGATGCGACGTCGTGATCGTCGACACCGCCGGTCGTCTCGCTATCGACGAGGAGATGCTCGACGAAGCCCGCCGAATCCGTGAGGCGATCGGCCCCTCCCGCACCCTGTTCGTCATCGACGCGATGATCGGCCAGGACGCCGTCAACGTTGCCAAGGCGTTCCAGGAACACGTCGGCATCGACGGCGTCGTGCTGTCGAAGCTCGACGGTGACGCGCGTGGCGGTGCGGCGCTGTCGGTGCGTGAGGTGACGGGCGCGCCGATCCTCTTCGCCTCCGTCGGCGAGAAGCTCGAGGATTTTGAGCCGTTCCACCCGGATCGCATGGCGTCGCGCATCCTTGGGATGGGCGACGTGCTCACCCTCATCGAGAAGGCGGAGTCGGCTGCCTCCGACGAGCAGGCACGACGAGCCGAACGTGCACTCGCGAGCGGGGAGTTCACGCTCGAGGACTTCCTCGACCAGATGCAGATGCTCAAGCGCATGGGGCCCCTGCAGGGGGTGCTCGGCATGGTCCCCGGGATGGGAAAGCAACTCGACGGCGTCGATGTCGACGAGCGGCGCCTCGCACACATGGAGGCGATCATCCGCTCGATGACGCCTGCAGAACGCGCAGATCCGAAGGTGCTCAACGGTCGCCGCCGGCGACGGATCGCCGACGGCAGCGGCCGGCCGGTCGTGGAGGTCAACCGCCTCGTCAAACAGTTCGAGGAGCTGCGCAAGATGATGCGGGCCGCCACGAAGCAGTCGGGCGGCAAGGGACGCGGCAAGGGCGCAGGCAAGGGACGGAGCGCGCAGGCGGCGGCGCTGCAGCAGATGCAGGTCCCCGGTTCCGGTGGGGGCCTCGGCGGCTTCCCGGGTCTCCAGGCGCCGCCACCCGCGGGCGGGCGTCGGCGTCCACGCCGCTGATCGGTTCGGCGTCCACGCCGCTGATCGGTTCGGCGTCCACGCCGCTGATCGGTTCGGCGTGACCACATCGCTCCGATAGGCTTGTCGCATTCGCGCGCTCGGGACTTCGTCCCCTCGCGCATGACCACCAGCGTTCCTCCGCCCCGTCGCCGCCGCCCCAAGTTCGCGACACTGGATGTCGGGGTACGGGATCGCCAGTCCGGTGTGCGTCGCACCCGGCATCGTGTCGAGGACATCGAACACATGGCTGTCAAGCTTCGTCTCCGCCGTGAGGGCACGGTCAAGCGCCCCCACTATCGCGTGGTCGCCGCGGATTCCCGCTCGCCCCGCGACGGCAGGTTCATCGAGATCATCGGCGACTACCACCCGTTGGAGGAGCCCTCCGCCATCCGCATCGACGAGGAGCGTGCGCTGCATTGGCTGCGCAACGGCGCTCAGCCGAGTTCTGCTGTCGAGAAGCTGCTGCGCATCACCGGTGTGTGGGAGCAGTTCAAGCCGGGTGACGCGCCAGCACGCGAGCGTTCGGAACGCAAACCGAAGCTCTCCAAGAAGGCGCGCGCGAAAGCGGCTGAAGCGGCCGAGTCGAGCGCGCCAGCGCCGAAAGAACCGGCCGACGACGTGCCGGCGGACGACGCGGACAGTGCAGGCGACGACGCCGGGGAGGACAAGGCATGAGGGCGGCAGAGGTCCTTGAGTTCGTCGCCAAGCAACTCGTCGACAACCCTGACGATGTCCGTGTCGAGGTCGATGAAGACGGCGACGAGACGGTCCTCGAATTGCACGTTCACGACGACGACCTCGGCAAGGTCATCGGTAAGCGTGGGCGCACGGCCAAGGCGTTGCGTACCGTGGTCCGTGCCGCTGCTGCGCTGGACGACGTCAACGTCAACGTCGAGATCGTCGATTAGGCACACGCGCTCGGCGTGCCAGCCGTTCGCGGGCGACGTTTCAGCTCCGCGGGAGGTGACGTGCCGGTCGATCGGGTGACCATCGGCCGTGTGGTCAAGCCGCACGGCCTGCGCGGCGAGGTCGTCGTCGAGGTGCTCTCTGACGTGCCTGGCCGGTTCGACGCTGGCGTCGAGGTGTCCGTCGGCGGGCGCAGGGCCGTGATCGCTTCGAGTCGCCCTCACCAGTCGCGAATGCTCGTGCGTTTCGACCATGTCGGCGACCGTGACGCAGCCGAGGCGCTGCGTGGCCAGGTGCTGGAAGCCGAGCCGCTCGACGAGGACGATCATCCGACCTACTTCGCGCACGAACTCGTCGGCATGCAGGTCGTCGGCGAGAACGGCGAGGCTCTGGGTGTCGTCGCGACGCTCATCGAACTGCCGGCGGCGGCCGGCTACGACCTGCTCGAAGTTTCCCGGGACGACGGCCCGGACTGGATGCTTCCGGCCGCGGACGACCTCGTCGTTGCTGAACCGGGCGACGACGGCGTGGTCAGGCTCCGCCTGGTATCGCCACCCGAAGGGCTGGTGGACGCCGTGCCCGGTGATGCCGACAATCGGCAACGGGGCGGGTAGATGACCAGCCCTCGCATCGACGTCCTCACGATCTTCCCGGCATGGTTCGACGGTCCGTTCTCCACATCGTTGCTGGGCCGAGCGATCGGGTCAGGGCTGCTGGACGTGCGCGTCCACGACCTGCGCCGTTGGGGGGTCGACCGCCACGGGTCGGTCGATGACGCCCCATACGGGGGCGGCGCGGGAATGGTCATGCGGGCCGACGTGATCGTCGATGCTGCGGAAGCGGTCTGGAATGACGACGCGGACAGCGGCGCGACAGATGCCGCAGGCGGTGACGCCCGCGACGGCCACGTGCCGGCAGAGAGTCGCGTCGTCGCGGGTGGGCCGCGCCCGCGCACGCTGTTGTTCACTCCGCGAGGGCGCCCGTTCACCCAGCGAATGGCCGCCGAGCTGTCCACCGAGGCGCGTCTCGTACTCATCTGTGGGCGCTACGAAGGCATCGACGAGCGGGCGCACGAACTCGTCGCGACCGACGAGGTCTCGATCGGCGACTACGTGCTGTTCGGCGGCGAGGCGGCTGCCGCCGTCGTCGTCGAGAGCGTGGCGCGCCTCATCGACGGGGTGGTGGGCAACGAAGCGTCACCGGCCGAAGAATCCTTCAGCGAAGGACTGCTGGAGCATCCGCACTACACCCGGCCGGCGATGGTGCGGGGCCTCGGCGTCCCCGAGGTGCTGACGTCGGGTGATCACGCTGCGGTCGCCACATGGCGTCGGCAGAGGTCGCTCGAGCTGACGCGGCGGCGCCGACCGGATCTGCTGGACCCTTCAGGAGAGCTGCGAGGAGACCTCGACGACCGCCCGGGTTGACCCTTTCGTCGCAGTGGCCGTATCCTCAGCGCCGACCCGAACGTGTGGTCTCCTCCCCGTCGCTGGACCGCAGCTGGGGACGTCAGACGCCGCGCCGCCGGTGCGGTACCTCATCGGCTCCGTCCGGTCGTGCGCGCTGCACGACGACGGGACGCGCACCCACCTGCGAACATGGAAGCGCCCAGCATGAACAAGGTCGATCTTGTCGAGCAGTCGCGGCTTCGCGACGACATTCCGGATTTCCGGCCCGGTGACACGGTCAAAGTCCACGTCCGCGTGGTCGAAGGGTCTCGGTCACGGATCCAGGTGTTCGAGGGCGTCGTGATCGCACGACGTGGCGGGGGGCTGCGTGAGACGTTCACCGTGCGCAAGATCAGCTTCGGCGTCGGCGTCGAGCGGACGTTCCCGTTGCACAGTCCCGTCATCGACCACATCGAGGTCGAGCGTCGTGGGCGGGTCCGGCGCGCAAAGCTCTATTACCTGCGCGACCGCGTCGGCAAGAAGGCGCGGATCAAGGAACGCCGCGACGTCGACGCCTGATCCCGGTTCGACCGGCCGATCACGCGACACCACACCGGATGGGGGTGCAGGGTCGACGCCGGGTCCGGGGATAGGCTGGTGCGAATATGGCGAGCACCGGTGACGAGCGATCCCACGATCCGCTGTCCGACCTGTGGTCGGCCCTCGAGGAGTACGAAGAATTCGTCTCCGCGCTGCGGCCCGGCGCCTCGGACGTCGCGGTATCCGACACCCCGAGCAGTGATACGGCACCGGCCGCCAATGACGGCGATGCGCCGATCGGCGTCGGTGCGACACGCGACAAGCCGGCTTCCTCTCCAGCGACCACCGGCCCGGACGCGGCGTCGCAGCAGCCCCCGGCCCGGTCGCGCGAACATCAGCAGGGCGTCGCGGGCCAACGCGACAGGGATCCCTCTGATGCCCGCAACGGTGCGCGTGGTTCCGCAAGTGCTGCCGCCGACGCCCCACGCACGGCGACGCCGGCGCGGCCTCGGCACGCGCCGGCACCAGCTGTGGCACCGGTCGCCGAGGAGGAGACACCGGTCCATCTCGACGCGGAGATCACCCTCCCGCAGGTGCCGTCCGCAACGGATCGTCGGGCCGCTCAGAGTCCACGACCCGCACCGTCGACGGCCGCTGACGAATCGGATGCCGCCGTACCGTCCAGGAAGGTGCGTCCGGCGCCGACGGCCGAGTCGCCCGGCTGGCGACCAGTCCCGACGTCGGAATCTCCCGGTTGGCGGCCCGTGCGGCGTGACCTGCAGGCCGACCTTCCCCGCTCGATCGCTGCGACAGCACACGATCCGGCGACCGGGAGGAGTGCCGATGCCCGTCCAGCCTCGGAAAGCTCGGCAGCCCTGGCACGTCGCTCCGCTGTTCGTGACGTCGACGTGGGCGAACCCGGCACTGCCCGCAGCGCGACGCGCATCGACGGTCCTGGCGTGACCGACGACGGTGCATCGACGCCTGAGGGTCGCGATGGCCGCGGCTACACGCTTGGCATGTTCCGCTCATCGGGCGGTGACAAGCGCGGGGGATTCCTGCGGGAGTTGCCGGTGCTGCTGGTCGTTGCGCTCATCCTCGCGTTTCTGTTGCGGACGTTCGTCGTGCAGGTCTTCTACATCCCCTCGAGCTCGATGGAGCCCACGCTTCAGGTGGACGACCGCATGGTCGTCGAGAAGATCACCTACCGGTTCCGCGAACCTCAGCGCGGCGAGATCGTGGTGTTCGAAGGCGCGCAACTGGGAGTGTCGGTCGGCGAGTCCAGCACCGTGGATCGGGCTGTGCGTGGTGTCGGTCAGTTCCTAGGGATCGTGCCCGCGTCCGCCCGTGACTTCGTCAAGCGTGTCATCGGGTTGCCGGGTGACGAGATCGAACTCGTCGACGGGCAGGTGTTCGTGAACGGCGCGGCGATCGCCGAGCCCTACGTCGTGTTCGGCGACGACGACAACTTCGGCCCTGTCGCTGTGCCCGACGGGCAGCTGTTCTTCCTCGGCGACAATCGGCCCAACTCGTCGGACTCGCGCCGTTCGCTCGGCTTCGTGGCGATCGATGACGTCGTCGGTCGGGCAGCGGTCATCATCTGGCCTCCGTCCAACACCGCACGGCTGACGACGGTTCGGCACGACGCCGCGAAGGAACTGAGGGCCTCGGCCGATGCGCTCGAGGCAGCGATTCGTCCGTCACGCTGACACCCTGCCGTCAGGGGTGCGCCGCCTGCAGGTCCTCGTCGTCGAACAGCCGGGGTTCGAGCAGTTGCGCGATCGGTCGCCACGAGCGGCGATGCAGTTCACACGGGCCGAGCTCTGCCAGCGCCCGGCGGTGCTCGGGCGTCGGGTATCCCTTGTTGGACGCGAAGGAGTACCCGGGGTGCGTTGTGTCGGCCGCAACGAGTAACCGGTCGCGGGCGACCTTCGCGACGATCGAAGCGGCGGCGATCGAACTGCTGCGTGCATCGCCGCGCACGATCGTCTCGTTGACGGTGCCGCGGTCGTGCGCGAAGTCCCAGTTGCCGTCCAGAAGCAGCGTGTCCGGCTCGACAGCGAGCGCGTCGAGTGCCCGCGACGCGGCGAGGCGCAGCGCTGCGCTCAATCCGAACTGGTCGATCTCGAGCTGGCTCGCGTGGCCGATGGCGACCGACACCGCTCGGCGTTGCAGCCGCTCGGCGACGCGTTCCCGCTCGCTGGCCGTGAGGATCTTCGAGTCGCGCACGCCGTTGACGCGGCGGTCAGGTGCGAGGACGACCGCGCCGACGGTGAGCGGCCCCGCCCAGGCGCCCCGCCCAACTTCGTCGAGGCCCGCGACGCACCGTCCCTGATCCCAGTGGGCGCGTTCGCGGGAGGTCCCCGGCGCGGGGGTACGTCGCGTGGTGTGGGTGTTGGCCATCGTGTCCTGCCACGTTAGCTTGGATTCCCGTACAGGGAATCGGCCCCTACGTGGGGTTGGGGGGTCCGATCTCGATGGTGAGGGTGCGGTCGTTCCACCAGGGGATGGTGATCGGGGGGATCTTGGCGGTGCGCAGCAC
>JBJHAX010000017.1:0-46513 GCA_050480705.1 Nitriliruptoraceae bacterium
CAGCAGCATCTGATTCAGCGAGACCTACCCCAGAAGCCCGCAAAAACCCCACAATCCCTACGCTGCCAGCAGCAAACCGATCAACGCCGGCTGAACAGCCCCAGCGCGTGAATCCAAGTTAGCCGCCTCCGTTGCCTCCGTTGTCGGGCTCGGGCTCCGGTTCGGGGTCGGGATCCTCCGGCGGCGGCTCGTCACCGTCCTCTTCCTCGCCGGTGTCCTCCGGACCTTGGCTGACGACGATCGTCACGATGGTCCCCGGCGGCACCTGGGTCCCGGCTTCGGGGTCCTGACTGACGACGAACCCTTCGGCGACGATGGCGCTGTGCTCGTACTCGATCTCGACTTCGAGCCCCTGCTCTTCGAGCCGGAAGATCGCGTCGTCCTCCGAGCGGTTGACGACCGGGCGCACCGCGACGAGCTGCTGACCCGAGCTGACGACGAACGCCACCTGGGATCCGACGGGCACCTCGGTGCCGGCGACGGGCTCGTGGCGGATGATCCGTCCCTCCTCGACCTCATCGCTGTACTCCCGGATCCGCTCACCCGCGACGAGCCGTTCCTCGCGCAGCCGCGCCAGTGCGCCGTCTTCGGTCAGGCCGACGAGGTTGGGCACGACGGTGACGTCCTGACCGGCGGAGACGACCAGGTCGACAGCGGAGCCCTCGGGGACCTGCATCTCAGGCAGTGGACGCTGGCGCAGGACGAGCCCCGCTTCGACGGTGTCGGATGCCTCCTCGGTGACATCCCCCACTTCGAGGTTGTGGTCTTCGAGGATCGCTATCGCGAGGTCGAGCGGTTGGTCGACGACATCGGGCACCGCGACCTGCGGGCCGTCGTCGGGGGAGAGCATGGTCACCAGTCCCCACACGATGCCGACGAGCGCAAGCGCTGCGAGCACACCGAGGAGGGTGTAGACGGTCGCGCGACGCCGGCGCTGCTGCTCGTGGCCGGGCATGGGTCGGTCGGCATAGCACGGCTGCAGCAGTGCGGTCTCTTCGGCGCTGATGACCGCCGGCGCGGCGACGGGGCCTCCTACCCGGGCGCTGTGCAGATCGTCGTGCATCTCGCCGGCGTGCTGGTAGCGGTTGGCGGGATTCTTGGCCAGCGCCCGCATCGCGATCGCTTCGGCAGCCGGGCTCACCGACGGCGAGAGCTCGCGTGGGGGACGCGGGGGCTCCTGGACGTGCTGGTAGGCGACGGTGACGGGCGAATCACCCGAGAACGGTTGATGTCCGGTGAGCGCCTCGTAGAGCACGACACCCAGCGAGTAGAGGTCGCTGCGCGGATCGACATCCATGCCCTGCGCCTGCTCGGGCGACAGGTACGCGGCGGTGCCGAGCACGGCCGCGGTGCGGGTAACGGTCTCGTTGTCGACGGCGCGTGCGATCCCGAAGTCGGTGACCTTCACCGTGCCGTCGTCAGCAAGCAGGATGTTGCCCGGCTTGATGTCGCGGTGGATCAGACCCCGGTCGTGCGCGTACTCGAGTGCGTTGCACACGTCTGCGACGATCTCGAGCGCCCGGTCCTCGGTCAGGCCGCCAGCAGCGATCGCCTCCTGCAGGGAGCGCCCTTCGACCAGTTCCATCACGATGTAGGGCTGGTCGTGGTCCTTGCCGGTGTCGTACACCGCGACGAGGTTGCGGTGGTTGAGCCGGGCGACATGACGCGCTTCGTCCTGGAATCGCCGGGTGAAACTCTCGTCGTCCAGGAAACGGTCCAGCAGCAGCTTCACCGCGACCTCACGACCGAGCGTGAGATCCTGGGCGGCGTACACCTCCGCCATGCCGCCCCGGCCGATGAGCCGCAGCAGTTCGTAACGGTTCGAGAGCACCCGTCCGACGGTCACCAGCATCCTCCGTGACATGGCGTGGAGGCGACGCGTGAGCCTATCGCCGCGTCCGCCTTCATCGTTCGTTCCCTTGGTTGCGAAGGGCCGCTTCCATGACCTGGCGCGCCACGGGAGCGGCGAGCTGGCCTCCGGTCGCCCCCTCGCCGACATCCGGCAGCATCACGGCGACGGCGACCCGATCGTCGGCGAATCCGACGAACCACGCGACGGGGTCCCCGCCCGTCTGCGCGGTTCCCGTCTTGCCACCGACCTCGACACCGTCGATGCGGGCCCGCACGCCCGTGCCCGACTGCACGGCGGCGATCATCATCTCGCGCAATTGCGCTGCGGTTCGTGCCGAGACGGCGCGTCCGTCCCCGGGAGGGTCGGTCCAGCGGCCGTTGTCGGGGCCGCGGACCCGTGCGCCCTCGGGGTCGCGGACGGTGGCGACGAGATGGGGCCGCATGAGCACGCCGTCGTTCGCGATCGCTGCCGCGACCAGTGCCATCTGCAGCGGCGTCGAGCGAACGTCGCGTTGACCGATCGCGCTCTGCGCGGTCGCGGGCGGGTCGAGATCGTCGGGAACGACGCTGGCGACCGTCGGCAGTTCGAACGGCACCGGGCGGTTGAAGCCGAAGCGTTCGGCCTGATCGTGCAGTTCCTCGGCGCCGAGTTGCACGCCGAGACGCGCGAACACGGTGTTGCACGACACCCGCAGCGCGTCGGACAGGGAGATGTCCTGGCCGCCGGCGCACAGGCCGCCGCCGTAGTTGCCGATGTCTGCAGAGGTGAGGGGCACGTCGTAGACGAGTTCGTCCGGGAACTCCTGTGTCGGGCTCATGCCGCGTTCGAGTGCCGCTGCAGCCACGATGAGCTTGAACGTCGAGCCCGGCGGATAGACCTCGCGCAGCGCGCGGTCGATGAGCGGACGATCGGGGTCGGCGAGCAGTTCGTCCCAGGCCGTGCGGATCTCGACGGTGTCGTGGCTCGACAGCGGGTTTGGGTCGTAGGTCGGATTGGCGTAGCTGGCCAGAACGGCGCCCGTGGCCGGGTCAATGGCCACGACCGCGCCGGTGCGGCCGTCGAGGGCTTCCTCGGCTGCCCGCTGCACCGCCGGGTCGATCGTGAGCACGACGGCGTTGCCGGCGAGGTCGCGTCCTCCCAGCAGCTCGCTGAGGTTCTGTGCCACGACCTCGGTCGGGCGCCCGGTGAGCTGTTCGTTCAATGAGGATTCGAGGCCCGCGCGCTGGAGAACGATCGAGTAGTAGCCGGTCAGATGTGCGTACCGGCGGCCTTCCGGGTAGGTCCGCAGGTAGCGCAGCTCACCGTCGGTCGGCGTGGACATGGCGATCGCGTCCTCGCCGACGACGATGGGGCCGCGGGCGATCTGGTACTCGCGGACGATCAGGCGGCGGTTCGCCGGGTGGTTCGCCAGATCGTCAGCACGCAGCAGCGTGATGACGTTCAGGTTGACGAACAGCGTGGCGAACAGCACCAGAACGACGGTGGCGACACGCCCGATGGTCTGGTTCACCGTGCCCTCGCATTCCCGTCGTGAGCCGCAGAAGGCCGGGTCGTCGGCATCTGTTGTCCCCGGGCGAATGCACGCGACTCGTGGCTGATGCGCAGAAGGGCGGCGATGATCAGGTAGTTGGAGAGCAGTGACGAACCGCCATACGACACGAACGGCAGGGTGATGCCGGTCAGTGGCACGAGGCGGGTCAAGCCGCCGATTATCACGAAGGTCTGCAGGGCGAGCGTCACCGTCAGTCCCAATGCGACCAGGGTCGAGAACTCGTCGCGAGCGGTTCGGGCGATACGGAAGCCCCGTGCCGTCAGCAGCAGATAGGCGACGAGCAGACCGGTCGCGCCCAGCAGGCCGAGTTCCTCACCGATCACCACGAAGATCGCGTCGGTCGCGGAGAACGGAATGTCCTGGGGGCGACCCAGGCCCACCCCGGTGCCGGTCAGCCCTCCGGTGCCGAGCGCGAAGAGGCTCTGCACAAGCTGGTAGCTCGCGTCCTGGACGTCGGACCAGGGGTCCAGCCAGATGTCGACGCGCGCACGGACGTGTGCGAACCGCTGGATCACCACGATGGTGCCGGCGAGGAAGACGACCGCGCCGACGATCGGATAAGCGACGCGTCCCGTGGCGACGTAGAGCATCGCGACGAACGTGCCGAAGACCAGCAGTGCCGACCCGAGGTCGCGGAGTCCGGCCATGATCACCAACGCGACGAATGCCGCGACGACGACCGGCGCGAGATGGCGTGCGGCAGGCACGAGCAGCGGCCCGAACCGCTGGGTGGCGACCGCCAGCAACTGCCGGTTTCGTTCGAGATAGCCGGCGAGGAACACCACCATGGTCAGTTTCGCGACCTCGCCCGGCTGGAAACGCATGCCGAACACGTCGATCCACAGCTGTGCGCCGTTGATGATTCCGGCGGTGATCGGGGGGAACAGTGGCAACAGCAGCAGCACGATCGTGACCAGCCCGAACGTGTACTGGTAGCGGCCGAGCGCCCGGATGTCGCGGATGAACAGCAGGGAGGCGCAGAGCACGCCGATCGAGACCGCGCTCCACGCCGTCTGGGCGCCTGCGAGCGCGCTGCCGTCGGCGAGGTCGACCCGGCGGACGAACACCAGTCCGATGCCGTTGAGCAGGATCGCGACCGGCAGCAGGACCGGATCGGCCTCCGGGACCGTGCCACGGATCGCGAGGTGGGCGATCAGCGCCATCACGGCGACGGCGACACCCGTCGCGATCGCGACCGTCTCGATGCCCCGTGCGACCGACCATCCCAGCAGCATCCCGGCGAAGGTCACGACCAGCGCAGCTCCGACGAGCAGGCGCGCCTCGACCGCACGAGGGCCGTGACCGAACGCGTAGGCGGGCGCTGCTCCGGTCACGGGCCGTCGTCGGCGTCGCGCCGAGGAATCCCCTGGACGATCCTGCGCGCGTCGTTGATGTCGGCGGCCGGCCGGCCAGCTTCGAGGGTCGGGTGGTACCACGCCGGCACGTCGTCGAGCATCACATCCGTGCGTTCGCGCACCCGCGCGAGTTCGAATGGTCCGACCTCGGCGTCGATGCCCTGGTAGATCACGACCTCGTCGTCGTCGAGCCCCACGAAGTAGCTCTGGGCGAGGAGGAAGCGTCCGCCTGCATACAACAGGCCGGCGATCACGACGACACCGAAGAGGATGGCGATCATCTTCGTGACCAGCCGGCCGAAGTGCACTCCGTCGTCGGTGTCGCGTCCGGGTGGCTGGAGATCTGCACCGCCGGATCCGAACGATCCGATCGTGCCCACCGTCGAGACCCAGTCGCCGCCGGACGGTGCGTCGTCGGTGCGGATCGCCACCGTCCTCGGACGTCGGGAACGGGGCGCGTCGGAATCCTCGTAGCGCAGGACGACCGCCGTGATGTTGTCCGGTCCGCCGGCCTGGTTCGCCATCCGGACCAGACGTGCGACGATCTCGTCGAGATCGTCAGGCTGCTCGAGTTCGCGCGCGAGCTGTCCATCGTCGAGCACGCCGGTGAGACCGTCGGAGCACAGGAGCACGACGTCGTCCGGCTGCAGCTCGAGGGTCATCGAGTCGACGTCGATCTCGGGTGACACGCCGATCGCGCGCGTGATGATCGACCGCTGGGGGTGGGTCGCAGCCTCCTCCCGCGTGATCTGGCCTTCGTCGATGAGGTGCTGCACCAGCGTGTGATCGTCGGTGAGCTGGCTGAACTGTCCGTCACGGAGCAGGTAGGCGCGCGAATCGCCCACGTGCGCGATGTGGAGCCGCTGGCCTTCGAGAAGCGTCGCAGTGAGCGTCGTGCCCATTCCGCGGTACGAGGGTTCGTTCTCGGCCATGCGTGACACGGTGTTGTTGGCCTCGACGACGGCGTCGCGCAGCGCTTCGACGGCTGCCGTGGCGTCCGCGAAGACCTTGCCGTCGAGGGTCTGGATCGGTTCGAGGGCGGTGGAGGCGGCGACCTCGCCGGCCACGTGTCCGCCCATGCCGTCGGCGACCGCGTACACGCTGTCAGCGACGAGATAGGCGTCCTCGTTGCTGGTCCGCACCCGCCCGACGTCGGAGGTTCCTGAGGCGACGAGTCGTCTCATCGCCGCACCTCGATCCGGGTCTTGCCGACCCGGAGCTGGTCACCCGCCGCGAGCGGAGTTGGCCGCGTCACCTTCGCGCCGTTGAGGAATGTCCCGTTCGTCGACCCGAGATCGCGAACCGACCAGCCGCCGTCGTCGGGCAGGATCTGTGCGTGCTCGTCGGACACGTAGACGTCTTCGAGCACGACGTCGACGTCCCCCGCGCGGCCGAGGGTGAGACCACGGCCGGAAAGTCCGAGGACGCTGGGTGGTCCGGACATCTGGTGGACGACGATCTCCTTGGGAACTTTGCGCGAGCGACGTTCCTCGGGCGCGGCGGCGACGGCAGCCCGTCGGGGGCGCCGTCGGGCCCGGCGAGGGCCATAGACATCGACCACGACCGCGCGGACCGTACGTGCCAGGAAGACGTAGAGCAGCAGCAGAAGGCCGAACTTCAACACGGTGAGGAGTTCGATGGGCACCTCAGGCCTCCACGAACTCCACGGAGACACCGCCGAACTCGACGACGTCGCCCGGTTCCACCGGATGCTCAGCAGTCCGCACGCCGTTGACCGACGTTCCGTTGGTCGACCCGAGGTCGACGACCCACCACATGTCGCCTCGGCGGACGAATGCTGCGTGTTCGCGGGACACCGAGGTGTCGCGCAGAGTCACGGCGCACGACGAAAGGCGGCCGACCGAGAGACGGTTGCCCGCCATGGGAATCTCCTCGCCTGCGGTCTCTCCTGAGCGCACGATCAATCGCGCAGTGCCTGTCGGAACGCGACTGACGACCTGGGTGCGGTCGATGCGCTCGCCGGCGTCGGGGCGTGCCTGTGCGCGGGTGGCGCGACCGGCGACCGACGCGCCGACCGCCTCGACACGTCCCTGGACGCGGTAGCGGCCGACACGGACGTCGTCGTCGCGGTCGATGCGGATCTTGACGGGTCCCCGCAGCAGCCAGCCTCGCTCCGCCGCGGTTCGGGCGACGACCTCGCCGAGTTCGCGGGCGAGCGACGAGCCGATCGTTGCGAGACGCTCGTGGTCCTTCGTCCCCACGGCGAAGCGCAGGACGTTGGGGACCACGACGCCGTCGGCGCTCACATGCTGATGGTCGGCGATGTAGCGCTGGGCGGCCTTTGCGAGTTCGACCGGCTGCAGGCCGGACCGGAACGTACGGGCGAAGAACCCCTCGACGGCTCCCTCGAGGCGGCGCTCGAACTCCTGAAGGACTCCCATCGACCATCCGTCCCGTGCAGCGTCGTCGGATGCGGACCGTCCGTGTCGCGCCGATGTAGCCCGGCATCGCCGACATGGGATCGTAGCCCAGGGTGCTTGCCGGGACCCGTCCGAAGGTCGTTCGTGCGAGCCTCGTCGACGGGATCCGGGCGTTCGCCGGCCGAGTCGACCGTTGCTACGCTCCGGCCACCCGGGCGGGTGGCGGAATTGGCAGACGCGCACGGTTCAGGTCCGTGTGTCCTTATGGACATGGGGGTTCAAGTCCCCCCTCGCCCACAGCTCCGTTGTGGTTTCCACAACGTTCGTATAGCCATCTTGCGGACAGGAACAACCGCGCCGTCAACGAACGTCGGTGACGAGTTCGGCGACGTCTGGGCAGGCCCGCGCGAGTCGTGCGTCAAGCGTCAGGAGCCGTGCGCCACAGCGTTCGGCGCACGCGACGTAGAGACCATCTCGCAGTGCCACGTTGCCGCGCAGCTGCCATGCCCGGTGGAGTAGCGGGCGAATCGGCACACGTTCCACGGGTAGTCGCACGAGGTGCGAGATCGCGCTCTCGACCGCGTGGTCCGAGGCGAACCCGCCACGCTCGAGTCGCCCGAGGGCGGACAGAACCTCTGCGTCGAGGTGCGCTGGTGCGACAGCAGTCGAGCCGTGCACGCGCTCGGCAATGCGATCGCCAGAGCCAGCTTGACGGAGCAGTTCGACGATCGCGGATGCGTCCGTGACGATGGCGGTCACGCGGCGTCGCTGTCGGAGCGGCCTTCCTCGATCAGCGTGACGCTGTCGGGGCCGTCAGCCGGCAGCGGCGCGTCGGCACGTACGTCATCGAGCCATGTGTCGAGATTGGGTATCGCCGTGTGCCGCTGCAGAACGTCGATGACATACGCACGAAGCGTCATCCCAGCAGCATCAGCGCGGCGTACGAGTTCCCGATGGACGGACTCGTCAATCTCACGGATGTGCATGTTGACCGCCATGGAAGGATGGTAGCAGAACGCTACCGTTCCTGGTCGCGAGGCCGTCAGTCGATGTCACTGAGCCTGTGGACAGGTGACGATCAGTCTTCGCCGGCGTCAGGCGCGCCGTCGTCGTTCCAGCGAAGGTTTGAGTAGTGTCGGATTAGTTCTCCATGCCCGCCGGTGGACGGGGCACCCGTGGGTGATGAAAATGGGTCTGGCGTCCGGCGACGTCGGGTTTCCTTGGTGCCGGCGAGACCGTCGTTAGTTGGACGCGGGAGCCTCGGGCACCCTTGACTGCTGCTTCGAGCGCGAACCTCAGACTCTTCATCATGAGGCTCCTCCGGGCGCCACTGTCGGTCAAGACGAGCTGGAGGAGTCCGATGGAAGTGACGATCGAGCGGTGCGCGTTTCTGGATGTGCATCGGGACACCGCGGTGGCCTGCGTGCGGGCGCCTGATGGTGCTGGGGGGCGGCGCAAGGAGACCCGCACGTTTTCGACGATGACCAGCCAGCTGCTGGCGTTGCGTGACTGGCTGGCGGGTGAGCGGGTGACGGTGGTGGGGATGGAGTCGACCGGGATCTACTGGAAGCCGGTCTACTACCTGCTCGAGGACGACTTCGAGTGCCAGCTGATCAACGCGGCCCATATGCGCAACGTGCCGGGCAAGAAGACCGACGTGTTGGATGCGGAGTGGGGTGCGGAGCTGATCGAGCACGGGCTGGTGCGGCCGTCGTTCGTGCCGCCGCGCCCGGTCCGGCAGCTGCGGGATCTGACCCGGTATCGCAAGACCGTGATCGAGGAACGAAGCCGGGAGATCCAGCGGCTGCACAAGGTGCTGGAGGATGCGGGCATCAAGCTGGCGTCGGTGGCGTCCAGGACCTTGTCGGTCTCTGGCCGCGACATGTTGGATGCGCTTGTCGCCGGGGAGCGTGACCCGGCCGTGCTGGCCGCGTTTGCCCGGGGGCGGATGCGGTCCAAGATCGACCAGCTCACCGAGGCGTTGCAGGGCCGGTTCGATGAGCATCACGCGTTGATCATCGGCCAGATGCTGGCCCGCATCGACCACGCCGATGCGACCATCGACACGCTCTCCGAGCAGATCGACCGGGTGATCGCCCCTTTCGCCCGGCAGGTTGAGCTGCTGTGCACCATCCCTGGTGTGGCCCGGCGCACCGCCGAGGTCATCCTCGCCGAGATCGGTGCGGACATGTCCCGGTTTGCGACCTCGGCGCATCTGGCCTCCTGGGCGGGGATGTGCCCGGGCAACAACGAATCGGCCGGCAGACACAAGTCCGGCCGCACCCGACGAGGATCCAAGTGGCTGCGCAAAGCGCTCATCGAAGCCGCCCACGCCGCCTCCCGAACCAAGGACACCTACCTGGCTGCCCACTACGCCCGCATCCGCGGCCGGCGCGGCCCCAAGAAAGCTGCCGTGGCCGTCGGACACTCGATCCTGGTGATCGCCTGGCACCTGCTCGACCGAGACGTCGCCTACCAGGACCTCGGCGGCGACTTCTACATCCAACTGCATGCCCGCCACCGTCAGGCCTACACCAACCGGCTCGTCCACCAGCTCGAGAACCTCGGCTACACCGTCGACCTCACCCAAGCCGCCTGAACAGCGGCTCCGCCGCTGGCCGGCCTGACGGCCGGCCATCCCTTCACGACCTCGACACCCAACCGAACGGTATTTTCACCTCAGGTGCACCTCTCATTGTGATTCCTGCAACGACTCGTAATCCCCGATCCGTCTCGTGAGCGTGCGGGTAGAACCAGAACGGCACCGTCTTACGTTTCGTGATACGCTCGGTCCATGAGTGAACTGATATCCGTACGCCTAGACGAAGATGCCCGTCGCGCCCTCGCCGAGCTTGAGGCCACCGGCATTTCTCGAAGCGAGGCCGTCCGGCGTGGGCTGGTTTCTGCCGCCCAGCGACTTCGAGATCGGCAGCTGCTCATCGATGAGGTCGCAGCACTCGCCGCGGACGAGCAGGACCGTGGAGAGGCCGCAGAAGTCGCGGCCATGATGGAGGCGCTGCGTGCGCCGAGGTGACGTCTTTCGACTGCGTCTGGGGCGTCGGCAAGGGCACGAGCAGTCCGGTATTCGCTATGGCGTTATCGTGCAGTCGGACGCGCTGATGCGCCTGTCGACGGTGCTGATCGCGCCGACGTCGACCTCAGCGAGGGCCGCCTCCTTTCGGCCCGAGATCGACATCGAGGGCACACCCACGCGAATCCTCATCGAGCAAACGGGCGCGGTTGATGTCACTCGGCTCGGTGAATATCACGGCCACCTCACCACCGAAGAACAGTGGGGTGTCGACCTTGCCCTCGATACGGTGGTCGACCTGCACTAGGTGCATGAAACGGACGTAGGTTGCAAACCGGCCGTTGCCGCGCTGCCCCGAGCGACGCGATCTCCAATCTGCACGGCTGCGACGGCGCTACCACGAGTTTGCGAAGCGCTGCCGACCCACCTTTCGAGCCGCCAAGTGCCGTCGCACAGATCGTTTGAGTCGGCCCGCTCGCACTTCTCGTTGTATTTCCTGCAACACCCAAGCCGAAGCCGCTTGGTCATCGGCGACACAAGTCGAGGAGCGGTTCCCAGAACTATTACACGCCAAAGTCCGCAGCGATCTCTGGAATCGCGCGGGCAAGACGGTCGTCGGTCGTGACAAGCCGCGCGTTCAACGCTTCGGCGGCTGCGACGTAGAGCGCATCGCGAATCGCGATGTTGTCGCGCAACGCCCAGCCCGCGCGCAGCAGGGAAATGGAGATCGGCTCGCGGCGCATCGTGAGCTGACCAAGGCGCTCGACCAGTTCAGTGACTTCGTCGGCGACCAGTCGCCCGTCACGGTGCAACCTTGCCAGCGCTGAAAGCACTTCAGCATCGAGGTGCGCAACGGTTACCAGCACCGCATTTGGGTCGCTGACAAGCACCGCGCGCACCCGCTGGCCGCGATCGCTTCGCACCAATAGATCAACGATGGCTGATGCGTCAACGACGTAGATCACAGACTGTCGTCACGTGCTGCGCGAACCGCATCAGCGCCCGATATGTCACGATGACGCGGCAGCTCCTCGAGGCGATTCAACCATTCCTCCAGGGAGGGCGTCACCGTGGATCGCTCCAGTAGCTGTGCGACATACGCCTGCAGACTCATCCCGGCGCGTTCCGCTCTGCGCTTGAGCTCCGCATGCGTTGCCGATGGAAGATCGCGAATCAGCAGATCGCCCACACCAAATCCTTTCCCTTGCTATCGCAATGCTAGCAAGGGATGTGCTGCCGTCGAGGTGATCGTGCGCTTGGCCGTCGTCACTTCCGAACCATCCCCTCCGACGCACGATCAAGGTCGACGGGTGTCCCGTCCTCTGCCCAGCAAAGGTTTGAAATCTGTCGCGTTAGTTGCACTTCTCGTTGTGATCCCCACAACGATTCGTTTTCGCAGATGTACCGCATCAAGCAGGAGAATCGCGTCGAGTCTCGGTCCACTTCCCAAAGGAACCCCGATGTCAGATCTGCATCCGATCCACGCCGTGACACTGCTGGTAGCCCTGCTCGCCGCGGTGTTCTCGTTCATCGCCATGCAAGCAGCCTTCGACGCACGTGAAGAAGCTCGGACGGCAGGTGAGCTTGCCTCGATCGGTGAGGGTGTCCGGCCCGACGTGCACGAATTGCATGAAGCCCTATTGCGCGCAGGATTGATCGAAGACGCGACCGGACGCTTCGACTACCTCGATGAGGAACGTCCGTAGGCCGACCAGGAGCACAATCCGGCGTTTGACGCGCGAAGTCCCCACCCGCTCGAGACCGTGATCGCGCCCGCACTGCGGCCGCGATCCCTGGGTCAGGCGATGCTGCCGCGTGGCACCACCCATTCGGCGGGTTGACCGGTGACAGTTGAGATCAGGTCATAGTCGGCGTCGTAGTGGAGGACAGTCAACTCCTCGATGTCTGCAATAGCAGCCAGCACGAGATCAGGGACGCTCACACCGCGATGCTGCCCCCGGCCCACCAGATCACGCTGCAGCTCACGAGCCCGCTCCTCCGCGCGGACAGGCATTGTCACCGGGATGAGCAGATCGAGAAGATCCTGGCGCACCGCGGCGTAATCCTGGCTCGAGCGGGCCGAGTAACCAACCTCGAGCTCGGTCACCAGCGCCACCCCGACCTGCCCTGCCTGCACGCGCGGAAGGACAACATCGGCCACCGCCTCCACATCGACGCGGGCGAGCACGGACTTGTCGACGAGCCAGGAGGCGGGCGTCACCGCCACGCGTCTGCCATCACGTCCTCATCCAGCAGATCACGCGAGGCCTCAGCGAATCGCTTCAGCGCCGCTTGATCCACCCGTTGCCGTCGCTCGACGGCCTGCACGCTCGCGCGCAGCGCAGTGTTCACGGTGTCCTTGATGGTGTCCGTGCCCAGAACTCGCCGCGCAGCATGAAGGACGTCATCGTCCACATCGATGAGTCGTTTCGTCACCATCACCTCTGGATATACGGAATCGATGCAGTATATCCAGAGGTGATGGTGGGCATCCAACGCAAGTTGGCGTGCGGACTACGCCGTTCGAACTACCTGACGAACGGCATCATCACCGTCACGATGTACAGGTCCGACACCGACGCCTGACCGACGACGGTCGCGTGGAAATTCGAGTGACCGTTGCCGACCACGCCCCCTCCGCCACGGGTCAGAGGCCGCCATTCGGGTTCTGACTGAGCCCGAGCGCATCACGGATCGCAGATTCGGGGCCATGCCTTCGGCATCGCCCAGTTCGCGCCGCTCCCACCACCGCACGGCGCCCCATCCTCACCCCAGCGAAAGTTTGAAATCTGTCGCGTTCGGTGACGGTCACGATTCCTTGACCAGCGCGGACACGTCGAAGGTTTCGCCGGTCTCGCGCTCGGACACCTCCCACAGAACCTCGGCGGCGCGACGTGTCGGGCGCACGAGCGGGCGACGCGCCACGGTGCCGAACGTCAGCCACCTCGGGCCGTAGATGTGCCTGCCGCTCGCCCCCGGGTCGGAGATTGCACGCAGCAACGCACGCGCCGCAGTTGCAGGCGGACTCCCGACTCGACGCGCGGCGAACTTCCAGAATCGCTGCGTCACGCCACCGTCAGACTCTTCGACCGAGCGCGCCTGCAGACCGGTGTGCGACAATCCGGGATGAACGACCACGCTCGTCACCGACGCACCGGCCGCGACCAGCCGCCGCTGGAGCTCAACGGCGAACACCAGGTTCGCGAACTTCGCCTGGCCGTACGCACGCCACGGGCCGTAACGATCGTGCAAATGCGGGTTGGCAGGATCGATAGAGCGCCCGACGAAACGGGCGAAGCTCGTGACAGACACGATGCGGCCCGCGGGTGCGTCGAGTAGCGCCGGAAGCAGCCGCCGGGTCAGCACGAAGTGTCCGAGATGGTTGACGGCGAGCTGCATTTCGAACCCGTCGACCGTCGCGCGCTCGGGGATGCCCATCACCCCCGCATTGTTGACGAGAATGTCGGTGCTGTCGTACCGGTTCGTGATCGCCTCGGCACATGCACGCACGGACGCGAGGTTCGAAAGGTCGATCGGCTGCACGTCGATCGAGGCGCCGCGATGCCTCGCCGTTATCTCCTCGCGGCTACGGCGTGCGCCGGCGACGTCTCGGGCGGCCATCACCACGGTGGCGCCGGCGGCGGCGAGTGCCGAGGAGACCTCGAAACCCAGGCCGGCGTTGGCGCCGGTGACGACCGCGACGCGTCGCTGCAGACGCGTGAGCTCAGTCATGGTCCCCATAGACCGAAGTGTGCCGCCTCTCACCCTGCCGGGGACCACAGAAACGACCGAGCGGGTTCAACCGAACAGGACCTGGTCGAGCGTCAGATCGGGGAAGTCGCGTGCGATGCGCTCGGCGACCCAGCGGCTTCTGAACAACGCCAGTGGCACGCCATCGGCGCGATGGTAGACCGAGACGTCACGCATCCCAGCGAGCTGTGGAGCCGAAGCGACATCGGTTGCGCGCGCATCCTCGTAGGCCGCAGGCGCCAGACGCACCGGTACGCCGAACTCGTGCTCGAGGCGCCAGATCGCCACGTCGAACTGCAACTGGCCGACCGCCGCAAGCAGAGGCTCCTGATCGCCAAGATCAGGATGGCGCAGCACCTGAACGACCCCCTCCTGGTCGAGTTGCTCGATACCTCGACGGAACTGCTTGGCCTTGCTGCGATCACCGAGTGAGGCGACCGCGAAGCGCTCGGGCGTGAACGTAGGAGGCGGCGGGAACTCGACCGGCTCGGTGTCGTAGAGCGTGTCGCCGATGCGCAGATCGGTGGCGTTCACCAGGCCCACGACGTCGCCCGGATAGGCGACATCGACCGTCTGGCGTTCGCGACCGAACACCTGATGGGCGTACTTGGCCACGACCTTTCGGCCCGACCGTGCACAGGTGAGCGGCGTGCCGCGCTCGAATCGTCCCGAGCACACCCTCACGAACGCGAGCCGGTCACGATGCCGCGGGTCGAGATTCGCCTGCACCTTGAAGACGAAGCCCGAGAACGGCGACTCGATCGGCCGGGCCCCTCCGTCACGTGTCGTCCGGGCGCCTGGAGATGGCGCCAGGTCGACCACCGCGTCGAGCAGCAGGCGAACACCGAAATTCGCCAGCGCCGAGCCGAAGAACACCGGTGTGGCCTCACCAGCGAGGAACCGGTCGATGTCCACGTTCTTTCCGAGTTCAGTGAGCAGCGCGAGTTCGTCACCGGTCGCAGCGGTGACGTCATCCTCATCCCGCCAGGGTTCGGCGATCTCGTCACCTGGCGTCGCGCCGTGTGTCGTCGTGGCGAAGCGGTGGAAGCGATGGTCACGACGATCGACGACACCGGCGAAGTGGCCGTCGCGCATCACCGGCCAGGTGACGGGATGCGCATCCAACCCAAGCGTCGCCTCGATGTCGTCGATGATCTCCAGCGTGTCGGGGACGGGTCGGTCCATCTTGTTGACGAAGGTGATCACCGGGGTCCCACGTCGGCGACACACCGCGTAGAGCTTCTCGGTCTGGGGTTCCACGCCTCGTGCCGCGTCGATGACCATCACGGCCGCGTCGACTCCCGACAGCACGCGGTAGGTGTCCTCCGAGAAGTCACGGTGCCCTGGGGTATCGAGGAGGTTGAAGACGTGCCCCGCATGCTCGAACCGCATCACCGCCGAACTGACCGAGATCCCCCGCTTCTGCTCGAGTTCCAGCCAGTCAGATGCCGTCGAGCGTTCGGCCTTGCGCGACTGGACGGCGCCCGCCTGCTGGATCGCGCCCGAATAGAGCAGGAATTTCTCGGTCAGCGTGGTCTTTCCCGCATCGGGATGCGAGATGATCGCGAACGTGCGGCGGCGTGCAGCTTCCCGGACCACGTCCACGACATGACCTTCGACGATCGGCCACGCCCGGGCACGCGGGCTGCCGTGTTCATGCAAACGAAGCCCCAGCGTACGCCGGTGCCCGCGGGCCGCAGAACGTCACCGTCAAGGATGAACCAACCGCGGCGCGCACCGGACGATGTTGTGGACTGCACACCACCTCACAGCATGCGCCGCAGCAGGCCGTCCCGATCGATCACCTGGTGCTTGAGCACCATGCCGACGTGGATGGCCAACGCGCTGAGGAACACCACGTGTGTGGCGATGTGTGCTGCGAGTGCCACGTCGTCGTCGATGAGTTCGAGCGGTGCTTGCCACTCCCGGCGTCCGATGTCCCAATCCTCACCCGAGATCAGCACGAGCACGAATCCGGTGAGAGGAATCAGGAACATCGAGACGTACAGGACCTGCTCGACCCGATGTGCCACACGCCGCTCCGTCGGCGTCAGGCCCGGTGCCCATGCAGGCAGCCCCGCAGTCAAACGCCACACCGTCCGCACGACCGCGAGGACGAGGATGATGCAGCCCAACACGACATGGGTCAGCACGAGCAGACCTTCGGCACCGCCCAGCCACGCGTCGACTGCCCACTCCAGGAGGTCGTCTGCGCGATCGATCGCGTAGCCGAGGACGAACTGACCGGCGATCGCAAGCGCCATCGTCCAGTGGAGCAGTCGCGCAACGAGGGGATAGCGGTCGGGACCCCCGGTGCTCATCGGTCGATGATCCGCACTGCGATGGTCAACGACGTAGCAGCATGACACCCACCAGGACGAGGTACGCGTGCGCCCAGAACGGCGGGTTGAAAAGGTTGGGGACGAACCGCGTCATGAACCCGACGAGGAACACGCACCCCCAGACGATTCCCGCCCACCCGACCCAGGCCATGAGCGCGCCGTCGACGATCACGGCTGCACCGAGCACACCCGATGCCGCATAGGCCGAGGCCATGTGCACCGAATACAGCGCACCGGACCAGGCGTCGAGCGCGGCGAACCCTGGGGGTGGTTCGTCCTGCTCGGCCGTGTGCGCCGCCGCCCACGGCACCACCGTCAGGCGGAACGCGAGCGCGCTGATCCAACACACGGCGCCCAGGGCGAAGATCGACGCGCCCATCACGGCGAGCGCCACGGCGGTGCCTGTCGCGACTGTCGTCGCGAACGCGACGATGCCGGCCGAGGAGACGAACATCGCCGCGATCATCCACCCGTGGATCCAGGCACGCCGGCGCCGGTCGCGGTGGATGACCAGCAGCGCCTCGGGCAGAGGCCGTTCGTAGGCCAGCCGCCATCCTCCCGCTCCGATGAGGAAGATGACCGGGCCTGCAACGAGGGTGGTCCCGACCAGGAGATGTTGTGTCATTGCGAGGTCATACCACGCCATCGAGCATCCAGGCCACTGATCGCGCGCCACGCGATGACCGTGTGCGTCTCAGGGACGAACGTCTCTTTGCGTACAGACCCGGGATCCGCGTGAGGTTCGCGTGAGCGGTCCAGCACTGGCGCAGCGATCCGATCGAAGGGTCACACGATTCCGGTGCCGGACGGACAACCGAGCATCTGGACGGTGTCACCTCGACGAACGACACCCTCCGCCTCGACACGTGCGTAGACCCGACTCGCACCGGGATGGCGGTTCTGGTCGACACGCTTGATGTCACCATCGGCGAACGACGCCGCGATCTTGCTGCAGGGAGGGGTGAAGCTCACGATCTCGACGACGAGCTCGTCACCGATCGCCAGGCGAACACCGGGACCGACGAGGTCCCAGGCGATCGCCTCGATGGTGAGGTTCTCACCCGCCGAGCCCGGATGGACACCGTGGCCTTCCCTGCGCAAGGCACTGATCACCTCGGCCGACCACAGGCAGACGGCACGGTCGGGGCCCCCGTGGTGGCGCAGGTCATGTTGCTGATCACCGGCAAGGCCCGACCTGGTGACGCGTGCGTGCTCGACGGGGAGCTTGGGCACGCCGCCGGCGGAGACACTCACCTGGACGACGCGGCCGGTCGTTCCCACGTCAGCGCTCACGGCCGCGGCGCGCCGTGACAGCGTCACCCGGCAGGGTGTCGGCCGAGATCCTGTGCAGGGTGAAGGTCACCCGTGCACCTCCGAGCGGGCTGTCGGAGATGTGGACGTCGCCTCCGTGACGCTCGACCACGCGCGACACGATCGACAACCCGAGACCGCTGCCATGGCCCTCACCGGACGCACCGCCGCGTTCGAACGATCCGAGCACCCGTTCGCGATCCGCGACAGGGATCCCGCTGCCAGCGTCGTCGACATGCACCGCAACGAGCCCATCACCGACGTCTTCGGCCGACACGTGGATACGGACCAAGACGTCTGCCGCGTGGTATTTCGCGGCGTTCTCGAGCAGGTTGAACAGGACCTGGGTGAGCAGGACGCCGTCGCCCTCCGCGGCGCCGAGTTCATCCCAGGAGGCCACGTCAGCGAGCCCCAGCTGGAGCACGGCGTCAGCAACGACCTCGTCGAGCTCGACCCGGCGCATCTCGAGCGGCTGGCCTGTCGTGCGAAGCAGCGCGATCAGCCCGTCGAGAAGTCGCTGGACCCGGTCGGTCGCGGCGAGACCACGCTGCAGCAACTCGCGGCGCTGCGCCTCGTCAGTGACCCTGCCCTGCTCGAGGGTCTCGAGCAGACCGCGGGCCGTCGCAAGCGGCGAGCGCAGGTCGTGCGCCATCGCGTGGGTCAGCACCTCGAGATCCGCGTAGCGATGCTCGAGTTCGGCCTTGTCGCGCTGGATCGTCGCGGTCATCGCGTTGAATGCAGCGGCGAGCTCGCCGAGCTCGCCCGGGGCAGCGGTGTCGGCGTACGCCTCTCCCCCTTGCTGCACCTCACGTGCGGTGTCACGCAGCGAGCGGATCGGACGGGTGAGCGCCCGGGCAGCGAGCAGTGCGACGACGACCGCGATCGCGGCGACACCTGCCGTCGTCACCATCATCACCCGCGAGCCCGCCTCCACCGGTGCGAGCAGTTCATCCCGTTCGACTGCGACGAGCAGGCCGAGATCGAAACCGTCGTGGTGGCGCGTCGCCGCCATCACCTCGACACCACGCCCATCGACCGCATCGACGAACGATGTGTCCTCGCCACGCAGCGCGACGGCGGCGAGCGCCTTCACACGGTCGCCCGCGACGGGCAGTGTGTAGCCGGCACATTGATCGACGTGTCCGGGTGTCGCCACCAACGTCACCGGCTCAGCGCCCTCGTCTCGATGGAACACGCACGTCACAGCACCGAGTCGGCCAATATCGCCGCCCGTCGGATCGTCAGCGCGCACGAGGTTCGGCGGCGCCATGTCGATCAGGGCGACGGCGATCGGCGCACCTTCGTGTTCGAGCAGCGCCGCCACCCACCAGTGCGCCCCGAAGTCCGGATCGACGACGATCCTCGACGTGGCTGCCTCATCGTCGAGGTCGCCGAGCATCGTCTCGATCGACGGGCGCATCCGCATGGACCGCGCGGTCGTCGTCGCGACGAGCTCACCATCGAGATCGGTGATCACGACCGCGTGCAGGCCGTCGGTCGCGTTCGTCGCGTCGTCGAGGATGCGCCTGAGCCGCAGCTCGACCGACGGCGCCGCCTCGCCCGCCAGAATGGTGGCGATGTCCTCACGCATCTGGGTGCGGCTGACGATCAGTGCGAGTTTGTCCTTGACCGACTCGTTGAACTGGTCGACGTGGCCGAGCCGCGCGTCGGCGAGCGTGTCGAGCTGCACCATCGCCTGCTCGGTGAGCGCGCGAGCTTGTGCACGGATGAGGATCGCTCCAAGGACGACGATCGGGCCGACGGACGCCACGAGCAGCCCGATGGCCGTCGGCCACACGAGGGCGCGACGCCACGGTCGCGGTGAACGATGCGCTCGCGGTTGCACGAGCAACCCACCCCCAGTTGGTCTGCGAGTCCGGCTCACCGTGCACCTGGGCCCGTGAAGGAGGCACGCTACATCATCGTCTGCGACGGTTCGTGTACCGGGCGTTGGCGCAGGCGGTCACGGCGACGTCAAACTCGGACTCATCGGGCGAGCGACGTCGCTGCGATGCGAGCCAATAGCCTCGAGCCACGACCAACGAGGAGGACGTGCGTGCTGGAAGCCTCCGGTCTGGCGAAGCGCTACGGCGAAGTCACCGCACTCGACGGCCTGTCGCTCACCGCTCGTCCGGGACGGTTGCTCGGATTTCTCGGTCCGAACGGCGCCGGCAAGACGACCACCATCCGCGCGATCTTCGGACTGGTCCGGCCCGACGCGGGTTCGATCACCTGGCGCGAACGACCGGTCGCGGCGCAGGACCTCACGACGTGGGGCTACCTGCCCGAACAACGTGGCCTGTACCCCCGCATGGGTGTGGCCCGCCAGTTGCGATTTCTTGCTCGTCTGCACGGTCTCGACCGTGTCCACGCCGCCGACGCCGCCGACCGATGGCTCACGACACTCGGCCTGTCCGCACGCGCCGACGAGAATCTCACGCAGTTGTCGCACGGCAATCAGCAACGGATCCAGTTCGCTGCTGCGCTGATCCACGAGCCCGAGCTCATCGTGCTCGACGAGCCGTTCAACGGTCTCGACCCGATCGGCATCGAAGCGTTCGGCGCCATCCTGCGTGAACGCGCACAGGCCGGCGCAACCATCATCGTCTCGAGTCATCAGCTCGACCTCGTCGAGGGGTTGTGCGACGACGTCGTCATCATCGCCGGTGGGCGCGACCGTCTCGCGGGGACGTTGGACGACGTGCGTCGCGCCGCCGGATGGCAGACGGTCCGGCTGCGTCTCGCCGGGGGGGTGCCGCCCGGGCCTCTTCCAGGTGCGACCCCGGTCGCGACGAGCAACGGGGCCACGACCTTCAGGGTCTCCCTCGACATCGACGCCCGCCTCCTGCTCGAGCAGGTCGAGGGAACGATCGAGCGTTTCTCGCTGGAGCCGCCCCGGCTGTCCGAACTGTTCCTCGATGTGGTCGGGACGAACGTGTCCGTGCACGACCTCGACGGTGAGGAGGTTCGGTGAGCGGGAACGACGCGATCCGGATCGTCGCCATCCGCGAGGCCGGTGACCGACTCCGCAACCGGGCGTTCGTCGTCGGCACACTGCTCGTCTGGATGCTTGTGGTCGCAGCCGTCACCCTGCCGGCGCTCGTCGGCGGTGACGGTCCAGAGCGGTACCGCCTCGCCCTCGCCGCCGATGTCGACGACACGCTGCGAGACACGTTGCAGCGCACCCACGTCGAGGGCGTCACGGTCGAGGTGGTCGGGCTCGTGCAGCTCGGTGGCGAGGATGCGGTCGGCGAGCTGCTCGAACAGGGCCAGGCCGACGCCGTTCTGCTCGATGAACACCGGCTGATGGCCACCGACGCGACCGTGGCGCCGGGCCTGGCCGCGTTCGTCGACTCCGCACTTCGACGACACGCGATCAGCGAGCGTCTCGAGGCTCTCGGCGTCGACGGACAGCAGGTCGACGGTCTGCTCACCGACCTGCCGTCAGCGACCCATGTGGGTCTCGACGGCTCTGCGACGTCGCGCAACATCGAAGATGCGATCATGGCGATCGCCACGACCATCCTGCTGTTCCTCGCGATTCAGATCAACGGCTCCTCGCTGCTCACCGGCGCGATCGAGGAGAAGTCGAACCGTGTCGTCGAGGTGCTGCTCGGAGCGGTGCGGCCCCGGCAGCTGCTCGCAGGCAAACTCATCGCTTCGACGTTGATCGCAGTCGCGCAGACGACACTGCTCGTCGGCTCAGCGCTGATCGCGAATCGCCTGGTCGGCGGGGCCGCCCTGCCTGCGGTCACCGGCAGCGTCGTCACCGTAACCCTCGCGATGCTCGTGTTCGGGTTCCTGCTGTACGCGGCGCTCTACACCGTCGCAGGCTCGATGGCCTCGTCGATCGAGGACGCGCAGGCAATCGCCGGTCCTCTGGCGATCGCGGTCGTGGCCACCTATGTCGCGGTGGTCTTCGCCGTCGTTCCCGCGCCGGGTGGCACCGTGGCGCGTGTGCTGACCATGCTGCCACCCACGGCGCCGTTCACGGTGCCCGCACGTGTGGCACTCGACGCCATCCCGCCGTGGGAGGTCGCCGCAGCGTTCGTCGCCGTAGCAGCCGGAACGATCGCGGCGGTGCGAATCGGCGCGCGCCTGTACGCGACGACGTTGCTTGCCGGGGGCAGGATGCGCTGGCGTGAAGCGTGGCGCGGCGAGATGATCCGCTGACCGGGGTGCAACCGTCCGGCGGATCGACACGTCCAACCGTGCGACGAAAGGCACAGGCACATGGGCACGAGATCGATGATTCGCACCTGGTCCACACGCGCGGCCGCAACGATCGCGGCGACCGCGCTGCTCGCCGCGTGCACATCCGGCAACGGCGATCTGGACCCACCTGCGGGAGTCGACGAGCCCGGCGGCGACGTCGTCGACGAGGAGCCGGAGACCGATCCGTTCGAGGACTTCGACCATGCCGAGGCACGCAAGGCGGCCGAGGCACTGCTCGGCATCGCCGAGGGCGATTTCGAGGAGTCACCCGAGCGCCGGGTCGTACGGCGCGGCGACGAGGAGTTCGCCGTCACCATGGACCTGCGCCCCGGACGCCAGAACGTCGAACTCGACGACGACGGCTCCGGCACCTACGTCATCACCCGGGTGACCGTGGAGACCCCCGACGGCAAGGACCCAATCGTCGTCGAATGACGCCGGCGGAGCAACGTGGCATACCCTGCGCGATGCCGGCCGGGACCTGCCCGCAGGCTCGGACCCTTGCACCCGAGATCAGGTCGAGTCCACGCATGCGCCGAACCCTCATGAAGTCGAAGCTGCACCACGCACGTGTCACACAGGCCGACCTCCACTACGTCGGATCGATCACGATCGACCGGGAGCTGATGGAGGCGGCGGATCTGCTCGAGAACGAGAAGGTCCAGGTTGTCGTGCTCGAGACCGGCGCGCGTCTCGAGACCTACGTGATCGCAGACAGCCCGGGAAGCCGGACGATCTGCCTCAATGGCGCAGCGGCGCGGCTTGCCCAGCCCGGCGACACGGTGATCATCATCAGCTACGCCGAACTCGACGACAGAGAGGCCAAGGCATGGGTGCCGACGGTGCTCGTGCTCGACGAGCACAACGACATTGTCGGCACCGGCCCCGAGATCCACGGCATGACCGCATAGACGAGGCGTGGGCGCGCAACGCAGCGTCGTGCAGCGCCCGCCGACACAGGCACACCCGTCACGTGCGTTCGACGGCCTCGATGAGCCGCGCGCAGATCCGTTCGAGTGTTGCGACGTCGTCGGGTTCGAGCGCATCGAACACCAGCCGTCGGACCGTCTCAACGTGATCGGGTGCCGCATCGACGATCTTCGACCATCCCTCGTCGGTCAGTATGGCGAGGTTGGCGCGCGCGTCATCGGGGCAACGTTCACGGACGACGAATCCGCGCCGCTCGAGGCGCGTGACCACGTGCGACAGACGCGACAACGACGCGTTTGCCTGGCCAGCCAGCTGGCTGAGCCGCAACGTGCGTTGTGGGCTCTCGCTCAGTAGCGCCAGCACCCAGTACTCGAAATGGGACAGATCCGAGGAGCGGTGCAACTGCTGCTCGAGCGCCGCGGGCAGCTTGAGCAATACCGCCGCCAGCGCACGCCACGCACGCTGTTCGTCGGCATCCAGCCACCGGGTCGAGGGGGTCATGCGACAACTCTAGCACACCTTTACTTGACGCTTCATCTATCTCTCGGTATTGTTGAAGCTGCAATCAATGCTCCCCCTACCCTTTGAAGGAGCTTCCATGACAACCGCGCTCGAAACCTCCCTTGACCAGCTGACGGGAACCTGGGACGTCGATGCGTCGCATTCACACCTCGGCTTCGTCGCCCGTCACGCGATGGTCGCACGCGTGCGCGGCGCTTTCGACACCGTCGAAGGTGCGCTGCACCTCGACGGTGAGAACCCCACCCGCTCCTCCGCGGACCTCACGATCGACGTCGCAAGTGTCGACACGGGCGACGCGCAGCGTGACGAGCACCTGCGCAGCCCCGACTTCTTCGACGCCGAGCAGTTCCCGACGATCACCTTCTCGTCCACCGGAATCGAACAGCTCGACGACACGGACTTCCGAGTCACGGGTGACCTCACCATTCGCGACGTCACCCGACCGGTCAGTTTCGAGCTGGTGTTCAACGGTGGCGCCGTCGATCCGTTCGGCAACGAGCGTGTCGGCTTCGAAGGCGAGCTCACGGTCGACCGCAGCGACTGGGGCCTGACCTGGAACGCAGCGCTGGAAGCCGGCGGCGTTCTGGTCGGTGACCGCGTCAAGCTCGAGCTCGAGGTTGGCGCCGTCAAGCGCAGCTGAGGGTCCTTCGAAACTCGCCGTTCACCGCGGCGACGCCGCACGAGGTCCGGGCCGTGAACCAGGCCCGGACCTCGTCACGCCGACGCAAGGTCACGCCAACGCGAGCTCACGCCTGAGTGGGCGACGGATCCGCGCGGGACTGCTCTAGGACGTTGCGGCGTGTTCGATGCGGTCGATCTCAGCCCGCTCATCGTCCGTCAAGCGCCACGACGACGATGCGATGTTCGCCTCGATCTGTTGTGGGCGGGTCACACCCGCGATCACCGACGCAACCTCGTCATGGCTGAGCAGCCATCCGAAGGCGAGCTCGAGCAACGTGCGTCCCTGCGCCTGCACGAAGTCGGCGAGTCGTTCGACATGCGCGAGCAGCGCGTCGTCGAACATGTCGCGTCCCCCAGCCACGGGATTCTGGCGCAACCGCTCCTGACCCCTGGTTGCGCCGTCCTTGCGGTACTTGCCGGTGAGCAGCCCCGCCGCGAGCGGGTAGTAGGGCAGCACAGCGAGTTCGTTACGACGAACGGCATCGAGGACTCCGTCCCGCTCTGCGTCTCGCATCAGCAGGCTGAAGTTGAACTGAGCCGAGACAAACGTGCCCGCACCGGCCGCCTCGTCGATCTCGGAGCCCGACAGGTTCGAGTGGCCGATCTGGCGGACCTTGCCCTGCTCGACCAACTCCTCGAGGGCGCCGACGGTCTCGGCAACAGGTGTCGCCGGATCAGGTTGGTGGAGCTGATACAGGTCGATGTGATCGACGCCCAGCCTCCGCAGGCTGTCCTCGCATGCCTGGCGGACCCAGCGGGCCGACGCACCACGCCGCTGCGGGTCGCCGGCCATCTCCATTCCGAACTTCGTCGCGATGACCGCCTCGCCGCGACGGCCAGCGAGTGCACGGCCGAGCAGCGTCTCGCTCAGCCCGTTGCGATCGCCGTAGACATCGGCGGTGTCGAAGAAGTTGACACCCGAATCCAACGCATGGTTGACGATGGCAGCCGTCTGCTCAGCGTCGGTATAGCGACCGAACGTATTGCATCCGATTCCGACCTCGGACACCTCGAGCGGTCCGATGCGGCGCGTTCGCACGGTGGCTCCTCGTCGTCAGATACGGCACGGTCGGTCCGTCGCTTCCACGCGGCCCACCCGGCCAGCGAGGCTACTGCGCGCGCTACCGTCTGCGCGATGCAACGGCGGCAATGCCACCTGGCCACGGAGGTCCCATGAGCGATCTCGACGAGATCCTGGCAGGCGTCGAAACGTGGGAACCCGACACGGTCGCGGTGGGCGTCACCGGACCGGACGCCACCATCGCCACCCACGGTCCCGTGGAGCGTGTGTTCGCGCTGGCGTCGGTAACCAAGCCGATCACGGCCTATGCGGTCCTCACCGCGGTCCACCACGGGCTCATCGGCCTCGACGAGCCGGCCGGCCCCAACGACGGATCGACGGTCCGCCACCTTCTGGCACACGCCGGCGGCCTCCCGATGGAGGTTGACGGCGGCCCACTGACCGCGGTGGAGCGTCGCCGCGTGTACTCGAACTGGGGGTTCGAGCTGCTGGGCGAACTGGTCGCGCAACGGGCCGGCATGCCGTTCGCGACGCATCTCGACCACGATGTGCTCGCGCCGTTGCAGATGGAAGCCACCGTGCTCGACGGATCGCCTGCCAAGGACGGGCACGGCACGGTTGACGACCTGCTCGCGTTCGCACGCGAACTGCTCGCACCGTCGCTGCTCGACGAGCAGCTGCACGAACAGGCGACGAATGTCGCCTTTCCCGACCTCGACGGCGTCCTGCCCGGATTCGGGCGCCAGACACCCAACGACTGGGGACTGGGATTCGAGATCCGCGGTGACAAGTCGCCGCACTGGACGGGCGCATCCCTCGCGCCGACCACGTTCGGCCACTTCGGTCAGTCCGGATCGTTCCTGTGGGTCGACCCCACACGCCGTATCGCCTGTGCCGGCCTCGCGGACGAGCCTTTCGGTCGCTGGGCGTCCGAGACGTGGCCGGGATTCTTCGACGACATCGTCGCAGCGCTGTGACCGCAGCGCTCGCGCCTCGTTCGCATGCCGCTCATCACCCAGCGTGCGCCGTCAGCTCGTCAACACGTCGCGCAGTTGACGAAACGCTGCGCCGCGGTGGCTGAGCGCATCCTTCTCGTCGGGTGACAGTTCCGCGTTGGTGTGCTGGCCGCCGGCGGCGACACTCACGAAGTGGGGGTCGTACCCGAAGCCGTTCGAACCGCGCGGCGTGTCGACGATCCGTCCCTCCATCACGCCCCGCACGACGACGTCAGCACCGTCCGGATGCACCAGAGCCGCCGCGCATACGAACCGGGCAGTGCGCCGGCCATCGGGCACCCCGGCGAGTTCACGGATCAGCCGGGCGTTGTTCGCCGCGTCGTCGGAGGGCTCACCGGCGAAACGCGCCGACCGCACGCCCGGCGCACCACCGAGGGCGTCGACCTCCAGCCCCGAGTCGGCCGCGATCGCCGGCAAACCGGTCGCACGCATGCACGCGCGCGCCTTGATCAACGCGTTCTCCTCGAAGGTCACCCCGTGCTCGACCGGCGGGGCGAGTCCGAAGACATCCATCGCGATGAGCTCGACCGCAAGATCGGCCAGAATCGCGCGGATCTCGCTGAGCTTGCCCGGGTTCGCGGTCGCGACGACGATGCGACTCACGCGTCGAGTGCCTCCTGCTGGCGGGCGAACAACTTGCCGCAACCGACCTGGGCGAGATCGAGAAGCTCGTCCAGGCGGCGCCGCGGGAACGCATCTCCCTCGGCGGTGCCCTGCACCTCGACGAAGTCGCCGTCGGCCGTCATCACCACGTTCATGTCGACGTCGGCCTTCGAATCCTCCGTGTAGTCCAAATCGAGGACCGGTTCGCCGTCGACGAGCCCGACCGACACCGCCGCGACCTGCCCCCGGGCGGCGCCTTCGAGGCCCAGCTGCCGCAGTGCACGCACGAGTGCCACCCATGCCCCCGTGATCGCGGCCGTCCGGGTGCCTCCGTCGGCGTCCAGAACATCGCAGTCGGCCGTCAGCGTCAGCTCGCCGAGAACGTCGAGGTCGACGACGCTGCGAAGCGAACGACCGACAAGACGCTCGATCTCCTTGGAACGCCCTCCCGGTCCGCGACGTTCCCGAGCAGCTCGTGTGTCGGTCGCGCCGGGCAGCATGGCGTACTCAGCGGTCAGCCAGCCACCCCGCCCCGCCCGAAACGGCGGGACACCCTCGTCGGCAGACACCGCACACAGCACCCGTGTCGCGCCGAACGACACGAGTGAGGACCCGACCGGATGACGCTGCGCATCGACGTCGATGCTGACCGCGCGCAGCTCATCGAACCGCCGGCCATCATGTCGGGACATGGCATCTCCTCGTCGTCGCAGCATCGCAGGCCGTCACGGTGACCGTGGCGACGCACCGTGCGGACAGCACGCTCACGCGTCGCCGACATCGAAGTGCATCAGATCGGCGGCGGCCTCGACGGAGCCGTCAAACGCCTCCTCGGCCTGCGCGCGGGACACCGACCTATCGAGGCCCCCGGCGACATGCGTGAGCACGAGCCTGCGCGCACCTGCACGTGTGGCGACGGCCCCCGCATCGCGCGCCACCAGATGGATGCCGTCGGGATAGTCGGAGGCGTCGCCCTGCCAGGTCGCCTCGCACAGCAGCAGATCCGCGTTGCGCGCGCAGGCGACGAGTTCGTCACCGCCGGCACTGTCCCCGGAGTAGGCGAGCACGCGGCTCTCGAAGCTGAACCACATGGACACCGACGGTGGCGGATGCAACGCGTCGAAGAACTCCACCTCGATGACGCCGACCTGCACGCTGTCGCCACCGGTCACCGGGCGGAAATCGAACACCTCGTCGAACGCCAGGGCCGAGTCGGCCGACAGCATCCCGAGCAGCGTGTCGAGCGTGTCCTGCGGTGCGTACAGAGGGATGCGGACACCGGGATGCCCGAAACGCAGCGCGTAGAACATGCCGATCAGGTCTGCGCAATGGTCCAGGTGCCGATGGCTGACGAGGACAGCGTCGATCTCGTCGAAGCGCAGCTCGCGCTGCAGGTTCGCGGTCGATCCGTTGCCGGCGTCGACGAGCAGCGAGGTCCCCCCGGCACGCACGAGATAGCCCGAGCAGACGCGCCCCGGGCCGGTGTGTGAACCCGACGACCCCAGCACCGTGAGTCCGAACCCGTTGTTCATGCCCACAGGGTGCCCGAGATCTCGGTCGCGATCTCGCGTACGTCACCAGGCGCGTACGCGCCGGTCGACAGGTACTTCCAACCGCCGTCGGGTGACAGGGCGACGACGTCGGAGCCCTCCGGCAAGCGTTCGCAGACCCGTGCGGCGACGGCGAGCGATGCCCCGGTCGACACCCCTGCGAAGATCCCCTCGTCCTCGACGAGGCGACGCGTCCACTCGAGCGCCCGCAACGAGTCCACCTTGATCCTGCCATCGAGTACGTCGACGTCGAGCACTTCGGGCACATACCCCTCGTCGAGGTTGCGCAGCCCGTAGACCAGGTCGCCGTACTCGGGCTCAGCGGCGTAGATCTTGACGTCGGGGTTCCACGACTTGAGGCGGCGCCCGACACCGGTGACCGTGCCGCCAGTTCCGAGACCTGCCACGAACGCCGTCACCTGGGGCAGGTCGGCGATGATCTCCGGTGCGGTCGTCTCGTAGTGGGCGAGCGCATTGGCCGCATTGCCGTACTGGAAGGGCATGTACAACGTGGGATCGTCTGCCGCCATCTGGCGGGCGAGGCGAACCGATCCGTTCGATCCTTCGGTCGCGGGGGACTCGACGATCTGCGCACCGAACATCCGCAGCAGCTGGCGGCGTTCCTCCGAAGTGTTTGCCGGCATGACACAGGTCAGCGGATACCCGCGGACACGGCAGATCGCGGCCAGCGCGATCCCGGTGTTGCCCGACGTGGGCTCGAGCACCCGCTGACCCGGGGCGAGCAGCCCGTGGCGCTCAGCCTGGTCGATCAGGTACTTCGCGACGCGGTCCTTGACCGACCCGGTCGGGTTGTGGCCTTCGAGCTTGAGATGGATCCGGTAGCCCGGCGGAGACAGCGCGGGGAGGCCAACCAGTGGCGTCGCACCGATCGCCTCGGTCACATCCGCGAACCGCATGGGGCCTCGCAGGTCACGTGTCGGTCAGCGCGCGCCGCCCGCCACTGCCGGCATGATCGCGATCTCGTCGTCGTCGCCGACCTTGGTGTCGAGCCCGTCGAGATAACGGATGTCTTCGTCCGCCACGTAGACGTTCACGTAGCCACGCAGGTCGGCGCCATCGAACAGCTGCTCGGCGAGTTCAGGACGCCCGTCAGTGAGCCCTTCGAAGACTTCACGCACGGTCGCCCCCGGCACGCTGAGCGCAGCCTCGCCTGCGGTGTGGCGGCGCAGGACGGTGGGGATGCGGACGTGAGCCATCGCGAAGGAGCCTTCCGAAGGGACTGCGTGGGGCGCATCGTACCCGGGGCGTGTCGTCAGCCTTCCACGCGCAGGGGTTTCTCGGTGACACGACCGTCGACGATCCTGAACGCCCGGATCTCGGGTTCGTCGCGGTCCTGGAGAGTGACGATCAGGTAGATGGCATCCGGGTACGCCGCGAGTTCGATGTCGGTGCGTGACGGGTACGCCTGTGTGTGCGTGTGCGAGTGGTAGATGGCCAGCCCCCACTCCTCGTCCTCGATCTGACGCATTGCACGCAGCATCTGGCGAGGCTCCATGACGTAATAGGTCATCGAACGCTCAGCGTTGTCGATAGGGAAGTGCTCGATCGACCCGTCGGGCCGGACCCCGAGCAACCCGCACACCTCGAAAGGGTGATCCGACCAGGCGCGTGCGACGAGTTCGTCGAACGTGCCCCGGTCGAGGACGAACGGATCGGTGGCGGTGTCGGTCACGTCAGAACTGGGCATGCCCGGCAGGCTAGCGGCGCCGGACCTCGATACTGCCCGCAGGCCCCTCGACCATCCGGCCGACGACAGCGGCTTGACCACCCACCGTAGCCACCATCGCGTCGGCTGCCGATGCAGGGACCGCCGCGAGCAGCCCCCCCGAGGTCTGGGCATCGGCCAACAGCAGCAGGGCAGCATCGTCGACGGCGTCGCCAACCCGAAGGTGGGCACGAACGTCGGCGAGGTTGCGCCGGGTGCCGCCGGGAACATCGCCGGCATCCACCAGCGCAGTGACTCCGGCAAGCAGCGGGACCGCGTCTGCATCGAGCGACGCCCCCACCCCCGATCTCGACGTCATCTCGTGCAGATGACCGAGCAGACCGAACCCGGTCACATCGGTCATCGCCGTCACACCCGCCTGGCGCGCCGCAGCGGCGGCGACATCGTTGCGGGTGAGCATGTGCCGAACGGCCGCGTCGTACAGCTCGTGCAGGTCTCCTCCGGGCGCGACCGCCTCGGCCGGCCGGCGCTTGTGGGCGGTTGCGACCAGCCCGGTCCCCAACGGTTTGGTGAGCACGAGCACGTCGCCGGCGCGGGCGCCTGCGTTGGTCACCAGGTCGTCGAGATCGTCGACCTCGCCGATGACGACCTGGCCGTACAGCGGTTCGGTCCCGTCGATCGTGTGCCCTCCGGCGACGACCCATCCTCCCTCCGCTGCGGCCGCTTCCCCGCCGGCCAGCACCTCACTCAACGTTGCCAGGGGGAGCTGGTCACGGGGCCACGCTGCGATCGCCAGGGCGAAGATCGGTCGGCCGCCCATCGCGTAGACGTCACTGGCAGCGTTCACCGCAGCGATCGCTCCCCAGGTCCTGGCATCGTCCACGATCGGGGTGAACACGTCGACCGAGGCGATCAGCGCAGCACCGTTGGGACGACGCCACACCAGCGCGTCGTCATCGCGGCCCACGACGAGGTCGGGATGCCGCTGCGGGGTCAAGGGGCGCAGGACCTGCGCCAGGTCAGCCGGACCGAGCTTGCACGCTCAGCCGGCGCCGTGGCTGTAGGCCGTGAGCCTTGCCGTCGAAGGATCCATGCGAGGCAGCGTACGCACGCACCTACGCCGCTGGTTCGAACACATGCTCGCCACCGTAGATGTGGACCGGCGTGCCGTTGCCGACCTGGTCGAACAACCATCGTCCGTCGGCCATGGTCACACGGATGCACCCGTGGCTTGCCGGACCGGCCGGCACCGACGTCGACCCGTGGATCGCCCAGCCGCGGTAGAAGTACAGCGGGTCGTACAGCGTCCCGAGATGCGACACCCGACGCCCCTCGATGCGCCGCTGGACGACGAACTCACCGACCGGCGTGCGCCCGCGCGCCGTGCCGCCGCTACGTGTCCGGTATGCCGCCCCGTTGCCCGAGCTGGCCTTGAGTGTCGCGATGCGCACGTCGTCGTCGACGACGTGGAGCAGTTGCGCGTCGAGGTCCACCTCGATCCTCGTCGGTGGTCCACCCGCGAGGACCGGCTCGGCCGACGGCCACGCCAGGGCCGCCCGTGTCGTCGGGCCCGCAACTCCGTCGACGTCGAGGCCGTGCACCTGCTGGAAGGCCATGACCGCGCCGCGGGTCTGCTGGCCGAGCTTGCCGTCGGCATCACCGACGAGATATCCGAGCTGTTGCAGGCGGCGCTGCATCGTGACGATCTCGGAGGAGGGCAGATCGTCCTCGTCGTCGGCGGTGTCGGCAGGGACGTCGACGCGGTCGTGGGTGCGTGAAACCAGGCGCCGCTGCTCATCGGGCGAGCGTGGCGGATCGGACGCCTCCGCCGCAGCCGGCATCGGCGTGGGCGTACCTGACAACGCGTCGTATGTGCCCCGGTCGTCGTCGCGCGATCCCGTCGCGCCGCCTGCGGGCTCGGTCCCGGGCGCGGCCGCGGCGCCATCCGGCTCGCCCGCATCGACGAAACTCGACAGGTCCAGCGGTGTGCGTTCCTGCAGTTCGGCATACAGGGGTACAAGCAGCAGGTAGGGGCGATCCGGCAGCCGCTGCTGTGCATGACCCTCGACGAACGTCCACGCGACAGCGGCCGCAAGCGCCAGAACGACGAACAGTGTCAGACGTCGCCGGCGGCGACGGCGCGCCACCCCGGCGGTCCACACACCGTTCACAACTCGTGGCACCCGCTCGTCCCTGTCGGCTCCCGCGACACGTGCACAACGAAGCGTGCCATGTCCCGGGCGGGAAGGTGAGCAAGAACCTCAGGAGCGACGGGGCCCCGGGACGAACGCGTTGGTGCGGCGCACGTACTCGGCGTGGCCCTGCCGCTGCGATGCGGCCATGTTTCGTTCCGTCAGCGCCACCCCTGACACGCGCACGATGAGCAGTGTCATGAGCAGCGAGCCAAGCAGGCCCCACCATGCGCCGGCAGCCACCCCGAACAGCCCGTAGCCCCACCAGACCACCGTGTCGCCGAAGTAGTTCGGGTGGCGCGAGAAGCGCCACACCCCTCGATCGAGCACCCGGCGGCGATTGGACGCATCCGCGTTGAACCGCGCCAACTGCAGGTCCGCAACCGCCTCGATCACGAAACCGGCGGTCCACACCACGAGTGCGACGACGTCCAGCACGCCGATGGGCGTCGGACTCGTCAACGCACCGAGCAGCGGGAGCGCGATCACCCCGGCCAGCAGCGCCTGCAGGAGAAAGACCGTGACGAGGCTGCGCGGCGTGAACGTCGCAGGACGACGCGACCGCATCGCGGCGTAACGCTTGTCCTCGCCTTCGCCCCAGTTGCGCCAGGTGATGTGTGCCGACAGGCGCAGACCCCACACGCTCACAGCGCCCAGCACCAGCCAGGTGCGTGTCAGGTCGCCGTCGCCGGTCAACGCGAACGTCCAGGCTGCGACGACGAAGCCCGCGCCCCAGACGCGGTCGACCAGGCTCGCATCGCGGCGAAGTGCACTGGCGACCCAGGTCGCAACCATCAGCATCGCCACCGCACCGAGCCCGAAGAACCAGATTCGTAGCAGTTCCACGGCTGACGTCCGTTCGCGAAGCTCGACCCGGGAAGGATCTGCACATGGTTCGAAGCGCGGCGCTCAGTGGACGGGTGGCGGCATGATCCTACGGACAGCCGGCATCCGATCGACTGGTCTGTACGCGGCTAGGCGCATAGTTTCCCTCGGTCGGACCGCGGAGGCTCGCGCGCATGGAACTGCTCGTTGTCGCCCTCATCGCCAGCGCCACCGCGGCGCTCGGCGCCCTCGGGGGGCTCGGCGGCGCGGTCCTGCTCGTCCCGGTCCTCGTCCTGCTCGGATGGTCGCCGCTCGACGCTGCACCGGTCGGCATGGCGATGGTCGCCGCGAGCTCGCTCGCAGCCCTGCCTGCGCAGGCGCGCGGGACACTCACCAACCACAGGCTCGGCGTGGTCATGGAATCCGCCGCGAGTCTTGGTGCCGCTGCGGGCGCGGTCGCCTCGCTGTTCGTCAGCCCGCGCTCGCTGATCGTGGTGCTCGCCGTCTCCGCCATCCTGGCGGCGCTCGTCGGAGGCACGCGCACCGGTCAACGCTACGGCCCGGTTGAAGGGGCGACGCTGCTCCAGCAACCAGGACGGCTCGCCAGTGCGTACCTCGACGAACAACATCGCGTGATCCCGTACCGGGTGCGGCGCATCCCGGCCGGCATGGGGCTGATGGGCCTGGCAGGTGTGGTCGCCGGACTGGTCGGAACCTCCGGCGGCTACATCAAGACACCCGTGATGAGCGAGGTCATGCACGTTCCCGTCAAGGTCGCCGCCGCGACGACCACCTTCATGGTCGCCATCACGGCATCGGTGGCACTCGCGGTCTACGCGAGCCAGGGGCGGCTGACCACCGCGATCATCCCGGGTGTGATCGGCGGGCTCGCCGGGGGAAGGTTCGGAGCGCTGGCGCAGGGAAGACTCCCTGCACCTGCCGTGCGCCGCGTGCTGAGCGTGGCGCTGATCGTCATCGCCATCATCGTGTTGGTCGAGGCCGTATGAGACGTCACACCGCCAACATCCCGACGCTGCTCGTCGCCGTTCTCGCCGCGCTCGGCCTCGGTCCCCGTCCGATGTCCGGTCACGCGCTGACCGCGCTGGTCGCCGTGCTGGTGGCCTGGCCGGTGATGATGGTCGCGGTGCTGATCCGACGCTGGTCGCGCGAGCGTGACACGAGATTCGTGCTCGCCGCCGTGCTCATGACCGTGACGGCGGCCGCGTCTGCGACCGGCGCGATCCTGTTCAACGTCTGACGCCCGGCCGTGCGAACATCTCGACGAGTGTCGCGGTGAGATCGGTGTCCTCGAAGACGAACCCGGATGCGAGCAGGCGCTCGGGAACGACCCGCTGACTGACGGTCGCGAGTGCGGTACCCATCTCGCCGTAGAGGACCTTGAGCGCCAGGACAGGAATCGGGAACACCGTGGGGCGCCGCAGTGCGGTGCCGATCGCCTTGGTCAGCTCACGGTTGGTGACCTGCTGCGGTGCGACGAAATTCACGGGGCCCGTGAGATCGCCGTCGAGGACATGGCGCAGTGCGCGGACGTGGTCGGCCAGCGAGATCCACGGGACATACTGCCGCCCCGATCCGATCCGCCCGCCGAGCCCGAGGCGAAACGGTAGTTCGACCTTCTCGATCAACGGCCCGCCGTGTGCGATGACGACGCCGGTGCGCGGATGCACGACGCGGATCCCTGCTTCACCTGCCGGTGCGGCCGCAGCTTCCCATGCGACGCAGAGGTCGGCGAGAAAATCATCCCCGGGTGGCTGCTGCTCAGCCAGTTGGCTGTCGCCGCGATCCCCGTAATAGCCGACCGCCGACGCCGAGATCAGCGTCGCCGGCGGGTTGTCGAGCCCGGCGAGTGCCCGGGCGAGCAGTGCGGTGCCTTCCACCCGCGAGTCACGGATCCGCGCGCGGGTGCGGCGGGTCCAGCGTGACGCTCCGAGAGGCTCGCCGGCCAAATGCACCACGGCATCGAGCCCCTCCAGCGCGGCAGCATCGATCCTCGCCGCCGACGGATCCCAGTGCACGTCACTGCTGGCGGCATCGCGCCCGACGCGCACCACGTCGTGCGCATCGGCGACCAGCGACGCCTCGAGTGCACGCCCGATCAACCCGCTCGCACCGGTGATCGCGATCGTGGCCACATCCCGGCCTTTCTTCAGCAACTTGCGCGTTGGCAGGTCATGGATGCCTGCTCGTCAGCGGTTCGCACCCCAGCCCATCATGTACGGGGCCCAGCATCGACGCGTGCCAGCATCGCATCGGCGATGCGTCCGGCGACCGACGGCACGATCGTGACATACAGATCGGGTTCGGTCGCTTCGAGTTCGACCAGCTGCAGCGTCGCGTCGTCGGCCTCGATCAGGTCCACACGGGCGATCAGCAGGTCGTGTCCAGTCGATTCGACGATCCATTCGGCGAGGCGCACGACACCGTCGTCGAGAGGTTCCTCGTCGTAGGCCGAACCGAACTGCTGCTGGACCCGGAATTCGCCCGACCCGGGAATCTTGCGCACGGCGTGGGTGGCCTTGCCGTCGACGACGACGACGGACAACTCGCCCCGTGTCTCGACGGTCGGCAGGTACGGCTGGACGAGGGCATCGTCGGTCTCGAGCAGACGGTCGAGGTGGGCCTGCGCGGCCGGCGTCACGGGTGCCTCGACGCGTTCGAGCCCCTGTGAACCGGCCCCGACGGCAGGCTTGACGATTGCACGTGACCACCCGCGTGCTCGTAGCAGCGCCGCCAGATCGACGCGGTCGCCGCGCGCGAGCCACGCGGTCGGCACGCACGGCGCACCACGTTCCTCGAGTTCGAGCAGATACGACTTGTGGGTGTTCCATCGCAGCACGTCCGGGGTGTTCAACAGTGGTGTGCGCTCGCCCGTCGCAGCCGCCCAATGCACGAACTCGTCGCGATGATCGACGTAGTCCCAGGTCGTTCGAACGACCGCGAGATCGAACGCTGCCCAGTCGACTTCGGGATCGCGCCAGTCCGGCGTCGCCACCTCGACACCGCGCTGGGTGAGCTCGTCGATGATCGGCCCGTCGGCACCCGCGACGTACGTCGGGTCGAGCCGGCCGTCATGGCCACTCACGAGCGCGATGCGGACCACGGGCTCACTCCTCGAAACCGGCGGACACCGACGGGTAGGTCGTCGTGCAGATCGTACGGCGCACACGGAAGCCCACAGCCCCGTACCGACGTCATCCACACTCGTTCGCACGTCAAGTAATCTCAGCCGATGGTCCCTCTCGTCTCAGTGAGGTTCCACGTTGTCGCTGCTGGATCTCGGTTTCATCACGCTCGTGCTGGTCACGGCTGTCCGGCCCTGGACGCCGTGGCGGCACCGGCCATGGATCGTGGCGTCGACCACGTTCGCGCCGCTGCTTGCGGCCAGCGCCCACCTCCTCGTATCGGGCCTGCGCTGGCAGATCGCGCCCCTGCATCTGGCTGCACTGATCGTCGCGATGCACGGCCCGTTCGATCTGCGCCGAAGTGTTCCTCGCAGGCTCGCAACGTTCGCCGTGATCGGGCTGTCCGCCGTCGCCGGGTTCTTCGCCTGGGCGCTTCCTGTCACGGCATTGCCGGCACCGTCAGGTGACGCGCCTGTCGGGACTCGCACCTACGTGATGTCGCACGACCGACCGGACGACCAGGCACGCCGCATCGTCGTCCAGTTCTGGTACCCGGCAGCTGCCGGTACCGCCGACGAACCCGTCCCCTGGCTCGCAGACCAGTCGGCGTCGCTGGAGGCCTTCGCGCGTGAGCACGGCCTTCCACGTTTCGGCCTCGGTCACTTGGACCGCATCCGTGGACACGCACACGCCGACGTCGCGGTCGCGGCGGGTCGGCATCCCCTCGTGATCGTCTCGCACGGCTGGTCGGGCATGCGTGCGCTGCATTCGAGCCTCGCCGAGTCGCTTGCCAGTCATGGCTACATCGTCGCCGCGATCGACCACACAGGCGCGGCACTCGTCACGACCTTCCCGGATGGTGAGGTGGTCGGCCTCGAGCACAACCTGCTGCCCGCCGGGGCACCCACGGAACGCTACGAGGCGGCCGCCTCGCGGCTCGTCGGGATGTTCGCCGCGGACGTCGAACTGGTCCTCGACAACGTCGCCGAGGCCGTCGACGAGGACCTTTCCGCGGCCATCGATGCGAACCGCATCGGACTCGTCGGCCACTCGACAGGAGGTGCAGCCGCCTACCTGGCGTGCAGCAGGCAGCCGTCGTGTGCGGCCACGGTCGGCCTCGACCCGTGGGTCGAGCCTCTGCCGGACGAACTCGTCGGGGCCGGGTTGGACCTGCCGGTGCTGTCGCTGCGCAGCGAGGAGTGGCTCGACACACCCAACGACAAGCGGCTGCGCCGACTCCACGCCGGTTCGACCGCAGCGCAGGGGCGCGTCACCGTCGCCGGGACCTTGCACCGTGACTTCACGATGCTGCCGCTACTCAGTCCGCTGAGCGCCCCCCTGGGGTTGAGCGGCTCCACGCCTCCACGCGAGCTGCACGCGATCATCGACGAGTGGACCGTGGGGTTCTTCGACCATCATCTTCGGGGTGAAGGCGCCGATCCGCTGCACCGTCCCACCCAGGATCCCCGGGTCGACATCAGCCGCTGAACCTCGTGCGCCCTGCGCCCGTCAGCGGCGGCGGCCGTCACGGGAGCGCAGGCGTCACGTCCCCGGATTGGTCGCGCGTCCGGTGGTTCGCGCCACGGGGTCGAGTCCGCGCAGTCCGTTCCAGAGCAGATTGACCACGTGCGCGCTGACTGCCTCCCGCGGCAGGGTGCGATGGTCGAGCCACCATTCGCCGATGAGCGCGACCGCGCCGACGAGCATCAGCGCGTACATCGGGGCGGTGTCCTCGTCGAACCCACGGTCGGCGAACTCGTCGATGAGCAGCCGTTCGGTCCGCGCCGCAACATCGACGATCACCGAGGCGAACGACCCGACGCGCATCCCGATCGGGGCGTCACGGACCAGGACGCGGAAGCCGTCCTCGTGCTCTTCGATGTAGCGGAGGAACGCCTCCGCGGCTCGTTCGGCCACGACACGTGGATGCGTGCGGTCGAATGCCTGGGCGATCGACGCGGTGAGCCTGCGCACCTCGCGGTCGACGACCACCTCGTAAAGGCCCTCTTTGCCACCGAAATGCTGGTAGACGACCGGCCGCGAAACACCGGCACGGTCCGCGATCTCCTCGACGGTTGTCGCGGCGTACCCTCGCTGGGCGAACAGTGACGTCGCAACCCCGACGAGCTGTTCACGGCGCTCCTGCGCCGTCATGCGAACACGTTTGGCCGTTGTCATCGGCGCCGCTTCTCCAGACACGCCGGGCAGGCTACGAGTTCACGATCCGAGGAGCGCCGGTGTCCGTCGACAGCGAGGTCCAACGAGCACAGAACGTCGTCCACGGACTCCTCGACGGCATCGGTGAGGACCTGTTGCGGCCCGCCACACGCGTGCGCGACATCGATCGCACCGTGAACGCCAAGTCTGACGGCACCCCGGTCACCGCCGCCGACCTCGAGGTCGATGAGCGCCTGCGAGCCGGTCTCGCTGCGAAGCTGCCCGATCACGGCGTGGTCAGCGAAGAGAGCGACACCCGCGTGCCGGCGACCACGTGGACCTGGATCATCGACCCGATCGACGGAACGTCCAACTTCGTCACGGGCGTCCCCTATTGGTGTGTGTCGTTGGCGCTCGCGCACGAGGGTACGCCGGTGATGGGCATCGTCGATGCACCGGTGCTGGGACGGCGCTACGTCGCCGTGCACGGTCAGGGTGCACGACGTGATGGCGAACCGCTGCGCGTGCGTTCTGCCGTCGACTGGCGGGACCCTTCCAATCGCCACATCGCAGCGATGCTGACGACTGCGACCGCGCGCCGGGCACGCGCTGCGGGGATGCGGCTGAACGGCAGGGTCATGGGATCCACGGCACTCGATCTCGCCATGGTCGCCGAAGGTGCAGCGGTTGCCTCGATCGCGGTCATTCCCCACGTGTGGGACATTGCCGCCGGCGCGGTGCTCGTCGCCGAGGCCGGTGGCGAGACCGTCACTGTTCGCGGTGAGCCCATGCTCCCACTGGTTCCCGGCGTCGACCACGCACGAACCTCCGCTGTGACCGCCGCGGCCGAGACCGGCGCGTACGCCCGCGAACTCACGCTTGCGTTGCTGCCGGACTGATGCGGCCCGTGCCGGCCCGCTCCTGCGTCAACGCCCCCGCTTGAGCCCACCGTCCGCAAGCGCGTCGGTCGCCTCGCCGATGCTGATTCCGACAGCGTCGAGGCGGCGCAACAGTTCACGTCGCCGCAGCAGCACGGAGGTGACCTCCGCATCGAGCAGCTGCGCGATCGCCACCTGGTAGGCGCGCCGGATCTCCTTGCCGCTGCGCTTGGCCCGGAGTCCCTGGGGCATCGCCGCACGTGGGTCCGAGGCGAGTTTGCCGACGGCGTGTTCGAGTTCGTCGAGCGTGTCATCGATCGCGGCGAACACCGGTGAGAACAGCGGCGAGCACACCTCGGTGCCGAACAGTTGGAGCTCACGCGAGAAGTCCCGCAGGTTGTCCAGCACGTCGTCGATCGTCCGTGACAGCCGGAAGAGGTCCTCGCGGTCGATGGGGATCACCAGGGACTGTGACAGTGAGCGCACCAGGTGGGCGCGCTGGCGATCGCCCTCGCCTTCAAGGTCGTCGATCCGTTCGCTCGCTTCATCGAGATCGAGCTCACCGGTCGCCGCTCGGCGGGCAACGTCGACGGCTCGGCGTGAGATGCGCAGGTGGTCGACCAGCGAATCGATGATGCGCACCTGGCCGCGTCCGCTGATGTCACCGAGCGCGTCACGGATCTGGCGTAGCAGTCTCATGGCACCAGCATGCCCGACACGAGCGTGAGTGTGGCACCGACAGCGAAACACGCCGGCAGGGTCACGACCCACGCCAGCAGGATCTGGACGACGACCGCCCATCGGACGCGACGGGCCGTGACGCTCACACCTGCGCCGATCAGGCCGCCGGTGAGGGCCTGGATCAGGCTCACCGGGCTCGCGACAACAGCACTGCCGACCACGGCGAGTGCACCCGAGACCTGCGCGACCGCGACGTGTTCGGGACGCATGGGAAGCACCTTCGCATCGATGGTCGGGCCGATCCGCGCGATGCCGGCGAGGGTTCCGACCGTGAACGCGAGGACGATCACGGCCCAGATCGTGACCGGCACGTGTGGCAGCGCCGCCGTCGTACCGCCGACGATGGCCGCGACCGCAAGCATCTTCTGTCCGTCGTTGACGCCATAGGCCAGCGCCTGAAGCAGGTGCCCGACAGCAAGCATCGCGCCACGTGTCCCTCGGGCGAGGCGACCGGGAAGCAGCAGCACGAGCCGCGCCATGACGACTGCGATGAACAGGCCGACGAGTGGTGCGGCGGCGGCGGCGACGGCGAACACCACGGCGATGGTCCGCCCATCGACCTGCAATCCTGCTGCGAGGCCGGATCCGGCGATCCCGCCGATCAACCCGAGCGTGAGACTCGTCGGCATCCCGAGGCGGGTCAGGGCCGAGACCACCAGCATCGTCGCCACGATCGCAGCGAGGACCGGCAACGTGTCGTCACCGAAGGCGACGAGCCGTTCGGCCAACGTGATCGCGACCTGCGAACCGAGAAGGGCCGGGGCGAGCGCGAGCATCACAGCGAGGACGAGCAGGCGAACCCATCCAGGCCGCGTCGACGACCGCAACCCCGTGGCGAGCAGCGTGCCGCCGTCGTTCATCCCGTTCACGAATGCGAAGACCGTGACGACGACGAGACCTACGATCTGTTCGGTCACCCGGGCACCTGTCACGGCATGGGAGCATGATGCCATCGGGCGGCCCCGTGGAGCACACGCTCGCTCGGTTCGCGATCGCGGTGAGTGGTCCGTTCGCACCCGCTGACCCGCGCGATCCGGGGAGTGCGCACGATCGCAATACCACGCGTGTGGCGTGCCGCGTTCAGTCCGGAGGTGCGGGCAGCGTCACCACGAACCGCGTTCCGACAGCGCGGGGCTCGGCTCGGATTCCTCCGCCGTGCAGCTCGGCGATGCGCCGGCAGGTCGCCAACCCGACCCCGGATCCCACGCTGGCGCGGGTGTGGGCACGTTCGAAGAGTTCGAAGACCCGCTCGCGGTCGCCTTCGTCGATCCCGAGACCATTGTCTTCGACATGCACGTCGACCGTCCGGCCGACCTGCACCCCACCGATTTCGAGGCGCAAACGTCGTTCGGGATCCCGGTATTTGATTGCGTTGTCGACCAGGTTGGACACCAGGACCTGGAGCAGCAGCCGATCGCCCGTCACCGGTGGCAGTGTCGTGCGGTCGACGTCGGCGTGCACCCGATCGAGCTCCCCTGCGCGCATCTGGAGGGTCTCGTCGACGATCCGGTCGAGGTCGACGGTGACCGCCTCGAACCGGTGCGCCTCGGCGCGCGCGAGTGCGAGGAGCGCATCGAGCGTGCCGATCAATTCTCGGGTGCCTGTATGCGCACGGTCGACGAGCTCCCGCCGCGTGGCCCCGTCCAGCTCCTCCCAGCGCACCTGGAGGGTCTCGAGCATCGCCTGGACAGAGGCGACCGGGCTACGCAGGTCGTGCGATGCGATCGAGGCGAGGTGGTCCAGCGATTCATTCGCCCGGGCGAGCGAGCGATTCGCGGCCTCGAGTTCGTCGACGGTGTCGGCGAGTTGCCGGGTGAGTCGACGTTGCGCGGCGAGGTCGACCGACAGGTGGCGAAGCCGCACGACGTTGAGCACGATCGCGAGCACCGCGAGCGCCAACGATGCGGCCGTCCCGTGAACGAGGAACACCGCGAAGGGAACGAACGCAACCCCCAGTGGCAGCCACAGCCGCCAACCGTGGAAGGTCACCACGGCGGTTCCACGAGGGAGCTCGTAGAGATCGGGGTGCAGCGCCAGCACACCGACCGCGGCGAACGACGACATCCACAACAGCCCCACCGGATGACCGAAGTAGAAACCACCGGTCAGGCCGAGCTGCGCGTAGATGACGTCACCGAGCAACAGCCCGCCCACCCACACGAGGAGGAGCAGGTGGACGGTGCTCGACCACAGCTCCGGCGTGAACAATCGCAGCGCCAGCCCGACGAGCACTGCGGTGACCAGGACGTATCCGACGCCGACGGCCTGCACGACCACACCCGGCCGCACACCCTCCGGAACGAACAGCGGCCACAGCAACGACGTCGCGGCGGTCGCGACGATGGCTGCGTCGACGAGCGCAACCGTCTCGGGCCTGCGGGCGTCGGCGACGTCGCGATGCCGGCGACGGATGATGCCCAGCAGGAAGGCGGCGCCGGCGCCGTACGACACGAAATAGACGCCGTCGAGCCACGACGGGTAGGGAACCGGACGGCCTGTCGCGATCGGCAGGACCGACCAGAACGGCGAGATGGCCGCGTAGAGGGCGACCGATGCCCCCAGCAAGACCCATGGGGCGTCGAGTGCGCAGCCATCACGGACGAGGCGCCACACCATCAGCGCGCCGGCGAGCACGAAGAATGCTTCTGCGACGACCGCCTGGAGGATGCCGCCGGTCGGCAGGATCAGATAGACGGCGCCCGAACCAACTGCAGCGGCGATCAGCACCGCCCACGGTCGTCGGCCGACGAACCGGACGAGCCGCAATTCACGGGAAGGAGTCATGCAGCGGTTCCCGTCGCGCGACGGCAAGTGCAACTGACGGACACGGCGACAGGCTTTCGCAGGCTGATGTTCGCTGCCGACTCACCGACGCCGCCGGCAGTACGTGGCTCACCGGTTCGATGTCGATCAACGCTGTCCACGAGCGCTGCATACCGGCTCCGAGTGACCTCGGACGCACGACGAGCCCGTGACGTGTGTCACGGGCTCGCAACCGCGCGCGTCGTCGTTGCGCGAAAGGGTCGTGCGATGCCGCTCGGACAGGACCCGTCACCCGTCGCCCTTTGTGGCGTCGGGTCCGGTCGCCCGTCCCCACCAGCGGACCCTTGACGGTCGACGCAGGTGGTGCAGGTCATCACACGGGCTTTGCAAGGTGGGCGCACACATGCCGGCGGACCGCAATGGTCCTCCGGAATGCGGGCGTCGGTGGAGCTGCCGGGAGTCGAACCCGGGTCCCGCAGTCCCGTTGCTCGGGGCTCTACGTGCGTAGGTTCCGGATCGTCTCGAGCGCGGTGCTCCGGAGCCAGGCAGCTTCCGCGCTCACACCATCTGAGATGTCCCCCGGGCAGCCGATGGTCGAACTGTCCGAAGTTGAGCCTCGTGATGTCGATCCGGTCCCCCTACGAGGCATCGGAGGCGGATCGTCGCGGGTGTTTAGGCCGCGAGAGCCAGGTCGTTGTCCTTGGCATCTAATGGTTCCCGCGCGTTTTGTCGAGGTCGCGCGAGCACCCTCGGCACGCTCCCCTGGCAGCGGCTCGACCACGGTCGAAACCGTGTCAGCCCCAGGTTGCGCAACGACGCTGTGCAGTTGTCAAACCGCTGCGAAGCGGACCTCGTAGTATACCCATGATCGGCCTACCGGCGGGCCCGCTTGAGTTCCCGCTCGATCTCGCGCCGCGCGTCGCGTTCCTTGGCGGTCTGACGCTTGTCCGCGACGTTCTTACCCCGACCGACCGCGAACTCGAGCTTGACGCGGCCGTCCCGGAAGTACAGCCGCAGCGGTACGAGGGTGACCCCTTTGGCGGCGACCGCATGGGCGAGCTGGTCGATCTCGCGCCGGTGCAGCAGCAGCTTGCGGGGCCGCACCGGATCGTGATTGTTGCGATTGCCGAACGCGTACTCGGGAATGTGGGCCTGCATCAGCCAGGCTTCGCCGTCCGGCTCGATCTTGACCCACGCCTCGGCGAGCGATCCCTTGCCGCCGCGGAGACTCTTGACCTCGGTGCCCCGCAGGGCGAGGCCGGCTTCGAAACGGTCGTCGAGGTGATATTCGTGACGTGCACGGCGATTGCTGACGATCAGTTTGGTGCCGTCACCGCCGGATTTCTTCGCCATCTGCCGAGCGTAGCTGTCGGCAGCCACCGCACCGCCCGCAGCTTGCTGGCCCAGATGACGGAGTGGTCAACACGCGATGTAGTTGCAGGGGTTGCGACGGACCCCTTGGTCGTAGAACTCGAAATGGAGGTGCGGACCATACGAATTGCCCGAATTGCCGACCCGTCCGATGGTCTGCCCGGCGCTCACGTTCTGCCCCGTCGAGACACCGACACTCGCGAGGTGGGCGTAGACCGTGGCGTAGCCGCCACCGTGATCGATCACGATGTAGTTGCCGAAACCGCCGCCACAACCCCACGAACTCGATGGATTGCAGCCGGTGACCCGCGCCAGAACCCGACCCGACTGCGACGAACGGATGGGAGTGCCCTCACTGTTGGCGAGGTCCACGCCGTAGTGGAAACGTCCCCAACGTGGGCCGAAGGGTGACGACACGCGGCCGTTGACCGGCCGGATCCATGCGCCGTCAGGTCCGCTGACCGCGGGGGGTGGCGGCGGAGAGGACGGTGGCCGTTCACCGCAGTCCTTGAGCTGCGGCTCGGACGGCGGCCCGCCGTTGCCACCGTTGCCGCCCTCACCGTTGCCGTTGCCATCCTCACCGTTGCCGTTGCCGCCATTGCCGTTCTGTCCCGCCTCGTAGTCGGCGAGTGCCTGCTCGTATTCGGCTTTCGCCTTCTCGTTGTCCGCCTGGCACTTCTCCCACGCCTCGACGGCGCGTTCCCACTCGCGCACCGCACGTCGGTGGTCTTCTTCGGCCTGCCTACGCAGTACAGCGGCGATCTGGGCCTGAATGCGGGCAGACTCGGCTTCGAGGCCCGCAAGGTGTCCTTCGAGGGCCGAACGGTCGGTACGAAGCGCTTCGAGCGCAGCCGCGCGTTCCTGCCGCCGCTCACGCACCGACGCGGCGAGCCGGCGCTGCTCCGCCGTCGCCTCTTCGATCAGCTCGGCTTGCTTGGCAGCCTCGGCCTCCTCTTTCTCCGCCTCTTCCCGAAGCGTGCGGGCGAGCTCACGCTGTCGTTCGACATGGTCGAGCGACGCCTCGACGGAGGCCATGAGTTCCCGGTCACCCGACAAGACGTGCGAGACGTAGTGCGTGGTGTTCAGAAAATCGGCGATGTCGCGCACGCCGGCGAACGCTTCGGCGAACGAAACGTGGCCGTACTTGAACGAGGCGCGGATTCGGGACTCGAGGCGCTTCTTGACTTCACGGAACTCCGCCTCGGCCTCGTCGAGTTCCTCGTTGACCGCAACGAGCCGGTCTCGCGCATCGTCGAGTCGCTGCTGTGCTGCTTCGAGCGCGTTTTCAGCCGCCTCGAGTTCGAGCCTGAGGGCTTCGAGGGCTGCTTCCTCGTACGCGAGTTCGGCATCCACCGCTGCGAGCCGGTCGCGGGCATCACCCTCACGGCCGCGCAGCTCCTGAAGGCGTTGCTGCGTGCGCTCACGTTCCTGCTGCGCCTCACGCAGTTCCTGCTCGAGTTCGCCTGTCCCGGCCGACGCGGTCGTCGGCAACAGCGCGAGCACCAGCACGGCGACAAGCACGCGGGTCGATCGTCGCAAGGTCGGGCCTTGGCAGCAGTGACGGCCGGGATCGGCCATCAGACAACTCGCTGAAGATACCCAGTCGAGACGATGGCCACAATGACCACATCTAGCACACAAACCGACGCACACCACGAGAAGCGTGACACTCCGCGCGTAAACGCCTACGAAACGCGATGCCCGGCCGAACGCCAGCGGCGATTTCGAGCGTGCACGCCGACGCCACCGACGTCGTGCGTTGCGTCAGATGTCGAGGAAGCGGCGCAGCGCGATGATGGAGGAGAACGCCGCAATGCCGACACCTGCCCCGAGCAGCCACGGGCCGATCATCATCACCTCGTAGGCGCCGATGAACGGCATCAACTCGACGTCACGAGCGAGGTTGCCGGCGACGCGCGGCACCGTGCCATACAGCAGACCCCACGACACGAGCGCACCGATCAGACCAGCGAAGACTCCCTCGAGCACGAACGGCAGGCGGATGTACCAGTTGCCGGCGCCGACCAGCTTCATGATGGAGGTCTGTTCGCGGCGTGCGAACGCTGCCAGCCGGATGGTGTTCGCGATGAGCACCCCGGCAGCGATCAGCTGGATCACCGCGACGACGAGCGCACCGTTACGAACGACGTCGGTGAAGTTGAGAAACTGGTCGAGGACCTGGCGCTGGTCGACGATCTCCTCGACACCCGGATAGGCAGCGAACTGTTCGGCGATCACCGCGAACAGCGCAGGATCCTCGAGCCGCACGCGGAACGACGCCGGCAGAATGTCGGGGTCGACCGATTCGATGAGGTTCGGCTGGTCACGGAACAGCTCGGTGAACCGCTCGTAGGCGTCTTCCTTCGACTCGTAGAACACCTCGGCGACGACTGGCTCGGCCTCGAGCTCTTCGCGGAGCTGCTCCTCCTGCTGCGGCGTGATCGCGGGGCAGGTGCTCCCGTCGCACAGGAAGATGGAGACCTCGACTTTGCCCACCCAGTCGTCGGTCGCGAGATCGACCTGCTCGGACAGCAGAAGGCTCGCGCCCAGCAGCGTCAACGAGACCGTGACCGACAAGACGACCGCGACCGTCATCATGAAGTTGCGGCGCAGGCCGTTGAAGGCCTCGGCCAGGATGTAGCGC
>JBJHAX010000018.1:0-44487 GCA_050480705.1 Nitriliruptoraceae bacterium
GCCGCAGTGCGAAGAGGACCGAGCGCGCGCGGCAGGCGCCTCGCACGGTTGACCACGTCGACACCGCCGCCGACGATCGCGATATTGGCGAACAGACGAGCGTGTGCCTGTCCCGACGCGTCGCGCCAGTGTGCGCGCGCGAGATCGATCGGCATCCTCGACGAGCCCACCAGGTGGGCGACGAGGCGTGAGGGCGGGCGGTCGAGACCGAAGGTTCGCACGAATCCACTGTCCGCGCCGACACCGACCAGGCCGAGCTCGACGCGGGCGGACGGTTCGCCGTCTGGTTCGAGGTCGGCCAGACCGTTGACGACGCCGTGCACGAGGGCGTCGTCGCCGACGGCGACGACCAGGGGCCGTCGCGTCTCGGTCGCGTGCCTGGCCGCATCGCTGGCCGCGTCAACGGATTCCACGAACTGCGTCTCGCAGGCGACGTTCGCCGCGCGCAGGCCCGCCGTCACGACGTCGCAGGCCTCGTCAGCATCCTTGCGGAGCCACCCGGCTGCCACGAGCAGCGCAGGCGAAGCGCTGGCGGCTGGATCCGACACGAGGCGACCTTTGACGTCGAGGGGTGCCGCACGGCCTGGCCTGCGCTGCACCAAGTGAAGCGTCAGCTCGGACACGTCCGCCGTGACGACACGACGGCGTTTCGGCGTGCGAGCCTACTGATCGTGGTTGCGCGCCCGGCGCCGCTCCGGGCACCTCAGCCGTTTCAGGCGTCGACGATGCCGCGCCGCATCACATCGATCGCGGTGGTCGCGGCGTCCGCAACGGCGGTGTTGCCCGCATGGCGCAGCTGACCGAGCAGATCGATGATCTGCTTGACGTTTCGCACGAAGTCGCCGCCGGTCAGGTCGAGGTCGCCGAGTGCGGTGTCGAGATCGTGGCCGCTCGCCCAGTGCCATCCGGCCGCGATGAAACCCGCGTCGAGATCGCGTGACGGGTCGACGCCCGCCGCCTGCTCGCGTCGACGCAGCTGCGCAGCCAGCTCCCCGACACGCTCGACCGTCGCCTCCAGGCGAGCCGTGGGCAACCGCGTGACGACGGGCGCATCAGGGGTGCGTGCCTCGAAGACGAACAGTGCCGCGATACCAGCCAGTTCCGCAGGGTCGAGCGGATCGAACAACTCGTGGCGTATCGCCTCGGCGACGAGCAGGTCGACATCGCTGTAGATCCTGGCCAGACGCAGTCCGTCGCCGGTCGGCGCCGGGGTCTCGTCGAGATAGCCGAGATCACTGAGCACCTCGCGGATCCGAACGAACTTGCGGACCAGCGACCCGGTGGCGCGTGTGATCTCGGAGCGCAGGCGCGCCGCTTCGTCGGCGAGTTCGTCCGACCGGTACTGCCATCGTTCGTGGTCTGCCCGGTCAGGGCACCGGTGACAGGGGTGGTCGCGCACACGCGCGCGCAACTGCTCGATCGCGCTGCGTTCGGCGGCGTCGTCATCCGTATCGCCGGACACGCGGGTGGCCGGCGGTACGTCGACCGCTGCGAGCTCGCGCCCGATGGCACGGCGATAGTCGCGCTGCCTGGGATTGCCGGATCTCGGCAGCCGCACCCTGTCGATGACCTCAGGCGCGTCGGTGAACTCGCGCGGCCCGACACGTCCGAGCGCCCCAGAGCCGGAGACGACCTGCGCCAGAGGCGTGCCTGAACGACTGACATGCACGCCGACGACGGCCGTGGCCGTGCCGTCGGTCGGATGCCGCAGAACATCGCCGGGCCGCAGGCCGGCGATGGCGTCACCGACCTGCTGTTCGTGGCGGCGGCGCCGCGTGCGTGCATGCTGCTTTTCGCGCGCAGACAGCTCGCGCCTGATGCGCCAGTACGCCTCCCAGTCGCCGGCGTCGCAGTCCAGATGCGCCGCGTACCCGGCGATGCCTTCGTCGAGTTCACGGAGCCGGTCGGCGCGTCTGGCTACCCCGGCATCGGCCTCGAACTGAGCGAAGGACGAACCCAGCAGCGCCTCAGCATGTGCGAGATCGTGGTGGCGGAGCAGGTTGACCGTCATGTTGTACGAGGGGGTAAAGGAACTCACCAACGGGTACGAGCGCGTGCCGACGAGACCGGCGACCGAGGTGAACGCGATGTCGCGCTGGTGCAGGACGACGGCGTGGCCGACGCGGTCGATACCGCGGCGTCCCGCGCGACCGGTCAACTGGGTGTACTCGCCTGGCGTGAGCATCACGTGCGCGTCGCCGTTCCATTTCTCGAGCCGCTCGAGCACAACGGTGCGCGCGGGCATGTTGATGCCCAGCGCCAGCGTCTCGGTGGCGACGACGACCTTGAGCAGGCCGCGCTGGAAGAGGACCTCCACACACTCCTTGAACGCCGGCACCATCCCGGCATGATGGGCAGCGAGCCCGTCGACGAGGCCCGTGCGCCAGTCGTCGAAGCCCAGCACGTCGAGATCGCTGCGGGGAAGCTCCGCAACCATCGTGTCGACGATCGCTGCGATCTCGTCGCGTTCGTCGGGTGAGGTGAGGCGCACACCAGCGTGGCGAAGCTGTTCAACGGCCTTGTCGCAACCTGATCGCGAAAAGACGAACAGGATCGCAGGCAGCCATCGACGCCGCGCCAGTTCCTCGACGACCTCGGGGCGGGACGGCCACCGCAACCTCGGCCCCTGCGGGACGCGTCGTCCACGCTTGGTCACACGACCCTGCTGGCGCGCGCGCCGCTCGAGCATCACCACATCGGGGTTGGGCACCCCTGCGAGGGCCTGGGCGGCCCGTGCTCGGTGACGAGTGTCCCCGCCGCCTTGCCGTGAGGTTGTGAACGTGTCGTGCACGGTGCCGTTCACGAAATAGTGGTGACGCAGCGGCACGGGACGACGTTCTTCGACGACCACCTCGCAGCCGCCACGCACCTGATCGAGCCAGCGACCGAACGTCTCGGCGTTCGACACCGTCGCCGACAGCGCCGAGAGCTGCACCGTTCGGGGCAGTTGGATGATGACTTCCTCCCAGACCGCGCCTCGGCTGCGGTCGGCGAGGTAGTGGACTTCGTCGAGCACGACGTGGGTGAGACCTTCGAGAGCCTGCGACGCCTCGTAGATCATGTTGCGGAGCACCTCGGTCGTCATCACCACGACCGGCGCCCCGCCGTTGACGCTCCGGTCGCCGGTGAGCAGGCCGACCGCGTCGTGGCCATGCCGCTCGGCGAGTTCGCGATGCTTCTGGTTCGACAGCGCCTTGATCGGCGTGGTGTAGAACGCCCGCCCGCCACGCTTGATGGCGTCGCGGCACGCGAACGCGCCGACGACGGTCTTGCCGGCACCGGTCGGGGCGGCGACGAGGACGGACCGTCCGCGGGTGAGCGCGTTCATGGCGCGCCGCTGGAAGTCGTCGAACTCGAACCCGAGCTCGCGCGCGAATTCGTCGATGTCGCTGCTCATCGTCGGCCTTCGCGCAGGTCGGTGAGCGGGCCTGGTGGTGCGACATCGGCGCGTTGACCGGTCAGGTCCGAGATCGATGCTCTCGCGGACTGGGTGAGTTGTTCACTTCGCTGCCGGAGCCGACCGACCTCCGTGGTCAGGTCCTGGCGCGCGGTGGCATCGGCGACGTCGGCGGCATGTCCGAGTACTTCGACCGCGTCGCGCGACAGGGCGATCGCACCGAGAAGCTGGCGCTGCACCGGTCGTGCGGTGGCGGGCAGATCGACACCGGCGAGTCTCAGCAGTGCCGAGTCGTAGGCCTGTATCCACTCGTCGTAGGACTCGTGGACGAGCGTCGGGTCGCCGTCACGGCGCAACGCGACAAGGGCTTCGGCCACCGGCGCACGATCGTCTGAGGCCGAGGTCCACACGCTGTCGGCGTCGATGACGATGGGAAGCACGAGTTCTTCGAGCACACGCGCAGCGTCGACTTCGGCGCTCGGCGCGGTCGCCCGCCCGACGGCCAGTCCGATGAGCACGCCCAGTGCCAGCGCGAGGGTGAGCAGACCCGGCCGCCACCGGGAGCTCAGCCGCCGCCACGCGAGCAACCGCTCACGCGCTGCGCCTGTCTCGACCTGCGGGGCGCCCACGTCACGCATCCTGCGTCGCAGGCGGCAGCCGGCGGCGACGTGAGCGTTCGATCAACCAGGCGGCGCCGATCGACAGTTCGTAGAAGGCCACCATCGGAAGGGCGAGCAGCATCAAGGTGAACGCGTCGGTGGTCGGCGTGATGAACGCAGCTGCGATGAACATCAGCACGACCGCGTACGGGCGCGCACGCCGCAGCGACGAGGCTCGCACGACCCCGACGATGGCGAGGAAGATCAGGACGAGCGGCAGCTCGAACACCAGACCGAACGCCACCGACATCGTGAGGAAAAACGACAGGTACTCGTCCGCGGACAGCATCGGGGCGATGCCGGGGCCGCCGAGGCCGAGCAGGATGCGCAGACCCTGGGGAATGACCAGGTACGCGAACACGATTCCCGCTGCGAACATCAGCTGGCTGAGCACCACGAACGGCCACGTCCACCGGCGCTCGGTCCGGGTCAGCCCGGGCGTGACGAAACGCCACAGCTGGTAGAGGATGACCGGCGCGGCGAGGAATAGCCCGACGACGACAGCGGTCTTGATGCGCACCGAGAACGGTTCCAACGGCCTGAGCGCGATGAGCCGGCAGGGCCCGTCGGGCCGAAGATCGGCGGGGACCGAACAGTAAGGGGCGATCAGCAGCTCAAGCAGATGCGGGAAGAGGACGTATCCGACGGCCGAACCGAGCGCCAGCGCAACGAGTGCGCGCAGCAGACGTGAGCGCAGCTCACGGAGGTGATCGAGGAGCGGCATCTGCGCCCGGGAGACAGCGTCGTCGGGTCCCAGCGACTGGTCGGGATCGTTCGCGATCGGATCAGGACTCCGTGTCACGCTCCGTCGGATCCGCTTCGGACGCGTCGTCGCCCTCGGCAGCTTCCCGCGTCGCCTTTCGGAACTCCTTTATCGACTTGCCCATCGATCCTGCGAGGTCGGGCAGCTTGCGGGCGCCGAACAGCAGCAGCACGATGAACAGGATGATGAGAAGTTCGGCTCCTCCGGGCAGACTCATGATCGCGCCTCGCTTCGTGGGCACGGCGCGAGCGAGGACATCCGCACCGACGCGGCGAGTCTATCGGTCGAGGCAGCGCCTAGACACCCGGCAACGACCACGCGGGGCCCGTTCAGTCGTCGCCTGCCGTGCGCTCTGCGATGCGTTCGAGTTCCTCGGTGAGCATCGCCACGTCGCGCTGAAGGCGTTCGACGTCGGGCATGACCTCGTCGTAGAGGACCGTGACCTCAGCGACCACCGACCGCAGGCGCCGGTAAACGACGAAGCCGAACACCGCGAGGATCACCAGGGTCCCCACGGCGGTCACGAGAACCGTGGTCCACACCACACGCGCCTCCGTCGCCGCGTGGGAGTGTAGGCGTCAGTTCAGCGTGTGCCCGACAGCAGCTCGAGGAACCAGTCATCGCTCTCGAGCAGCAGATGCAGGTCCAGCAGGTCGTCGTAGGTGAGCGCCGGACCGTCACGCGGCGCCTCGGGATGGGCTGTCATGCCGGGAGCGGACACAGCCGGATGAACCGACATGCCTGGGTCGCCGGAGGCCACGGACACACCGCCACCGATCAGCAGCCGAGCGACGCGGGAGTCGGCGGGTTTACGCACCGGCGTGCCGCAACTGGGGCACTGGAATCCGTACCAGCCGCCACCCAGCGACTCCGCGACGAGGTGCAGCACGACATCGCCCGCGCCGACTTCGACCTCGCCGCAGTGTGGACAGGTCGTCCGAATACGCGTCATCACGCACCTCACCGAAGCTGTGACCATCATCGGCGTCGACGCGTATCGCCTGTAGGGCTCATCGTCCGTAGTGCCCCAGGACCTTTGCGTCGTCGGCCAGAGCTTGTTCAGCGAGTCGTGTGACCTGCGCACGCAGTGACGCCGGATGCACGACACGGACCGCACCGCCGGCGCTGAGCACAAGGCGTGCGATCCACCCGGGCGCGTCGGTGTGGAGGACGGCGCGCGCACCACCATCGGCACGATCCTCGAGAACGTCGACATCGAGCGCATCGAGGAGCCATCGTCCGTCAGGGCTCAGTTCCAGCGTCACTTCGAGGTCATCACCCGACGGCCGGTAACGCGGCAACGGCAGGTCAGCAGGCGCCTGGACGCGAACCGGCTCCGCCAGGACCTGCAGGTCGAGCACACGGTCCATGCGGAACACGCGCTCACCGCCCGCCAGGTGATCGTGGCCCTGCAGGTACCACAGGCCGTCTTCCACGCGCAGCCCCCAGGGGTCGACGTGGCGCTCGCGCGGCTCGTCGTCTGCACGGCCCATGTAGACCAGCAGCACCTGCCTGCCGTCGACGACCGCCTGGCGCGCCATGTTCAGGTGCAACGAGGGTTCGTCGGCGAGCACGTCGGCGAGCCGGTCGGGCACACCCAGCGCAGCACGGATCTTCTCCACGGCGCTGCGCAAGGCGGGCAGTTCCTCACCCAGCAACTCGACGACCGCGTCGACGGTGAGGACCAGGCGCAGTGCCTCGGTGGGCGTCGGCCGCAACGGACGCTTGAGTTCGTCGGCCATGCCGACCACGATCCGGTCACCGACGAGGTCGACTTCGAACAGGTCACCGCCGCCGAGGCCGGGAAGACCACAGAAGTCGAGGTGCTGCAGATCGCGCCGGATCACACGATCGTCGACACCGAACGCTTCTGCGGTCTCCGCGACCGACGCGCCCGGACGCTCCAGAAGCCACGGAACCAGCGCGAGCATGCGCGCAACGTCCCCCGCAGCGCCGCTCACGACCCTGCTCCGGTTGCTTCGTCACGATGCGCATCTGCCACGCGCGCAAGCGCGTCGCGGTATGCATCACGCAGCTCGGGCGGGTCCAGCACGACCACGTCGGGAGCCAGGCCGAGCAGCCAGGCGAGGTCACGGCGTGGATCGACGTCGTCGACGCGTGCCAGCATCCATCCGTCATCACGATCTGGATCACCCGACGCCTGCTCGGTGACGGTGCCTCCGCGTGTTTCGACGGACCATCGAGCGGCGCCGATGACACTCAGGTGAGCTGTGAGCGTCTGCGAACCGGGTCCCGCGACCGCCTGCGCGAGATCGAGGTCCTCCGGTGGCGAGAACGCCTCCGCCGGACCGAGCGTGTCGGGGTCGCCGACGACGCGGTCGAGCCGGAAGGTGCGCACCGCCCGGCGGTCGTGGTCGCGCCCGACGAGGTACCAGCTGCCGCGACGTTGGACGACGGCGTAGGGGTCGACGGTGCGTGCAGCCGCAGCACCGTCGGCGCTGCGATAGTCGAACGTGATCGTTCGTCGTCGCATCACGGCCTCTGCGATGGGGTCGACAACGTCGGCATGCACGGCGATTGACACCGGAGGGCCGGGGTGCGCATCGGCTGGATCGGGAGCACGCGCCGCAAGTTTCGTCAGGGTCAGGCGGGTCCCCTCGCCTCCGGTCAGCCGCACAGCGACGGCCAGCGCTGCGACTTCATCCGGGTCGAGATCGATGTCGGGCAGTTCGTAGTCACGGCGCGCAACGACATAGCCGGGCTCGTCTTCGAAGGTGATTTCCCGGATGTCGATCGGCACCCCCAGGCGCCGCAGATCGTCCTTGTCGCGCTCGAACATCCGACGGGCCGATTCCGCATCCGACTGTGCGTAGAAGCCGGTGCGGCGTCGAATCTCGGCGAACGTCATCGGACGGCGCGCCTCGAGCAACGCGATGGTCAGGTTCACCAGGCGCTCAACTTTCGGCGCCATCTGCGACGACCTTTCCCCGATGTCTCATCGTCTGCGAGAACCAGATGCCAAACGGTCGTCACATCGATTCGATGAGCCGATCGACACGCTCGTCCTCGCTGCGGAAGGGATCCTTGCACAGCACGGTCCGTTGCGCCTGATCGTTGAGCTTGAGGTGGACCCAGTCGACCGTGTAGTCGCGACGCTTCGCCTTCGCCTCACGGATGAATCGGCCGCGCAACGCAGCGCGCGTGTTCGCAGGCGCCTCGACGCGGGCGCGTTCGATGTCGGCGTCGTCGAGCAGCCGTTGCACCCGGCCCTGGCGCGCGAGGACCTGGTACAGACCGCGATCACGCATCACGTCGTGGTAGGCCAGATCAAGCATCAGCACGCGGGGGTGTCCGAGCGGTAGGTCGTGGCGACGCCGGTACTGCTCGATCAGGCCGTACTTGGCCACCCAGTCGAGTTGGCGTGACAGGCTCATCGGGTCGGTGACCAGATGCTCGAGGACGTAGCGCCACTCCCCCACGACGCGCTTGGCGTCGTCGTCGATGTCGGCGCGCGACTCGACGAACCGTTCGACGCGTTCGAGGTAGGCCTGCTGGATCTCCAGCGCACTCATCTCGCGGCCGCTGGCAAGGCGCACCCGCCGAGTGCCGGTGATGTCGTGCGACATCTCCCGGATGGCACGAATCGGGTTCTCGAGGGAAAGGTCGCGCATCACGCCGCTGTCCTCGAGCATCTGCAGCACCAGGTCGCACGTCGCGATCTTGAGCCACGAGGTGTACTCGGAGACATTCGAGTCCCCGACGATCACATGGAGCCGCCGGTAGCGCTCCGCGTCGGCGTGTGGTTCGTCGCGGGTGTTGATGATCGGACGTGAGCGCGTCGTCGCCGACGACACGCCCTCCCAGATGTGCTCGGCACGCTGTGTCAGCGCGAAGATGGGACCGCGTGGCGTCTGCAGGACCTTGCCGGCGCCGGCGAACACCTGGCGTGAGATGAGGAACGGGATCAGTGCGTCGGCGAGCCGCTGGAACTCACCGACACGGGCCACGAGATAGTTCTCGTGGCATCCGTAGGAGTTGCCGGCCGAATCCGTGTTGTTCTTGAACAGCGAGATGCGCCCGGCGATGCCTTCCTCGGCGAGCCGCTGCTCGGCGGCGACGACGAGCTCCTCGACGACGCGCTCACCGGCCTTGTCGTGCAGCACGACCTGCAGCGGTGAATCGCACTCGGGTGTCGCATATTCGGGATGTGATCCAACGTCGAGGTACAGCCGCGCGCCGTTTTCGAGAAAGACGTTCGACGACCGCCCCCAGGACACCACGCGTCGAAACAGATACCGCGCCACCTCGTCCGGGCTCAGGCGCCGCTGGCCCTCGAAGGTGCAGGTGATGCCGTACTCGGTTTCGATCCCGAAGATCCTGCGGCGCACGGCGTTCCTCGCTCCAGGCGTGGGCGACAGGATGCCGCCTCACGCCCTTCGCCGCTCGTCGGCAGCGCACATGGCGGTCAGTCGCGGCCGAGCGTCTCGCGCAGGGCAGCGTCGCGCAGACGGAAGAACCGGCGGCGCGGCCGGGTCGCGTCGAGACCTGAAACCTCGAGTGCATCCGCGTCGATCGGCGCACCCCCCGCGTCCCCGAGTGTGTCGACGCACGCACGGACCGCCGCGTCACGATCCATGTCCTGTTCCCAGCGTTCCTGCATGCCACGGGTGAGCGGTTCGGTGTCACCGCCGATCGCGACGAAGCGGTGTTCGTCGACGATCGAGCCGTCGTAGAGGATGTGGTACAGCTCGGGATCGCTGTCCGCACCATCGACCTGCGCGATCAGCAGCTCCACCTCGTAGGGCTTGGACTCGCCCATGAAGATCGTGCCGAGCGCCTGCGAATAGGCGTTGGCGAGCGGTTTGGCGAGCACGTCCTCGCGTGCGTACTGGTAGCCCTTGAGGTCTGCCAGGCGGATGCCCGCCACGCGAAGCGATTCGAACTCGTTGTAGCGGCCAACCGCGGCGAACGCGATGCGGTCGTAGATCTCCGAGGTCTTGTGCAGCGAACGCGACGGGTTCTCGCTGACGAAGACGACCCCGTCGCGGTACTGGGCCGCGATCAGCGCACGCCCGCGTGCGATGCCCTTGCGCGCATACTCGGCGCGGTCCTTCATCAGCTGCTCGGGTGCCACGTAGAAGGGCATCGCCACGGCTGTGCCTTGTCGTCGGTGCGTTGGCAGGTTCGGTGTCGGTCAGTGTCCGGCGGAGTCGTCTGCCACCATCAACGGTGACGTCGGTCGATGACGGCCTGCACATGCTCGAGCACGCGCTCGTCGTCGAGTTCGCGGTAGCCGTCAGCGTCGATGACCGCCACGATCGGATAGATGCGTCGGATGAGGTCGGGGCCGCCTGTCGCGCTGTCCTCCTCGGCTGCGTCGTACAGCGCCTCCAGGGCGGTTGCCACGGCGGTGTCAATATCCGCGTCGGGATCTGCAAGCCGCTTGAGCGTCGCACGAGCTGCGAGTGCGCCGCTGCCCGTCGCCGCCTGGTCAGTCGCGACGTAGCGGCCGCCAACCGGGTCGTACTCAAAGATCCGCGGCTGGCCACTGCGGGGGTCCACCCCGGCGAACAGCGGTACGACGACCAGCCCACGCATCGCCATCGGCAGGTGTGCACGCACCATCGCGGCGAGCTTCGTCGACTTGCCCTCCAGCGACAGCGGCTCGCCTTCGACCTTCTCGTAGTGCTCGAGTTCGGTTGCAAAGATCTTGGCGAGTTCCATCGCGGGGCCGGCGACGCCGGAGATCGCGACCGCAGACATGTCGTCGGCCGGAAAGACTTTTCGCATGTCGCCGCGCGAAATCATGTGTCCGGCCGTGGCACGCCGGTCGCCCGCGACGACCACGCCGGTCGAGGCGATCACCGCGAGCACCGTCGTACCGTCGACGAGGCGTTCACGCAGCTCGTCGGGAAGCTGCGCGTCACGCAACGACGCCGGCAGCGTCTCGGGCGCATGGCGTTCGAGCGTGGCGAAGAACGAACTCGCCTGCGCTTCGAAGGCGCGGGGGATCACGCTGTGCACGTCGTCCACGTCCGACCTCAGCATCGACTGCCCACGATCGTAGGCGTCGTTCGCGGTTCAGTCGTCCGTGTCGGGTGCGCGCACGGCCATCACGGGGCACCTCGCCGCGGTGAGCACATCGCGTACGACGCTGCCGAGGACGATCTTCGCGACGCGCGAGCGTGGCTCGACCCCCAGCACGATCATGTCGGCCTCGAGACGTTTGGCTTCGTCGATCAGCGTGGTCGCGACGCCGCCGACGAGCACGTGATGCAGCTCCGCGGTGGTATCGACACCGCTCGAGGTGATGCGTTCGGCGAGCGCGTCGAGCTCTTCCTGCGCCTGCCGTGCGGCGTCGAGTTCACCGCGAACCTGGGTGGGGCTGTCGCCGCCCTCGTGTGTGAGACAGGTGACAACGTGCAGTGCTGCGCCGTGCACGCGCGCTTCTTCGGTTGCTTCGTCGAGCGCAGCAGAGCTCTCTGGGGAGCCGTCGTAGCCGACGAGAATAATCATGGCCTACCCCCTTCGACGGGGTCGCCACCGGGCCCGGCCCGGCGGACGCACGTTGGCGCGCGGTGGTCGGTTCGATCCACGTCAGGCTCCCGCGACCTGGACGCGCTTCCCGTCGCCAGCACGGCGTGACGTCATCCACTGCCACAGGTACACCGCAGCGAAGACCGCGAGGCCGGCCAGGTCGGTCGTCAAGTCGGCGAGCAGGAGCATCAGGCCCCCGCCTGTCAGGATCACACGTGCAAGCACAGGCAGGCGCCGGTCGATGTAGCCCACGACCGCGGTTCCGACCGCGAACACGCCCAGCAGCGCGGTCAGGCCCGCTTTGGGGCCGGTGAACCACGTCACGTCCTGGAGCAGCAGCTGCGGGGTCAGCACGAACAGGTACGGGACCAGGAAGCCGCTGATGGCGATCCGCACCGACTGCACACCGGTCTTGAGCGGGTTGCTCTGCGCGATGCCGGCTGCGGCGTACGACGCGAGGCACACCGGCGGGGTGATGTCGGCCATGATGCCGAAGTAGTAGACGAACATGTGCGCGGCGATGATGACGGCGAACTGACTGGGGTCGGGCGCCAGCGAGATGATGGCGGGTGCGACCAGCGTGGCCGTGATCACGTAGTTGGCGGTGGTGGGAACGCCGATCCCGAGGATCAGGCACGCGATCATCGAGAAGAACAGGGTCAGCAGCAGCGTCTCGCCCGACAGGGTCAGCAGCGCATCGGTGAGCTGCAGCCCGATTCCGGTCAGTGTGATCACACCGGCGATCAGTCCGGCGGCGGCGCACGCGGTGATGATCGGCAGCGCGATCCGCGCGGCGTCGACCAGCCCGTTGATCAGCGCCATCGGGGTGAGCTTGTCCTCGAGGTCGCCCCACTTTCCAAACGCCGCTGCGATCAGCTGCACGACGATGTTGACCACGACCGTGGCGATCACGGCCATCAGCGCCGCACGTGTGACCGATCGTCCCTGGGCGAGCAGGATGAAGATGACCGCGATCGGCACGAGCAGGTAGCCCTTGCGGATCATCAGCTGGCGAACGTTGGGCAGCTGGGAGCGCGGCAGGCCCATGATGCCCAGGCGCTTGGACTCGTAGTGGATGACGATGAACTGGGCGGTGAAGAACAGCAGGGCGGGGATCGCGGCGGCGCGGATGATCTCGACGTAGGACGCTTCGATGAACTCGATCATGATGAAGGCGGCTGCGCCCATGATCGGAGGTGCGAGCTGTCCTCCGGTCGACGAGGCGGCTTCGACCGCGCCGGCGAACTCGCCCCGGTAGCCCGACTTCTTCATCATCGGGATGGTGAACGCACCGTTGCTGACGGTGTTGGCGACCGAGCTGCCGGTGATCGTCCCCGAGAACGCGCTGGTGAGCACACCGACTTTGGCGGTGCCGCCGGTCATCCCACCGGTCAGGCCGAACGCGAGCTGGGTGAAGAAACGCTCCATGCCGGTGCGCTGCAGCATCGCGGCGAAGATCATGAATAGGTAGATGAACCGGGACGAGACGTCGATCGGAGTGCCGAGCATCGCCTCGGTGCCGAGGAACGACGTCGACACGATCCTGTTGATCGAGTAGCCGCCGTGGGCGAGGAAGCCCGGCATCGCCTGGCCGAAGTAGGCGTAGAGAAGCATCGCGGACGCCACGACGACCAGCGGCGTCCCGATGACCCGCTGGGTTGCGACGAGCACGAGCAGGACGGCGATCGCGCCGACGGCGATGTCGAGCTCGTTGTGCACGCCGGCGCGCCGGATGATGCCGTCGCCGTAGGTGAGCACATAGACGCCGACCCCGATCGCCATCAGCGACAGCAGCATGTCCGCGATCGGCAGGCCGAGCACGTGCACGCGCAGGTGGCGTGCTGCCTGCACCAGGGCCAGGATCGCGAATGCGGGCATGGCGGTGTGCCAGCCGGCGGACCCTGTCTGGACCAGGAAGACGACCGTGACGACCGCGATGCCGGTGAGAATCCATCCGTTGCGTGCACGGTTGGGGTCGTGATCCGTGCGTGCCGGGTACAGGAGGAACACCAGGGCGAGGCCTGATGCCAGATGGATGGTGCGGTGGATCAGGCTTGGCAGCGGCCCTTGAAACGCGGTGTAGAGGTGGTAGACGCTGAGGAAGAGCCCGATCGCAAAGACCGCCCAGCGCCAGATCGTCCGCATGTCGCCACGCGTGCCCTGGACCGCGTCCGCGAAGCTCGTTTCCTCGAGTTGCTCGACTTCGCGCCGCAGCTCTTCTTTGAGTTCCTCGGGCAATTCGTCGGGCATGTGCTGCAGGGCTTCAGGGACACGCTGCGCGTCGTCACCGTCCCCCGCCGCCGAGTCACGCTCACGTGTGTCGTCGCTCATCGACTCCCACCATCGACCTGCCCGATCAGCGTGACCGGGGTGCCGCCGCTCCAACAGCGAGTTCGACCTGCCGCCACGGATCAGCGATGTCTAGCAGGTGGACACGATCGCCGTCGGAGAAGATCAGGACGTGATCAACGTCGTTGCTGCCCACGATCACCGGAACGTGCGTGATCAACCGTCCGTGGTGCACGACCCGCATGCCGTTGTCCTCCCACAGAAAGGTGGTGCGTTCACCGTCGACATCCTCGGGGCCTGTCGGCAGATTCGCGCCGAACTCGTCGAACCACAACTCTTCGACCGCAAGTGTCGTGCGATCCGCGATCGAGAACGTCTCGACGATCGGGCGCCTGGTCACCGAATGCGTGTGCTCGAGCCTGAATCGTTCCCCGACGTCGAGGTCGCGTGCGTAGAGCACGTCCCCGGTCGCCGTGTCACGCACCACGAACGTGGTCGTTCCCGCCGCGTCTACCCACGCTGCTGCCAGGACGATGGCGGCGATCACCGCGGTCGTCGCCGTAGCGACCACCGCCAACGTCCGGCGGGGGCGGGGGGCGGCGGACTCTCCCTTACGCCGCCGCTCCCCCGCCCTCGAGGGGGACTCGGTCAGTTCGCGCCGACCTCGTCGTAGTAGCGCTCCGCACCGGGGTGCATCGGGATTCCCGCGCGCCCGTCGGTGGCGGTGTCGATCTGGATCTGCCCACCGACTGCGTGTGCAGCAGCGATCGATTCGTTGTGCTCGTACAGGACCTGGGTCAGCGCGTAGACGGTGTCATCGGACAGATCCGGGCTGGTGTACAGCGTCGCCCAGTTCGTCACGAACGTCGCGCCGGCGGTCAGGTTCGGGTAGATGTCGGCGTCGACGTCGAGCGCGGACAGCGTCGAGTCGTTCGCCAACAACGTGTCGAGCAGGTCACCTTCGATGGAGATCAGGGTCAGGTCGACCGAGTTGGCGAGGTCCACGGTGCCACCGTGCGGCAGCGCCAGGATCGCGAACGCCGCATCGATCCGTCCGTCACGCATGCCCTCAGTGGCGTCACCGAAGGTGTCCTGATGAGCGGTGATGTCCGAGTCGGGGTCGATGCCCTGCGTCTCGAGGATCGTACGGGCCAGCACCTCGGTGCCCGAGCCCGGGGGCCCGATCGCGATGTCCATGCCGGCCATGTCGGCGACCGACTCGATGCCCGAGTCAGCACGCGCGATGATCTGCATGACCTCGCCGTAGATGTTGCCGACGAACGCGACGTTTTCCAGCGCCCCGTCGTCTTCGAAGGCGCCTTCGCCGGCGATGCCCGCTGCGGCGACGCCGTTGACGGCCATGATCAGCTCGACCTCACCTGCTTCGAGCAGACGCAGGTTCTCGACCGACGCGCCACTCGACTGGGTGTTGACCCGGATGCCGTCGAGGTTGTCGTTCCAGACGCCTGCCATCGCGCCGCCCAGCGGGAAGTAGGTCCCACCGGTGGAACCGGTCGCGAGCGTGAGGAATTCGGTGTCCCCGTCGGCGGTGTCGCCACCACACGCCACCAGCGCGAACGCGCCGACGACGAGCAGGGCCAGCGCACGGAATGTCCGTGAGCTTCGCTCGATGATGCCTCTCATACCACTCTCCTGTGTTGGTTGCTGCGTCGTTGCGTCGTGGTTCTCGTACATGGTCCTCGGCTGGCCGAGCCCTCCCCCAGGGACGGTCCGCGACCTGCCGTCGTTCCTCCGTGGTGCATTGCTCCCTTCCCGCCGTCAGCCGGAGGTCCTGACAGCAGTGGCTGGTTCCCGATCCGCGTCTGCGGCCGGGACGTCGTGCTCGCCCTCGGGTAGGGCGACGATGACCCGCACATCCGCGGGGAACACTCCGTCGGGATGCGCGATGACCGGGTTGAGATCGAGTTCGGACACCTCCGGGGTCTCGGCCACCAGCCGAGAGACGGAGAGCACGAGCTCGAGCAGGGAGTCGCGGTCGACCGGCTCGGCTCCCCGGAACCCGCCGAGTAGGGGCGCGATCGCGAGTTCATCCAACATCTCGGAGGCTTCGCGACGGGTCACAGGGACCGCACGCAGCGCCACGTCAGCGTGGAGTTCGACCGCGGTGCCACCGGCCCCGACCGTGAGGACAGGTCCGAAGACCGGGTCGGTGGTCGCCCCGACGATCAGTTCGACACCGGACGGCGCCATGGGTGTCACCAACACGCCGTCGAGCTGCGCGTCAGGCACGGCGTCGCTCACACGGGCGACCAACGCTCCAAAGGCGGCGCGGGCTGCGTCGGCGCCAAGAACATCCAGCACGACGCCGCCGACATCCGACTTGTGGATGATCTCCGGTGACACGATCTTCATCGCGACGGGCCCGGCGAACAGTTCCGCCGTCCGCGCGGCCTCGTCAGATGAGGTCACGAGCATCCATCGGCCGACCGCAACGTCACGGGATTCCAGCAGCCTGCGACCTTCGGGTTCGGTGAGCACCCGTGTCGCGGCAGGGTCACGGGGCCGGTCAGCCGCTTCGAAGGTCGAGCGGTCCTCGCGTGTGGCCAGCGCCCGACCGCGCTCCCACAGTGCAGCGATACACCGCGCTGCCGTCTCGACCGATTCGTGGACCGGCACGCCCGCATGACGGAGCAGCTGGTGGGTCCAGGGACGTGCCGCCACATACGTGCTCTGCACCACGAGCGGTTTACCGGCGGCGGCGGCCAGCTCGGCCATGCGCTGGGCGGCCAGTTCCTCCGCCTCAACGAGATCCCCGCTGAAACGGATCCCGTAGCCGCCGAGCAGCCCCACGCACAGCACGCCGTCGACGCTGGGGTCCTCGAGGATCACCTCGGCACAGGCGTCGAAGATTCGTGGGTCACCATCCGTCGCGCCGGCGACGTCGACTGGATTTCGGGTCGAGGCGACCGGCGGCAGGATCGCCGCGAGGCGTTCGCGTGTTCGTGGTGCGAGTTCAGGCAGCTCGATCGAGTACCGGCTGAGCGCATCGGCAGCCACCGTCGCGTGACCGCCACCGTCCGCCAGGATGGCGACACGTGGGCTGCGAAGGGCGGGCTGCTCGAGCAGGGTCTCGCACACCGGTACGAGTTCGTCCGTACGTTCGACGACGACCACACCTGCCTGCCGCAGCACCGATGCGACCACGGCATGCTGACCGGCGACAGCGCCGGTGTGCGATTGCACCGACCTGCGCGCAGCTTCGGATCGACCCGCCTTGTAGACGACGATGGGTTTGGTGTCGCTGAAGTGGCTGGCGGCACGCAGGAACGCGTGCCCGTCGCGGAATCCTTCGGCGTACACCATCGCTGCGCTGGTGTCGTCGTCGCCTGCGAGGTAGGTAAGCACCTGGTCGTAGCGCACACCCGCTTCGTTGCCGATGCCCGCGTACACGCTGAAGCCGAGCTCGGTGTCGTGCGTCGTCTGTGTGACCAGCGACAGTCCGACGTTTCCGCTCTGGCAGACCAGCGCGAGCGAACCCGGCGGGACGTCCGAGGTCCCCACCAGATTCAGCTGCGCCGGCAGATTGAACACCCCATTGGTATTGGGGCCGACGAGCGCGACGCCGTGTTCGTGTGCGACGCGAACGACTTCGCGTTCGAGTTCGCGCCCCTGCTCCCCGGTCTCGCCGAACCCGACCGCGACGACGACCGCCGCCCCGACACCCTTGCGTCCACAGTCCTCGATGACCCCAGGAACCGACGAAGCAGGCGTGACGATGAACGCCAGATCGACGGGCGCTTCGATGGCCTCGAGCGAAGGAAACGACATCAATCCGAGGATCTCGTCCTCGCGCGGGTTGACCGGATAGATCGGATGCGGGAAACCGTCGATGAGCAGGCGACGCAAGGTCTGGTAGCCGCGCTTGCGAGGGTTCGACGACGCCCCGACGATGGCAACGCTTTCGGGGTCGAGCAGGGCAGCGACAGGGTCACGTCGCCGCTGCGCACCCTCGTGTGCGGCGCCTGTGCTCATACCCGGGCCCCGTCCGCGCGCGCGAAGCGCTTGACCTCGGCGTCCCAGGCCTGCGACTCCATGCAGCTCAGCAATGCTTCGGCCTCGAACACCAGCGCTTCGTCCAGTGTGGTCGTTCCAGCCCGCAGCAGGGCCTGCTTCGCGAGGCGCACCGACAAAGGGGGCAATGTGGCCAACTCGGTCGCCAGCTCGGTGGCGCGGTCGAGGACGTCGGCAGCCGCGACGGATTCGGTGACCAACCCCCATGATGCGGCGACCTCGCCGCTGATCTCGCGGCCGAGCAGCATCATCGTGCGTGCCCGTGCCGCGCCGACAAGCAGCGGCAAGCGGTGTGAGACGCCGCCGCCGACGAAGGTCCCGAGGGCGACCTCGGGCAGGCGGATCCGTGCATCGTCACCACAGACGACGACGTCTGCGCTCAGCGCGAGTTCCGCACCAGCCCCGATCGCGTGTCCGTGGACGGCCGCGACCACAGGTACCGGCATGCGCTGCAAGCGTCGGCACACCCGCTGGCCCGCCCAGACGTAGGCGCGCTTGGCGGCGTCGTCACGGTCACGTTCGGCGTGTGCCTTGAGGTCGGCGCCGGCACAGAAGGAGGGCCCAGCACCAGACAACAGCAGCGCGCCGGTGTCGTCGTCCACCTCGTCGAGCGCGTCATCGAGGTCTGCGTAGAGCTCCTCGGAGACCGCGTTGCGACGTTCGGGTCGGGCCAGGCGTACGTGGAGCACGTCGGCGCTGCGTTCGACCTCGACGAACTCGCGCTGCGCACGCGTCGACGTCATCACCCCACCTACCGCGGTAGTACGATCTTGCGGGGACGCTAGCCGATGGGTTCGGGGATGCAACACGACGCCCGCCGAGCGCACCTTCGACGCACGGGCGCGGCGGTGCCTGCTATTGGCCGCCCTTCTGGACGTAGCCGCGGACGAACTCCTCGGCGTTCTCCTCGAGGACCTCGTCGATCTCGTCGAGCAGTTCGTCGACGTCGTCGAGGAGTTCGCGTGAGGCAGGTTCCGCCGTCTGATCGGGCGCACGCTGGTCGTCCTCGCGCGGCTGCGCACCGCTCTTGCGAACCTGGCCGCCGTCGCTCACGTCGCCCTCCTGACTCCAAGTCTGCAGAGTAGCTGTGCCGCCTGGTCGCCGGCGGGCAAGCAACGCGGGCCAGACCGAGCATCCGTGAGGCGCATCACGCGGTCAACGCCTCGAGCAACTCAGCCGCGGAGTCGACCGAATCGAGTAACTGTTCAGTCATCTCGCGCGTTCCGCGGCCCGGTTCCATCATGGGCACCCGCCGGAGGCTGTCGTGGCCAACGTCGAACACCAGGGCGTCCCATCCGGCAGCGACGACCTGGTGTCCGAATCTTCGGATGCATTCCCCGCGGAACCATGCGCGGGAATCCTCCGGCGGTCGGCGCGTCGCGGCCTCGATGGCCTGCTCACTGACCAGTCGTTCGACACGGCCGCGCGAGGCCAGCCGGTGATACAGGCCCTTGTCGCGACGCACGTCGTGGTACTGCAGATCGACCATGCGCAGCCGGTCGTGGTCGTAGTCCAGGCCGTGCCTGGCGGCGTAGCTGTCGAGCAACTCGAGTTTGGTTGCCCAGTCGACCTGACCAGACAGCGAACGCGGGTCGCGTTCGGCGGCCGTCAGGACCGATTCCCAGCGTTCGAGAACCTGCAGGGTGATCTCGTCGGTGACATCACGCTCCTTGACATAGCGCTTGCAGGCCTCGAGGTAGTCCCACTGGACCTCGATGGCGGTGGCACGCGAGCCGTCCTCGCGCTCGAGCGTCGTCGTCAACGTCGGATCGTGGCTGACGGCGTGGAACGCCTCGACGGGCCGCCGAAGCGCCACGGGCAGCGGAAGGGCCCCGTCCTCGATCACATCGAGCAGCAGCATCATCGTGCCGACTTTGAGGAACGTGGCGACCTCGCACAGGTTCGCGTCGCCGTTGATCACGTGCAGGCGCCGGTAACGGTCCGGGTCGGCGTGCGGCTCGTCACGCGTGTTCATCAACGGCCGCTTCAGCGTCGTCTCGAGCCCGATCTCGACTTCGAAGAAATCCGCCCGCTGGGAGATCTGGTACGGGATGACGGGGTCGAGTTCGCTGCCCAGGCGCCCTGCACCGACGTACACGAGCCGGCTGACGAAGAACGGCAGCAGCTGCTGGGTGAGCTGCCCGAAGGGCACCGAGCGCGGCACGAGATAGTTCTCATGCGTTCCGTACGCCGCTCCCTTGCCGTCGGTGTTGTTCTTGTGGACGAGCACGCGTGCGCCGTTGGGAAGTGTCGCGGCCGCACGCGCCGCTGCGGTCTCGAGGATGCGCTCGCCCGCGCGGTCCCAGACGACGAGATCGAGCGCGCTGGAGCACTCGGGAGTCGCGTATTCGGGGTGGGCGTGGTCGACGTAGAAGCGGGCGCCGTTGGTCAACACGGTGCTGGCGAGCCCGAGTTCCGCCTCGGCTGCGGGAGCATCCGCGGACGGCACCTCGAACCCGCGTGCGTCCCGCATCGGGTTCTCGTCGGTGTGGTCCCAACCGACGCCGGTTTCACCCGAGCGGTGCGCGGCGACGACCATGGACGATGCGACGACCGGGTTGACCTCGACGGGCCCGTCGACCGCGATGCCGTACTCGGTCTCGACTCCGACGAACTTCGGCGTGGGCACCCGGTTGCCTCCTCGCGTGGGACGATCCCGGTGCGGCGACGTCGATCAGAGGTACTGGCCGGGATTGACGTTCTCGATGGCGCGGCCCGGGGTGTGCTCACCACTCACCAGGGTCCGCACGTACACGATGCGTTCGCCCTTCTTGCCCGAGATCCGCGCCCAGTCATCGGGGTTGGTCGTGTTCGGCAGGTCCTCGTTCTCCCGGAACTCATCGCGGATCGCGCCCAGCAGGTCCTGTTCGGTCAGGCCCCGTTCACCGGTGTCGATGAACCGCTTGATGGCGAGCTTCTTCGCGCGCGCGACGACGCTCTCGATCATCGCGCCGGAGTTGAAGTCACGGAAGTACAGCGTTTCCTTCTCGCCGCTCTGGTAGGTGACCTCGAGGAACTCGTTGTCCTCAGTCTGGGCGTACATGGCGGTCACCGTGCGTTCGATGAGCCCGCATATCGCGGCATGCGCGTCATCGCCATAGGCCGCCAGAACCTCGGGATGCAGTGGCAGACGGTCGTGGAGGTAGACGCCGAAGATCTCGCGCGCCGCGCGCTCGTCGGGCCGGTCGACCTTGATCTTCACGTCGAGGCGGCCGGGGCGGAGGATGGCAGGGTCGATCATGTCCTCGCGGTTCGATGCGCCGATGACGATGACGTCACGGAGGCTCTCGACCCCGTCGATCTCAGCCAGCAGCTGCGGCACGATCGTGGTCTCGACGTCCGAAGAGATGCCCGAGCCACGTGTGCGGAACAGCGACTCCATCTCGTCGAAGAACACGATGACGGGATAGCCCTCCGCGGACTTCTCCCGGGCGCGTTGGAACACCAGGCGAATCTGCCGCTCGGTCTCCCCCACGTACTTGTTGAGCAGCTCAGGGCCTTTGATGTTCAGGAAGTAGCTGCGCACGTCGTCGCGCCCGGTGCGGTCGCGGACACGCTCGGCGAGCGAACTCGCCACCGCCTTGGCGATCATCGTCTTGCCGCAGCCGGGAGGCCCGTACAACAGCACGCCCTTGGGTGGGCGCAGCTCGTGCTCGGCGAACAGATCCGCGTGCAGGTACGGCAGTTCCACTGCATCACGGATTGCGTCGACCTGCTCGCGCAGCCCGCCGATCTGGGCGTAGGTGACGTCAGGGATCTCCTCGAGGACGAGCTGTTCCATCTCGGCCTTGGGAATCAGTTCGATCGCGGTGTTCGCCCGCAGGTCGACGAGCAGTGCATCGCCGGCCTTGAGCGGCAGCGCGTCGAGCGGCGCGGCGATCTCCACGATGCGTTCGTCATCTGCATGACCGACGACGAGAAGACGGCCGTCCCCGAGGTTCTCGGTGACTGTCATGAGTTCACCACGGCGTTCGAACCCGCCGCTGGCGACGACGTTCATTGCATCGTTGAGCAGCAGTTCCTGGCCCGAGCGCAGGGCGGCGAGATCGATCTTCGGGTCGATCCCGACCTCGAGTTTGCGGCCGGCGAGCATCACCGTGACCGACGCACCGTCGTCTGAGGTCGCCAGATAGGTGGCGTAGGCGTGCGGGGGTGCTGCGAGCCGTTCGACCTCCTCCTTGAGCTCGGCGAGCTGCTCGCGCGCCGCTTTGAGGGTCCGCGTGAGCCGGTCGTTGTGCTCCTGGGCCGACTGCAGGCGCCCCTTGGTCTCCAGCAGGCGTTCCTCGAGCATCCGAATGCGTCGCGGAGCACCTTCGAGGCGTCGGCGCAGAAGGTCGACTTCCTCGCGCAGGTACTTCACCTCGGCGGCGAGCGCGTCCGGGTCGCGGGCGTCGAGACCCGTGTACGCATCGTCGCCTCCGGACGATGCCCCCCATTCGGCGCCGGCCGACACACTCCCCGGAGAATCGCCGGGCACACGCGGGCGGGCCCCTTCGAGGGCGGGCGGTACGGAATCGCCGCCAGGCGTGGCGCCGATCTCGTCGTCGGGGCGTTTCGCACCCGACCGGCCCGAGGACTGCTGCACCACCGGTGCTCCTGATCGTCGTCGCACCGTTGAAGCCGCGAGCGTACAGCAGGTGCCATGCGTGATCAGGGGGCCGGTGTCGGATCCTCGTCCTCGCCGGCGGCACCGTCCGTCGCGTCGACCCAACGCAGGCTCGCCCCGGAACTGCGTGGACGCGAGCGACGGACCCCCGGGCCTCCCTCCTCGCGTGCAGGCACCCGACGTGCCGTGGTGAGGAACGCGGTGTGCGCGACCATGCGGTGCGCCGGGCGCACCGCGAGGCCATCGAGATCCCAGGGCCTGACGAGCGTCTCACTGGTGCGCACGTGGATGAAGCGCCCGTCAGCCTCGAGCGTTTCGGTGACACGCATGACCTGGGTGATCGTCGGGGTGTAGGCGAGCAGGATCCCGCCCGCTGCCAGCCCTGCCGCTGCCGCGGCCACCACCTGCCACGGCTCGAGCAGATCGAGCACCACACGGTGGCATGGCACGGATCCAAGCGCCGACTCGACGTCATCGACGTGCAGTTCCCAGTTGTCGGGCGCGCGACCCAGGAACCGCGTGACGTTGCGCCGGGCGATGTCAGCGTGGTCCTCGCGCCGCTCGAACGACACGACGCGGCCTGCTGGGCCGACGGCTTCGAGCAGCGCGATCGTCAGCGCCCCCGAGCCCGCGCCGGCCTCCACGACCGTGCAGCCGGGCCGCACATCCGCGTTGGCGATGATCATCGCCTGGTCTTTGGGATAGACGACCTGCGCGCCCCTTCGCATCTTCAACACGAAGTCTTCGCGGGTCGGGCGCACGACGACGATCTCCATGTTGCCGCCCGTGCGCAGCGCGGATCCCTCGGCTTTGCCGATCAGCTCGTCGTGTGCAAGCACGCCCGCATGGCTGTGCCATTCGGCACCGGAACGGAGCTCGACGAGATAGCGCCGGCCACGACGGTCGATGAGCACCACGTCGTCGCCCTCGGCGATCGGCGCGCCCGAGCCCGCGAACCCGGTCACGATCCGACCGCAACGCGCGCCTGGGGCAACACGGCGGTGATCCGCTCGTGCTGCCGGCAGAACGCGCACACCTCGCCGATCGTGGGCATGCCGCAACGACCGCACGCCTGCAGGTCGACCGCCTCGCCGTCCTCGGGCCGGAACCGCTCGTGACGTTCGAGGAAGCCGAACAGCAGTTGCGCCTTGAGACCGGGCGTCGCCGCCTCGAGCACATCGAGGGCCTGCTTGAGCTCGTGCCCGGTATTGCCCTCGACCAGTGGGCACTCTTCGACCACGTAGTCGATCCCGCGCACGACGCAGTAGGCCGCCATCTCGCGCTCAGAAAGCCGGTAGAGCGGCTTGCACTTGCGGACCTGGTTGTCCCCCGACGCCTCGAGCACCGGGTGCTGGCGCGCGAGCAGCCCGTCGTTCCAGCGCACGAGGTTGCCGAGCAGCGTCGCCGCTTCGTCGTCGAGGTTGTGGCCGGTGACCATCACGTCGTAGCCGTGCTCCACCGCCACCCGATTGAACACATAGCGCTTCGACAGTCCGCAGACGGCGCATGCCGAACGATCTGTGGCATTCGCGCCGCTTGGCGTGGTGTAGCCGTACTCCTCGGCGAGGGCGACCTCGTGGAGGCGGGCATCGTGTCGTTTCGCGAAATCACGGCAGATCGTGGCGCTGCGCTGCGAGTACCCGCCGATGCCCAGTCCGACGTACAGGCCATCGGCCCGGTAGCCCAGCGACAACAGTACGTCCCACAGCGCCAGCGAGTCCTTGCCTCCCGACACCGCGACCAGGATTCGGTCGGCATACGAAAACATCCGTTGCGGTGTGGTGCCCGGTGGGCGGTCGATCGCCTTGCGGACCTGGCGCAGGACGTGGTCGCTGAAATGATGGGCGCACCATGCGGCACGGTGCCGGGGCTCTTCGATGACCGCGACGTCGCGACAGGTGGCGCAGCGCATCACATCTTCGGCGCCGCCGGAGATGACCGGGCGGACCTCGACCTCGGCGTCGTCGTCGAGAAGTTGTGCAGCCGTCACCAACTGGCCGTTCTCGATGACCAGCACCGTGTGCGGCGCGATGGAGAGCTGCTCGAGCAGGTCAGCGACACGCAGCGGCCCCTCGACCTGTTCGGTCCTGTCCGGGTTGCGCAGATGGACGCGCACGCCTCCTCCTCGTGCGACGGGCGCAGCGGATCGAGGCTATCGAGCAACCTGCGTCGCCGGATCAACGCTGACCGGTTGCTCCGCGGTCAACGTCACCTTCTCGCCGGACACCGTGATGTCGACAAGGTCGCCTTCCACGAGCGTGAAGGTCCACGCGTCGTGGGTCAGATCCACCGTCAGCTGGCGCTGACGAAACCGCAAGCTGAAGCGCAGGCGGTCCCAGGTGCGTGGAAGACGCGGTTCGAAGGCGAGTTCGCCTTGGAAGTCGGTCATACCCCCGAAACCGTAGGTGAGCGCCATCCAGACCCCGCCGGTCGACGCGATGTGCACGCCGTCCACGACGTTGCCTGCGACATCGGCGAGATCCATCAGCAACGCGTAGTTGAAGTACTCGAGGGCCTTGTCCTCGTAGCCGATCTCGGCCGCGAGGATCGACTGGACGCAGGCCGACAGCGACGAATCGCCCGTCGTCAGCGGGTCGTAGTAGTCGAAGTTGCGCCGCTTCTGCTCCCGGGAGAACTCGTTGCCGAGCAGCACCATCGCCAAGACGACGTCTGCTTGCTTGATGACCTGATGGCGGTAGATCACCAGCGGGTGGTAGTTGAGCAGGAGCGGATAGTGCTCGATGGGGGTTTCGGCGAAATTCCAGACTTCCTTCTCGAGGAAGTTCGCGTCCTGCGGATGGATGCCGCGGTCCTCGTCGAATGGCACGTACATCACTTCGGCAGCACGTCGCCAGGCGTCGACCTCGTCGTCGTCCAGGTTGGTGGCGTGAACCAGGCGCCCGTACGCCTCGGGACGATCCTCGCGCAGCCAGGTGATCACCTCGACCGCGTAACGCAGGTTCGCCCTGGCCATCAGATTCGTAAAGGCGTTGTCGTTGACCACCGTGGTGTACTCGTCGGGTCCGGTGACACCGTGGATGTGGAACGACCCGGTTCTCGGGCTGAAGAATCCGAGCCCGCTCCACAGCCGTGCCGTCTCGACGAGGATCTCCGCACCGACCTCGGCCAGCAGATCTTCATCACCCCGCACATCGACGTAGCGGCGGATCGCGTAGGCAACGTCGGCGTCGATGTGGTACTGGGCGGTCCCGGCCGCGTAGTAGGACGACGCCTCCTCGCCGTTGATGGTGCGCCACGGGAACAGCGCGCCCTGTTCGGACAACTCCGCAGCCCGATCACGGGCGAGGTCGAGCATCGAGTGACGGAATCGCAGCAGGTTGCGCGTCACTCGCGGCTCGGTGTAGGTGAGGAAGGGAGCGACGTAGATCTCGGTGTCCCAGAAGTAGTGGCCTTCGTAGGCCTGACCCGTGAGCCCTTTGGCGGGGATGCCGGTCGTCTCCGCCCTGGCCGAGGCCTGCAGCAACTGGAAGATGTTCCACCGCACCGCCTGCTGGATGCGCTGAGGCCCCTCGACGACGACGTCGGCACGTGACCACGCATCGTCGAGCCAGGCGCGTTGCCCCTGCTCGAGCTCGCTGAACGGGGTGCTCACCGCGCGGTCCAGCGTGCGGCCGGCCCGGTCGACGAGTTCGATCGGCGGGACCGTTCGCGACGTGTGGTAGGTGAAGTACTTCGTGATGCGGATCGGCACGCCACCGCGCGCATCGATGACGAAGACGATCTTGCCGAGATCCTCCGACCAGGTGCGCTGCACCCGCCAGGCGTTGTCGGTCTCGATCACGTGGTCGACACCGACGCTCATCGTCATCTTGGAGTTGGTCGTGCGATAGCCCGTGACCAGCCGGTGGCGGTCTTCGATGTGGTCGGTGGCGCTGAGCACCCGGCGCCCGAACCGTTGCGCGCGGCGCGGGTCGGCCCCGTTGGCGCCGTTGACGCCATTGCGCGGTTCGTCCTGTGCGCGCGCGTCCTGGCGGTTGAGGACCTGCGAGGAGACCACGACGGGTGCGTCGAGGTCGACCTCGATCTCGTACTCGATGGCGCCCAGATGACGGTGCGGGAACGAGACCATGCGCGCCGAGCGAACCTGCACCTGTTTGCCACCCGGCGTCGACCAGTTCAGGTGCCGTCGCAGGACACCGCCGCGCAGGTCGAGTTCGCGCTGGTACTCGGTGACGCGTGCGGTGGGCAAGTACAACGGTTCGTCGTCGACGTAGAGCTTCATCAGCGTGACGTCGGGTGCGTTCACGATGGTCTGACCCGTACGCGCGAAGCCGAACGCCTCCTCGGCGTGCACGATCGGCCACGTCTCGTGGAACCCGTTGAGGAACACGCCGGGCTCGATGCCCGGACGTCCTTCTTCGAACGTCCCGCGGATCCCGATGAACCCGTTCGAGACCGAGAAGATCGTCTCGGCGTTGCCCATCCACGCCGAGGTGAACTCGCGCTCGACGATGCGCCATTCGTCGGGCGGGTAGATGTGCTGCGGAGGCAGCCGCAGTTTGCGGGGAATCATCGACCGCAGTCCGTTCGCACAGCGGCGCCCGCCGGGTCCGGCGGGTGCGGCGACGCTAGTGCGGCACGCTGGCCGATGCCGTCAACCGCAACGCCGCGGCGGCCCATTCGGTCACGGCTCGCGCGGCGAGCACCTTACGATGGATACGACGCCTGGCAGAAGCCGTGGTTGCAGTAGCCGTGCGGATGGCGCGCGAGATACTGCTGGTGCATCTCTTCGGCGAGCCAGTAGCTGCCCAGCGGCTCCACCGTCGTCGTGATCCTTCCGGCGCCGACCTCGTCGAGCGCGGCCTGGTAGCGGTCACGCGAGCGCGTCGCGATCTCGTGCTGCATCGGCGAGGTGGTGAGCACGATCGAGCGGTACTGCGGACCGATGTCGTTGCCCTGGCGGTCGCCCTGCGTGGGGTCATGGTTCTCCCAGAAGGCGGCGAGTAGACGCTCATAGTCGACCCGCGACGGGTCGTGCACGATCCCGACCACTTCGGCGTGCCCGGTGGTGCCGGTGCACACCTGGGCGTAGGTGGGCTCGTCGAGGTCCCCGCCCGCATAGGCCGCGAAGGTCGTCCACACGCCGTCGATCTGCCAGAAGATCCGCTCGGCGCCCCAGAAACAGCCCATTCCGACCACCGCGAGTTCGTGGCCATCGGGCCACGGTGGTGTCATCGGTGTACCGAGTACGAGGTGCTCCACGACCTGCCTCCCACCCGCTCGGCGTCGCACACGGCGGTCGCGACGGACTCCGCGTGCTTCGCGAGGTCGACCATCACGGTATCGCTGGCACACCCGGGTCTGGCACGCAGGCGCGCTCGGGGTTGTCGCCGGCCACATCGACGCGGTCGTCTACCCTCGCAAGGCGCGATCGGCGATCTGCAGCGGGTCCTCCCTCGCGCTGTTCGCGCCCGCGACGACGTCGGCCCGTGCGAGGAGATGCCGCGATGCCTGAGCTCGTCCTGGTCCGTCACGGCCAGTCGTTGTGGAACCTCGAGAACAGGTTCACCGGCTGGGTGGACGTCCCGCTGACCCCGTTGGGCGAACAGGAGGCCGAGGACGCCGGACGCCGGCTGCGGGGGCGCCACTTCGACGTTGCCTACACCTCGGTGCTCACGCGCGCCGAGGAAACCTTGCGGATCGCCCTCGAAACGATGGGCGCGACGCCGCCGATCATCCGTGACCAGGCACTCAATGAACGCCACTACGGCGACCTACAAGGACTGAACAAGGCGGCGACCGCCGAGAAGTACGGGGACGAACAGGTCAGGATCTGGCGTCGCTCCTACGCCACCCCGCCACCCAACGGTGAAGCACTGGCCGACACCGCCGCGCGGACACTGCCGTTCTTCGAACGTGCGATCCTCGGCGACATCGCTCAGGGCAAGAACGTGCTCGTCGTCGCACACGGCAACTCCAACCGCTCCATCGTGATGCGCCTCGACGATCTCGACGAGCAACAGGTGCTCGAACTCGAACTCGCCACCGGTGTGCCGGTGGTCTACGACCTGGGCGAGGACGGCAGCGTGCTGGGCAAGGAGATCCTCGATGGCTGACGACCAACCGCGCGGCGGCCCCGACCCCGAAACGGCCAGCACGCCGGTCGACGAACCTAGCCACGTCGAGGCAGCCGACGACGCGATCACACCTCGCGAGGGACTCAACGTCCTCCACCTGTTCCTGCGGGTCGATCACAGGCGTGCTACCGCGGACGCCGAGGTCGGCAAGCGTCTGGCCGACACGCTGTCGGAGTGGAACGAGACGCTGCAACTGCATCTGTTCAGCGTCCCTGGCCACAAGGCCGACATCATGCTCATGGCGATCGACCGCGACCTCGCGCGCCTGAGACTGCTGCAATCCGACGTGCTCGCCAGCGCAGCTGGCGCCGTCGAGCTCACCTGGTCGTATCTCTCGCTGACCGAAGGCAGCGAGTACACGCAGACGGCCGAGCAGTACCGCGACGAACTCGCCGCCAAAGGAGCACACGGCGCCGATCTCGATCGGCGTGTCGAGGAGTTCGCCCAGCGCATGGAACGCTACACCCACGACAAGCTGTATCCGGACATGCCCCGCTGGGCCGTGGCGTGCTTCTACCCCATGTCCCACCGCCGCGAAGGCGACGACAACTGGTACGCGCTCGATTTCGAGGCGCGCAGACGGCTGATGCACGAACACGGCCGCAGTGGACGTGCATTCACCGGACGGGTCATCCAGCTCGTGTCGGGCTCGACCGGACTCGACGACTGGGAGTGGGGCGTCACGCTGTTCGCGCACGACGTCGCCGACCTCAAAGAGATCGTCTACAAGCTGCGCTACGACGAAGCCTCGGCACGCTTCGCCGAGTTCGGTCCGTTCGTCGTAGGCATCCGCCGGGATCCACGCCCCCTCATGGCCGACGTCGGCTTGTCTTCCTGAGCGTGGCCGGAGGCGCTGCGGCCGGACACGTCAAGCAGCTGCGCGCGCTGCTCGCGGTCCACGACCCCATCGATGCGCAGGAACGCTCGTCGCTCGATGAGACACTGCGGGCCCTCGACACGCTCCACAACCCGTTCGACGCCGAGGCCGACCGTGTGCATGTCACTGCCTCCGCGATCGTTCTCGACGGCCAGGGGCAGGTTCTGCTGCATCTGCACCGAAGGATCGGACGATGGCTGCAGCCGGGCGGCCACCTGCAGGCAGGTGAGGCACCGGACGCCGCGGCAGTTCGTGAGACCCGTGAAGAGACCGGCCTGGCGCTGAAGCATCCCGGCGGTCACCCGCTGCTCGCGCATGTCGACGTCCACGATGTCGATGCCGCCCACCGCCATCTGGATCTGCGCTTCGTCGGGCACGCGGACGGCGACGCGCCGCTGGATCCCGACCTCGGCGAATCACCCGACATCGCGTGGTTCACGGTCGAGCAGGCATTCAGGGTCGCGGACGCATCGTGTGTCGCGGCGATCCGGGCGGCGCTTCAACGCACCGACGGCCGGTGACCGGCAAGGACGCCAGCGGATGCAGGGTTCGCGCTCAGAACAGGCGCGCCTGGGGGTCCTGCTCGCCACGCAGATCCGAGAGATCGACCTCGACCCAGCCGATGCCGCGTGATTCTGCCAGTACCCGCGCCTGCGGTTTGACGCGGGTGGCCGCGAACAACCCGCGGACCGGGCGCAGCATCGGGTCGCGGTCGAGCCGGTCGAGGTAGCGCGTCAGCTGTTCGACGCCGTCGATCTCGCCGATGCGTTTGACCTCCACGGCGACAGCGACGCCGTCGGGGTCGCGGCAGAGCAGATCAACGGGCCCGAGGTCCGTGCGGTACTCGCGTTGCACACACACCAGCCCCGGCTCGAGATGGCCCGGATGCGTCGCCAGCAACTCCTGCAGGTCGCGTTCGACGCCGTCGAGGGTCAACCCCCGGTCGGTGTCGAGCTCGTAGGCGACCTCGTCGAGAACCTCCTCGATCTCGATGACCAGCTCCTCACCTTTCGGGTTGGTCACGGTCCAGCGTCCGGGTTCCTCGCGCAGCGTGTTGGGCGCGTTCATCCAGTTCAGCGGCTTGTAGGCGCCGACGTCTGCATGGATGGCGACACAGCCGTCGGCTTTGACCATCAGCATCCGGACGGCCGGCTCGAGCGTCGATGACAGCCGGCCACGGTAGGTCGCCGAGCATCGCGCGATGACGATCCTCATCGGCGTCCCTGTCGCGACGTGGAATTGGCGCTGCTGCCCGCCCTTGGCGGCCGACCGTAGCGACTGCCCGCTCGGATACGCTCGCCCCAGGGGCCGGATCCGCACACGGCGACCAGGCCTGTCGCAACCCGCGCCCGCCGCAAAGGACGACCGATGACGCTCCAGGTGGGCCTCGTCGGCCTCCCGAACGTCGGCAAATCGACGTTGTTCAACGCGGTGTCACAGGCCGGCGCACAAACGGCGAACTTCCCGTTCTGCACCATCGAGCCCAACGTCGGCGTCGTCGGCGTGCCCGATGCGCGGCTTGACGAGCTCGCCCGCCTCGCCGCCTCGCAACGCACGGTCCACACCTCGATCGAGTTCGTCGACATCGCCGGCCTCGTCGCCGGTGCGGCACGCGGCGAAGGCCTCGGCAACCAGTTTCTCGCGCATGTGCGCGAGGTCGACGCGATCTGCCACGTCGTGCGCTGCTTCGATGACCCCGACGTGGTCCACGTCGACGGCGCGGTTGACCCAGAGCGCGACATCGGCGTCATCGACACCGAGCTGATTCTCAAAGACCTCGAGACGGTCGAACGCAGGCTGGAACGCGCCCGCCGCGCCGCCAAGGGAGGCGACCGCGCACTCGCACGTGAGGTCGACCAGCTCACCTCACTCGCCGCCCATCTCGACGGCAGCGTCGCGGCACGCGCATTCGGCGGCGAACTCGACCCGTCACTCGAACGCGAACTGTCGCTGCTGACCACCAAGCCCGTGCTGTACGCGGCCAACGTCGCCGACACCGACCTTCCCGAGGGCAACCGGCACGTCGATGTCGTGCGCAAGCTCGCCGAACGTGACGGCTCCGAACTCGTCGTCGTCTCGGCTCGCGTCGAAGAGGAACTCGTCGACCTCGACCCAGACGAGCGCGCCGAGTACCTCAGCTCGCTCGGGCTCGAACGTAGCGGGCTCGAGCGGCTCATCGAGCGCGCCTACCGACTACTGGACCTCATCACCTTCTTCACCGCAGGCCCCAAAGAAGCGCGCGCATGGACCGTGCCGTCCGGGTCCACCGCGCCGCGCGCCGCGCGCGAGATCCACACCGACTTCGAGCGCGGATTCATCCGCGCGGAGGTCATCGCCTACGCCGACTACGTCACGCTCGGAAGCGAGGCGGCCGCGCGGGACGCGGGCCGCATGCGCCTGGAGGGCAAGGAGTACGTCGTCGCGGACGGCGACGTCATCCACTTCCGTTTCAACGTTTGAGCGTGCCACCGTCACCGGAGCCGATCCATGACCCGATCTGAACCCATCACCCGCCTCGAGGTCGCCGCCTGCCCGACCCATCGTCTCGACGTGCGCCACTACGCCGCCTACGAGGTCGGCTGCGCCTGCCTCAACGACACGCGGCGCGACGAACTCGGACGTCGTCTCGAGCAGGCACGCGCTGAAGGAAACCCTCTGGCCGAGATGGCCGAGTGACGGCACAGCGCGAGAACCTCACCCGTGACGAGGCGATTGAGCGCCGGCGTGTGCTCGGCGACGTCATCACGTCGGTCCACCTCGAGCTCGATGCCGACGACGCGGCGGGCTTCGGTTCGGTCACCGATCTGACGTTCGAGATTCGCGAGCGCGCCCCGCTGTTCGTCGACCTCACCGCCGCCGAGGTCTCGAGCGTCGAGCTCGACGGGCACACGCTCACCGCCGACGCGGTCGGCGGCACGCGACTGACACTGCCCACACTCGAACCGGGCGAGCACCGGCTGCGTGTCGAAGCACGCATGGCCTACCAACACGAAGGCCGAGGACTGCACCGCTTCGTCGACCCGTCGGACGGCGGCGTCTACCTGCACAGCCAGTTCGAGCCGTTCGCCGCCCATCTCGTCTACGCCTGCTTCGACCAGCCCGACATCAAGTCGCGGTTCACGCTGACCGTCGACGCTCCCGGCGACTGGGTGGTGGTGTCCAACGGTGAGGCGTTGGAGACACCGACTGCCGGAGAGGCCGGGCGCTGGAGCTTCGCGACGACGCCGCTGCTCAGCCCCTACGTCACCGCGGTCGTCGCCGGCCCCTACGCGCACGTCGGCGACACCTACGAACGTGCAGACGGCTCGGCCGTGCCGCTCGGGTTGTACGTGCGTCGCTCCCTGGAGCAGTATCTGGATCCCGACGAGATCCTCGACATCACCCGCCAGGGCCTCGCGTTCTTCGAGGGAGTGTTCGAACAGCCGTATCCCTTCTCCACCTACGACCAGCTCTTCGTGCCCGAGTTCAACTTCGGGGCCATGGAGAACCCCGGGTGCGTGACGTTCTCCGAGAGCTACGTCTTCCGCTCACGGGTGACCGACGCGGTCCGTGAGCGCCGCGCCGAGACCATCCTGCACGAGATGGCGCACATGTGGTTCGGCGACCTCGTGACGATGCGTTGGTGGGACGACCTGTGGCTCAACGAGTCGTTCGCGACGTTCATGGCGCAGATCGCCCAGGTCGATGCGACCCGCTGGCGCGATGCCTGGGTGACGTTCCTCGATGCGCTCAAGGCCTGGGCGAAACACCAGGACCAGCTGCCCTCCACTCATCCGGTCGCCGACCGCATGGACGACGTCGAGTCGGTCCATCAGAACTTCGACGGCATCACCTATGCCAAGGGCGCCTCGGTGCTTCGCCAACTGGTCGCCTGGGTCGGCCAGGATGCGTTCCTCGCCGGTTGCCGCACCTATTTCGCCGACCACGCCTGGGACAACGCCGAGCTGTCCGACTTCCTGTCCGCGCTCGAACGAGCAAGCGGTCGTGACCTGGCCGAGTGGCGCGACGAGTGGTTGTTGACCACCGGGGTGAACGAACTCGTTCCGCGTGTGACCCTCGCGCCCGACGGGACCTACGAACGCGTCGAGATCGAACAGCGCTCCCCCGCACCGAGCTGGTCCGGGTTGCCCGGTGCGAGCAGCCACGAACCCACGCTTCGGCGCCACCGCCTGGCCGTCGGGGTCTACGACACCACCGACGACGGGGTGGTGCGCCGCAAGCGGGTCGAGCTCGACGTCGATGGTGAGCGCACGGTCGTCGACGAACTCGCAGGGGTGCGTTCCGGTGACCTGTTACTGCTCAACGACGACGACCTGACCTACGCGAAGGTGCGCCTCGACTCCTCGAGCACGCACACCGCGGTCACCTCCCTGCGCGACATCGCAGACCCGCTGGCACGCGCGCTCGTCTGGAGCACCGCTTGGGACATGACCCGCGACGCCCAGCTGCCCGCACACCGCTTCGTCGAACTCGTCGACGCCAACGCCGATGCCGAGCGCGACCCGGGTGTCGTCCAGCGCCTGCTGCTTCGGGCAGTCGGCGCTGTCGAACGCTTCAGCGATCCCCGTCGTGCCGGCGAACGTCTGCAGCGGCTCGCCGCACGTGCCGGCGCACAGGTCGAGCACGCCGAGCCGGCCAGCGACCTGCAGCTGGCCTGGGCGCGCCACTGGGCGGACGTGGCGCGTGCCGACGGTGCACATCTGGCCGCGATCGAGGCGCTGCTCGACGGCTCGCTCGATGTCGACGGACTGGAGGTCGACACCGACCTGCGCTGGCACCTGCTCATCGCGTTGGCGCGCGCCGGCGTCGCCGACGAGGCACGCATCACAGCCGAACTCGAGCGTGATCCCACCGACCTCGGCCAGCGTCACGCCGCAACGGCCCGTGCGTCACGGCCCGATCCGGCCGCCAAGGCATGGGCGTGGGAGACGTTGCTCACCGACACCACGTTGACCCACACGATGTCGCGTCAACTGTGGGCGGGGTTCGTGTGCATGGAGCAGGTCGACGTCCTCGGCGCCTACATCGACCAGTACTTCGACGTGCTCGACGACGTGTGGTCGTCACGTTCGCTCGAGTGGGCGATCGGGTTCGCCGAAGGGATGTTCCCCCACCAGGCCGCCGGTGACCAGTTGCGGGAGAAGCTCGACGGTCACCTCGGCCGCGACCTGCCACGGCCGCTGCGCCGCGTGCTGCTCGAACAGCGCGACACGCTCGTGCGCACCGTCGATGCCCGGCGTCTCGACGCCGACAGCTGAGCATCGACGCGCCGGTCTCCCGGCCGCCACTATGGTGGATCGCTATTACGTGAGCCCGGCGTGCCCTCGGCAGCCACCATCTGGGGAGACGGCGTGGAACCTTTCGATCAGATCGAGCAGGCAAACGCCGACTACGTCGCATCATCACGGCACCGTGCTCTGCCCGTCGAGCCGTCACGGCAGCTCGCCATCGTGACCTGCATGGACAGCCGTATCGACGCGTTCGCCGCGCTCGGGCTCGAACTCGGCGAAGCCCATGTGCTGCGTACCGCCGGCGCCCGGGTGACCGACGACATGCTGCGTTCGCTTGCGCTGTCGACGCACATTCTCGGCACGCGCACCGTCGTCGTTCTCGGGCACTCACGCTGCGGCCTGCACGATCCGGACGGCAAGCTGCAGCCGCGCCTCGAGACGCTCATGGGCCATCCGCCGTTCGGGACGAACTGGGGCACGTTCAGCGACGTCGGTGACGCCGTCGCGACCGACTGCGCGCGACTGCTGATGTGGCCGGACCGGCCCGACGGGCTGCGCGTGGGCGGCTACGTCCTCGACGTGGACGACGGGTCGATCACTCGTGTGTTCGCACCGTTGACTGCGGCGCCGGTCGACGCCGAGAGCCGCTGATCAACCTCAAACCGTCGGCCCCGGGGTCTCCGTCTCGTCATGCGACGCATCCTCGTGCGGGCGCTTCGTCTCGGAGCGGCGCGTGTCTGCCCGCAGCGCGGCGTGCAGTTCGTCAGCGCTGCCGGTCAACACCACGAGTTCGTCGCCGGCTTCGAAGACGGTCGCGCCGGTTGGCACGACGACGGATCCCTGGCGTCGCACGCTGGTCACGACGGTTCGTTCGGGCCAGTCGATGTCGGCCACCGCACGGCCGACCGCCGGCGAGGCGGAATCGATGACGAGCTCGACGAAGCGCACCCCGGTGAGATCGCGCAACCGGTCGGCCTGGCCGCGCTGCTGGGCGCCCAGGCTCCGGTCGATCCCGCGCTGATAGGCGTGGACCACGTCGCCACGACGCAGCATCCCCACGACCCGCCGCGTGGTCGGTTCGATCACCGGGACGCGTCCGACGTCGAGTGATCCCATGCGGCGTACCGCGCGGAAGACGGGGTCGTCGGGCGAGACGGTGACGACCTGCCGTGTGCAGACGTCGCCCACGCGTTCGCCGGTGCGTTCGAGGTCGCGCCGTGTGACCATCCCGACGAGGCGACCCTCGTCGTCGGTGACGGCGAAGCCGTCGCTGCCGGACGCGCCGAACAACGGCCGCAGCTCCCCGAGTGGCAACTCGCTCGACACGGTGGGGTGATCGCGGGTCATGACCTCGCCGACCGAGACGACCTGCAGCACGTCGAGGTCCTCGGTGGTCGTGTAGAGCACGCCTCGTTCGCGCAGATCCTTGAGATAGATCGAGTCCGTACCACGCAGCTCTTCGACAGCGATCGCAACACCCACGGCGACCATCAGCGGCAGCACGAGCTCGTAGCTGCCGGTGAGTTCGAACACGATCAGGATGGAGGTCAGCGGTGCGCGTGCGGTCGCCGCGAACACTGCGGCCATGCCGACCAGGGCGAACGCCGCAGGGTTGATCTCGGGGCCGAACAGTTCGGCGGCGACCAGCCCGAACGCGCCACCGAGCGCGGCGCCGGTGAACAGCGCGGGTGCGAAGATCCCGACGGCGGCACCGGCTCCCTTCGACAGCGACGTCGCCGCGACTTTGGCGACGACCAGGGCGAGCAGCAGTCCGGCGCCGGCCATCCCCAATGGCACGTCGAGGTCGAGCATCGCCTGGATGGGATCGCTGCGCCCCCCGATGTCGGGCAGCTCGGATCCGTCACCGAGCACCTGCGGGAACGCGAGCGCGATCAGGCCGACACCCAGGCCGGCCGAGGCGACCGACAGTGGCCGGCCGATTCGTGACTCGACGCGGCGGAACAGCCGCCCGCCGAGCGTCGAACCGGTCCGAAACCCGTGCGCAACGACGACCGCGGCAACTCCGAGCCCCGCGTACAGCAGCAGTTCGAATGGCGCTCCGAGCCCCAGTCCTGGCGCGGGGCGAAACGTCAGCCCCTCCCCCACGAGTTGGCGGGCCGTCACGGAACCGACGACGGCGGCAACGACCACGACCTGCAGTGAGCCCGCACGGCGCAGCCCCCCGAGCAGCATCTCGATGGCGAACAGCATGCCGCCGATCGGGGCGTTGAACGAGGCCCCGATCCCGGCCGCCGCGCCCGCCGCGACCAGCGCCCGGGTGCGGTCCTCGCCGACCGGGACGAGCCGGGACAGCAGCGAACCGATCGAACCGCCGATCATCACCACCGGGCCTTCGGGCCCTCCCGAGGCGCCGGTGCCCAGCGAGATGCCGGTCGCGCCGGTTGCCGCGAACGGAACCCGGCCGCGAAAGCGCCCGCCGCGCAACACCAGCGTCTCCATCGTCTCGCTGACACCCCCGCCACGGACCTCTGGGGCAACCCAGGTCGTCATCACCCCGACGAGCAGCCCACCGAGGGTGGGCACGAGCAGGATCTGCCACCACGGCACCGGACTCGACCAGGCGTGGTGCACGACGAGTTCGATGACACCGAGGAGAATCCACGCAGCCACGCCGGTCGCGAGGCCCGTGGCGACTGCGAGCCCGAGCATGACGCCGTCGAGCGCCCGGTCGCGCGCGAGCCGGCGGCGAAGCCGCTCGAGCCGCTTGGTGAAGCTCGGACGCGGCTGGTGGATGCCTTCTGGCGCGTCGTGCGTGCTCACGTCGGCACGTCCGCCAGCGCGAGCACCACGTCGAGGTCGACGTCGACGGTCGCGTCGAAGCGCAGGTCGGCGTGGCCGACCGTCTCGGCCGGCCCGATGCCGACGGTACGCATCCCCGCAGCACGCGCCGCGTCGATGCCTGCCGCCGCGTCCTCGAGAACCACGCAGGACGATGCGGCCAGACCGAGGCGTTGCGCGGCGAGCAGAAAGACGTCAGGGGCGGGTTTTGCGCGTTCGACGTCGTTGCCGTCAACGATCGCGTGAAAGCGTTCGGTCAGGCCGAGGCGTGCAAGCACCGTACGGGCGTTGCGTGACGCCGATCCGACTGCGATCGACAGTCCGCGACGCAGCGCGTCGTCGACGAGCCGCTCGGCGCCGGGCAGAACATCACCGGGTCCGAGGTCGGTGAGCTGGGCGAGGTAGTAGCCGTTCTTGCGTTCGAGCAGCGCATCGAAGGCTCCTGCGGGCACCTCGCGGCCCCCGAGCAGCAGGCGCAGCGAGTCGGCGCGCGAGACGCCGCGCAGGCGCTCGTTCGCCGCCCGGTCGAAAGCGATCCCTTCCTCGTCGGCGAGACGTTGCCACGCCCTGAAGTGCAGCTCAGCGGTGTCGGTCAGCACGCCGTCGAGGTCGAAGATGATGCCGCGCAGCACGTCGGGGTCCGCTCGTTGGTGCGCGCTCGACACTAGCGCGGGTGTCGCGGCTGGAGGATGCGCGCGGACCGGGATGCACGACTGGCAGGTGCGCTGAGCTGAGCACCGCGCGCAATGCTCAGCCGCCGAGGCCCTTCGAGAGCATGTCGGCGGCGAGTTCCGAACACGTCGGACACATCGGGTAACGCGACGGGTCGGCGCTGGGGACCCAGCGTTTGCCGCACAGTGCGGTGACGGGACGCCCTGTCTTTCGTGCCCGTTCGAGGTCACGCCGCGCGACGTAGTGGGCGAAGCGGTCGTGGTCGCCGTCGTCGGTGGTGGGATCCGGGCGGGTATCCGGTTCGACAACGGGAGCGGGAGCAGTTCGTGGCGCAGCCATGCTCGCAACGTAGCGTCTCGGCGTCGACGCTGTTGCTCACGTGACCTGCGGTTCGGCGGCGTTAGTCTTCCGCCTGGCGGGAGGCGCCATGCACTGGGATTTCGAACGTATCGACGAGGCGCGAAGTGGGTCGTCCGGCGACGTCTCGAAGTTGTTCCGCAACGAGCCGCTCAAGAGCCCGGGCATGCTCGCAACGGGCGCCCCGCGCCCAGACGCCACCATCATGGCGCGCGAGGTCATCCAGAACTCCTGGGACGCCGCCCACGAACTGCGGGCCGAGTATGCCGGCACCCCACCCGACTTCTCGGTCGATTTCACGTTCACGAGGCTCAGGGGCGCCACACGCGACGACCTCGCACGCAAGCTGGGTCTTGACGCGTTGGCGGCCCGGGCACGCGGACTCGACGCTGCCCGGGTCGGGCTGCCGGACCGTTCGTGGCTGTTCGCCCGTCCCGGCACGCCGCTCGACATCCTGGTCATCGAGGAACACGGCACCACCGGGATGCACGGCCCGTGGCGTGGCGCTGCCTCCAAGATGTATCTGGCGCTGGTCAGTATCGGCTTCACGGTCAAACCCTCGGGCTCGGGCGGGTCGTACGGCTACGGCAAGGCCGGGCTGATCCGCGGTTCGGCGACACGAACCGTGGTCGCCTACTCGTGCTTTCGTGCACGACCCGACGACCCGGGCGTGACGCGACGGCTGCTCGGCATGACCTACTGGGGACCGCACGAGATCGACGGCGTCACCTACTCCGGGTTCGCGCGCTACGGCCAGCAGGGTCACGACGCAGCCGTGCGCCCGTTCGAGAACGAGCACGCCGACGAGATCGCGCGTTCACTGGGTCTTGCGGTACGCGACCCGGCAGTCGTCGATGACCTCGGCACGACGTTCCTCGTCATCGATCCCACGGTCGAGGCGGTGGAGTTGCGCAAAGCCGTCGAGCGCAACTGGTGGCCGGTGATCGTCTCCGATCCGACCTTCTCGGTGCACATCGTCGATCAGGCGGGGCGCACGCACCGTGCACGCCCCGAGCGGCGCCAGGAACTTGCCGACTTTCTGCGTGGCTACGCGCTGGCGACAGCCGCCGACGTCGCCGACGAGCGTGACGAGAAGACCGTCACCCTGCTGCCCGCGACCGCCGAGGACCGCCGTCTGCGTCTGGGCACACTCGGGCTCGTGTCGGACCAGGGCGGCTGGTCGTATCCGTCGGACGACGGGATCGACCATCGAAGCCTCGTCGCACTCATCCGCGGCCCCCGCATGGTGGTCGAGTATCTGGAGGCCGGGTTCGCCAAGCCGTTCGTCCGCGGCGTGTTCGTCGCCCACCCCGACGTCGACGACCTGTTGCGGCAGACCGAACCTCGCGGCCATGACGCCTGGCAGACCGACGTCGGCGACGACGCGACCGACCCGGCCGCTCCCGAGATCGCACGCACGATCCTCAACCGCATCCGGCAGAACGTCACGACCTTCCGGCGCGACATCAAGCCGCCGGTTCCCGACCGCCGCGACCTGCGACTGCCCGAACTCGAGAAGCTGTTCAGGCTCGTCGTGGAGACCGAAGGCGCCCATCACCCGCCGCCGCCGTCCACCGGGCCGCGTCAACTCGCCATCGCGATCGCCGACCACGAAGCGGTCGCCGTCGGCGACGGCGCGCAGGTCCGCATGCGTGCGAGCGTGCAGGTCCGACTCGCCGAACGCTACGACGGGCCGCCTGCGCACACCCGTGTCGCAGCCACGTGCCAGTTCGTCGAACAGCGGCGCGGCGGACGCCCGGCACAGATCACGATCACTGCTCCCGCACGGCTGCGCCCGGACGACGAGGGAGCCCTGTGGGGCATGATCGATCACGACGGCGTCGAGCTCAGCATCGAATCGGTGCCGTACCCGCGCGACTGGTCGCTGCGCCTGCTGGTCAGGGCAGACACCGACGGCGACAACGCCTCGGTCGACGCTGCGGTGGCGCCGAGGTGACCAGCGAACAGCGGGTGGTGCGCCCCTACGCCGGACTGGAGTCCGTGCAGCGGCGGCTGACCCGGTTGCGCCTGGAGTTCGCAGGCCAGTCGCTGTCCGCATCGGGCCGCCTGAGCGTCGCAGTGACCGTGTTCCTCGCCGAGCGGATCACGATCGTGACCGGCAGCGACGAGCAGCAGCGGCGCACGAACGTCGCCGAACTCCTCGAAGCGGTCGAGCAGGCAGGCTTTGCGGCCCATCAGGTCGACCTCGCGCTCGTGCTCGGTGCGCCTCGACTGCGCGTCCAACAGGTCGCTTGGCGCACACCCATCGACGAACTCGACCGGCACGGCCAGCGGATCGACGTCGGCGGCGCCGGTGCGCGTCCGGTCGCGCTCGCGGCGCCGTTCGGAGGATGCGACGCGACGTTGGCCGTCGTGCTGGCCGACGACCTCGACCCGCGCCCGCTTCGGCCCTTCCGGCGCGGCACGTGGCTTGCACGCACCCATCACCGCATCGCGACCGACCTGGGCCAGATCGGTTTCACACCGATCCCACTGACCGAGGAGGTCCGCGCCGAGCACGAGCTACCGGCACGCACGCTTCGCCTGATCACCGCCGAGCGTGTCACCGACCCCGAGATGGACCCCGATGCGTCCCTGACCGTCTACGTCGACCAGGAGGTGCTCGCACAGCTCGCCGCCGAGCCCCGCAGCCGAGGGTCGCGCAGCCTGCAGATGCAGCTGTTCCTCGATGCGATGACCGCGGTCGTGCACGCCGGCTCCCGTGAGATCGCAGCCGGCGAAGGCAGCGACACCTTCCTCGACGCCCAGGAGTCGCTGCTGGGCAGCCTCGTGCGGCAGATGGCTGCGCGCGAGGACGAAGTCGACATGGAGCTCGCCCAGCACTACTGGACGACGGTGAAGAACCAGCCGGAGCGCGCGGTCGCGCTGATCGAAGGCTGGCTGCCCGACTTCAAGAACGCCCTCGTCAACTCGATCAGCGAGGGCGCGTCGTGAGATACCCGATCGTGCCCATCGACCACTGCATGACACTGACCGCCGAGTATCTCGCCAAGGGGTGGCGACCCATCGAGCCTGACGAGATGGCGCTGTCGGGCCGGGGCCCCGACGCCGACCTGCGCGCGCTCGCTGACGCGGCCACGCTGATCCGTGCACGCCTGGCGGAGTACCGCGACAGTGACGAGGCGAGCGACCGCGACCGCTTCGAAGGCGAAGCTGCCGGGATGCTGCACCGCGCGACACGTGAGCTGCCACTGATGGTCCTCGACGACCCGCAGTTCTGGCGGTTCGTCGGCCTGCAGCACCTGTGGCAGTTCGTGCACTGGCGGGAACGAGAACGTTTCGATTCCGGTGAACCGACCCGGTACCTGCGGCTGGTCGACGCGCGTGTGCCGCACGAGTGCGTCGTGACCCGGATGTTCCTGAGGGCTCAGGTGGCGCGCCGGGGCGACGACTACACCCTGGCCTCGGCGCTGGGCGACAGTGCGGAGTTGTGGCACGGACACATCCTCAAGCGCGACGTCGCAGCCAGCCCGCCGCTGGCCCGCGCCCTGGTGGCGAGCCACCTGGACGCACGCATGTCGAGCAGCGAACTGCGCACGACGTCGCGCAACCTCGAGCGGCTCACCGCCAATCTGGTCACCGCGATGATCGACGATGACCAGGCTCGTGATCTGGTCGCGCTGGCACGCAGCACCGGCGAGGTCTGACACGCCAACGGTGACCCGCCGTCGCCGATCGCCGGGATGGTCTCCCAAAGGACACTGCCGCATCGTGCGGCGCGAGCCCGCATAGCGGATGATCATCGAGAACGGCCGTGAGTGACACGGCCCATGCAGCAGGAACTTTCGAACGTGCTCGACAACTTCGACCTCGCCGCGATCTGGGCGGCGCTGTGGCCTGCGCTCGTCATCGCGACGCTGCGCATCACCGACGTGTCCCTCAACGTCTTCCGCATGGTGCTCGTCGTGCAGGAACGGCGTCTGTTGGCCGCGTTGACGGCCGCCACCGAAGCGTCCGTGTGGCTCGCCGCGGCCGGCATCGTGTTCTCGGATCTGACCCCGGTGCGTATCGGCGGTTTCGTCGTCGGTGTCGCGGTCGGCACCGCCGCGGGCATTGAGGTGGCGCGCCGCCTGCGGCTCGGCATGACGACGGTGCGCATCTACGCCGATGCCACACGCCTCGACGATGACGGCATGCCGCTCGAGCTGGGTCGCCGGATCGCGGATGCCATTCATCGCACGGGCCACGGCGCCACGGTGTTTCGCGGAACCGGCTTCGCCGGCCCGGTCGACATGGTGCTCTCCACGGTGCGCCGCCGGGATGCCGAAGCGGTGCTCGCGGTCGCGCGCAGCGTCGACCCCTCGACGTTCGCGGCGGTCGACAACAACCTGCACCCGTCGCCGATGGCGATGAGCGGATCGATCGCGCGCGTGTAGCCGTCGTACGCCCACCTGTGCGCGATGTCTGCTGGCACCGCGCGTGTTGGCCGTCGCTAGCGCTCGGCGTCGAACTCGTCGAGCACCGCATCCACGTCGCCACGGTCCGGGGTAACGACGCGGGGGGCCGCGAGGTCGTCGAGGATCACGAAGCGCACGCCCGCCGCCTTCGCCTTCTTGTCGCGCCCCATGACCGTCCACACCGACGCGCGGTCGAGCACCGGTCCACGGACCGGCAGGCCAAGACCCGCGAGCAGCGTCTCGGCGCGTTCGACGACCGACGCCGGCGTGTGGCCGAGCCGCTGGCCGAGCCTCAAGGCGACGACCATCCCGACGGCGACGGCTTCTCCGTGCAGCAGCGTGCCGTAGCCGGTGAGCGCTTCGACGACGTGGCCATAGGTGTGCCCGAAGTTCAGGAACGCCCGCTGACCCCCTTCACGTTCGTCACCGCCGACAACCTCGGCTTTCACCGCCACAGAACGCGCCACCAGCGTCTCGAGAAGCTGCTCGTCCGGGTCGCGTGCGACGTGCGTGCTGGTTTCGAGCAGCTCGAGGATGACCGGATCGCGGATCAACCCGTACTTGACGACCTCACCGAGCCCTTCGGTGAGCAGGCGCGCCGGCAGGGTCGTGAGCGTCGCGACGTCGCAGCACACCGCGAGCGGCTGGTGGAACGCACCGACGAGGTTCTTTCCTTCGGGCAGGTTGATGCCGGTCTTGCCGCCGATCGCGGCGTCGACCTGCGCGAGCAGCGTCGTCGGCACCTGCACCACGGCAATGCCCCGGTTGATCGTGGCGGCGGCGAATCCGGCGACATCGCCCACCACGCCCCCACCGACGGCGACGACGAGGTCGTCGCGTGACAGCGGGATGCCGGCGGCCTGCCGCCAGAGGGCCAGCAGGTGCGCGGCGTCCTTGGCGGACTCACCCTCGGGCAGCAGGTGGGTGTGCACGTCGATGCCCGCGCGCGCCAGCGCCTGTTCGACCGGGCTGGCGTGTCCTGCGTCGACGACCGCCTGCTGGGTGACCAGCAGCGCCCGAGTACCCGCGGCGGGAAGGTCGAGGTGCTGATCGAGCTCGGCGAGGATCTGCCTGCCGACCAGCACCGGGTAGGAGCGCTCGCCGAGCGGGACCGTGGTGGTCCTCGGGGCCGTCATGGCATCACCTGCTCGTGTTCGGACGGGGTGAGCACATCACCTTGCGACAACATCCACGCGATGATTTCGTCCGCGACGTCGGCGGCGTCCCGGCCGGCATCCACGGTCAGGTTCGCGACCTGCCGGTAGCGGGGATCGCGAAGATGGTGCAACTCCCTGACCGTCGTGCGCAGATCCTTGCCGGTGAGCAGCGGGCGCGCGGTCTCGTCGGCGGCCAGCCGCTCGACGAGGACGTCGACGGCCACGTCGAGATACACGATGACCCCGGTCAACCGAAGCGCCTCGACGTTGTCGTCGCGCAGCACCGCACCCCCGCCGAGTGAGACGACCAGGTCGTGCAACGTCGCAACCTCGGCAACAACGCGGTGTTCGAGCTCACGGAAGGCGTCTTCGCCGTGGACGGCGAACAGCTCATCGATGTCGCGACCGGTCCAGCGGCGGATCTCGTCGTCAGTGTCGACGACCCGGCGGCCGAGCCGCTCACCGAGCATCCGCGCCACCGTCGACTTGCCGGCGCCCATCATGCCGGCCAGACACACCGAGCGGCTCATCATCGCCGGGCGATACGTGCGAGATAGGCGTCGAGGTTGGCACGCACCTCGTCGATGGTGTCGCCGACGGTCTTCTCCAGCAGCGCATCGGCGAGATCGTTGGC
>JBJHAX010000019.1:0-25150 GCA_050480705.1 Nitriliruptoraceae bacterium
TCCCTGGGGTCCGGGGGCTAGCGCGCCGTCCCCGGTGAACCCAAAAACGGGGCGGGCCCGGTCACCCCGGCCGGGCCCCCGCCGCCTGCTTGTTCGTTGCTGCCTACTCCGGGAGCACGACGACGCGCCGCCCCGGCTCACGCCCCAGACTCTTGCTCGTCACGCCCTCGGCGTCAGCGACCGCCTGGTGCACGGCCTTGCGTTCGAACACATCCATCGGCTCCAGACGGACCTCCTCGCCTGTCTCGAGGACACGATCAATCGCTTCGTCCGCCTTTTCGCGCAGCTTCTCCAGGCGCCGCGCCCGGTACCCCTCGGCATCGACGAGCACCCGTGCCCGACGTTGGAACTGCCGCTGCAGCGCGCACCGGACGAGTTCCTGGATCGCGTCGAGCGTCTGCCCGCGTCGCCCGATCAGCGCACCGCTGCCGATCTCGGCGATCTCGACCTCCGCATGGTCATCGAGCACGTGGATGCGCAGATCTCCCGGGAGGTCCATCGCATCCAGCAGCCCCTCGAGAAAGTCCGCCGCAGCGTCCGCTTCTTCGTCGAGCTGCTCTGGCGTCACGACGTCCTCGTCAGCGGGCTCCGCTGGAGCGGCCGCCGCCACAGGTGAAGGTTCCGGCGTCTCGTCGGCCCGGGGCGGCGATCCGGCGCGCAGTTCCACGTGGAACGGTCCTGTCGCCGTCTCGAGACCAGGCGCTTCGACCGTCACGCGCACATCATCCGTGTCAACGGACAGCAGGCCGGCAACGGCCTCGGTAAGCGCCGAAGCCAGGTCATCCGCGTGAGCTTGGGTTCCTGAGGGCATTGTTCGTGTCCTTCGTCAGTCGTTCGTGCGCCGCCGGCGTGGGAGATGGCTGTCACGTTTGGGCCCGTCCTTCTTGGACTCGGTCGCCCCCTCGGTTGCTCCATGTTCGCCGGAGCCTGCGTCGCCACCGCTCTTGGCGGCGTCCTTGCCGGGTTTCGCGGCGTCCTTCCCGGGTTTCGAGTCAGATGAGTCGTTGGTCTTGTCGGCGGGCGTGCTCTTGTTCGAGGAATCGTCATCACTCGTCGCTGACGGGCGCTTCCCGCTCGATGCACCGGGCGAACGACGTCGTGGCGGCGCATCACTTTCCGGCTTCGCCTGTTCGGTTGTCGCCTCCGCTGCGGCCTCCTGTTTGACCTCCCGCAGGATGATCGCCTGCTGCGCGACCTGCCAGAAGTTCGTGGTGACCCAGTAGAGAAGGATCCCGAGGGGAAATTGGAACGAGATCACAGCGAGGAAGATCGGCATCGCGTACAGCAGGATCTTCTGCTGTTGGGCCATCGGGTTGTCCGCCTGCGTCGCCGCTGTGCGCGCCATCATCTGCTTCTGCGACCAGAACAACGTTCCCGACATCAGCAGGATCAAGAACCAGCCAGGCCAGCCCGCCTGGCTGACATTGACTTCGAGGCCGCCGTTGTCCACCGAGGTGAACGCTGTCACGAAGTAGAACGGCTGGCCCTCGAGTTCCTCCATCCAACGCAATGTCCAGAACAACGCGATGAAAACGGGGGCCTGTGCCAGCAGGGGAAGGCAGCTTGCCGCAGGATTCGCGCCTTCCCTGCGGTAGAGGGCCATCATCTCTTCGTTCAACTTCGCGCGCCGCGCCCGATACTGCTCGGGATCCTTGCGCATCAGTTCACGGTCGACCTTGTACTTCTTCTGTACTTCGCGCATCTGGGGCTGCAGCCGCTGCATGGCGCGCATCGATCGTGTCTGCTTGATCGCAAGCGGCAGCAGGAAGATCCGTACGACGACCGTCAACGCGATGATCGCCCATCCCCAGCTGTGGATACCCAGGAGAGGCTCGAACAAGTTGTAGAAGAACGTCAGGATCCCTTCGAACAGATCCAAGACGCCGTCACGGAGATTCGCCACGGTCAGTCACTCCTCGCGGGTACGTGATCGACGCCGCCTGGGTTCCAGGGATGGCAACGCCCCAGCCGCCTGACTGCGAGCCAGCCCCCTCGCACCGCGCCGTGCACACGCAGCGCCTGCAGGGCATATGTCGAACAAGAGGGATAGAAACGACATCGCGGACTGCGAAATGCGGCGGTCCAGCGATACGCATGGACAACACCGAGACCGATGAGCGCGAGCGGGGATCGCCGTGAGCGAGCGGTGCTCACCGGCACGGTGGGTTGCTCACGGGTGGGTTGCCGTCCCATCACGCCGCGTCGCGCACATCATCGGATGCATGAAGATGTCCCGCCAGTGCGCTCAACTCACGAAGCACCTCGTCAAGGGTGCTCTCCGCGCCGCCTGGACGCGCCACGAGGACGATGTCCAGCCCGTCACTCCAGGCCATCCGCCGTGCCGCCTCGCGGAGCAGGCGTTTCGCGCGGTTACGCGCGACGGCGGAACCCACTTTCCGCGATGCCACCACGGCGACACGCGCAGGGCGGGCACTGCCGGAATCCCTGACATGGACACCCAGCAGGTGACCGGCACGGCGCCTTGGACCGCGCAGGACGGCGACGATCTCGCGACCGTCACGCAGCCGCGCGTCGTGTGCCACCGTCACCACTTCACGCCGCCAGCGAACCGCGCCCACGACGGCGGCGATTGTTCACGATACGGCGACCGGCACGGGTCCGCATGCGGGCCCTGAACCCGTGCTTCCGGGCACGCCGGCGGTTGTTCGGCTGAAAAGTGCGCTTCACGACGAAGTCCTCCGAAAAGGCGCGGAACAGGCCCGCGGCGGGGTTGGACGGCGAACACCCGCTCCCACGATCCTCGGGGTGCTAGTCGATCGATCGGGAGCCCGGGCATCGAGTCGCCGGTGCCGGACGAGCGGCTGCGGATCCTACCGCCCGCGCGCTCCTGACGGCAAGCGGGCGCGTCGAGGAGACGAAATCTGCTGCGATTGTGGATATCCCCTTGCAGGTCGACGCCGGCCGGGTGTAACGTCCGCCGCGTCCAGTGAGCAGCGTCATCGACAACGCCGGGTGTCCGGTCGGCCACGGAGCGCAGTAGGTGCGAGCCGGCGAGCAACCCGTCAGACACCGTCGACGCGATCGCAGGACCTTCCCCGACTGCGGATTGGCGTATGCCAAGCGCAGCGACGCAAGGTTGTCCACAAGTGTGGACATTACTGTGGACGTCGCTGGCTGTGCGTGTGCCACGCTCGCGCTGAAAGCGCGCGAACGCGCCCGTAGGACCGCAAATTGGGAGTTCGACCGTCAGGAGTACGCGTGACCTCGACGTCTGCACTCGACCTCGAAAGTCTGTGGACGCAGAGTCTGCAGGGCGTCATGGACACCGTGACCTCGCCGGCGCAACGCCAATGGCTCAGCGCCACGCGACCGGTCGGCTTCAACGACGACACCGTCGTGCTCGCCACACCGCACTCGTTCGCACGGGAATGGCTCGACACGCGCTGCGGTGACCGCATACGCCAAGCGCTCTCGTCGACCGCAGGACGCCCACTCGACGTCGTCATCACGGTCCAACCCCAGCCTGAGCCACTCGATGTCGTCGGCGATCCCGGGATCGACGGTGATCCGGACCTCGACCACGCCGAACCGCCCGACACCACGACGATGCACGCCCCCGCGGTCGCAGCCGCCGAGGCCGCGGCGCCGACCTTCGACCATCCCCTCCAGGCTCCCGGACGGCCCTCCGGGCCCACCGTGACGGTCTCGGAGCCCCGTCCGAACCCTGACGAGGTCGAACCACACACCCAACTCAACCCCAAGTACTCGTTCGACGACTTCGTCATCGGGTCATCGAACCGCTTCGCGCACGCCGCGGCCACCGCCGTCGCCGAAGCTCCCGCGAAGTCCTACAACCCGCTGTTCATCTACGGCGGTGCCGGCCTCGGAAAAACGCATCTGCTGCACGCGATCGGCCACTACGTACAGAATCTTTACCCACGCCTGCAGGTCCGCTACGTCACGACCGAGCAGTTCACCAACGAATTCATCAATGCGATCCGCCACGACCGGATCACCACGTTTCAGCGCACCTACCGACAGACCGATGTGCTGCTCATCGACGACATCCAGTTCCTCGAGCGCGCTGAGCGCACGCAGGAAGAGTTCTTCCATACGTTCAACGCTCTCCACAACGCCGAGAAACAGATCGTGGTCTCGAGTGATCGGCCGCCCAAGCAGATTGCACAGCTCGAGGACCGCCTTCGCAGCCGGTTCGAGTGGGGCTTGATGACCGACGTGCAACCTCCTGACCTGGAGACACGAATCGCGATTCTGCGCAAGAAGTGTGAGAGCGATGACCTCGGCATCGACTTCGAAGTCCTCGAACTCATCGCCTCGAAGGTCCAGTCGAACATCCGGGAGCTCGAGGGCGCACTCATCCGCGTCTCAGCGTTCGCGAGCCTGCAACGGGCCCCCGCGGACAGCCAGATGGCCGAAACGGTCCTCAAAGACCTGTTCCCGCATGACCGCGACCAGGAGATCTCCGTTCAGCTCATCATGGCCGAGGTCGCCGACTTCTTCACGCTGACCCTCGAAGACCTCTGTTCGCCGTCGCGCAGCCGCCAACTGGTGTCCGCGCGCCAGATCGCGATGTATCTCACGCGCGAACTCACCGAACTTTCCCTGCCCCGCATCGGCAAAGCCTTCGGCGGCCGCGACCACACCACCGTCATGCACGCGAAGCAGAAGATCGCCACACAGATGCAGGAGCGTCGCGCGATCTACGATCAGGTCCAGGAACTCACCAACCGCATCAAGACCCGGGCGCGGCAGTCATGAGCCCCGTGGACAGCCCGTGCACAACGCGTGGACACGCGAGCCCGGCCCGTGGAAGCACATCGGTGTCATTTCTCCGGCTGGGGATACGCGGCAACTCCGCACACAGCGTGCACACACCCCCGACACCCCGCCTGACCTGGGACGATGCCCGCTTGTCCCCAGATCCACAGGCACGATGACGATGACGGATTATGAGTACTACAGGTCCTTCTTCTTCACCACTGTGGAGATCCACGCCAGGAGGCTCACGTGAAGATTCGCGCTGACAAGTCCGAATTCGCTGATGCGGTGTCGTGGGCGACACGAACCGTGGGGACGCGGATCACGTTGCCAGCGCTGTCAGGCGTGCTCATGGAAGCTGCCGACGGCCGGCTGACCTGTCGTGCGACCGACCTCGAGGTATCGGCCGAGATCAGTTTGCCCGTCGAGGTCGAGCGTCCAGGAACGGTTTTGCTTCCAGGACGCCTGCTGTCGCAACTCGTCGCGCGATTCGCGGACGCTCCCGTGGTCGTCGATGCCGAGGACACCCGGGTGGAGATCACCTGCGGCCGGGCGACGTTCCACGTACGCGCGATGCAGGTCGAGGACTTTCCCTCACTCGGTGGACCGGCTGACGACGCAGCGCAGGGGACGGTCCGAGGCGACGCGCTTGCCCGCCTGGTGGGGCAGGTGGCACGTGCCGCGGCAACTGATGAGGGCCGGCCGGTCCTCACCGGGGTTCTCCTCGAAGCTGCCGACGGGGCGATGACCGCAGCCGCGACCGACAGCTACCGGCTCGCTGTCCGGTCACTTGCATGGGACGAACCCGTTGACGGGACCGCACTCGTACCGGCACGTTCACTCCAGGAGGCTGCGAAGGCCGCCACCGAAGTCGGCGGTTCGGTCACGATCGTTCTCGAAGACGGCCAGGTGTCGTTCCTTCTCGGTGACCGCAGGCTCACGACCAAGCTCATCGAAGGCACGTTCCCGAGCTATCGCGCCCTGTTGCCCGATGGTCACGAAACCGCGGTCACCATCGACCGCGCTGACCTGATCGAGGCACTCCAGCGCGTTGCGATCGTCGCCATGGGACAGGCCAACACACCGGTCATGCTCACCTTCGCTGACGGCTCGGTGGAACTACAGGCGTCCAATCAGGAAACGGGTGATGCGACCGAGGCTCTTCCCGCTGAAATCGAAGGAGAAGGTCTGTCGATCTCGTTCAATCCGACGTTTCTGCTGTCGGGACTCGAAGCGACCGGAACCGAACGCATTCGTATCGAACTACGCGATGGGCTGAAGCCAGCAGTGCTCAAACCGGTTGCGGACGAGGGCGAAACGGACGATTTCACGTACCTGTTGATGCCGGTCCGTGTGAGCTGATCGCATCGTCGTGTGGGTGCGCCGACTCGAACTGCGCGATTTCCGGTCGTACGCTCGAGGAGAAATCACCTTCAGTCCGGACGTGACGGTTCTGCTCGGCAGCAACGGGCAGGGCAAGACGAATCTCGTCGAGGCGCTCTACCGGGTCGCGACCGGATCATCGCACCGCACGTCGACAGACCGTCCACTCGTGCGGATGAACGCACAGGACGCCATCGTGCGATGCGAGCTTGTGGACGACCACGGACGGGACCGACGCGTCGAGCTGCAGATCTCGCCGTCCCGCCGATCCCGCACGCGGGTGGACAGCCAGGACGTCCGCCGCGCAAGCGACGCTGTCGGAGTTCTCCGTGCTGTGCTCTTCGCCCCTGAAGATCTCGCGATCATCCGTGGCGAGCCCACCGAACGGCGCCGATTCCTCGACGAGTTGCTCGGACAACGACGGCCCGCGTACGCGGCCATCCGGGGCGAGTACGAGCGGGTCTTGCGGCAGCGCAACCAGTTGCTGCGCGACGCCCGGGGACTACGTGGCGACGCCCGTGACCGGGCACTCTCAACGTTGTCGTCGTGGACCCACCAACTGCTGCAGAACGGGGCTCAGCTGATGGCAGCGCGGACAGCGGCCGTCGCACGGCTCGAGCCGCTCCTCGCCACGTTCTACGATCGGCTCACCCCTACGCCGGGAACGGTCACGTTGCGCTATGAATCGACGGCCTTCAGCGGGACGGACACGGCCAGCGAACCCGCCGACGTCGGGATGCTGTTCGCAGCGCTCGAAGAAGCGGCGGATCAGGTCGCCGCGGACGAGATCGCCCGGGGAACGACCCTCGTCGGACCACATCGCGACGACGTTGCGATCATGCTGAATGAGATGCCTGCGCGGAGCTACGCCTCACAAGGCGAAGCGTGGTCGCTCGCGATCGGCCTGAAGCTCGCCACGTACGATCTGCTGACGGAGGTCGGCGACCGGCCGGTCGTGCTCCTCGACGACGTGTTCTCGGAACTCGACGAACATCGGCGGGAATGCCTGGCCGCGGAGTGCGCACGGTTCGAACAGGTGATCGTCACTGCGGCCGTCGACGCCGACGTTCCGCTCGACGGACCGCGGGTTGCGGTGCTGCTGGAGGAGTCGATGAGCGTGCTCACCGGAGTCGGTGTCACGGAGCACGGGTCGTGAACGATCGCAGGCCCAGACGCCCGCAGCGTGCTCGTTCCCGCGACGGCATCGCCGAGATCCGCCAGGCGTCGGCGCAGGAACGGGAGGACTCCTTCTACGAGCGCAAACGCCGCCAGGCGGCGGCCCGCCGGAGGGCAGAGGATCGTGCGACGCTCGACCCGGCCCCGCCCCATGACGACGATTGGACGGTGCCGGACGAGCAGTCGGACGGGATCAGCCGGGTGCGTCCGCCAACACCAGTCGGCGAGACCCTCCGGGAGATGCTCGAGCGACGCGGATGGCGGCACGAGTTGCGCTCGACCGCAGTGTGGACGCACTGGGAGGAGATCGTCGGCAGTGACCTGCATCGCCGCTGCGAGCCGGTGCGGCTCGCCAAGGGCGTGTTGACCGTGCGGGCCGAGAGCCAGGTGTGGGCCACACAGCTTCGCTACCTGACGGCAAGCGTGTGTCGGCGGACCGACGAGGTGGTCGGAGAGGGAACCGTCACGGATCTCGCCGTCACGGTCGGGACGTTGCAGGGCACAACCGCCGAACCGAAGGCCTGAGCGTGCCTGTCGTCGAACGGCTGCTTGCGATTCTCGCCCTGATTTCCCTCGGGATCACTGCGGGAACCGTCGTCGCGCTCGTGCGACGTCGGGTGCCGGACTGGTTGTCACGCGACGTCGCGCTTCCCCTCGCCACGATGATTGCCACGGTTGCGACCGTCGGCTCACTGGCGATGTCCGAGGTCGCCAACTACGTGCCGTGCGTGTTGTGCTGGTACCAGCGCATCGCGATGTATCCCCTCGTCGTGGTGCTCGGGGTGGCGTGGTGGCGCCGTGACACGCAGGTGTGGCGAACGTCCGTCCCGATCGCCTCGATCGGCGCGGCGATCGCCGTGTGGCACATCGCCATCGAGCAGCGACCTTCGCTCGCAGGCGATGTTTGTGATCCTGCGGCACCCTGTGCCCTCAAATGGGTCGAGGAGTTCGGGTTCCTCACACTTCCGACGATGGCACTGATCGCCTTCCTTGCGGTCAGTGCGCTGTCGCTGGCAGCACGGGACACGCCACGTTCTTGACCGACCCACCGGACCCGCGACGAACCGCGTCAAACGGAGACACCATGGCGGCCCCGAGAAGCCGACGTTCCAACTCCCCGAACCGCGCCATGCTGGCGCTCATCGGCGTCGCCGTCGTCGGCTTCGCGATCCTGATCGCGGTGCTGTCCACCGGAGAGTCCGAGTCGGCCGTCAGCGTCGATGACATCGCACAGCAGGTCGACGTTCGTGGCGAGCCTCTCGTGACCTTCGGAGGGGACCCCGCGACGGACTCCGCCCGCGGTCGTCCGGCGCCCGTGCTCGACGGCAGCGATTTCGATGGCCGGGAGATCAGCGTCGGTGACGGCGAACCGACCCTCATCAGCTTCATGGCGTCCTGGTGCCCCGCATGCCAACAGGAGCTGCCCGAACTGGTCGCATGGCTCGACGAAGGCAGGCTGCCGGAAGGCGTCGAACTCGTCGTCGTGTCGACGGGACTCGACGCGGGAAGGCCGAACTGGCCACCCGACGTGTGGCTCGAGGAGGAGGGCTACAACGGCCCGATCCTGGTCGACGACGGATCGGGAACCGCCGCCAGGGCGCTCGGGTTGAACGCGACACCGTTCTGGGTCGCGATCGACGGTGACGGCACCGTCGTGCTCCGGCTCGCGGGCATGCTCAGCGGCGAACAACTCGACGAAGTCGCCGCGCTCCTCGCGGCGGCCTGAACGGCGGATTCGCGAGCGAGATCAGCGCGCGTAGTGGGGTACTGGCGAAGGGCCTTCGTCGCCTACAGGCGACCTGAGTGGCGCGAGACCAGGCGTTCCGGGTGATACCCTCGGCGCATCCGCGGCCACCGTGCCGATCATGTGCGCCGTGTCATCGTCGTGAACGAGAGGCTCCCGGTTGGTCGCTGTTCCTGAATCCGCGGCGGACACATCCGAGCCGACCAACCACTCCAACCACGACTACTCGGCACGCGACATCACCGTGCTCGAAGGCCTCGAGGCGGTTCGGCGACGCCCCGGTATGTATATCGGGACCACTGGCGCGCGCGGGCTGCACCACCTGGTCTGGGAGGTCGTCGACAACTCGGTCGACGAGGCGCTCGCGGGGCGCTGCAGCCGGATCGAGGTCACCCTGCTGGCCGACGGGGGTGTGCGCGTCGGCGACGACGGTTCGGGCATCCCGATCGACCTGCACGAAAAGGAGGGCCGTTCCGCCCTCGAGGTCGTCCTCACCGTGCTCCACGCCGGAGGAAAGTTCGATTCGCAGGCCTACGCCGTGTCCGGCGGGCTGCACGGCGTCGGGATCTCGGTCGTCAACGCCCTCTCGTCGCGCCTGATCGCTGAGGTTCGTCGGGACGGCGGCCTGTACCGCCAGTCGTTCCGCGCGGGTGTCCCCGAGGGACCGGTCGAACGCGTCGGCGACGCGACCGAGACCGGAACGACGATCACGTTCTGGCCGGATACGTCGATCTTCGTCGAAGGCGTCGTGTTCTCCCAGGACACGATTGCACGGCGGTTGCGCGACACGGCCTTCCTCACCGCCGGTCTTCGCATCGTGCTGCGGGATGAGCGTGACGACACCGACGCGGAAGACGACACCCCGAAGGTGCAGGAGTTCCATGCTCCTGGCGGGTTGCGCGATTTCGTCGACCACATCCGAGCCACGAAAGCCAAGGACGGTCTGCACGAACCCGTCCACTTCGTAGCCGAGGAAGTGGGGCCGAACGGGGCGCAACAGGTCGAGATCGCCCTGCAGTGGATCAACGATTTCAACGATGCGATTCTCAGTTTCGCGAACACGATCAACACGCACGAAGGTGGCACCCACGAAGAGGGGTTCCGTACCGCCATCACCTCGGTGATCAACCGGTGGGCGAAGGATCGCGGTCTGCTGCGGTCGAAGGAGGTCGACACCCTCACCGGCGACGACCTGCGCAGTGGCCTGGTCGCGATCGTGTCGGTGAAGGTCGGCGACCCGCAGTTCGAGGGTCAGACCAAGACCAAGCTCGGCAACACCGAGGTGAAGTCGTTCGTACAGACGACCGCCTACGCCCATCTGGCCGAGTGGCTCGAAGAACATCCCGCCGAGGGCAAGCTCATCGTGCAGAAGGCCGAAGCGGAAGCACAGGCGCGCATCGCAGCACGCAAGGCGCGTGACCTGACCCGTCGTAAGTCACTGCTCGAATCGACGTCGCTGCCCGGCAAGCTCGCCGACTGTCAGAGCAGGGATCCGGCCGAGTCGGAGCTGTTCATCGTCGAGGGCGATTCGGCGGGCGGGTCAGCGAAAATGGCTCGCGCGCGGCAGTTCCAGGCGATTCTTCCGATCCGCGGCAAGATCATCAACGTCGAGAAGGCGCGGCTTCCCAAGGTGCTCGCGAACACCGAGGTGCAGGCGCTCATCACGGCGATGGGAACCGGATTCGCCGATGACTTCGACGTGACCCGGGCCCGCTACCACAAGCTCATCCTGATGGCGGACGCCGACGTCGACGGGGCGCACATCAGGACACTGCTGTTGACGTTCCTGTTCCGGCACATGAAGCCGCTCATCGAGGCCGGCTACGTCTACCTGGCGCAGCCCCCGCTGTACCAGATCGTGCATCCGAGCAAGAAGCAGGAGGTGCACTACGCCTACACGGATGCCGAACGGGACGCGATCCTGTCCACGATGCCCCGCGATCGCAAGATCGACATCCAGCGGTTCAAGGGCCTGGGCGAGATGGATCCGACGCAGCTGTGGGAAACGACGATGGATCCCGAGCGCCGCACGCTCAAGCTCGTCACCATGGCGGATGCAAGCGTTGCCGACGAGATGTTCACGATCCTGATGGGCGACGACGTCGTTTCCCGGCGTGACTTCATCCAGACCAACGCCAAGTACGCGACGATCGACGTCTGACGACATGCGACGCCAACTGCTCTGGCTCATCCTGGGCCTGCTCGCACTCCCGCTCCTGCTGCTCGTGACCGCACCCGAGTTGCTGAGCGCGGGCCTGCCCGAGACCGCAGGACTGCTCGGACTCGTTCTCGCAGCGGGTGTTCCGGGGCTGCTGCTCGTCGTCGTGATCGCACTGCGGCGGCGTGGGCGCGGCACCGGGCCCACAACCGCGACCGACGACTGAGACGACCGGAGGACATGGTGCAGGACTCCCAGGCCCCCCCGGGCACGCCTGAGCCGACGCCAGGCGACCCCGTCGCACGGGCTGAGGACGGCACGCCACTGGACGCGGCGGGCAGCGTGCTGGCCGCACGTGTCGAACCGGTAGTCATCGAAGACGAGATGCGGGCGTCGTACCTCGACTACGCGATGTCGGTGATCGTCGGTCGTGCCCTTCCCGACGTCCGCGACGGCTTGAAGCCCGTGCACCGTCGGATCCTCTACTCGATGGACGAGACCGGGCTGCGCCCCGATCGCCCCTACCGCAAGTGCGCGTCGGCCGTGGGCGACGTGATGAAGAAGTACCACCCGCACGGTGACTCGGCGATCTACGACGCGCTCGTACGCATGGGTCAGGACTTCTCGATCCGCTACGAGCTCATCGACGGTCACGGCAACTTCGGGTCGGTCGACGGCGACCCTCCAGCGGCGATGCGCTACACCGAATCCCGCCTGTCACGCCTCGCGATGGAGTTGCTGCGCGACATCGACGAGGAGACCGTCGACTTCGTTTCGAACTACGACGGCTACGAGGAAGAACCCGTCGTCCTGCCGGCGAGATTCCCGAATCTGCTCGCGAACGGCGCCACCGGCATCGCGGTCGGCATGGCGACGAACATCCCGCCGCACAATCTCACCGAGGTGATCGACGCGACGACCGCGCTGATCGACGACCCCTCGTTGACCGCCGTGCAGCTCATGGAGTACCTGCCGGGACCCGACTTCCCCACCGGCGGGCTGATCCTCGGCCAGCGCGGCGTGCACGACGCCTACACGACCGGGCGCGGGTCGATCAAGGTTCGCGCCGTGTGCACCATCGAGGAGGCGGATCGCAAAGGTGACCGCGAACGCATCGTGGTCACCGAGATCCCCTACATGGTGAACAAGGCCAGTCTGCTCCAGAAGATCGCGCAACTGGTCAACACCAAGGTGGTCACCGGCGTGGCGGACCTGCGCGACGAGTCGTCGCGGGAGGGAATGCGGGTCGTCATCGATCTCAAGCGCGACGCCAACGCCCAGGTCGTGCTCAACCAGCTCTACAAGCACACCTCTCTGCAGGACACGTTCGGGGTCAACCTGCTGGCACTGGTCGACGGGGTGCCTCGCACGCTCACCCTCGATCAGGCGCTCGGGCACTACATCGCCCATCAGATCGATGTCATCACGCGGCGAACGCGCTATCGCCTGCGCAAGGCCGAGGAACGCGCACACGTGCTCGAGGGGCTGCTCATCGCCCTCGACCACATCGACGAGATCATCGAACTGATCCGCAACAGCGCGTCGGCCGACACCGCCAAGACCGGCCTGATGGAGCGATTCGAACTCTCCGAGATCCAGGCGCAGGCCATCCTCGACATGCAACTGCGCCGGCTCGCCGCGCTCGAACGCCAGCGCATCCAGGACGAGTACGACGAACTCGTCGCGCTGATCACCGAACTGCGCGCGATTCTTGCCGACCCGGAACGGGTGCGCTCGATCGTCAAGGAAGAGCTCGCTGAGGTGCGCGATCGTTTCGCGGACGAGCGCCGGACACGCCTGGTCCCCGACGACGGCGAAATGAGCATCGAGGACCTCATCCCCCAGGGCGACGTCGTCGTGACGTTGACGCGTGCCGGCTACGTCAAGCGAACCCCGTTGGAGGTCTTCCGGACCCAGAAGCGGGGTGGCCGTGGGGTGCGTGGCACGGACATGAAAGAGGACGACATCGTCTCCTCCCTGTTGACGTGCTCGACGCACGACTTCCTGTTGTTCTTCACGACCAAGGGCCGGGTGCACCGCATCAAGGCGCACCAGATCCCCGAGAAGTCGCGTGCGGCGAAAGGCGTGTACGTCGCCAACGTGCCGGGGCTGGCGCTGGATGCGGACGAACGCGTCGCCGCCGTGCTCGCGCTCGACTCGTTCCACGACGACCGGTACCTGCTCTTCGCGACCCGCCAGGGGACGGTCAAGCGGACCCGCCTCGACGCCTTCGACTCGCCAAGAGCCGTGCTGATCGCGATCAGCCTGCACGACGACGACGAACTGATCGGTGTGGCGGTGACCGACGGTGATCAGGACGTGGTTCTCGTGTCACGGTCGGGCCGCGCGATCCGGTTCGCCGAAACCGACGCGCGGCCGATGGGACGAACCGCCGCTGGGGTGCGTGGCATGCGGATCGACCCCCGGGACGACGAGGTCCTGGCGATGGCGCCGGTGTCGTCAGCAGCGGAGGCGGACCATTTCCTGCTCGTCGTCACCCAGCTCGGCTACGGCAAACGCACCCCGATCGTGGACTATCCGACGCAGAAGCGTGGCGGACAAGGGGTGATCACGGCGAAACTGACCGAACAGCGGGGTGGCCTGGCAGGCGCTCTGGTGGTTCCCTACGAGGCCGACATCCTCCTTGTCACGGACAGCGGGACCCTGATCCGGATGAGCCTCGCCGATGTGCGTCCCATGGGGCGTGCCACGCAGGGGGTCTCGATGATGCGGCCCGGTGACGGCGCAAGCGTCGCCGGGGTCGCCGTCGTGGTCGACGACGAGGAAGCAGGGGAGGCGTCAGCACCGGCTGACGAGACGGCTCGCGCAACCGGCGCGGCCGACGAGCAGGAGAGCGCTACGTGAAGTTCCGTCCAGTCCTGTCACTGTTGGCGTTGGCTGCACTCGTGCTCGTGGCGTGCGGCGCCGACGAGGGCAACGTTTTCGCGATCGAGCCGGGAGAATGCTTCGACGACCCCGAACTGGTCGACGGCCGCGTCCGCGACGTGCCGATCGTCGAATGCGACGAGCCCCACGACAACGAGGTGTACGCGCTGGTGGAGCTGCCCGACGGGGCCTTCCCCGGCGCCGAGGCGATCGTCGAGCAGGCCGATGAGGCCTGCACGGCTGAGTTCGAACGCTACGTCGGGATCGACTACGCCTCCTCGATCTATTTCGCCAGCTACTTCTCCCCCAGCGAGGAATCGTGGGAGGCTGGGGACCGCACGATCGTCTGCTACGCGTACTCGCCTGATGGCCCGCTGGAAGGCTCCGTTCGGGGCGCCGCGGAATGACGCGGGCCAGAGCACACCGCCACCCTTTCTTCATCGTCCTCTGACGTACCCCAGGAGCATCCCGTGGCCCGCCGCACTCTCACCATCAAGCGCATCGACCCGTGGTCGGTGCTCAAGTTCGGATCCCTCGCGAACGTCGCGTTCATGGCGATCTTTCTGCTCGCGATGGGGGTCGTGTGGTTCATGGTCGACCGGCTCGGCATCGTCGATCAGATCTGTGGCATCGCGACGGACGTCGGGTTCACACAGTGCGGGATCAACGCCGGGAACATGTTCAGGGCGCTGATCATGCTCGGCATGCTGTGGGTGGTCGTCCAGACCGCCGTGCTGGTGTTCATGGCCTTCCTGCACAACCTCATCGCGGACCTGACCGGCGGCCTGGTCGTCGGCGTCGTCGACGAGGGCGGTGTCGCGGTCGCCGGCGCAGCGCGCGCATCTGTCGCCGCAGCAGACACCACCGGCGGCGCATCGGGACGCCAGCAGGCTGTCGGCAGGGCACAGGTGGACCGAGGAGAGACGCAGGCGATACCGCCCACCGGCGGGGGCGGGTCAGGCCAGCGCCGGCCCGGGAGCGACCAGCTCTTCAACGGCTGACCGGGGTTCGCCAGCACTTGGAACGCCTCGCTACGCTTCCGCCGGTTCGGGCCAATAGCTCAGCTTGGTTAGAGCGCACCCCTGATAAGGGTGAGGTCGGAGGTTCAAGTCCTCCTTGGCCCACGTAGCCGGTCAGCGCTTCCGCTGCGCTCATGCAGGCGCCGGCGTTCGGAGTGGGGTCGAGGGATGACCACGGCGACGCACGCGCGTCGACCTCTGCGGATCACGTTCACGACCAGTCGTCGGTTCGTCCGCGTAGCCATCGTTGCGCTCGCGTACGTGGCAGCAGCCGCCTACGCGATCCAGCTGCAGTCGTTCGCGACGATGGACTACGGGTACTGGCCAGCGGCCGGGATCATGGTTGCCACCCTCGTTTATTCGCCGCGCGCGCTGTGGCCCTGGCTCATCGGGGTCACCTTTGCCGGCATTGCCGCGTACGGCTTGCTGACCGGATTCCCACCCGCTGCGACCGCGCTGTTCGTCGTCGGCCAGGCCGGTGGCCAGTTGATCGCTGCGGTGGTCATCCAGTATCTGCGCGCGCAGCCGCTCGATTCGGCCGGCCGCGTGCTGTGGTTCGGCGCCGGAGCGTTCGCGGGCGCGAGCGCGGGTGCGGTGTTCAACGCGCTCGGATTGACGATGACGTTCGACGGCCTGCCGTTCGCCGTCGTGCTCGCCAAGTCGATCGCCGGCAACACGGTCGGCATCCTCACCGTTGCGCCGTTCGTGCTCGTGCTGCTCGGCCGTCAGCGCCACGAACCGGCGCGTCGGCGCGAAGGCGTCGTGACGGGACTCGCCAGCCTTGCGTTGGTCGCCGGGGTGTTCTTCTCCCCCGATCAGCAGGTGGCGGCGGTCCTTGCGTTCGCAGGGATGTTCCTGCTCGTGTGGATCGCGATCCGTCTGAAAGTGGCCGGGGCGGCGGCGAGCGTCGCGGTGCTCGCCCAGGTGGCGTTCATCGCGACCATGTCAGGCCACGGACCCCTCGCCGGGGCGACGGTCGGGCTTCTTCGCCCGGCCGACCTGATGCAGGCGTTCCTGGCTGTGATCGCACTGATGACGGTGATGCTCGCGGCCCGGACCGAAGAGGTTGAGACGCTGCAGCATCATGCCGAGGACCGTGAAGCACTGTTCGCTGTGGTCTCCCACGAACTGCGGACACCGCTGACACCGATCCTGGGCTTCGCCGAGACCATCCTCGAACGCAATGACGAGCTCACCGACGGGGATCGCACACGCATGTTGTGCGCCATCCAGCGGCACGGTGAACAACTCACGAAGCTCATCGACGACCTCCTGCTCCTGTCGCGCTCGCGCACGCATCAGCTCCAGCCGCAACCCGCGACGTACTCCCTGGCCGAGTTCACGCGCGAGTTCGCCGACGACCACCCCGAACATCCTGTCGAGGTGCACATCGACGGGCCGGATCCGACCGTGTGGGTCGACCGGCGCCACCTGACTCAGATCCTCGGCAATCTCGTCGTCAATGCGTGGAAGCACGGCAGGCCACCGGTGGTCGTCAGCGCCTCCTCGGTCGGCGAACAGTGCCGCATCGCCGTCACCGACCACGGTCCCGGCATTCCCGACTGGTTCGTCCGCCAGCTGTTCGAGCCGTTCACCCAGGCCAGTGTCGGCGATCGCCGGGCGATGGGTGGCCTCGGTCTCGGGCTGGCGATCTGCCGCAACCTCGCGGTGCTCAACCATGGACAGCTGACCTACGACACCCACTACCGGCGGGGAGCGAGGTTCGTTCTCACGCTGCCTTCGACGGCGGCGTTCACGACGGAGCCGGCAGCTGCCGTTTCGCTCGAGCGCCAAATAATCTGAGGGGGTCGCGTCGGCCGACGAGTCAGAGCATCGGTTTGGCGACCATCGCCCAGACGGCGATGACGAGGATCAGGACGTCGACTCCGCTGAGCCGGAGGATCTTGACGAGCTGATTGTCGACGTCCGGGTGATCGACCCCGTGTTCGGTGACGAGTGCCGCGAGCTTCTTGTCGGCCGGTGTGAGCATCACGACACCGACGACGAACGACGCGGCGACGGCTGCGAAACCGATGAGGATCCACAGGTCGGAGAACGCGAACCGGGGATCGGTCGCCACCATCAGCACACCGAACAGCAACGTGCCGAGCGCTGCCGGCATGAACAGCATCTTGCCGAGCGACTCCGTCTGGCCCCCGACCGCGATGATCGTGGCCCGCTCGCCTGCCGCGCGCAGGCGCATCGAGAGGACGGTCAGCGAGACACCGGCGCCGATCCAGACGACCGCGCTGAGGACGTGGAAGAACTTGAAGATCTCGAATCGGTTCACGGGACTGCACTCCGAACCTGACGCCAGAGATCACTATCCCCCGCAGATCGGCCTGCTGCGAGGTGGACAGCCGGTGAGATGCAGGGGTGCCAGCACCACTGCTGCCCGGGAGCAGCGGCGAGTCCGTGTGGAGGAGCGTCGGTGACTAGGGCGGGTCGGTCCAGCGGGCGCCGGCAGGCGACCAGCCCTCGACGCGCCTGATCAGATCGTGGGCGTCACGCGCGACGATCACTGCGTCTCGGTGACCACGGGCGATGAACCCGGCGCGCACCAGATGATCGAGGAGGTCCAGCAGTGGCCCCCAGAACCCGCCGACGTCCAGCAGGGCCACCGGCTTGTCGTGCAGCCCGAGCTGTCCCCAGGTCCACGCTTCGAACCATTCGTCGAGTGTGCCGGCACCGCCCGGAAGCGCGACGAACACGTCGCCCAGAGCGGCCATGCGCGCTTTGCGTTCATGCAGCGAATCGACGATCTCGAGTCGGCTGAGCCCGGGATGCGCGATCTCGCGGTCCACCAGATCGCGCGGCATCACCCCGATGATCTCACCACCCGCATCGAGCACGGCATCGGCCACGACGCCCATGAGTCCGACGCGACCGCCGCCGTGGACCACCCCGATCCGTGCTGCCACGAGCTGCCGGGCGAACGTGGCCGCCGCGTCGACGTACGTGCGGTCGAGGCCGGCCGATGCCCCTGTGAAGATCGTCACGCGCACGGCGTCCCCAGGTGTCGTCGTCGGTGGGAGGTGTCCGGCCGACGACGGGTCATCGGCCGCCGCAAGGGTGACGCGGCGTACACGCGACGGCAACTCAGCGTGTCCACGCGGATGGCGCGCGCGGTGTGCGCTCGACGAACGGACGAAGGGCGGTGGTGGCAACCTCCGACCCGGCTAGTAGGTTGCCGGGGAGCCGTCGCCGCACCTGGCCCTGTCATGCCCCGGTCCGCAGGACGGATGGACGCAAGCGTTTACCGGTCACGTGACAGGGAACGGCTGGCTTCACGCCAGCGGGTGAAAGTGCGCAGGCGGCCGACCGAGACAACCTGACGAAGGAACGCAAGCATGCGTGCACGCATCCCCTTCGCCGTGCTGGGGCTCACCGCCCTGGTCGTGGCGGCCTGTGGCGGTGGTGAGGCGATCGACATCGACGATCCCACCGCCGAGGCACCGACCGAGGCTCCCGAGGAGCCAGCGGAGCCCGACACGGATCCGGGAACGCTCGTTGCCGCCATCGGTGGTGACCCCGACCAGCTCGATCCGCATACGACGACGTCCTCGTTCGCGTTCACCGTGCTCGAGAACGTCTACGACACGCTCGTGCAGCCGGGTGACGACCTGACCATGGAGCCGGCACTCGCGGAATCGTGGGACGTTTCCGACGATCTGCTCACCTGGACCTTCAACCTCCGTGACGGTGTCCGCTTCCACGATGGTTCGGAGCTGACTGCCGACGACGTCGTCGCATCGCTCGAGCGCATCGCCGAGGAAGGCGAGAATGCCTGGCGGCTGGAGATGATCGACGCCTACAACGTCGTCGACGATCTGACCGTCGAACTCGAACTCAACCGGGTCGCACCGAACCTTCTGGAACAGATCGGTGCGTTCAAGGGCCTGGCCATCGCGCCGGCGTCCGCAATCGAAGCCGGCACGCTCGGCGACGAGCCGGTGGGCACCGGACCGTTCAGCTACGTGTCGTTCACGCCGGGTGACAACGTGGTGCTCGAGCGCTTCGATGACTACTGGGGCGGCACGCCGTCGCTCGCGGGCATCGAGTTCCGGGTGATTCCCGACCAGGGCGTCAAGCTCACCAACCTCGAAACGGGCGAGGTCGACTGGATCGATTCGGTCGCGCCGGAACAGATTCCGGCACTCGAGACGAGCGACGACGTCGTGCTCGGACAGGTCGCAGGTCTCGACTACCACTACATGGCGCTGAACAACGCGCGTGCACCGTTCGACGATGAACGGGTGCGCCAGGCCATCGCGTACGCGATCGACATCGACACGCTCACGGAAGCGGCCCAGTTCGATGCGGCGACCCCGAACGAGACGGCGATTCCGCCGACGAGCTTCTGGTACCACGAGTACGCGCCGTACGGGCACGATCCCGCACGGGCCGAGGAACTGCTCGACGACGCAGGGGTCTCCGACCTCACCATCGACCTGATGGTGTCGAGCGACTTCCCCGAGACCGTCACCGCGGCGCAGGTGCTCGAGAGCCAGCTCGGCGAGGTCGGCATCACCGTGGAGATTCGCACGGAGGACTTCTCCACGTGGCTCGACGACCAGGGCGAAGGCGAGTTCGACGCGTTCGTGTTGAGCTGGATCGGCAACATCGATCCGGACGACTTCTACTACGCGCAGCACCATTCGGAAGGCGGTTTCAACTTCCATGGCTTCGCGGACGCGGAGGTCGATCAGCTGCTCGACGACGCACGCATCGAGGTGGACGAGGACGCACGCAAGGCGCTGTACGACCAGGCCGCCGAGCGGATCGTGGACCTCGGCTCCTACATCTACTTCTACAACTCCGACATCGTCGAGGCGTGGTCACCGTCCCTGCAGGGATACGAGACCCGTCCGGACCAGGCCACCCGCTTCCACGGCGCGAGCCTGTCGTAAGACGCCACCGGCCGGGTGCGAGTAGAGCGCCCGGCCGGTGTGCCAACGTCGCCGTAGGGGAGGCAGCCGACACGCCACGGCTGGCTCCCCTACGGTAGGCACGTGGCGAGGGAGGGCCGCGTGGCACGTTTCGTCGTGCGTCGGGTCGGTCAGGCAGCCGTCGCGCTGCTCGGCGTCTCGATCGTCGTGTTCGCCCTCATGCACCTGGTTCCGGGCGACCCCGTGCGGACCGGGCTCGGGACGCGTTTCGATCCGGAGCTCTACCAGGCGCTGGTCGCCCGCCACGGCCTGGACCGGCCGATCCTCGTCCAGTACGTCGACTGGCTCGCACGGGCGCTCACCGGCGACCTCGGGGTGTCGTTCAGAACGGGGCGTCCTGTCACTGAAGGGCTGGCGCAGCGGCTGCCGGCAACGGCGTGGCTCGCGTTCGCTGCGGTGTTGATCGGTCTCGTCATCGCCTTGCCGGCGGGCATCATCTCGGCGGTCAGGCAGGGCAAGGTCGCCGACTACGCGGCGAACGCCTTCTCGCAGTTCGGCGTCTCGGTTCCTGACTTCTGGTACGGGATCCTGCTGATCCTCGTGTTCGCGCAAATCCTGGGATGGCTGCCGCCCAGTGGATACGTCTCACCGCTCGAGGATCCGGTCCAGGGGTTGCGGCGCCTCGTGCTGCCTGCGGTCACCGCCGGCGTGGTCACCGGCGCGATCCTGACCCGGTTCGTCCGTTCGGCCGTTCTCGAGGCGATGAGCGCCGACCACGTGCGGTTCGCGCGTGCGAAGGGCCTGCCGTGGCGCTACGTCTTGCGCCACCACGTGCTTCGCAACGCGTGGAATCCGATCATCACGATCACCGGAGTGCAGCTCGGCACCCTGCTCGGGGGCATCGTGGTCGTCGAGGTGGTCTTCGCCTGGCCGGGCATCGGACGGCTCGCGCTCGACGCCGTCGTCCGGCGCGACTACCCGATGCTGCAGGGCGCGGTGATGTTCATCGCGCTGGCGTTCCTGGTGATCAACCTGATCGTCGACCTGATCTACGCCAAGCTCGATCCGAGGATCTCGGTGCGATGAGCGACGACGCACTCGAGCGGCCCGATGAGGCGCACCGTCCACCCTGGCGGGACACGCTGGCGGCGTTGCTCGCCAACCGCATGGCGGCGGTCGGACTGGTCATCCTGGCGATGCTGCTGCTGACGGCCGTGTTCGCCGACGTGCTGATCCGCTATCCCGTCAACGCGCAGAGCATCCCCGACCGCTTCTCGCCCCCGTCGTCACAGTTCTGGTTCGGAACCGACGATCTCGGCCGTGACCTGTACAGCAGGGTCGTAATGGGCGCACGGGTCTCGCTGTACGTCGCATCGATGTCGGTGGGCATGTCGCTCGCGGCGGGCACGCTGCTCGGTCTCGTCGCCGGCTACCGCGGAGGGTGGATCGACGCGGCGCTGATGCGCGTCGTCGACGTGCTGTTCGCGTTCCCTGCGGTCCTGCTCGCGATCGCACTCGTCGCCGTCTTCGGCCCGAGCCTGCGCAACACCACGCTGGCGATCGGGATCGTGTTCACCCCGATCTTCGCTCGGGTCGTGCGTGGCTCGGTGCTCAGCGTGCGCGAGGAGTTGTACGTGCGGGCCGTCCGATCGCTCGGTGCGAGTGATCTGCGCATCATCGGCCGCCACGTACTTCCCAATGTGGCAGCTCCGGTGATCGTCCAGACGTCCTTGTCGTTCGCGTTCGCGATCCTCATCGAGGCGGCGCTGTCGTACGTCGGTGCAGGGGTGCAGCGCCCCACTCCCGCGTGGGGCCTGATGCTCTCTGACGCCCAGCGGTTCATGGCACAGGGGTGGTGGCTGAGCGTCTTTCCGGGCCTCGCGATTTTCGTGAGCGTCATGGCGTTCAACCTCGTCGGTGATGGGCTGCGAGACGCGCTCGACCCGAAGCAGCGTTCGGTGATCGAGTCGCGCACGGCAGGCGGGGCGGACACGTGATGGCCGAACCGGTGCTCGCTGTACGCGATCTCGACGTGCGTTTCGGGACCAAGCGTGGGACAGCGCACGTCGTGCGGGGGCTGAGCTACGAGGTGGCGGCGGGCGAGACGCTCGCGATCGTCGGGGAGTCCGGATCGGGCAAGTCCGTCTCCACCCTGGCGCTGACCAAGCTCATTCCGATTCCTCCCGGACGCGTCGGCGGCGAAGTGCTGTTCGGCGACACCGATCTGGTGGCACTGCCTGAGCAGCGCCTGCTCGCCTACCGGGGAGGCCAGATCGGCTACGTGTTCCAAGATCCGATGACGTCGCTCAACCCTGTGCACACGATCGGACGCCAGCTCACCGAAGGCATGCGCTTCCATCTGGGCCTGTCCGAGAAACAGGCGCGCGACCGCGCGGTGGAACTGCTGCGCAAAGTCGGAATTCCCGGTGCCGAACACCGGCTCGACGACTACCCGCATCAGTTCTCCGGAGGCATGCGTCAGCGGGTCGTCGTCGCGATCGGGCTGTCGTGCGACCCCAAGGTGCTGGTCGCCGACGAAGCGACGACCGCGCTCGACGTGACCACGCAGGCCCAGATCGTCGACCTCGTCCGCGAACTCCAGGACGATCTCGGCATGGCCGTGCTGTGGATCACCCACGACCTCGGCGTCGTCGCAGGCATCGCCGACCGGGTTCTCGTGATGTACGCGGGAGAGGTCGTCGAAGAGGCGGGGGTGGACGAGTTGTTCTCCTCGCCCTCCCATCCCTACACCAAGGGCCTGCTCGCGTCCCTGCCGGTTCTCGGAGTCGACGACCGGCAGCGCCTGGCGAGCATTCCAGGACTTCCTCCGGCCCCGACGGCGCTGCCCGCGGGCTGTGCATTCCATCCCCGGTGTGCCTACCGGCTCGACGAGCGGTGTGCATCGCAGCGCCCGCCTCTGCGCGAGATCTCCGCGGGCCATCGGGTGCGGACGTTCTACGACCTCGACGACGCGGTCGCGGAGGGATGACGTGAACGATCCGCTGCTTCGCGTCGACAACTTGAGTGTCCACTTTCCGCTGGCGCGCCATCGTGGCGGCGGCGTCCTGCGGGCGGTCGACGACGTTTCGTTCGAGATCGGACGGGGGGAGTCGCTGGGCCTGGTCGGCGAATCCGGCTGTGGCAAGTCCACGACGGGACTGGCGATCCTGCGCCTGGTCGAACCAACCTCGGGCGTCGTGACGTTCGACGGCAGGAACGTCGGCTCGCTGTCGCGGCGGGACCTGCGTGTCTGGCGCCGCCGGGCCGGGATGATCTTCCAGGACCCCTACGCGTCCCTCGACCCGCGGCTTTCCGTCGAGTCCACGATCGGGGAGGCGCTCGACATCCACGGGCTGCACCAGGGGCGCGACCCGCGCCGACAGCGGATCGGCGAGCTGCTCGAGCGGGTCGGCCTGCATCCCGACGTCGCAGGCCGCTACCCGCACGAGTTTTCGGGTGGGCAGCGTCAGCGGATCGGCATCGCGCGCGCACTGGCGTGCGAGCCGGATTTCATCGTGTGCGACGAACCGATCGCCGCACTCGACGTCTCGATCCAGGCGCAGGTGATGAACCTGCTTCAGGACCTGCAACAGGATCTGGGACTCACCTATCTCTTCATCGCCCACGACCTTGCGGCCGTGCAGCACATCTCGGACCGCATCGCGGTGATGTATCTGGGTCGCATCGTCGAGATCGCCGACCGCAACCAGCTGTACGAGGACCCGCAGCACCCTTACACGCGTGCGCTGCTCAGCGCCGTTCCGGTTCCGGATCCCGCCAGCGAACGCGACCGGCGCAGGATTCTGCTTCCCGGTGACGTGCCGAGCCCTGCCGACCCGCCGTCGGGATGCCGATTCCGCACGCGCTGCCCGGAGGTCTTCGAGGCCTGTGGGCGTATCGCGCCGGCGTTGTCCGGATCTCAGCATCGTGTCGCCTGCCTGCTCCACGGCGATGCCGGCGAAGCGGTGGAACGTTCCGCGCACGCCGACGCACAGCCCGTGAGCTGACGGGACGACGGCATGGCCGATCGCCTGGGAACGCCCGCGAATACCCCGGTAGGATCGTCGTTCGACGCATTCCACTGAGGAGCCGATTCATGGCCAAGCGTCTTTCGAAGAAGGTTGCCAAGCTCGAGAAGAAGGCCGACGGTCTGCGCAAGAAGGCCGAGAAGCGCGGACATGACCTGCAGTCACGCGCCTCCGACCGCATCGAGCAGCTCGGTCACGGCAAGCGCAAGCGCCGCGGACGCCGCGGCATCGTCGCATTGCTCGTCGCGGCAGGCGCCGCAGTCGGCGTCGTCGCCAAGCGCAAGCGGGACCAGGAACTCGACGAATCGCTGTGGGAAGAGCCCAAGTCGCTCTGAACGCGGCCTTGTAGCGCCGTCGAACGGGAATTCCACCGTTGTGACCACATCTGTGGAACAACGGCCCTGTCACCGTCCACATCCCCACAGTGTTATCCACACGGCGAACCGGTGGGGGACAACGAACCGGTCCGGGAATCAACCGGGTGGGCCGGCGGCGACGTGAGGTGACGGGATCCGTCAGGTCGCGGCGCGACGTCGTCGTCGTCGTCGTGCAGAGTCCGAACGCTTCGCCTGCCGGCGCTCGTGGTGCTCTTTGAGGCGCTCCTCGGCTTCCTCGGGTGACGGCGCGGAGCCGCCGAGGTGGCGGGGAATCCACCAGTCGTCGCCTTCACGCGGCTGCTGGGGATAGGCGTTCTGGCACTCGGCGACGAGTTCGCCGATCCGGTTCATCAGATGGGTGGTGCGCGCGAATGCGGTGCGCCCTTCGGGCACGAACGGTTCGCCGTAGCGCACCATCACGGTCACGCGCCGGGGGGGTCGCGGTTTGCGCCACTTCGTCAGCAGCCGCTGGCTGCCCCAGATCCCGACGGGGATGATGGGAGCGTTGGCCTGTTCGGCCAGGCGCACGGCCCCGCTTTTCGCGCGGCGGATGACGAACGACGGGCTGATCGTGCCTTCCGGGTGCATGCCGACGAGCTCGCCGGCCTCGAGTGCTTCGCGTGCGGCCGCCGCAGCGGTCATCGGATCCCCGTGGACGTCCACCGGGATCTGACGCAGCCGGCGCAGCAGGAAGCCGACGACGGGCTGATCGAAGAACTCGCTGCGAGCCAGGAAGCGAGCTTCCCGGCG
>JBJHAX010000019.1:25160-37805 GCA_050480705.1 Nitriliruptoraceae bacterium
AGATAGCTGATGTGGTTGCTTGCGAGCAGCGCCGGCCCGTCGTCGGGGATGTTCTCGTGGCCGGAGACCCGCAGGTCGACCGCCCAGAGCCGGAACGCCAGTTCGATGAGCCGGCTACCGGCCCGGTACGTCATTCCCACGTGACGGACTCCTCCGGCGTGGTGGACCCGATCGGATTCGAACCGACGACCCCCTGCATGCAAAGCAGGTGCTCTGCCAGGCTGAGCTACGGGCCCGTAGGCCTTCCGGCGCCGGCAGGCGTACCGGACGCCGGAGCGGATCGTAGGCGACCGCTGGCGCGACGTCGTACACCGTGCCGTGCGGCCATGAGGCGCGGCACACTGTGACGTCGTTCGAGGAGTCGTCGTGACCAGTGGGGAGCTCGTCGCAGATCAGGCGGCGGGACGCCGTGGAACGAAGGGGGTTGTCGCGGGCGGGCATCCCGTGACGACGCGGGCGGCCGTCGAGGTGCTCGAGGCGGGCGGCAACGCGTTCGACGCGGTGGTGGCCGCAGGTTTCACCGCGTCGGTTGCAGAGCCCTGCCTGTCGAGCCTGGGTGGCGGCGGGTTCCTGCTCGCACGTGATGCTTCCGGCGAGGAGATCGTCGTCGATTTCTTCGTCGACGCCCCGGGTCGCGGCAGGCCGGGTACGGCTGCGGTGTCCGAGATGGTGCCGGTGACCGTGAGATTCGCCGCAGCTGACCAGGTGTTCCACGTCGGTCACGCGTCAGTGGCGACTCCCGGGGGACTCGCGGGCTATCTGCACGTCCATCGCCGCTTCGGGCGGCTCAACCTCGGCCAGCTCACAGCGCCGGCACGCCGCGCAGCGGAACAGGGCGTCGTTATCGGGCCTTCGCAGGTGGCGGTCGCTCAGCTGCTCGAACCGATCCTGACCATGTCGCAGGAGGGGAGGCGGCGGTTCGCTCCTCGGGGCCGCCTGCTTCGAGACGACGAAGCGCTGACCAACGAACCTCTCGCGTCGTTCCTGGACGACATCGCGGCGGGACGTGTCGCCGGATTCGACACCCCGCACATCGCCCAGGCCATCGACGACGACATGCGGGCCAACGGCGGCGTGCTGGGCAGGGCGGACCTCGAGGGCTACCAGGTCGTCGAGCGCGAGCCTCTCGTCGGTGGGTATCGGGGTTCGAGGATCGTGACGAACCCTTCGCCGTCGTTCGGGGGCGCGCTGGTTCTGCTCGGCATCGGTGCGCTGGAGCGCCGGGCGCGCCTCGCCCCCCGCGCGACGGCTGCGCGTCTCCTCGCGATGGCCGAGGTCATCGAGATCCTCGGTCGCAGCCATCTCGGCCACGCGCCGGTCAGCCGCCGCGGGACCACGCACGTCAGCATCGCCGACGTCGAGGGGAACATGGCCGCGATGACGACATCGAATGGTTCGTGCAGCGGGGTGATCTTCCCGGGGACGGGCGTCATGGCCAACAACATCATGGGGGAGGAGGACCTGCATCCGCGCGGGCACGGCCACATCCGGCCCGGCGAGCGCATCGGGTCGATGATGGCGCCAACGCTGGTCCTTCTGCCGACCGGGGAGCAGGTGGCACTCGGTTCCGGGGGCAGCGAACGGATTCGCAGCGCGATGCTCCAGGTGCTGGTCGGGCTCATCGAGGACGGCGTCGACCTGGCCGAGGCGGTCGCCGACCCGCGTGTCCACTTCGATGGGCGCACGCTGCAGATCGAGCCGGGCTTCACGCCCGGCGTCGTCGACGAGGTCGCGCAAGCGCGGCCGGTCAACGTGTGGGGGCGGACGGATCTGTTCTTCGGTGGCGTCAACGCCGTGACCTCGTCAGGCGCTGCTGCGGCGGATCACCGTCGGGGTGGGGCGGCCGCGTCGCTGGACGACCCTGGCCGGTAGCCTCGAGACCCCGAGCGGGCCGGCTCGTAGGCCCGGCGTGCGGGACGGAGACGGGCGTGCGGGAAGCCGTGATCGTCGACACCGTGCGCACGCCGGTGGGACGGGGTCGCGCGACGGGCGCGCTGGCCGGATGGCATCCGGTCGATCTGCTCGCCGAGACCCTGGCGGCGCTCGTCGACCGCACCGGAATCGACACGACGTCGGTCGATGACGTCCTCGTGGGTTGCGTGTCCCAGATCGGTGAGCAGTCGTTCAACATCGCGCGCAACGCCACACTCGCCGCCGGGTTTCCGGTGTCGGTTCCTGCCGCGACCATCGATCGGCAGTGCGGATCGTCCCAGCAGGCCGTGCACACTGCGGCGCACGCGATCGTCGCCGGGGCCTGCGACGTCGTCGTCGCAGCAGGGGTGGAGTCGATGTCGCGTGTCCCGCTCGGCGCGTCGGCGGCAGACCGCGATCCCTTTGGTCAGCGCCTGCGTGCGCGCCTTGCGGACGGGTTGGTCCCCCAGGGCGTCGCCGCCGAGTTGATCGCGCAGCGCTGGGGCATCACCCGCGAGGCCGCCGACGAGTACGCGGCACGCTCTCATCGACGTGCCGTTGCCGCGGCGGACGACGGCAGGCTCGCCGCGGAACTGCACGGAGTCGTCGTCGACCGTGGCGAAGGCCCGACCGGGCAGACGCTCGAACGCGACGAAGGCGTTCGGCCCGGCACCAGCCTGCAGGCGCTCGCCGATCTCGCGCCGGCGTTCCTTGACGCGGCCGCGGCGTGCGGGCGCGAGGACGTCACCGGGATCGTCACGGCTGGCAACGCCTCCCAGATCTCCGACGGTGCCGCAGCGGCGCTGGTCGTCGAGCGGGAGGTGGCCGAGCGCCTCGGCCTGCCATGCCGTGCGCGCCTGCGCGCGTTCTCGGTCGTGGGTGACGATCCGACGCTGATGCTCACCGGGATCGTTCCGGCGACCCGCGAGGTCCTGCGCCGAGCCCGGCTCCACATCAACGACATCGACGTGTTCGAGGTAAACGAGGCGTTCGCGCCCGTCGTCCTCGCATGGCTCGCCGAATTCGACGTCGATCCCGATCGGGTCAACGTCCGAGGTGGCGCGATCGCCAACGGGCATCCGTTGGGCGCCTCAGGGGTGAAGTTGCTCACCTCGCTGGTGTGCGAACTCGAATCGTCGGGCGGGTCGATCGGGCTGCAGGTGATGTGTGAAGGCGGTGGCATGGCCAACGCCATGATCGTCGAGCGCGCGCCATGATCATCGTCGTCGGCCTTCTGCTGTTCGTGGTCGCGCTGCTCGTGGGAGTCAACGTCGGCTGGCGCTGGGTGTTCGCTCCGCTGCTCGGCTACGTGCTGCTCACGTGGCTTCTCGGGTCGCTGCGTGCGTTGACGACGCGCAGCCGTGACGCGGTCGATCCTGATGCCGACGACGATCCTGCACGTGGGCGCACCTTCTACTGGTGCGAGGAATGCGGAACCGAGGTCCTGCTGATCGCGAGCGGAACCCGTCGGCCACCGAGCCATTGTGGGCAGCGCATGCATGCCCGAACCGAGATCGTCGAGTGAGCATGCGCCGATCGGGGCGTTGCGCAATCACGTGGTCACGCTCCGACGCGGTTCCACAGGCCTGTGGACAGACTTTGTGGACAGGCGGTCGCGCGACCAGGAGTTGTCCACAGGTGTGGATGTTGCCTGTGTCGTGTCGATTCGCCAGGTGTCGGTTCTGTGACACGCACGGCGCAGTGGTCAGCGCCAGCGCGTGAGGAACCCCAGGCCGGCCATCAAAAGCACGAACCCGCCGATCAGGCTCCAGTTTGCGCCGAGCCAGGGGAGGCCACGCAGGAATCCGCTGATCGCGGGAAGGTTGCCCAGCAGGATGACGAGCACGCCGGCGACGAGCAGCGAGGCGCCCGTCGCAGGGATCCAGGTCGGAGACGGCGGCGCCTTCTTCTCCGGCTCGTGCGTCTGGTACTCGCGCGGACGGTTGCGTCCATGCCTGCGATGCTTGCTCTCTGGCACGACCACCCTCCGTGCGGTGCGGCTGGTGCGGTGCGGAAACCGCCACAGCGTGGCGACGAATCGCTGCCACGCACCGATCGTAGCGGTCCCTGCTGCGACCACAGGAGTCCACGGGGCACCCAGTACATTGTGGCGAGGAGCAGGAGGTCGCATTGGCGAGAGTCGTCCGGGGCGCCGGGTGGGCGCTGATCACCGGCGGCACCGTCGTGCTGCTCTACGTCGCCTACCTGTTGTGGTTCACGGGCCTCACGACCGACCGTGAACAGCAGCATCTTGCCGATCAGTGGGACCTGATCATCCGCGAGGCGCCTGCAGAGGTCGAAGAGGACGATCCGGTCGAACCGGCGGTCGACGTCGGCGACGCGTATGCGGCACTGTGGTTCGAACGCGACGGCGAGATGATCCTGCACGACAGCATGCTGTTCGTCGTCAACGACGTGACCGTCGACGCCCTGCGCAAAGGACCTGGCCACTACCCGGGTTCGGACCGTCCCGGTGGGCCCGGCAACCACGCCATCGCCGGTCACCGCACGACCTACGGCTCGCCGTTCTGGGCCATCGACGAACTCCGGGACGGTGACACGATCCATGTCGCCGACCGGCGCGGCCGCGAATGGGTGTATGCGTATCGTGAGCAACGGATCGTGACCCCGGCGGACGTCTGGGTCATCGGGGACGATCCGCTCGAAACGGGGCGACCGACGATCACGCTGACCACCTGCCACCCGCGTTTCAGCGCTGCCCAGCGTCTGATCGTGTGGGGTGAGCTCGTCGGTGATCCCCTCGAGCCGCCGCCCGTGGTGGCCTCCCCCGTGGACGACGCGGTGTCAGGATGACCGCAGTGCCCGTCATCATCCGTGAGGATGCGAGCCTATGACCTTCCCGACACCACCACCACGACCCGGGCGCCGCGTCGTTCGGGTGCTGCTGGCCGTCGTGGCGGCCGCCGTGATCCTCGTGCTGCTGTTCACCGTGGTCTTCCCGTGGGTCGAGCAGCGGCTCGAGAACCCCACCCTCGGTGCCGCACCCGCGGCGTCGTCCACGGCAACCGCGGGCGGCACGCTCAGCGGCTTCTGAAGCCCAGTTCCTCGGTCATCGTCGCCAGCGCGTCACGGGACGACGGCGGGACGTCCAGCGCCGCCAGCGCCTCGCGCGCCTGTCCGACCGCCTCGGCGACGTAGCGTTCGGCGACGTCGCGGGCGCCGGAACGGACGATCAGGTCCCGCAGCTCCAGGGCGTCGCTCTCCGAAAGTCCGGGGCGGCCCAGCCCCTCGTCGAGACGATGCCGGTCCTGCGGCCCGAGGCGTGCCAGGGCCTCGGCGACGATCAGGGTCCGCTTGCCCTCCGCGAGATCCGACCACGCGGACTTGCCCGTGGCGGCCTCGTCGCCGAACAGGCCCAGCAGATCGTCGCGCACCTGGAAGGCACGGCCCAGCGGGTCGCCGAAGGCGAGCAGACCGTCGAGCAGTTCTTGCGAGCCGCCAGCCAGCGCGGCGCCGACCTGCAACGGACGGGTCACCGAGTACCTGCCGGACTTCATCGTCGCGACGGTCAGTGCCACGTCGCGGTCGTGGGTTCGTGTCGTCGCGCTGTGCAGATCGAGGTACTGCCCGGCCATCACCTCCTCACGCAGCAGCGTGAAACGACCGAACGCGTCGAGGAGCTGGTGCGGATCCACGGAGGCCGTCATGAACAATTCGTCGGCGTAGACGAACGCGAGGTCGCCGACGAGGACCGCCACCGCGTCGCCGAAACCGCGCGCATCACCCGCCCAGACGGCAGCACGGTGCTGTTCCTCGAACTGGACGTGGACCGTCGGTTGGCCCCGGCGCGTGGGTGCGCGATCGATGACGTCATCGTGCACCAGCGCACAGGTGTGGAGGAGCTCGAGGGCCAGCGCGGGCCCGAGCACGGCGTCGACGTCGGATTCGCCGGCCGCCTGGAAGCCGAGCATGAGCAGGATCGGGCGGATGCGCTTGCCGTCCGCGATGAACTGCCGCAGCGTCTCTCCGAGCGGCTCGAGAACCGGATGGTGCGCGGCCAGGCGGGACACCATGCGCGTGACTTCGCCGGTGAGTGTTTCGTCGATGCGACGCCGCAGCACCGCGGGTTCGACGGCCATGTGTGCTCCGAGGGCGCTGGCGTGCGAGGACGTCGTCGGATCGCGCGGCACCGTAGCGCGGTTACGATCACCGGCGTCACGGGTCACGTCACGCGACGCCCGACGGAGCGCGATGCAGATGGGCACGACCAGCAGCCCGGCCCCCGCACTCTTTCTCGTGGACAACTACGACTCGTTCACCTACAACCTCGCGCAACTGCTCGGGTCGCTCGGTGCAGACGTCACCGTTGCGCGCAACGACGCCTTCGACGTCGACGAGGTCGCCGCAGGTTCGCTCGACGGCGTCGTGATCTCCCCCGGGCCGGGCACGCCCGACCACGCGGGACGCTCCAACGATCTCGTCCGTGCGGTCGCGGGCCGTATCCCGGTGCTCGGCGTCTGCCTCGGGATGCAGTGCATCGCACAGCTGCACGGAGGCAGGATCGTCCGCGCTCCCGAGCTCGTCCACGGCAAGACCTCGCCCGTGTACCACCGGGGCGACGGCGTGCTCGAAGGCCTGCCGTCACCGTTCGACGCGACCCGCTATCACTCGCTGATCGTTGACCGCGACTCGTTGCCGCAGACCCTCAAAGTCACCGCGGAGAGTTCGGACGGGCTCATCATGGCGCTGCGGCACCGCGAACTGGACCTCGAAGGCGTCCAGTTCCACCCCGAGTCCGTCCTCACGAGCGTCGGGCCGCGCCTGCTCGGCAACTTCGTCGCCCGCTGCGTTGCGGAACGCACCAGCGAGGGCGCCACCGCTGCGGGCTGATCTGCACGCAGTTCAGCGGGTGCGCAGGGCATCGATGGCATCGTCGAGCGTGCGCACGCCGATCACCTGCAGCCCATCGGGCGCCCCGTCGCGCGCGATGTCGAGCTGGGCGTGGGGGACGAACACGATGTCGGCGTCGATGTCGGCGGCAGCACGCATCTTCTCGGCGACACCACCGACAGACCCGACCGAGCCGTCTGCATCGAGGCTTCCGGTCGCAGCGACGATTCGGCCGCCGAGCAGGTTCTCCTCGGACAGCAGGTCGAAGACCGTCAGTCCGACGATCAGGCCTGCGCTCGGTCCTCCGATGCGGGTGTCCTCGGACAGCCGGATGTCGAACGGCAGGCGCAGCTCGTCGACCGCGGTGTGGATCGCGATGCCGATGCGGGCGCCGTCCTCGTCGGGGATGGCGCCGAGGCGCACGGCCGGAGTCATGCGCTGGCCGTCGCGTTCGATGAGCAGGTCGAACTCCTCACCGACCTCACGCGAACGCACCATCTCCTGGAGTCCCTCGGCGGCAGTGACCCGTTCACCGCCGGCTTCGATCACGACGTCGCCGCGCTCGAGAATCCCCTCGGCGGGACCGCCTTCGACGACGTCGACGACCACGACTTCGGTGACGAGTTCGGTGTCGATGCCTGCGGCCCGGGCGCCGACCGCCGCAGCGATGTCGAACTGGCGTCCGAAACGGTCGCGTTGGCGCTGCAGATACTCGTCACGTTCGAGTCCCGGAGGGTAGATCCGGTCGATGCGGTGGAGCTCACGGTGCGGTGCGAGCAGCGCGGTCAGCGTCGAGGTGGTCGGTTGCTGCCGCAGGACGACGGTGAGCATGGCGGTGCGCCCGTCGAGGTCGCTGACCGGTGCACCGTCGATCTCGATCAGCGGCGCGACGTCGGGAGGGGCGCCGGGCACGTACTCGACGAACGGCAACGGAACGATCGCCGCTGCCCACGCGACGATGGCCACGCTCGCCGTATACAGCGACGTGCGCGCGCGTGGCGGACGCAGGCGCCGTCGCCGGTGCGGGTGGCTCGTGTCGCCGCTCACTGGGGGCTCACAGGGGAGTCCCGGCGTCGCGTTGAGCGGTGTGTCCTGCAGGTTCGCGAATGCCGGTGACGGCGGGTGGACGGGCGCGGGTGCGGCGGATGCGGCCGATGGCGGCTGCGGCTTCGCGCTCGGCGATGACGACCTGGGGCGCGTCGTCTCGGACGACGAGCACGACGTCATGGTCCTGGAATGCATCGATGAGTGTGTGCAGGTCGGCGTCGTCTCGGACCGTCGGCAGTGTCGACGGATCGACGGCCAGCGAGGCGTCCGACCGGCCCTGGAAGCCGTCGAACAGCTCAGCCACGGTCCACTCGCTGTAGAGCTGGTCGAGCTTCGCCGAGCGCAGCTCCGCGCGTGCGGCGCCGTGGAGGAACAACCCGACGATCACGTACCAGATCGCGCCGAGCACGCCGGCGGGAGTCGTCGCGAACACCCACAAGCCGAAAAGTGCGAGTCCGATGCCCAGTGCCTGGCCGATGCGGGCGGTGATGCGGATCGCGCGGAAGCGGTCGCGGGTGACCCACCACAGCAACGCACGGAGCACCCGTCCGCCGTCCAGCGGCGCTCCGGGGACCAGATTGAAAATGGCGAGCAGGACGTTGAGCCACCCGAGCAGGCCAGCGAGGTCGCCGACGGGGCCGGCGAGCCGCGGACCCAGCAGCCCGGCGCTCGTTGCCATGAGTCCGAAGATCGCCCCGCACACCAGGCTCGTCCAAGGGCCGACCGCTGCGATCGCGAACTCGTCGCGTGGCCGGTGGCCGTGCGCCTCCATCTCGGTGACGCCCCCGAAGAGGAACAGCGTGATGCCGTGGACCTCGAGCCCCCGGTGGCGTGCCTCGAGTCCGTGGGCGAGTTCGTGGGCGAGGATCGATGCGAAGAACAGCACCGTGCCTGCGACCGCCATCGTGATGCCGGTGAGGCGTCCGTGGTCTGCTGCGAACCGTGCCGCGAAGGTCCATCCGATGAGCAGCGCGATGATGAGCAGGGACGGGTCGAGGCGCACGGCGATCCCGCGGATCGACAGGACGCGCACCGCACGGGAGAACATGGCACCGACGGTACCGCGAGGCGCCCGAGCGCCGGAGCGGACGTACGGACGGACGTGCGCCGGTTCGACGCCGAGGCACCGATCGGCCTACCGTGCGGCGCGGACACCCGGGTGTCCCGGAGGCACGAATGATCGCAGGGGGACGCGCAACGCGGTGGCGCACGGGGACGTGGGCAGTCCCCGCAATCGTCGGAGGGGTCGCGCTCGCCGTTCTCGCCGTTGCGCCGACCCCGTCGCAGGCGCACGCGGTGCTCGTCTCCACCACCCCCGCGGCCGATGCCATCCTCGACGCTGCGCCAGAACGCGTCGAACTGGTCTTCGACGAGCCAGTCGAGGTCCCCACGGGTGGTGTGCGCGTCTACGACACCGAAGGTGTGCGGATCGACGAAGGACCGGCCTCCACCGCTGACGCGGCACGTGTCGCGGTCGCGCTGCCGGACCCGCTGCCGGAAGGCGGCTACGTCGTCGTCTGGCGTGTCGTGTCTGCCGACAGCCACCCGATTTCAGGAGTGTGGACGTTCACCTACGGCGATGCGGCCGCCATCGACGCGGCACTCGTCGACGAATTGTTCGGAGGCGCCGGCACGGACTTCGCCGGCGTTGCCGGGCCCGTGTTGCGTGCACTGGCGTACGCGGGGACGGCGACGACGTTCGGCGCGCTGCTCCTGCTTCTGCCCTCCTCGCGGCGTCGCACCGCTGACCGTGCCGACGATGCAGACGAGGACCCGGCAGCCGACGTCGTCAAGGGCATCCGCCCGGTGGTGCTCGCCGCGGCTGCGGCGGGGCTCGCTGCGAGCGTGCTCGCAGTTCCCGTGCAGGCCATGGCGGTCACGGGCCGGGGGCTGCTGGACGCCTTCGCTCTGCCCGCACTGCGCGAGGTGATGCTTTCTAGCTTCGGGCAGTCGACGTCGGTGCGTGTCATCTGGCTGGCGGTGCTGCTGCTGCTCATCTGGCGCCGCGCGCCTCGTGTCGTGTCGCTTGCGGCGTCGGCCGTGGCCGTCCTCTCGTTCGTTCTCGACGGCCACCAGCGCACCGCTGAACTCGCGTGGCTGCTCGTGTCAGCCGACGTTGTGCACCTGTTGGCCATCGCGACCTGGTTCGGTGGCGTCGTCGTCCTCGCCCGCCTGACCGCGGCACCGATCGACGGCGACCGTGCGGCGCGTGTCGTCCGACGTTTCAGCGACGCGGCCCTGTACGCCGCCGCCGCAGTGGTCGTCAGTGGCATGGCCATGGGCTGGGCACTGGTCCGGGTCCCCCGGGCGGCCGTGACCACCGGGTACGGATGGACGCTGCTCGCCAAGATCGGGCTGGTCGTGGTCGTGCTCGCCATCGCCGCCTACAACCGGCGTGTCGTCGTCCCTCGACTGCCGGCGACGGGTTGGCAGACGATCCGTTACACCATCCGTTGGGAGGCGGCCCTGCTGTCAGCCGTGCTGGTGGTGACCGGGGCGCTGGTGACCCAGCAGCCCGCTGCCGACCGTGCCGGGATCACGGGCATCGCGGTCGTCAAAACGACGCTCGGAACCGAACAGATCGTCGAGATCGTCGTTGAGCCGGCACGCAGCGGACTGAACACCGTCCACGTCTACGTCCTCGATCCTCCGGGCATGCCCAGCGACGCGGTCGACGACCTGGCGCTCGAGCTGACGTTCGCAGAACGGGACATCGGTCCACTGCGTGTCGAACCTTTTTTCGCTGGCACGGGACACTGGATCGCCAATGTCGACGACTTCGCGTTTCCCGGGACGTGGACCATCACCGTGATCGCCGGCGTCGATCGCTTCACCGAGGAACGTGCCGAGGTCGAGGTGACGATCAATCCGTGAACGCTGCGCCCGCGTTCTGAGACCCCGCAACCCGACACAGACAGCAATCCGATCAGGAGCAGACGATGCAACGGACAACCGGCCGATCGCATCCGGTTCGTGGCGACGCGCCACCAGCACGCACCCGCTGGACAGCGCTGGCGGTGCTCGCCGCGATTTCGGTCGTCGTGATGGCAGCGCCGGCAGCGGCGCATCCGTTCGTACGCGGCGGCGAAGTCCCCGTCGACAGCCTCGCGTCCCTCACGCTCGCGATGGCGCACGGCTGCGGAACCGAACAGGCGGGCGGCGGCGACCCGACGCTCGAGGTGTCGCTCGAGGTTCCCGGGTCCATGCGTATCGTCGACGTTCCCGAACCCGATGGCTGGGAGGTCGACCTCGAGCAGGACGACGGCCGGGTCGAGGTCGTCACCTGGCATGCCACCACGGCGGTGGAGCCGGCTCCTGATCTTGAATTCGACGCGGTGGTGACCGGCACGCCCGGCGACGAGCTTTACCTGCGGGTCTTCCAGGCGTGCGAGGACTTCGTCTACCGGTGGATCGCCACACCCGACGAACCTGACGGAGAGCCTGCGGTGCGGATCGTGCTCATCGAAGCGGACCCGGACCGTCCGGCCCCTCCGGAACCCGAGCCCGAGCCGGAACCCGAGCCCGAGCCGGAGGCGGAACCCGAGCCGGAGCCGGAACCCGAGGTGGAACCGGAGCCTGAGCCAACTGCCGACGAACCAGACGACGATCACGCAGGCGTCGGCATGGGTGTGCTCGCTGGCGTCGGAATCCTCGTCATCGCACTCGGTGGCGCCGTGATCTTCCTGCTCGTGCGCCGTGCGAGCTGACCCGACGCGATCCGGCCGGTGGCCGCTTCGGGCGGCCACCGTGCTCACCATGGTCGCGGTCGTGCACCTCGCCGGCCCGGCGGCGTGGGCGGACCCGCCAGGTCCGACGCACTACCAGTCGTCGGTGACCTCGATCCGCTTCGCGGACGGCGACGCCGGTGTCACCGGCATCGACGTCGAGATCATCGGCGGGGATTCGTACTTCGTCGTGCGCGTCGAGCCGGGCGTGCGCCTCGAGGTGCCCGGCTACGACGCCGAGCCCTACCTGCGTTTCCGTGAGGACGGGACGATCGAGGTGAACGAACGATCGCCGGCGCACTGGCTCAACGACGCACGCTACGGCGGCGCCGATGTCGAGGTGCCCGTCGATGCCGACCCTGACGCGCCACCGCTGTGGCGGGTGGTCGGCGACGGGGGCGAATACGCATGGCACGACCACCGGATCCACTTCATGTCCCCGCAGCTGCCCCGCCACATCGACCCCGCTGCGGGGACCGAGCAGCACGTCATGGACTGGCGGATTCCGATGCGCGTCGACGGCCAGGATGCGCTCGTCGAAGGACAGCTCGCGTGGCGCCCGTCGGAGGGCGTCGCCACCCCTGTGATCATGATGCTCGTCGCGCTGGCCGGCACAGCGGTGCTCGTCGCGCGACGCGTCACGGGCCCGGGTGTGCTCCTCGGCGTGGGGGCTGCGACCGCGCTCGTCGTCGGGACGAGCTTCGTCACAGGGCTGCCGCTTGGCGCTGATGGCGACCCGGCACTGCCGGGGCTGCCGCTGGCTGCGGCCGCAGTGGGCGCCGCCGGAGGGCTGCTGCGTCGCACGCGTGCACGCACAGGCGCGTCGGTGCTCGCCATCGCGGGTGTGCCGCTGCTCGTCTGGAGCATCGCGCTGTCGGGTGCGCTGTACCGGCCGATCGTTCCCAGCGCGCTGCCCCCGGTGCTGGTCCAGGCCGGAATCGCGATCGGCGCGGCGGCGGGCGTGGGCGTGCTCGTCACGGGGTTTCTCGTGGCACGCTCAGCGTCGGACTAGATATCCCACGGTCGCAAGTGTCAAGCGACGAGGGTGGTGCGGTGTGCCCAGGCGGTGTGTTCGTCGTAGAGGGTCTGGTGGCGGAGGCAGCCGTGGAAG
>JBJHAX010000020.1:0-35199 GCA_050480705.1 Nitriliruptoraceae bacterium
GCTACGAACCCAAGTGGGACGGGTTCCGCTGCCTGATCTTCCGGGACGGCGACGAACTGCACCTGCAGAGCCGCAACAAGAAGCCGCTGGAGGGCTACTTCCCCGAGCTCGCCGCAGCGCAGGGGCCTGATCCGTTGCGCTCCCTGCTGCCCGATCGTGTGGTCGTCGACGGCGAACTCGTCGTTCCAGGCCCGCGCGGCCTGGACTTCGACGCGCTGTCCGCGCGGATCCATCCAGCCGCGTCACGCATCGAGCACCTGGCGGCGGCCACACCTGCCCGCTACGTCGCATTCGACCTGCTGGCACTCGGCGACACGAATCTGCTCGACACGCCGTTCGCCGAACGCAGACGACGCCTGGAGGAGCTGCTCGGTGCGACATCCGCGCCGCTGCACGTCACGCCGGCGACCCGTGACCCAGAGCGGGCCCGTGCGTGGTTCGAGCGGTTCGAAGGCGCGGGACTCGACGGTGTGATGGCCAAGCCGCTCGACGAACCCTACGCCGCAGGTAAACGCACCCTGTTCAAGGTCAAGCACGAGCGCACCGCCGACGTCGTCGTCGCCGGGTTCCGCTGGCACACCGACGGCCAGGGGGTCGGGTCGCTGATGCTCGGGCTGTGGGACGACGACGGTCGGCTGGTCCACGTCGGTGTCGCGTCGTCGTTCAGCGCACAACGCCGCAAGGAGCTCGTCGACGAGCTGGCCCCGCACCGCCTGCCCGAAGGCGCGGCACATCCGTGGTCGGACACCTCGACGACACCACGCGGGGTGAACCGCTGGACGGGTTCGCGCGACACCTCCTGGGAGGCACTGACCCCTGAGCTGGTCGCCGAAGTCGCCTACCAGCAACTCACCGGCGATCGTTTTCGCCACGGCGCGCGCTGGCGGCGCTGGCGAGATGACCGCGACGCCAGCTCGTGCGGCTTCGATCAACTGGTCGTGGCGGCACCCGTCGAGCTCGACGAGTTGTTCGCCGACGACTGACGACAAACGGTCGAGTACCGTCGCGTCCCGCCGTCGACCACCATTTCGTGAGGCCGTGATGTCACTGCTGGCCGCGATCCCCCCTCCACCGTTCCGTGGTATCGAGATCGGACCGCTCGACCTGCGGATGTACGGCCTGCTGATCGCCGTCGGTGCGCTGCTCGCACTGCGCATGACCGTTCGCCGCTACGACGCACTCGGCGGCGACCCCGACGTCGCTGAGAAGGCGGTGCTCATCGCGCTGCTGACCGGGTTTCTCGGCGCACGGATCGGCTATGTCATTCCGAGGTTCGCCGGGCCTGGCGGGTTCCTCGAGCGGCCGCAGGACATCCTCGCGATCTGGCAGGGCGGACTCGCGTTCTTCGGCGGATTGATCGGCGGGACGGCTGGCGCGATCCTCTTCGTGCGTCGCCGCAACGCCGATGTTGCGGGGTTCGTGGACGCCATAGCGCCTGCGTTGCCGCTCGCCCAGGCGATCGGTCGGTGGGGCAACTACTTCAACCAGGAGTTGTTCGGACGTCCGACGGACGTCGCGTGGGCGCTGCGGGTCGACCCGGTGCCGGCACCGACCGCGGCGAGGTTTCCCGGCGCGACGACGTTCCATCCGACGTTCCTCTACGAGTCGCTGTGGAACGCGGCACTGGTCGTCGTCCTGCTCGCGGTGGACCGGGCCGGGTGGCTCAAACGCCGCGGGTCGCTGCTGTTCTGCTACCTGATCGGCTACGGCGTCGGCCGCACCTGGATCGAGGCGCTGCGCGTCGACACAGTCGAGCGCTACTTCGGGCTGTCACGCAACAACTGGGTCGCCCTGGCCGTCGTGCTCGTCGGCGTCGCGGGACTCATCTTCTGGGAGCGTCGACCAAGCCACACCGTCGAGCCCGCTGAGCAGGCCTCTGCCACCGCACCCGACGACGAGGACGCGCCGAGCAACGACGGCGTCGACGGCAACGGGGCCGGCACGGGCGAGACCGGCGGAGCGGCGCCCGGTGACGAGCGGCCACCCGACGCCTGAGGCGTCACGCGTCCGGCGAGCGCCTGGCCCGTGATGGAGGCACGCGGGGAGGTTCCCGCGGCAACTTCGGGTAGTGAGGCGGCAGGGGCAGGTCATCGAGTCCTGCTGCCACATCCCGCTCGGCGCGTCCGGCGAGCCCGTCGAGCGGTGACACGCTGGCGTCCAGCGACACCATGGGGTCACCCCGCTTGTCGATGATCCCGGCGACGCTGCGCACCGTCGCATCGCCGGGCTCGATGTCGTCGAGCTCGTCCCAGGTGAACGGCAGGGACACCTGCGCATTTGCGGTGGGCCGGACCGCGTACGCGCACGCCATCGAGCGATCCCACAGGTTCTGGTTGTAGTCGAGGAAGACGCGCTGGCCGCGCTGTTCGCGCCACCACGACGACGTCGCCTCGTCGGGACGCCGCCGCTCGACTTCGCGCGCGAGCGCCACCGCTGCAGCTCGCACGAGCAGATACGGGGTCGGTTCGATGCGGACCAACACGTGGATACCGCTCGCACCCGACGTTTTTGGAAACCCGGCGATGCCGTCCTCATCGAGGACCTCGGCCACCGCCGCCGCGACACGGCGCACGGTGTCCCAGCCCACACCCGGCATCGGATCGAGATCGATGCGCAGTTCGTCGGGCCAGTCCGCCACGGCACGGCGGTCACCATCGTCGGACAGACGCAGCGACCAGGGGTGCACGGTGATCGCTCCGAGGTTCGCCGCCCAGGCGACGTCCGCGATCGACGCCGGGCACAGCTCGGTCGCTCGGCCTCCCGAGCCGAAGACGATCTCGGCGGTGCCCAGCCAGTCGGGTCGGTCCGCCGGCAGGCGCTTCTGCACGAACGACGTCGCGTCGACCCCGCGGGGGAAGCGCTCGAGGTTGCACGGCCGGCGCAGGCAGTGCGGCATCAGCTGCGCAGCGACTGACAGGTAGTAGTCGACCAGGTCGCGTTTGGTCACGCCGACCCGGGGAAAGTAGAGCCGGTCCGGTGAGGAGATCCGGACCTGGTGGCCATCGACCTCGCGGATCTCTGCGTCGGTCGACGTCACGGCGTGCGTCCTTCGGTTCCGCCCTGGGCGCTTTGGCGCCTGCGACGGCGGTTCACGTCATCGCGTCGGGCGGTTGGGGTCGGCCGATGTGCCACCCCTGGCCCATGTCGGCGCCGAGCTCACCGACGACGTCGAACTGTTCTGCGGTTTCGATGCCTTCCGCGATGACCTTCGCCCCGATGTCGTGGGCCATGCCGATGACTGCACGCACGACGGCGGCTGCCGTCGCATCGGGGAGCGCTTGCACCAGGCCCATGTCGACCTTGACAACGTCGGGACGCAGGCGCGCCAGCGCCGACAACGTCCCGTAGCCCTCACCGACGTCGTCGAGGGCGACCCGGCTGCCGTTGTCCCTGTAGTACCCGACCACGTCGATCAGATGCTCCATGGAGTCGACCCGGTCGCTTTCCACCACCTCGAACACCAGCTGGGCCGGGTCGACGTCGTAGGTTCGGCACGCCGCCATCGTGGTCGCCAGGCAGATCTCGGGTCGGTAGATGCTGCTCGGCAGGAAGTTGACGAACAGTTGCGCGTCGCCGAGCCACGCCGCAGCGTGGCGGATCGCGGATTCGCGACCCAGCCGGTCGAGCGGGTGCAGCAGGTCCGCCTCCGTCGCCGCAGCGAACAGTTCGCCAGCGCCGATCTCAGTGTCGTCGGAACGCCTCGCGCGCAGCAGTGCCTCGTAGGCCACCGTCGCGCCCGAGCCGAGGTCGATGATCGGTTGGTAGACACTGTGGAAACGTGACGGGTCGCGAAGCAGCGTGATGAGGTCGCTGCTGCGGTGACGCGCTGCCTGCACGCCCAGGCTGCGCGCGGCCATGGCGAGCGCGAGACGCTCGTCGTCGTCCGCGTCGTCGGGGAACACCGCGATGCGGACCTCCCCGCGCTCGACCGGACTGAGCACCTGCTCGATGTGTTCGATGAGCGCGGCCGCGTCCGGCGCGTGCAACGTCACGAATCCGGGTGTTCGCCAAGCGATCTCGGCAACGCCGTCGGTCTGCTCGACGACGCGGCTCATCGTCGCCTGGTTCGAGGTGCGCAGGGCGACCTGCGTGCCGTCGGGCGCAACAGCGACGTCGCGGCAGGCACAGGGACCGGGGCAGGTGCGCACAGCCAGCGTCAGGCGTGCAGCAGAATGCGCGACGGTTCTTCGCACAGATCGGCGACGTAGGCCACGAAGCGCCCCGCCTCGCCGCCGTCGCAGATGCGGTGATCGAAGACCAGGCGCAGCTTGCCGATCCGTCTGACGACGATCTCACCGTCGACGACCCAGGGACGTTCGCGGATCGCACCGATCCCGAGGATGCCGGCTTCCGGGTGGTTGATGATCGGGTCGCCGTCGTCGTTGCCGAACGCGCCGTAGTTGTTGACGGTGAACGTTCCCCCGGTCACGTCCGCGGGGGCGATGTCGCCGTCACGTGCCTGACGCGCCAGGTCGTTGAGCTCACCGGCGATCGTGAGCAGCGACTTCGCTTGCGCCTTCTTGATGTTGGGGACGACGAGCCCGCGGTCCGTGTCGACCGCAACACCGAGGTTGATGTCCTCGAGAAGGTGGATCTCGCCCGCCTCACCCCGCTCGGGGTCGCGGCCGACGAGTTGCGCGTTCAAGGTCGGGAACCGGCGCAGTCCGAGCACGGTCGCACGCAGCAGCACAGCGAAGGGGGTGACGCGGATGTCGAAGCCGTCGTCGCGCGCCTGTTCGGTCAGAGCGCGACGAAGGTTCCACACGCGGGTGAGGTCGACGTCACGCGTCGCCGACGCCGTGGGGATCTCCCGTCGGGAGCGTTCCATCTTCTCGACGATGCGTTTGCGGATGGTGCGGATCTGCTCGACCTCCCCGGGCCGGCGCCCACGAAAGCCGAAGCTCGGGGTATGGCGGTCGGTGGGCGGAACGTCACGATGCCCGTAGGCGGCGGCGGTGACGTCCTCGCGGGTGATGATCCCGTCCTGTCCTGTACCCGAGACACCGGCCAGGTCGATCCCGAGATCCTTCGCGAGCTTGCGGACCGGCGGCTTCGCCCGGGGCCGGGGACCGTCGTCGACCTGCGCATCGTCCGTGGACGCCGCGGCGGCCGACGGCGAGTGCCGGCGGTCGCTGCCGTAGCCAACCAGCGGTGCAGGTTCAGCGGTGTCGGCATCCGCAGAGGTGTCGGCCTCGTCCGAGCCGGGGGCATCGACGGTTTCTTCGACCGGGCGGGCGTCGGCTGGTTCGTCGACGTCCGGACGTGCGTCCCCTGGCGATGTTGCGGACGGGACGGCACCCGGCGGGATCACCGTGACCCGCTCCGCGTCGTCGCCGGCAGCATCGCTCGTCGCGGGAGGGGTTGCATCGCCGGCGTCCTGCTCGTCGACATGCCGGCGGGGCGCATCCTCGACGCTCGGGTCGACGTGGCGTGAGATGGCGCCGCCGTTGCCGCCAGACCCGGTGGCGGCATCGCCGACACGGACCCGCAGGAGCAGGCTGCCGACCGCCAGCGTGTCGCCGACCTCGCCCACACGCGCGATGACCCGGCCCGCGAACGGCGAAGGGACTGACACGACTGCTTTGGCCGTCTCGATGTCCGCGACAGGCTGGTTGAGCGCGACCTCGTCGCCGACAGTGACGTGCCACGCGACGATCTCGCCCTCCTCGAGCCCCTCACCGAGGTCAGGCAGGCGGAAATCCCGGACGTCGTCTTCGGTCTTCACTTCGCTCACGCGCATCCTCCGCGCCCGACAGGTGCTTCAGTAGGACAACGAACGCTCGACGGCCTCGAGCACCCGATCGGGATTCGGTAGCCAGTACTCCTCCAGCATCGCAGGCGGGTAGGGGGTATCGAAACCCGTCACCCGCAGCACCGGAGCTTCGAGATCGTAGAACGCCTCCTGCTGGATGCGCGCGGCGACCTCCGCGCCGAGCCCGAGTGTGCGCGCGGCTTCGTGGACGACGATCGCACGACCCGTGCGACGCACCGAAGCGACGATAGTGGCCGTGTCCAGGGGCGCGAGCGAGCGCAGGTCGACGACCTCGAGATCCCATCCGTGCGCGATCGCTGCGTCCGCGGCGTCCAGGACGGTACGCACCATCGGCCCATAGGCGAAGACCGACGCGGTGCGGCCCCCACGCCGCACGACGGCGCGTCCCAGCGGTTCGGTGCGAACCGGCAGATCGACGTCCTCCTTCATCCAGTAGCGCCGCTTGGGCTCCAGGAAGATCACGGGATCGTCGCTCGCGATCGCCTCGCGCATCATCGAGTACGCGTCGGACGGTGTCCCCGGTGCGACCACCTTCAGGCCGGCGGTGTGCACCCAGTAGGTCTCGGGCGACTCGGAGTGGTGCTCGACCGCGCCGATGCCGCCGCCGAACGGAATGCGCAGCGTCACCGGCATCGTCAACGTGCCGCGTGACCGGTTGCGCAGTTTTGCCAGGTGGCTGACGATCTGCTCGAACGCCGGGTAGGCGAAGCCGTCGAACTGGATTTCGGGCACAGGGCGCCAGCCTGCCATCGCCAGCCCGATCGCCGCGCCGACGATGCCGGACTCCGCGAGTGGCGTGTCGAAGCAACGCTCCTCCCCGAACTTCTGCTGGATCCCGTCGGTGACGCGGAACACACCACCGAGACGGCCGACGTCCTCGCCGAACACGAGCACGCGGGCGTCGTCCTGCATCGCGTCGACCAGCGCGTGGTTGATCGCCTGTGCGAGCGTGACCGCCATCAGTGCGCCTCCCCGCTGATCCTTGCCGCCAGCTGCCAGGGCTGATCGTCGAAATGCCCCTCACCGTCGGCGTAGACGTGCTCGAAGAGCTCCATGGGGTCGCCGTGCGGAGCTTCGAAGATCGCGCGGCGCATGTGTGCTGCGACCTCACGACCCTGCTGTTCACTGGAGTCGTCGAGATCGGCGTCGAAGGCGTCACGTCGTTCGAGCAGTCGCCGAACGCGTGCAATCGGGTCGGTGGCGACCGCCTGTTCGAGCTCTTCGTCGCTGCGGTAGCGGGACGCGTCATCGGAGGTCGTGTGCGCTTCCCGACGGTAGGTGACCGCCTCGACGAAGCTCGGACCTTCGCCGTTGCGTGCGCGTTCGACCGCTCGCCGGGTGACCGCGTAGGAGGCGAGGACGTCGTTGCCGTCGCACCGGACACCGGGCATGCCGTAGCCCACAGCCTTGTGCGCCAGGCTCGGCGCGGCCGTCTGACGCTCGATCGGAACCGAGATCGCGTACTGGTTGTTCTGGACGAAGAACACGATGGGGGCGCGGAACACCCCGGCGAAGGTCATCGCCTCGTGCGCATCGCCCTCCGAGGTGGCGCCGTCGCCGAAATAGACCGTCGTCACCGTCGAACGTGCGTCCAGCGCGGTGCCCATGGCGAAACCGGCAGCGTGCAACGTCTGCGTGGCGATCGAGATGGTCATCAGCCCGAAGTTGTTCTCGGAAGGATCGTGATCGCTCAGCCACGTGCCCCGGAACATGTGCATGAGACCGACCAGGTCCACGTCGCGGGCCAGCGCCACTCCGAGTTCGCGGTAGGACGGAAAGATCCAGTCGTCCTCGTCGTGCGCCAGTGCCGAGCCGACCTGCGCCGCCTCCTGGCCGAGGCACGAGGCGTAGACGGCGAGTTGTCCCTGACGCTGCAGGTTGATCGCTTCGCGATCGGCGATCCTGGTCACGACCATCAGCCGGTACATACGACGCAGCACGTCGTCGTCGAGATCGACGCTGTAGTCCGGGTGCTCGACGAGCCGCCCGTCGGGATCGAGCAGCTGGACGGGCTCGAGTTCAGGCAGAAGGGCCGACGCGTCGCGCCGACGGTCGTCGCTGAAGGCGTGCATCGAGGCGGCTCCCTTCGCGGCCAGCCGGGGTGCCCGGTCGGCCCACGCTGCTACGTACCGTCGGCGTGGCGCGGGATCTCCGCGCTCGCCCGCCTTCCGGTCAGTCGCCGCATCCGACGTCGTGACGGCACGCTGCAGGGTCGTGCCGATCGAAAGCAGCCGGTCACGGCACAAACGTCACGCCACACTCTAGTCCTCCCAGATGCCGATCGACGGCTCAACGGCGCACCAGGCCCCGCCCGGGTCACAGGTCGGTCCGCAAGGGGTCCGAGGACCCGGTCCACCCGTGATCGCCTCCGTTAGAGTGCACGTCGACGGCCATCGACCGGCCGACACGGGGCGGCCGACCGACGGCCACGCGCCGGCAGCATCATCCGGAGGATGTCCATGAAGATCGTCGCAGGATTCATCCAGTCGCCCGAGGGCACGGCGGCTCTGCAGCGCGCCGTCGAGGAGGCCCGCCTGCGTGACGGTGAACTCGTCGTCGTCCACTCGATGCGCGGCGGTGAACGTGACGAACTCGAGAACGTGCTCACCTACCGTGAGGCGTTCGAGAAGCTCGAGGAGCAACTCGAAGGCGAAGGCGTGCGCTACCGCCTCGTCGAGTACGCGCGCGGAAACTCGCCCGCCGAGGACCTCATCGCGGCAGCCGACGACGAGACCGCCGACCTGATCGTCATCGGTATCCGGCGCCGCTCGCCGGTCGGCAAACTCGTGCTCGGCTCGAACGCACAAGACGTCCTGCTGGGAGCGTCGTGCGCGGTGCTGGCCGTCAAGGCCGACAGCGACTAGCACGCTCGCTGCTGGAGCCTCCTGCCGCCTCCGGCCGTCCGTGCGGGCAGCGTGTGCGAGGTCAGGCCCCGTCTGCGGGTACGCCCGCACCGACGGCGTGGACGCCTCCGTCGACGTGCACGATCTCGCCGGTGACCGCGGGCATCCAGTCGGACATCAGCGCGCAGACCGCGCGCGCGACCGGTTCGGCGTCGGAGGCGTCCCAGCCGAGAGGCGCCCGTTCGCGCCAGATCGGGTCGAAGCTGTCAAAGCCGTCGATCGACTTCGCAGCCATGGTGTTCAGCGGCCCTGCCGCGACCAGATTGACGCGCACTCCCCGGGGCCCCAGGTCGCGGGCCATGTAGCGGGTGACCGCCTCCAGGCCCGCTTTGGCGACACCCATCCAGTCGTAGGCCGGCCAGGCGACCTGTGCGTCGAAGTCGAGACCCACGACCGAGGCGCCCTCGGCGTTACCCAGAAGGTCGGCGAACCCGCGGCCCAGTGCCGCGAGCGAGTAGGTCGACACGTGGAAGGCGGTGGCGACGTCGTCCCAGGGGGCTTCGAGAAAGTCCCCGCCGAGGCAACTCGGCGGGGCGAACGCGACCGCGTGGAGCAGCCCGTCGAGCCGGCCCCAGCGCTCCTGCAGGTCCGCGGCGACAGCGTCGATGTGCGACGGGTCCGTGACGTCGAGTTCCAGCACGTCAGGCGTCGAGGCGAGGCGTTCGGCGGAGCGGTCCGTGAGTCGTTTGGCGCGGCCGAAGCCGGTGAGGACGAGTTCCGCTCCCTCCTGCTCGGCGAGACGGGCAACGTGGAAGGCGATCGAGCGGGGATCGAGCACCCCGGTGATCAGCAGCCGCTTGCCTTCGAGCAACATGGCGTCTCCTAGCGATCGTGGCGGTCGTCGGTGTTCATGGAGGTCGTTGCGCACGGTGCGTCGACGTCGGGCGGATCCACCCTCCAGGGCGCACGCAGGGCGGTCACGTCGGTTCGTCCGCACGCCGGTTCGTCGCATCGTGGTCGGCGGTCGGCGCGGGTTCGGTGTCACGGTAGGCGCCGACGACGACCGCGAGCGCGATTCCTGCATCGTGCGACAGCGAGCACGCGAGCGCGGAGCGCCGGCCGCGGATCCACAACTGTGGCGCGCCGTCGGGACCTGAGCGCACCTCGATGTCGCGCAGTGGCGTGCCGAGGCGGCCGGTGGCCTTCCTCGTCGCCTCCTTGGCCGCGAATCGGGCAGCAAGGCGTTCACGTTCGACCGTCGAACCCGCCCTCACCCCGTCACGACGCGCATCCGCGATCTCGCGAGCGGTGAAGACTCGCTCGAGGAGCCCCTGTCGGCGATCGATGGCGGCGGACAGGCGTGCGACGTCCACGACGTCGCAGCCGGCGGCGAACGGTGATGCATTCACCCGTCACCCTGTTCGCCGCCGTGGAACGGGGAGTAGTCGTCAGCCATCGCAACCCCTGCGAGCTCCGCCAGGGTGCGCTGGAGGTGCTCGTTGAATTCCCTGCGTGACCGCGGTGTCGGGTCGGGCGGATCGAGCGGTGGCCCGAACCGGACGGTGACCCGTCCGCCGCGAAGCCGTGGCCGCTTACCGATCGGCCATGCGTCGGAGATGCCCATGACCGCGGCCGGCACGACCGTGACACCGTGTTCGGCGGCGAGCCGGGCGACACCGCTACGCAGCCGGTGCACCCGTCCGTCCCGACTGCGCGAGCCTTCCGGATACACCGCGATGCAGGCGCCCTGCCTGAGCAGCACGCCAAGGACGTCCATGGCGGAGGCGTCGGCCTCTCCCCGGCGCAGCGGCACCATTCCCAGTCGGGGAAGCAGCGGACCCAGCAGCGGCCATGAGGTGAGTTTCAGATCACCGAGGAAGTGCACCGGGCGACGGATCGCCGATCCCAGTGCGACCGAATCGGCGTGGGACAGATGTGTCGAGGCGACGATGACGGCGCCGGTCACAGGCACATGCTCCGCGTGTTCGATGCGCAACCGCAACCACAGGCGCAGCACGGGCCGCAGGACGATGCGCACCAGCGACCGCTGGCCCGGCACCATCGGTGTGAACGGGCGTGACGGATCGGGTCCGGTCTGGCCCGGCATCAGCGGCGCCCGCGGATCCATCGGAGGATCACGCCGGGGTGATCACGAGAGCCGAGTTCTGCCCCCCGAATCCCATCGAGGTGGACATGACGGCGTCGAGCTGCGCGTTACGGGGGGCACCCGCGACGACGTCGAGGTCGATCTCGGGATCCTGCGTCGTGAGGTTCGCCGTGGGCGGGATCACCGAGTGACGCAGGCTCATGAGTGCGAAGACCGCCTCGACGGCACCCGCCGCACCCAGCAGGTGCCCGGTGACGCCCTTGGTCGACGTCACCGCGAGATCGTCGGTGTGCGCCCCGAACACGGCGCGAAGCGCGCGCGCCTCGGCGGCGTCGTTGAGGGGCGTCGACGTGCCATGAGCATTCAGATGGCCGATGTCACGCATATCGATGCCGGAATCGTCGAGCGCGCGCTGCATCGCCAGTGCCGCACCACCGCCGTCATCGGGCGGTGCGGTGGCGTGGAACGCGTCGGCCGACGCACCCGCACCTGCGATGACCGCGAGCGGCTGCGCCCCGCGGGCGACAGCCTCCGCTCGCCTCTCGAGGACGACCACGGCTGCGCCTTCCCCGATGACGAAACCGTCACGGTCGACATCGAAGGGTCGTGAGGCCGACGCGGGGTCGGGGTTGCGTGACAGCGCCCCCATCTGCGCGAACGCACTCACCGCGAGGCCGGTGATCCCGGCCTCGACGCCGCCGGCGAGCACGATGTCCGCGGATCCGGACCTGAGCCAGTCGCGGGCCATGTGGATCGCCGAGCCCCCTGCGGCACAGGCGGTGTTGACGGTCATGTTCGGCCCACGCGCCCCGGTCCGTATCGCCACGGTGCCTGCACCGGTGTTCGACAGCATCTTGGGAACGAACATCGGGCTGACACGCCCCGGCCCCTTGCCGATGTAGCGCGGGTACTCCTCCTGCCAGGTCTCGGCACCTCCGATACCGGAACCGAGCACCACGCCGGTGCGGTCGACGTCCACGCCGGTCAGAGCGAACTCATCGTCCGCGCCCGTCAGGCCCGCATGGCCGACGGCTTCACGGGCTGCGATGAGCGCGAGATGGGTGAAACGGTCGAGGCGTCGCGCCGCACCCCGTCCGAGCTCTTCGTCCGGGTCGAAAGATGGGACCCTGCAGGCGGTGGTGACGGGCGTGCCCATCTCGGTCAGTTGCGCGTCCACTGCGGCTGCCGAGACGCCGTCGAGGGCGCCACGCCACGCAGCATCGAGTCCACGACCGGACGGTGCGATGATGCCGATGCCGGTCACCACGACGTCGTCGTCACGCATGCTGCCCTCCTTCGCTTCTGGCGGCGCCTGCAGGACACCACCAGGTCGTCACGCCCGTCACGGCGAGAACGGTCGCACGACCGGTGCACCCGGCCGCGTGCGACGGACCGCGAGTCGCGATCTGGTTCGCGCTACTGCTTCGACGCGACCTTGTCGATGGCGTCCTGGACGGTGCGCACATCCTCGAGTTCCTCGTCTTCGAGCTTCACACCGGTGCGCTCTTCGAGCACGAGCGTGAGTTCGACGACGTCGAGCGAGTCCAGTCCGAGCGCCTCGAAGGTCGCGTCGGGGCTGATGTCGTCAGCCGGGACACCGAAGTCCTCGGTGAGCACCTCGGTGAACGTTGCGAGCAGGTCCTGACTCACGGGTCCCTCCTGTCGGGAGTTGGGCGACCGCGTCGCGGTCGATGGTCATCCGGCGTTGTCAGCGTGCGCACCGTATGCGCAGAGGTCGACGCCCGGAAGTCGTCAAGGTCAGATCGCGGCACCGCCGTCGACCGCGAGAACGGTGCCGGTGATCGAACGTGCGTCGTCGGACGCGAGGAACCTCACGGCTGCGGCGACCTCGTCGGCTTCCACCGCACGTGCCGTCGGTGCCGCTTTGATCATCGCGTCACGCAGCGCCTCGTCGAGCCGATCGGTCATGGCCGTCGGCACGAAACCGGGCGCGACGACGTTGACGGTCACACCCTTGCGGCCCACTTCACGCGCCAACGACTTGCTGAAACCGATCATGCCCGCTTTCGCCGCGGCGTAGGCCGTCTGGCCGGCGTTGCCGCGCAGCGCGACGATCGACGACATGTTGATGATGCGGCCGTGGCGGGCACGCAGCATCGGCCGCAGCGCGGCCCGCGACATCAGATAGGTGCCACGCAGATTGACCTGAATCGTCTCGTCGAAACGGTCGGGTTCGAGCCGCAGCAGCAGATCGTCGCCCGTGACACCGGCGTTGTTGACGAGCACCGCCAACGTGCCCACCTCGCCTGCGCGTTCGACCGCAGCGATCGCGCTGTGCTGCTCGGCCACGTCGATGTGGAGCGCTTCGGCCGACCCGGCGCAGTCGGCGACGACCCGCTGCGCGGATTCCTCGTTGCTGCCGAATCCCACGATGACGTGGTGGCCCGCCTCGGACAACGCGCGGCACGTCGCAGCGCCGATGCCGCCGCTGCCTCCGGTGACGATCGCAACGGTGGTCATGCGCCTGCCGATCCCGACCCGGTCCAGGTCAGCAGGCAGGCTCCCCAGGTCAGTCCGGCGCCGAACGCCGCCAGCAACACGGTCGCTCCGGGCTCGAGGCGACCTGCGGCGCGCGCATCCTGGAGAGCGAGCGGGACCGACGCCGCCGAGGTGTTGCCGTGCTGATCAACGGTGACGTGGACCTGATGGTCGGCGATCCCGACACGTTCGGCGACCGCGTCGAGGATGCGGATGTTCGCCTGGTGCCCGACGAACAGGTCGATGTCTTCGATGGCGAGTTCGGCCTGCTCAACGACGCCCAGTGACGCTTCGGCCATGCGCTTGACCGCATTGCGGTAGACATCCCCGCCCCGCATGGTCAGGTAGTGGCTGCCGTCGTCGACGACATCGGCGGAGATCGGTCGTCGGCTGCCCCCACCAGCCGCCCACAGCATCGACGGGTCCGAGCCGTCCGCACCGAGATCGAACGGTCCGAGCCGTGCCTCGGGGTCGTGGGCGAGCACGACAGCGCCGGCGCCGTCCCCGAAGAGCACCCGGGTCGCACGCTCGTCGGGGTCGGTGATCCTACTGAGCGTCTCCGCGCCGATGACCAGTACCGGACCGTCGCCGGAACTCGCCATGGCTCCACCGACGCGCAGCGCGTAGATGAACCCGCTGCACGCCGCGTTGACATCGAATGCGGCGACTTGCGTGCCGAGGTTCGCCGCGACGATCGGCGCCGTCCCCGGGATCTGGTGGTCGGGGGTGGTGGTCGCGACGATGATCGCGCGCACGTCCTCGACCCCCAGGCCTGCGTCCGCGAGCGCTGCCTTGCCCGCCGCCGTCGCCAAATCGGACGTCGCCTCTTCGTCCGCGGCGATGTGGCGCTGCCGGATGCCGGTACGCGTCCGGATCCATTCGTCGGACGTGTCGAGCACCTTCGACAGGTCATCATTCGTCACGACCCGGCTCGGCAGATAGCTGCCCAGCCCGATGATGGCGACGGGAAGGATCACGACGACACCTCATGTCGTTCGGGGTCGGTTGCTGCGTCCACGCTCTCGCCGTGCAACTCGAGCGCCTCGAGTGTCCGGACGAGATCGTCGGGGGTCTCGACGCGGTGGACGGCCAGGCCGGGCACGGTCCGCTTGGCGAGGCCGGCGAGGACACCTCCCGGTCCGAACTCGACGACCGCAGCGACATCGTGAGACGCGATGGTCTCCTGAACCGACCGCCACCGTACCGGGGCGAGGATGCCGGCAACGAGCGCGTCGACGACCGCGTTCGCGCTGGTGAGCACGGATCCGTCGCGGCCGGTCACGATCGGCACGGCCGGGTCGTGCGTCTCGGTCTGCGCGAGCACGTCACTGACCGCAGCGACCGCCGGTTGCATCGCCGATGAATGGAACGCGCCTTCGACGTCGAGCGGAACCGCCCGGCCGCCAGCCTCACGCACACGGTCGGTGGCGCGGCTCAGCGATTCCTGTGTGCCTGCGAGCACCACCTGGCCGGGCGCATTGTCGTTGGCGACGGCGACGCCGTCGATGTCGGCGACGAGTTCCTCGACCGCGGCGATGTCGAGCTTGATGACCGCAACCATCGTGCCTGGATTGCCGTTGCAGGCATCGGCCATCGCACGCCCGCGCGCCGCCACGACGCTGGCGCCGTCCTCGGCGCCGAGCGTCCCCGAGGCCACCGCAGCCGTGTACTCGCCGAGGCTGTGGCCCGCGACCAGGTCGACACGCCCTCCCGCGTCGAGGAAGGCACGGAAGGCGACGAGTGATGCGGCGAAGATCGCCGGCTGCGCATCGGCGGTCCGCGCTCCGGTGCCCTCGTCTCGGGCGAGCGGAAGAACGTCACGGCCGATGCCGCGTGCGATGTCGTCGAGCACCACGGCTGCGGGCTGATCGACCCACGTATCGAGGACGCCCGCGCGATGTGACCCCTGACCGGGGAACACGGCGGCGATTCGCACAGAAACTCCGATGCTCCATGGAGGCGGCTACGTCGTCGCCGCGCACGCGATCGGTGCATCGCGCGCGCAAAGTGTAGGACGCGACCGCGGCAGGTGTCAGACCAGCGAGATCGCGCGGCCTTCGAGTGCGCCGATGCGAGCCACGATCTCGTTGATGACCTCGCCGGGCACACGATCGTCGAGCGAGAGGGCCATGATGGCCTCATTGCCCTGACCCGACCGACCGACCTGGGCGCCGCCGATGTTCACATCGGCCTCGCCGAACACCGTGCCGATCGTGCCGATGATGCCTGGACGGTCGTCGTAGCGGAAGAACGCCATGTGGTCGGCCGGTTCCACGTCGATCGGGGTGTTCCAGACCTCGACGAGGCGCTCGCGGCCGCCGGGCTGCAGCAGGGTCCCGGCGACCCGGATCTCGGCACCGTCGCGGCCGATGCCGCTCACGCGCAGCACCGAGACGAAGTCGTCGCTGTGCGGGTCGGAGATCTCGCGCAGACGGATGCCACGCTCATCGGCCAGCAGCGAGGCGTTGACGAAGGTGACCGGTTCGCTGCACACCGGTGTGAGCATCCCCCGAAGGACCGACAGGCCGATCGGCCGGCCGTCGGCATCAGCCAGGTCGCCGCGACACTCGACCGTGACGTCGCCGGCGATGCCGTCTTCCGCGAGGGCGGTGAGCAGGCGCCCGAGCTTCTCGGCCAACGGCAGGTAGGGGCGCACGACGTCGTCGATCTCACCGCCGGGAACGTTGACGGCCGAAGGCACCAGTTCACCCCGGAGTGCGAGATCGACATACTCGGCGACCTGCACGCCGGCCTTGTCCTGCGCTTCGCTGGTCGAGGCCCCCAGATGCGGCGTGACGATGATGCCGTCGACACCGATCAGTGGGCTCGACGTCGTCGGTTCCTCGGCGAACACATCGACCGCAGCTCCGGCGATGACACCGTCACGGACCGCGTCGGCGAGGGCCTGCTCGTCGACGATGCCTCCGCGGGCGACGTTGACGACGCGGGCGGTGGGCTTCATCGTCGCCAGACGCTCGGCGTTGACGATGTTCTCGGTGTCGGGGGTGCGCGGCAGGTGGATCGTGAGGATGTCCGCACGTTCGACGACCTCGTCGACCGTGTCAACGAGTTCGACGCCCAGCCGCGCCGCCCGGTCGGGTGCGACGTAGGGGTCGTAGGCGACCAGCCGCATCCCGAACGCGTGGCAACGCTGAGCGACCAGCGCCCCGATCCTTCCCAGGCCGAGGACACCGAGCGTCTTGTCCTGCAGCTCCATGCCCGTGAATCGTCCACGCTCCCACCGTCCGGCGACGAGCGCCGCATGGGCCTGGGGCACGTTGCGCGCCACGGCGAGGATCATCGCGACGGTGTGTTCAGCAGCCGAGACGATGTTCGACTGCGGCGCGTTGCACACGACGATGCCGTGGCGTGTCGCCGCGTCGACGTCGACGTTGTCGAGTCCCACGCCCGCGCGGGCGATGACGCGCAGTTCACCGGCCGCGGCGATGACGTCGGCGTCCACGACCGTCTGGGACCGGACCACGATCGCGTGATACGGCGCGATCACACCAATCAGTTCGTCCTTCGACAACCCGGGGCGCACGTCGACGTCGTGCCGTTCGGCGAGCAGGGCGACGCCGGCCTCGGCGAGCGGGTCGGCGATCAGGATCTTCACGGCATGGCCTCATCGGGGATCGTGCGCAGGTCAGGGATCGTGCACAGGGCGTGACGGCACGGTGGACGCGCCTGGCCCCCTCAATGGTACGGACCTCGAAGCGAGACCGGTGACGTCAGCCGATAAGCGCCGGTTTCACGAGCCGTCGACGGTGGGAAGGTGGCCCAGCCCCGGCGGGGCCGCGTTGACCAGCGTCGGTGTCGCCTGCACGACATAGCGCAGCAGGAGCGGTTCGACGTCGGGGTCGAAGCCCTGCTCGCGGATCGCCTGCGACATCAGTTCCGCCCAACGCAACGCGACCTCGGGTGTGATCTCGAATCCGGCATGACGCATCCGCAGGCGCGGATGTCCCCGCTCCCGTGAGTAGACGTCGCCGCCACCCCAGTACTGCGCGAGGAAGAGCGCGAGATGCCGCTTGCCGGGTTCGAGGTCCGCCGGGTAGTGCGGCCGCAACAACGGATCACGCTCGACCCGCGCATAGAACGCCTCCACGAGGCGCTCGAAGGCAGCAACGCCGCCGAGGCGGTCGAAGACCTCCCGGGGGTCTGCGAGTCCGGGTTCGTCCGAACGGTGTTCGCTCACAGCGCTCGCTCGTAGTAGGCGACATCGAGATAGCGGCCGAACTTGTAGCCGACCTCCGTCAGCGTGCCCCGATGGACGAACCCCCAGCGCTGGTGGAATGCGACGGAGACGTCGTTGGGGAGCGCGATGATGGAGTACGCGCGATGAAAACGTTCGTCGCGTTCGAGCCGCGCGAACAGATGCTCGTAGAGGGCGTTGCCGACACCGCGGCCCGTGGCATCCGGCGAGACGTACACCGACAACTCCAGCGAGCGGTCATAGGCGGGTTTGGGCCTGAAGCGTTGCGTCTCGACGTAGCCGAGCACGCTGCCGTCGTCGTCGTGCGCAACCAGCAGATGGAACTGTCCCGTGCCCACCGCCACCTCGTAGCGGTCGATCCACTCGCGTGGTGTCCGCACCTCGGTGTTGAAGGTGATCGTCGTCTTGAGCACATAGTGGGTGTAGATCGCAGCGACTGCTGGGAGATCACCGGGAGCGGCGTCGCGGACCTGTGGTGGCATGTGCGTCACGCTAACCGATCCGTGCAGACGGTCACGACGCTGCGTCGCCGACGACTTCGCGTGTCGAGTCCAGCGCATCCTCGTCCAACAACTCCCATCCTTCGACGCCGGCAAGATCGAGGAATGCGGCCGCGCCGCGAGGCACGGCGATGACGGCGGTGAGCGCGGTGTTGACCGCGTGCGTGACGTCGGAAGGCAGGCCCGGCCGCAGCACGACGACGGGCTGGGGGACAGGCGGGCCCCAGCCGACCACGACGAGGTCGGACGCGTCGATGTCGCCGCTGTCGATCCGCACGAGCGCGACGGTCCGCTCCTGGTCGGACAGCGTCGCGAGCAGCGCCGACGACGCAACGTTGACCGTCGTGACGACGTCGGGTGCCTCGTCATCCTCGACGTCGTCCGCGTCCGCTCCCGGGTCGGGAACGCCTGCATCCTCGCGCGCTTCGCGTTCGAGTTCGTCGACGATGCGGTCCAGGTAGTACGACAGGGTCGAGGAGACGTCGGGGCGCACCAGGGCCATCTCTCCCGTGACCAGTCGTGCGAGCACGTCGCCGTCGTCGCGTTCGCCGGGGGCGTCGACGTTCTCGCATGTACGCACACGTCGCCCCGGTTCGATCGGCGTCGTCGCCACCGCGTCGGGACACCAATCGTCGACGTGGGCACTGACCCAAGCGGTGAGCGCATCGGTTCTCCCCCGACGTACGACCTGCAGCGTGGCCCCGGAGTCCGCGAGGCGCTCCCCCTCGATCGCCTGGGGCAGATCGAGCAGTGCGACGTCGATTCGCCGAGCGGCGAGCTCGTCGGCGAGGGTCGCCGTGTCGGCGTGCACCGTCGCGCGAACGGGTATGCCCAGCTGTAATGACAGCAGTTCGCCGAGCGTCGTGAGCGCGGACAGGTCGAGGCCGTCACCTTCGCTGACGATTCCCAGAACGAGCCGGTCTGGCCAGCCGGGTGGCAACGTGTCCGCTGGCGGGGGCGGATCGGCAGGCGTCACACCGTTCGTACGGACGGGATCGAACCGTTCGATCGGCGCCGACGCGGGCTCCATCGCTTCCGTGGATGCGGCGCCGGCGCACCCGGCCAGGAGCGCAACGCATGCCACAACAGCAGGCAGCGGGCGGTTCGGAGCGGGGCGGGAACGACGGCGGCGGCGCGGCCGTCTCGGGTGGTGAGCCGTGGGGCCACCTCGCACGTCAGATCAACCTCCGCCGTTCGTGCTTCGCCACCCCGAACGGTCGTGAAAGTCGACATCGTCGGGCGTCGGGCGTGGCTCGAGCCCTTGCGCGCGGCCACGGGCGAGCGTGACCTCGGCCATCTTGCGCGTCGCCTCGTCGATCATTTCATCGCCGAACATGACCGCGCCGCGCGCCTGGCTGCCGGTGGCGTGCGCATAGGCGTCGAGCAGGTCGTTGGCACGTTCGAACGCCTCTTGGGACACACCGAAGATCTCGTTGACCGTCTCGATCTGGTCAGGATGCAGGACCCACTTGCCGTCGAACCCCAACGCGCGGGCGCGGCGTGACGACGCCTCGAGTCCCTCGAGGTCGCGGATGCGCGCATAGGGGCCGTCGATGGGCTGGATGCCGCGGTCGCGTGCGAACAGCACGATCGAGACCAGCACGTGATGCCAGTGGTCACCCGGATAGTCCGGCTGCGCTTCACCCACCATCAGCGCGGGCATCCCGAGTGCTGCGGCCATGTCTCCGGGACCGAAGATGATGGTCTCGACGCGGTCCGACGCGGCGAGGATCTCGCGGGCGTCGAGGAGCCCCGTGGCGTCCTCGATCTGCAGTTCCAGGCCGATGCGGCCGGGGGCGACGCCTTGTTCACGCTCGAGATGGGTCAGGACATGGTCGACGAATGCGACCTGGCCTGCGTCGGTGACTTTCGGAACCAGGACGGCGTCGAGTTCGCCACCCGCACCTTCGACCACCGTGGTCAGGTCACGCAGCGTCCAGGGTGTGGTGACGTCGTTGACGCGTACCGCACGCACGCGCCCGGTCCAGTCGTGGTCACGAAGCGCCCTGACGACGTTGCCGCGTGCCTCTTCTTTGGCCGAGGGTGCGACCGAATCCTCGAGGTCGAAGAAGACCTGGTCGGACTGCAGGCCAGCTGCTTTCGCGATCATCTTCGGTGACGAGGCCGGAACGGACAGGCAGCTGCGCCTGGGGCGTTGCGGCCGGTGTGCTGTGGTCAACGTGCGCTCCTCGGGGATCGCCGAGGCGACGCTCGGCGGGCACTCGACACTCGTGCATGCCCAGACATCATCGCAGGCGAGGTGCGCGCTCGCCCAGTCGCTCGTTCGTGCGTGCGGCGGTCACGCTGTGGCGTCGTCAACCGCCGGAGGCCGCCTCGGGCCCGCCGGTCGTCCCGAACCGTTCGCGGTGGGCGCGCACCGCTTCGTCGTGGGGCGGCGCGGAGCCGCCGCGGCTGGCCGGGACCCATCGTGCACCTGCGGGCGCACCGTCGGGATAGCTCTCCATCACGTCGATGAGCATCGCCGACATGCGGCTGCGCAGTTCGTCGGTCGCGGCAACCGGGTCGGCGTCCGGTGCGACCTGGAACGGCTCGCCGAAGCGGACCGTGACGGGCAGGCGGCGCTTGGCGCGCAGGCGTGTTCCCGGGCGCGCCGCACGATGTGTCCCCCACCCGATCACCGGAATGACCGGCACACCGGCCCGCTGGGCCATGCGCACCGCGCCAGCACGGAACGGCAACAGTTCGAGCGAAGCCGAGATCGTCTGCTCGGGTGCCACGGCGACCAGGTCACCGGCTTCGAGCGCCGCCACAGCACGGTCGAAGGCCGCCACACGTCCCTGTGCCGAGGTTCGATCGACAGGGATCGCGTCGACCCATCGCGGCGCCCAGCCGACCATGCGGCTGGACCACAACTCCTGCTTGCCGAGGAACCGTACGGGGCGACCGGCGACGATGACCACGCCCCACGCGAGCATGACGAAGTCGACGTAACTGTGATGGTTGAACGCGAGCACCGCACCGGAACGTGCGGGAAGGTGCTCGATGCCCTCGACGTCGATGCGCCAGGCGGCCAGGCGACGAAGGGTACGCACGAGCGCTGCAAGGACGCGCCAGCGCCGGGTCAGCTGCAGCCGACCTTCACCCGGGTTGAGCTCGGCGGGGCGCGTCACACCACGCGCTGCATCCGGAGCTTCGAGCCGTCGGTGATCGTGCGTGACCCGCGTGCCAGCGCGATCGAGCCGCTGCGCACGAGTTCGCGGATGCCGTAGGGCTCGAGCAGCTCCGCCATCGCTTCGAGCTTCTCGGGGCTGCCCGCGACCTCGATGGTGATCGCGTCCTGGGCGACGTCGACGATCTTGGCCCGGAAGACGTCTGCGAGCTCGATGATCTGTGAACGGGTGTGGCCGTCGGCCGACACCTTGACCAACTGCAGCTCGCGCTCCACCGACTCGGGACCGTCGAGCTCGACGATCTTGAGGACGTGGACGAGCTTGTTGAGCTGCTTGATGATCTGCTCGAGCTGTATGGCCTCGGCGCCCACGACGATCGTCAGCCGCGAGACCCGCTCGTCATGGGTGGGGCCGACCGCGAGCGAATGGATGTTGTACGCGCGGCGCGCGAACATGCCCGCGATCCGGGTCAGGACACCTGGCCGGTTGTCGACGAGCACCGACAGGGTGTGACGTTCGTCCACGGACTGCTCCTCGGTGATCGACCTGCGTCGCCGCAGGTCGACGGGTCACTGTGCGGCGAGCCGCGCATGCCATTCGTCGGCCGATTCGATGATGTCGTCGTTGCTGGCGCCCGCAGGAACCATCGGGAACACCATCTCCTCGGGGTCGACACGGAAGTCGATCAGCACGGGCGCGTCCACGATCCCGCGGGCCTTCGACAGTGTCGGTTCGAGATCCTCGACGGTCTGCACCCGGAACCCGGGGATGCCGTACGCGTCGGCCAGCTTGAGAAGGTCGGGCAGGTCCTGGGGCAGCGCGACCTGTGAGAGCCGGTCTTCATAGAACAGGTGCTGCCACTGTCGCACCATGCCCAGATACCCGTTGTTGATGACGCACATCACGACCGGGATGTCGTGCTGGACCGCCGTCGCGATCTCCTGGAGCGTCATCTGGAAGCAGCCGTCGCCGTCGATGGCGACGACGGGCACGTCCGGGCCGACGCCCGCCTTCGCGCCGATCGCGGCCGGGACGGCGAAGCCCATGGTCCCGAGGCCCCCGGAGTTGATCCACTGGCCACCACGGGTGAACGGGATCAACTGCGACGCCCACATCTGGTGCTGCCCGACACCGGCGACGTAGACGGCTTCGTCGCCCCAGTGGTCGTAGATCGCCCGGATCGCAGTCTGTGGCTTGAGGACTCCCGTCGGCGGCTGGTCGACCTGGAGCGGATGCTCGTTCTGCATGCGCGCGAGGTGTTCACGCCAGGTGCCGGCATCCGGGGCGTACGCGGTGGCGTCACCTTCGGAGCGGTCCTCGATGATGCGCAGCAGCTGGCCGAGCACGACCTTGACGTCGCCGACGATCGGGACGTCCACGTCGCGGTTCTTGCCGATCTCAGCCGGGTCGACATCGACCTGCACGACGCGTGCGTGCGGCGCGAATGCATCCAGGCGCCCTGTCACGCGATCGTCGAACCGGGCGGCGAGTGCGATCAGCAGATCGGTCTCCTGGAACGCACGCACGGCGGTGTAGTGACCGTGCATTCCCGGCATGCCCACGGCGAGTTCGTGGCGGTCTGGGAACGCGCCACGCGCCATGAGTGTCGTGACGACCGGGATGCCCAGGCGGGTCGCGAACTCGAACAGTTCGTCGCCTGCTCCGGCGCGCACGATGCCGCCGCCGGCGTAGACGACCGGTCGTTCGGCGGAGGCGATGAGTTCCAACGCTTCCTTGATCATCCGTCCGTGACCGCGCACGGTCGGTCGGTAACCGGGCAGGTCGATGCGTTCGTCCCATGACCAGGTGAAGGTGGCGTTGAGCACGTCCTTGGGAATGTCAACCAGCACGGGCCCGGGACGGCCGGAGCGTGCGACGTGGTGGGCCTCCCGGATCGCCCCGGCGATCCGTTCAGGGGAACCGACGAGTTCATTGTGCTTGGTGATGGGCATGGTGATGCCCGTCACGTCCGCCTCCTGGAAGGCGTCCGACCCGATCGCGCTCGTCGCGACCTGGCCGGTGATCGCGAGGATGGGGATGGAGTCCATGTGCGCGTCAGCGAGTCCCGTGACCAGGTTGGTCGCTGCCGGGCCCGAGGTCACCAGGCACACACCGACGCGTCCGGTGGCGTGCGCGTACCCCTCGGCCATGTGGATCGCGCCCTGCTCGTGGCGCACGAGGACGTGGTGGAGCGACGCTTCGATCAACGGGTCGTACGCCGGAAGGATCGCTCCGCCGGGGTAGCCGAAGACCGTGTCGACGCCGAGCGCCTCGAGACTGAGCATGACAGCCTGCGCGCCGGTGACCTCCATCAATTCCTCCTCGTGCCGGGGCGTTGAAACCCCCTCCTACGAGAGAACCTCCCGGGGTTCGGGAGGTTCGCGCGTGTCCGAGCGGACACGCGCTACCGAACGACGACGAGTACATCCACGACGCGGCGGGCCAGCCCGTCTGCGTCGTGCGCGAACGTCGTCCTCCGCAGCACTGCACGTCCTTCATCCGGTCGGCGTGGTCGCACGCCGGTCGTGTCCGGATCGTCCGGAGCTGTGCAGGGCACGCCGGACGAACCATGTGGAAGGATAGTGACGCCTCGGCGCGGCCGGGTCAAGTCCCGACGACAGCTCCCGGGAACGTCAGGCGTCGTCACCGAGCGCCTTGCGGGTGGCGGCCGCGATGCCCGCGCCGTCGAGACCGAGCTCGGTGATGATCCTGCTGGCGTTGCCGTGCGGGATGTAGGAGTCGGGCACGCCGAGCCTGAGCACAGGGGGCGCGTGGCGGATCCCGGCCCGTTCTGCGAGGCGGTCGGCGAGCTCGGCTCCGGCACCGCCACCGACCAGGCCGTTCTCGACGGTGACGACCAGCGGCACGGAGGCGGCGGCGTCGAGCATCCGCGGATCGACGGGTCGCACGCTGCGCACGTCCCAGATCTGCGCCTGGATGCCGACGTCGTCGAGCACCCTGGCGGCGTCCAGCGCGGCTGCGAGGCGGTCACCGACCGCCAGCAGCGCGACGTCGCCACCGTCGCGCACCCGTCGTGAGGCCAGTCCGTCGGACAGTGTCGCAGGCTCGATCCCCAGTTCGGCCGCTGTGGTCACGGTGCCTTTGGGGAAGCGGATGAGCACCGGGCCGTCGAGATCGAGCGCTTCCTCGAGAAGCGCGCGCAGATCTTCCTCGTGCGACGGCGCGAGCACGGTCATCGCAGGTATGCGCAGCCCAAGTGCCATGTCGAGGATCCCGTGGTGGCTCGGGCCGTCGTCGCCGGTGATCCCCGCACGGTCGAGCGCGAAGACGACGTGTTCACCGTGGAGCCCCACGTCCAGGTTGGCCTGGTCGAAGGCGCGGGAGAAGAACGTCGAGTAGACGGCGACGATCGGGGTGCGTCCGCCGTGGGCGAGCCCGGCGGCGCACGTCACCGCGTGCTGCTCGGCGATGCCGACGTCCAGTACGCGCGACCCGTCACGCTCCATCAGCGGCAGCAGGCCGGTAGATCCCGGCATGGCTGCGGTGACGGCCACCACGTCATCGCGTTCGGCAGCGAGGTCGACGACCGCGTCACCGAACGCGGCGGTCCATCTGCGGCCACCACCACGCGGCACACCGGTCACGACATCGAACGCCGAGGTGTCGTGGAGCTTCTTTTCGGGATCGGCCTCTGCGGGCTCGTAGCCTTTGCCCTTCTGGGTGAGCACGTGCACGAGCACCGGCGTGTCGAGTCTGGCGGCATGCGACAACGCGTGCTCGAGTCGTTCGATGTCGTGGCCGTCGAACGGACCGAGATAGCGGATTCCGAGGGCTTCGACGAACGACTGCAGTGCAGGCGCCTCGGAGATCGCGGCCTTCAACGCTTCGATGCCGGCATCGGTGAGCCGCTCGACCATCGGCACGCGCGCGAGGGCCTGGTCGATCCTGCCACGCACGCTGCGGTAGCGCGGGTCGGTTCGGATGTCGGCGACACGGCCGGAGAGCCGACTGACGGTCTCGGCGTACGACCGGCCGTTGTCGTTGAGCACGATCACCGCAGGCAGCTGGTGATGGCCCAGGTTGTTGAGCGCTTCATAGGCCATGCCGCCGGTGAGCGCACCGTCGCCAACGATCGCGACGACGCGGCGGCGGCGCGGGTCCTCGCCGGAGTCCAGCGAACGCACGAGGCCGCACGCCCACGACAGCGCGGTCGACGCGTGCGAGTTCTCGACGATGTCGTGGTCGGATTCGTCGCGCGCGGGATACCCCGAGAGCCCGCCCGACTGGCGCAGGCCGCTGAAGTCCTTGCGGCCGGTGAGCATCTTGTGCACGTACGCCTGGTGTCCGGTGTCCCAGACCAGGCGGTCGTAGGGGGATTCGAACACCCGGTGCAGCGCGATCGTGAGCTCGACGACGCCCAGGTTTGAACCCAGGTGCCCACCGACCTGCGCGACGGCGTGGATGATCGCGGCCCGCAGTTCTTCAGCGAGTTCGGGAAGATCGTCGGCCGGAAGCCGCCGGAGGTCGGCGGGCGAGGCGATCCGCTCCAGAACCACGGCGTCTCCTCGTGCCTTCGGGCGTCCACGGATCGGCAGGTCAGGGTAGGCGACATCGGCGCATGCCGACGTGAGGTCGCCGTCCGCGTCGTCGTCGCGCATGCCTGGCGTCGCGTGCGGCACGATCGTACGCGCAGGAGGATCGGACGGTTGCGGGGACGCGACCGGTGCAGCGGCGTGCGCGCGCACCGTTCGCCCCGATCAGCCGATGAGTTCGCGCAACAACTCGTTCGTGCGGCGCGGCTCCGCCTGGCCCTTCGTCGCCTTCATCACCTGACCGACGAGTGCACCGATCGCCTTGTCGTTGCCGGCGCGGATCGCCTCGACGGTATCGGGGTTGTCCGCCACGACCTGCTCCACGATGGCACGCAGCTCACCCTCGTCGGAGACCTGCTGAAGCCCGAGCTCCGCGGCGAGCGCCGCCGGTCCCTGCGAACCGCCCCGTTCGAGGACGACGCCGAGCACCTGTTTGGCGAGCTTGGTCGACAGCGTCCCGTCGTCGATGAGGGCGAGGAGCTCGGCGAGGTGCGCACCGGTGAGCCCGCTCGCCTCGAGCGTCGTCGATGACGCGGCGAGCTGGCCTGCGACGTCGCCGGTCAGCCAGTTCGCGACCGCGTGGGGCTGCGCGCCGGCGGTGACGGCCTCGTCGAACCAGGGCATCGCACCGCTCGCGACGAGCGTCGCCGCCTGCTGGGCGTCGACGCCGTGGTCACGGAGCCGCTCGCGCATGGCAGCGGGGAGTTCGGGAAGCTCGTCGCGGATCTCGTCGACGTGCGCGGTGGGCATGGTGATCGCCACAAGATCCGGATCGGGGAAGTAGCGGTAGTCGGTCACCGTTTCCTTGCGGCGCAGCGTCTCGGTGACCCCGCGTTCCTCGTCCCAGTGGCGGGTCTCCATGACGATCTCGCCGCCATCTTCGAGAACGACGATCTGGCGCCGCGCCTCGTATTCGATGGCACGCCCGAGCGAGCGCACCGAATTGAGGTTCTTGATCTCGCACCGGGTGCCCAGGGGCTCACCGGCGCGCCGCACGGACACGTTGGCGTCGCACCGGATCGACCCCTGCTCCATGCGCGCGTCGGAGACTCCCAGAGCGCGGACGATCCCCTGCAACTCGCGCAGGTACGCCTGGGCGGTCGCCGCATCCCGGATGTCGGGGTCGGACACGATCTCCAGCAGAGGGATGCCGCAACGGTTGTAGTCGATGAGCGAACGGTCGGCACCGTGCAGGCGCCCCGTTGCACCGACGTGCAACGACTTGCCGGTGTCTTCCTCCATGTGCAGGCGCTCGATGCCGACGCGCCGCACGATCCGCTCTCCGTCGTCGTCGACGTCGACGTCGAGATGGCCCGACGAGACGAGCGGGACGTCGTACTGGCTGATCTGGTAGTTCTTCGCGAGATCCGGATAGAAATAGTTCTTGCGGTGGAACCAGCACCGTTGCGCGATGCTTCCGTTGAGTGCGAGCCCGAGCAGGGCCGCATCGTGGACGGCGCGTTCGTTGGCGACGGGCAGTGCCCCGGGCTGGCCGGTGCACACCTCGCACACGTTGGTGTTCGGGTCATCGCCGAACTCGGTGGAGCAGCCGCACCACATCTTCGTCGCCGTCGACAGTTCGACGTGGACCTCGAGGCCCACGACCACCTCCCAGCCCTCGGGCAGCTGCGTGGTCATCGCACGCCTCCAAGGGCACGTGGGCCCGTGGGCGCCGCTGCGGCACCGACAGCGCGCTCGATGGTCGCCGCTGCCCGGTACATCACGTCGTCGCCGAGCAGCGGGGCCATCATCTGCAGGCCGACCGGCAGTTCCGCGTCGGCGTCGTCGTCGGGTGCGGCCGTCCCGACCGGCACGGAGATCGCCGGCACACCGGCGAGGGAGGCGGGCACGGTCGCGACGTCGTTGACGTACATCGCCAGCGGATCATCGGTCTTCTCCCCCAGGCGGAACGCGACTGTCGGCGACGTCGGGCTGACGAGAACATCGAACGATGCGAACGCCGTCGCGAAGTCGCGCGCGATCAACGTGCGGACCCGGCTGGCCTGCAGGTAGTACGCGTCGTAGTAGCCGGACGACAACGCATGGGTGCCGATCATGATCCTGCGACGCACCTCGGGTCCGAATCCTGCACCTCGAGTAGCGGCGTTCATCTCCTCGGCCGTGTCGGCGTCCACCCGCAGCCCGTATCGGACCCCGTCGAAGCGGGCGAGGTTGGAAGAGCATTCCGAAGGCGCGATGAGGTAGTAAGCGGGCAGCCCGTAGGGAGCGTGCGGCAGCGACACCCGGTCCACCTTCGCGCCAGCATCGGCGAGCAGCGCGACCGCATCGTCGACCGCCTGCTGAACACCGGGCGCGATCCCCTCGCCGGACAACTCGTCGACGACGCCGACACGCAGTCCCTCGACGCCTTGGGTGAGTGCCCCCGTCAGGTCCGCCGGACGCTGCGGGATCGAGGTCGAGTCGCGCGGGTCGTGCCCGTGAATCGCCTCCTGGAGCAGTGCCGCGTCTTCGACGGTGCGCGCCATCGGACCGGCCTGGTCCAGCGACGAAGCGAATGCGACCAGCCCGTGGCGTGACACGGTGCCGTACGTCGGCTTGGCACCCACCAGGCCGGTGAGTGCCGCGGGCTGACGGATCGACCCGCCCGTGTCGGTTCCGATCGCGAGCGGCACCTGGCCGGCAGCGACCGCCGCGGCCGACCCGCCCGACGAGCCTCCCGGAACCCGGTCGAGGTGCCAGGGATTGCGCGTGGGACCGAACGCGGAGTTCTCCGTCGACGAACCCATCGCGAACTCGTCCATGTTCGTCTTGCCGACCACGACGAGGCCGGCGTCGCGCACCCGCCTGGTCACGGTCGCGTCGTAGGGCGGCACCCAGCCGTCGAGCATCCGTGAGCCGCAGGTCGTCGGCGCTCCCTGGACGGTGAGCAGGTCCTTGAGCGCCACGGGAACGCCCGCGAGCGGCCCGAGCGTCTCACCGGCGGCGCGACGTGCGTCGATGTCGTCGGCCTGCCGGCGCGCCTCGGCGGCGGTCACGCACACGAACGCGTGCACGTCGTTCTCGCTCAACGACGCGGCGTCGGGTGCGTGCCACACGTCGCCGTCGGCGATCACGCCGTCGGTCGCGGCGATGCGGTCGAGGTGCGCATCGACGACGTCACGCGCAGAGACGTCGCCGTCGCGGATCGCGCGGGCGATCTCGGTGGCTGATGCGCCGACAATGCCGGCGCTCATCAGCCTTCCTCCACGACGATGCGGGGCACCACGAAGCGGTGTTCCTCGACCTGTGCGACCCCGTCGACGCGGGGAGCGCCCTCCAGTATCCGTTCGCGTGGCAGGGACGGGCGACGCTCGTCGCTGCGGAGCACGTCCGCGAGCTCGAACGGGTGGGTCGTGGGTTCGACGTCGTCGGCGGCGACTTCCGCCACCTTCTCGGCGTACCCGAGGATCGAGGAGAGCTGGGGAGCGAGCTGATCGATCTCGTCGTCGTCGATCGACAGGCGCGCGAGCCTGGCGACGTGACGGACCTCTTCGGGCGACAATGCCACGCGGTGCACTCCTCGGTCGGCCGGCGGTACGGGCGACGCATCGAACGGCGGCTGAGGCTAACCGTCACCACGTCTGGCGGCTTCACGGGCGGTGATCGCGTCTGCCTGCTCGACTGCGTCGACAGGCGCGAACGCGTGGTGGATGCCCATCCAGGCCGTCTTCGCCCACGGGTAGCCGAGTACTGGGACGATCAGGTTGAGCGCGATGCCTCCCGCCAGCAGCACGCCCCACGCCACCGTCGGCCACGTCAGCAGCAGACCGCCGACGAACCAGATCGCGAACAGCCCTTCGGTCACGCCGATCGCGACGACCATGGCACCGAGCCAGTAGCCCTCTTCGCGTTCGAAGCGCAGCCCGCAGCCGCCGCAGCGTTCCCTCAGGTCGTAGTACGAACGAAAAAGGTTGCGGGCGCCGCAGGACGGGCAGCGCATGCCCAGGCCACGCAGCAGCGCGGTCGTGCCGCCACGAACGACCCGGTGCGCAGTCATGCCGGGCAGATGTGTGATGTCGACGGCGAGTACGGAGGCGTCATCCGAACCACGCTCCGAGGTGTTGCGCTTCGAAGGCGAGCTTGCGTTCGTGCGCCCCGACGGATGGTTCGGACATGTGCACGTCCGGTGCGGGTCGGGCGAAGAAGTCGCCTTCGACGACCGCGACCTCGTTGCCGGGGAACTCGAGGTAACAGTGACCGCGGCCGTCGAACTCCCGTGGTTCGCCCGAACCGAGCGCGGCAGCCAGGTTGTGGGCGGCGACCTCACCTTCAGCTGCGGCGAACACCCCCGCCTTGGGCAGGGCCGCAGTCGCCGTCGGCACCGTGGTGCAGTCACCGACCGCGTACACGCCGTCGAAGCTGGTGGCCAGGGTCCGCGGATCGGGACGCACCCAGCCCCCATCGCCGGCGAGCGAGCTCGTCGCGAGCACGTCCGGCGGTGCCGCACCGGGCACCCCGAAGATCAGATTCGCGGTGAGGTTCGCGCCATTGTCGAACGTCACCGTGCCGCTTGCGGCGTCGACGTCCGTGGCCAGATGTTCAGCGAGCAGGGTGATCTGGCGTTCGGCGAGCCGATCGGCGATGACGGCACTGGCCTCAGGGCCCGCCACCGGCAGCGCGGACGGCGCAGGCGTGGCGATCGTGAGCTCGAGGTCGTCACGGACACCGCGGTCGCGTGCGAACTGGTCGATCGCGAGCACCGCTTCGAACGGCGCCGGAGGGCACTTGAACGGCTGGCCCATCACAGCGACGGCGATGTGCCCGCTCGTAGCGGCAGCAAGCGCCTGACGTGCGGCGGGCAGTGCCTCGAACGCGTACAGGTCGTGCGCCACCACCCCGTCGAGTTGTGCTGCCTGAGCAGCGACGGGGCCGGCGCCGAGCGCGACGACGACGCCGTCGGACTCGATGTCACCGTCCGAGGTCGCAACGCCACGCGCCTGCGGGTCGATCTCAGCGATCTCGGCGTGGACGAACGAGATGCCGCGCTCGCGGAGGGCACCGAGGTCGCGGGTGCTCTCGGCCATCGGCCTGATACCGACGAGATCCCAGATCTTGGTCCATCCCATCGCGAAGCGATGGTCGCGAGACACGAGCACGACCTCGTGGGGCGACGGCAGCAGCTCACGCAGCCGCGTCGCCGCTGCGAGTCCACCGAATCCGCCGCCGAGCACCGTCACACGCGCCACCGGGCCTCCTCGCACCGTGTGGTCGTGATCGTACGTCGTCACCACACCGGCGCTGCACGCCGGCACGCTTTACGTCCACCCCTGTTGTCGTCACACTGACCACAACCCACCGGCCGTGGCGTGTCACCGCCCGACGAGGATCTCAGGTGTCAACGACGGCGCTGCTCACGGACCGCTACGAGTTCACCATGCTCGACGCCGCGCTGCGCGACGGCACGGCCAACATGCGCTGCGCCTTCGAGGTCTTCGCCCGCGACCTGCCAGATGGCCGCAGCTACGGCGTCGTCGCGGGCCTCGGCCGCCTGCTCGATCACCTCGAGTTGTTCCGCTTCGATGACGACACGCTGGCCTGGCTCGACGACGGCGCGATCGTGAGTCCCTCCACGCTCGCCTGGCTCGCCGACTACCGCTTCCGAGGCGACATCCACGCCTACCAGGAGGGCGAGCTGTTCGTCCCGCGATCGCCGGTCATGACCGTCATTGCCTCGTTCGGCGAGGCGGTCCTGCTCGAGACGCTTGCGCTGTCGATCCTCAACTACGACAGCGCCGTCGCATCGGCGGCGTCTCGAATGGTCACCGCAGCTGCGGGACGCCCTCTCATGGAGTTCGGGTCCCGGCGCGCACACGAGCAGGCGGCGATCGCGGCCGCGAGATCCGCGTACCTGGTCGGGTTCGCGTCGACGTCGAACCTCGAAGCCGGACGGCGATGGGGTATGCCGACATCGGGAACGGTCGCGCACGCCTTCGTCATGTTGCACGAGGACGAGCGCGCCGCGTTCGATTCGCAGCTTGCGGCCGCTGGTGCCGGCACGACACTGCTCGTCGACACGTTCGACACCACCAACGGCACCGCGGCGGCGATCGACGCGGCATATGCCACCCCCGGCGGCACCCTCGGGGCGATCCGCATCGATTCAGGGGATCTGGCGAGCGACGCGCGCAGCGCACGGGCACAGCTCGACGACGCCGGGCTCACCTCGACCCGTATCGTGTTGTCCGGCGACCTCGACGAGCACCGCATCGCAGAGCTCGCCAGTGCTCCGGCCGACGCATACGGCGTCGGGACCTCCGTGGTGACCGGTTCGGGCGCGCCGACGGCCGGATTCATCTACAAACTGGTCGCGCGCGCAGACGATGCTGGACGCTGGCGCGACGTCACCAAGGCCGGAGGGATCAAAGCAACCGTCGGCGGACGCAAACGGGCAGCACGGCGCCTCGACCGGGGCATCGCCACCAGCGAGGTGCTGCTGCCCTGGGACGCACCGGCACCTGCCGACACCCGGGCGCTGCAGACCGAGATCGTGCGCGACGGCGAGGTCGTTCACCGTGCCGGCCTCGACGAGATCCGCGCGCATCACCGCGCGGTCATCGCAGAACTGCCCGCCACTGCACGGCGTCTCGACGCGGGTACGCCCTTCATAGGGGTCGACGACAGCGAACTCGCCCTGACGGCGCGGCAACCTCCGGCAAGGAGCCAGGGATGAGCAACGATCGAGCAAAGGACGCCACCTACGGTCCATCGACCGCGCTGGTGGTCGTCGACGTCCAGAACGACTTCGCGGATCCCTCCGGCGGCCTCTACGTGCAGGGCGGCGAGGACGTCGTCGACGTCGTGAACGCGCACGTTCGGGCTGCACGCGACGCCGGGGCGATCGTGGTGTACACGCAGGACTGGCATCCCCCGGACACACCGCACTTCGAGAAGGACGGCGGTGTCTGGCCTGTCCACTGCGTCCGCGACACCTGGGGTGCGGATCTGCATCCGCAACTCGACGTTGCCGAGGACGCGAAGGTCGTTCGCAAAGGCGTGGACGGCGGTGACGGCTATTCGGGTTTCTCGGTGCGTGATCCCGTCAGCGGAGCCGAGTCCACGACCGAACTCGGCGGCATCCTCGACGACGCCGGAGCCACACGCGTTGTGGTCACCGGACTGGCGGGCGACGTGTGCGTGAAGGAGACCGCACTCGATGCCCGGCGGCTGGGCTACGAGGTGGTCGTACCGCTCGAGGCCACCCGATTCGTTGTGCTCGAGGATGGCGACGACGAGCGCGCCGTCGTGGAGATGCGCACCGCCGGTGTCACGATCGTCGACCGGTGAGCCCGGCGCCGATCTCGACGTGCGCCGTCGCGGTCGACGTCGCGATGATGACCGTGCGCGGCGACCGGCTCGTGCTGCTGCTGGTCGAACCCGACGACCCGACGATGGCGGGCAGCCTGGCGCTGCCCGGCCGGCGGGTGCGCGACGACGAGGATCTCGACGCCACCGCCCACCGCGCCATCGCCGAACTCGCGGGCATCTCGGCGCCCGACGCGCACCTCGAACAGCTCAAGACCTACGGCGAGCGGGCGCGCGACCCGCGGGCACGGGTCGTGTCCATCGCCTACCTGGCACTCACGCCGGCGCCGCAGGATCCACCTCCCGACCGGCGGGCACGATTCTGGGACATCACCGAACTCCAGCGTCCCGGAACGCCCGCACTCGCCTACGACCACGACCGCATCGTCACCGACGCGCTCGAGCGTGCGCGCTCGAAGCTCGAGTACACCGCGCTCGCGACGGCGTTCGTCGAGGAGCCGTTCACGCTCGGTGACCTGCGGCGGATCTACGAGGCCGTGTGGGGTGTGCGCCTCGACGCCGCCAACTTCCGCCGCAAAGTCGTGTCGACGCACGGTTTCGTCGTCGAGGCGGACGGGCTCGCCGCGCCCGGTCCCGGCGGTGGACGCCCAGCCAAGCTCTACCGGCGCGGCAGCGCACTGCGCCTGCATCCCGCGATGCTGCGCCCGGAGGAATGACGCCCCCGCACCCCGGCCGAACGCTGCGCTGCCCACACATCCTGCGGGCCCAGCCGTTCAGTCCGGGAGCTGTCCGTGTTCGAGAAGGTGCGTGAGACCGTCGGCATCCACGACCGGGATCCCGAGCTCACGGGCGCGTTCGAGCTTGCTTCCCGCCTGATCGCCGGCGACGACCAGGGAGGTCTTCGACGAGACCGAACCCGTGACCTTGGCCCCCCTGGCTTCGAGCTGCTCCTTCGCGTCATCACGGCTGATGTCGGCAAGCGTGCCGGTGAGCACGACGGTCCAGCCTGCCAGTCGCGCATCGGTGTCCGCGGGTTGCTGCGCCGTGCTCGTCACGCCGAGCGAGATCAGCTCGGCGACCAGTTCGGCGTTTCGGGGGGTCGCGAACCACGATTCGACCGCAGCGGCGATCACCGGTCCGATGCCGTCGATCGCCTCGAGATCGTCGGCCCGCGACGAACGGATGACGTCGAGGTCTCCGAGTTCGCGGGCGAGCAGCCGTGCATAGGTCGGGCCGAGGTGGCGGATGTTGAGTGCGACGAGCACTCGATCGAGCGGGGCGTTGCGGGCCCGTTCGACGCCCGCCAGCAGGTTGTCGACACGGCGCTCGCCCCATCCGTCGAGTTCGAGCAGCTCGTCGCGATGCTGCCTGAGGCGAAACACGTCCGCGAGGTCTGCGACCAGGCCGCGCTCGACGAGGAGCTCGACGGTCTGCTCGCCCATGCCCTCGATGTCGAGGGCACTGCGGCCGGCGAGATGGGTGATCGACTCGAGCAGCCGGTTGGGGCAGTCGACGTTCTCGCAGAAGTGGTGGGCCTCGCCTTCGGGTCGCTTCAGTGGCTGGGTGCAGAACGGGCACGCCTCGGGCATCGACCACGCACGCGTGCCCTCGGGACGCTTCGCTGCCACCGGGCCGACAACCTCTGGGATGACGTCACCCGCACGCCGAACGATGACGGTGTCGCCGACGCGGACGTCTTTGGCGTGGACCTGGATCTCGTTGTGGAGTGTCGCGTTAGTGATGCGTACACCCGCGACCACCACCGGTTCGAGGACGGCATAGGGCGTGACCTTGCCCGTGCGGCCGACGTTGATCTCGATCGATCGAAGCCGGGTGGATTCCTCGACCGGAGGCATCTTGTAGGCGATCGCCCACCGTGGCGCGCGTGCGGTCACGCCCAACGCCGCCCGCTGATCGAGATCGTCGACTTTGACGACAACGCCGTCGATCTCGTACGCGACGCTGTGCCGCGCATCGGTCCACTGGGTGACGAACGCCCAGATCTCGTCGCGTGTGACGACGCGACGCGTTGTATCGGCGACCGGCAGCCCCGCCTGGCGCATCCAGTCGAGCCGTTCACTGTGGCTCGTGACGTCGACCCCGTCGACGGCTCCCACCCCATGACACCACACGCTCAGCGGCCTTGTGGCGGTGATCTGAGGATCTTTCTGGCGCAATGCCCCCGACGCGGCGTTGCGCGGATTCATGAACGCGGCCTGACCCGCCTCGATCCTCGCCGCGTTCATGCGCTCGAACGCCTCGATGGGGTAATAGACCTCTCCGCGGACCTCGAGGACCGTCGGCGGCTCAGCCA
>JBJHAX010000021.1:0-34494 GCA_050480705.1 Nitriliruptoraceae bacterium
GAGGTCGACCGCGCGGTGCGCGACGAGGCGGGGGTCGACCCCGTGGACGCCGTGGAGGCCGACGACGTGGACGGCGACGCCGTGGAGGCCGACCGTGGCTGAGCCGCAGCGCCTCCAGAAGGTCCTCGCCGCCGCTGGCGTGGCCTCCCGTCGCGCGTGCGAGGAGCTGATCGCCGCCGGCCGTGTCACCGTCAACGGCGAGGTGGCCGAGCTCGGCTCCCGGTGCGACCCGACCACCGACGTCGTCGAGCTCGACGGGGAGCGCGGGAACGTCGACCCCGACCGGGTCTACGTGATGCTGAACAAGCCCCGTGGCGTGGTGACGACCGCCCACGACCCCCAGGGACGGCCCCCGGTCGACGACCTCGTGCGGTTCGAACTCGGGTGCGGAAGGGGCTGGTGCCGGGCTCGGCGAGGGGCTCGGTGCCGGGCTCGGTGATGGCCTCGGTGCCGGGCTCGGTTCAGGTTCGGGATCGGGCTCTCGCGTCCGTTCGGGTTCCGGTTCGGGCGCCGGAGGCGGCGAGGCGCTGGCTCCGGTCGGCAGGCGGAACAGCTGGGTGACCCAGATGACGCCGTCGTCGACGACGACGCCGATGCCGACCTGGGTCCAGTCCGGATCGAGGATGTTCTGCCGGTGGCTCGGCGAATCCATGAACGCGCGGTGCAGCGCGCTGACCGAGGGCCCGCGGCCCACGTTCTCACCGACCTTGCGCCAGCCCGTCACCTGGGTCCCGAAGTTCGGATTGTGGTGCAGGTGATTCTGGTCGGCCATCCGCGCCGAGTGGGAGCGCGCCACAGAGACCATGTCGCTGGAGACGGACAGGCGTTGCAGGCCGCGGCTCTCGCGTTCCTGGTTGATCCTGGACACGAACTGCCCTTCGATGCCGCTGTCGGCGTGCGCCTCGGCGGCCATGCCAGGCAGCAGCGTCGCGAGCACGAGCGCGACCACGGTCACCAGGACCGTGATGCTGCGCTTGGTCGCAGAATGCATGACTTCTCCGGACAGTGGCTGCGGCGGTCGCCGACGCCAGGCCTCCACTTGTGGCATCGGCCGCTGATGGCTCGAGGTTGAGCGCCGGTGCCACTGCGCTGACATGGGCAGGCACGAAATCTGCAGCGAGTAGCATCCCGCTACGCCCCTGGCTGTTCGTGGAGCGCCGTGGAAGCCGATCCCCTGCCGTACGTCGTCGCGAAGCGGCTCGCGCATGCCGCCGAGCGCCGCCACGACCGCCCGGCGCTGGTCGACGACCACGGAGCAGTCACCTACGGCGAACTCGATGCGGAGGTCTCGCGGGGGACGGCGGCACTGCAGTCGCTCGGGGTGCGACCCGGTGACCGTGTGGCGATCATCATCGGATCGAGCCCGATGTTCGTCCAGGCGTTCTTCGCGGCGTTGCGCGCCGGTGCGGCCGCCGTGCCGCTGCTCCCTGGTCTCGCTGCGGACGAGCTGCGGCACGCAATCGTCGACAGTGGTGCGCGTGTCGTGCTGTGTGCGTCCGAGCGCATCGGTGCCCTGCGCGCACTGGGTTCGTCGCTGTCGGGGGTCCGCCATCTCGTCGCGGTCGGAGGCGACGACCCGGCGGGCTGGCAGGCACGTGTCGCTGCGGCGGGCCCGCCGCGTCAGGTCGAGATCCACCCGGACGACGTCGCCGTGCTGATGTACACCTCGGGAACGACCGGACGCCCGCTCGGCGCGATCCTCACCCATCGCAATCTCACGGTGAACCAGGATCAGACGCTTGCCGGACGCCTGCCGATCGACGCCGGCGACGTCGTCGTCATCGGGCTCCCGCTCGCACACATCTTCGCGCTCAACGTCGGCGTGGGCACGTCTGTCGCGGTCGGAGCGACGCTCGTGATCGGGCCGACGGACGATGCCGACGTGCTCCTCGATCTGGTGGTGTCCAACCGCGCGACCGCGGTGGTCGCCACGCCGGGCGTGTACGCCGCGTGGCTCGACAGCGGACGCCTCGAGCAGGCCGATCTCGGCGCGTTGCGCCGTGTCATATCCGGCGCCGCGCCGCTGGGTGTCCAGGACATCGAGCGGTTCGCCAGCGCGACGGGCCTGCGCATCCAGGACGGCTACGGGCTGACCGAGGCGTCACCGAGCATCGCCTCCACCGCGATGCTCGACGACGCGCCACCCGGGTCGGTCGGCCTGCCTGTGCCCGACGTGGAGGTGCGCCTGGTCGGTGATGACGGAGGCGACGTGCTCGCCGGTGACGTGGGCGAGATCTGGGTCCGGGGCCCCAACGTGTTCCGTGGCTACTGGAACGACCCCGTGGCGACCGCAGCCACACTCACCAGCGACCGCTGGCTGCGCACCGGCGACGTCGGCACACGCGACGAGAACGGCGTGCTCTATCTGGTCGACCGGCTCGACGATCTGGTCATCGTCGAGGGATTCTCGGTTTACCCCGGCGAGGTCGAGCGTGTGCTCATCGAGGATCCCAGCGTCGCCCAGGCGGGCGTCGTCGGCGTGCCCCATCCGGTGTCGGGCGAGTCGATCGTCGCCTACGTCGTCCCGGCCGAGGGGCACGAGATCGACACCGACGCGCTGCACCGACGTGCGGGAGAGCACCTTGCCCGCTACAAGCGGCCTTCGCGCATCGACGTGGTCGACGCGCTGCCCTACACCGCGTCGGGCAAGGTCCGCCGGATGGTGCTGCGCGGTGACCGGTGACGCGATGAAGACGACGTCGACGGTGGTCCCGTGACAACGGCGTTGGTGACCACCGCGGTTGCCACGGCGGTCAGCGGCCTGTTCGCCGTCACACTGCTTCGCCGATGGTGGGACCGGGGGCGTCGCAGCGGCGCGCTCCTGGTCTGGGGCGTCGCGCTGCTGATGTTCTGTACCGCGTCGGCGGCGTTGCTCAGCGGCGTGGTGGGCGGCTGGACCTCGGCGGAGTTCCGGGTCTTCTATCTCTTCGGTGCGGTGCTCAACGTCCCATGGCTCGCGCTCGGCTCGATCGTCGTCAACGCCGAGCGGCGGGCCGTGTCGCGCTGGACCGGCCTGCTGTTGGTGGTGCTCGCCGCTGTGCTCGCTCGCCAGGTCGCCGTCGCCGACGACCCGGTGCTGTGGGTGCCGGCGGCTGCGTTCGCCGTGACGTGGGGCCTGATACTGCTCATCGGCATACGCCGGGTCGTGGTGGCCGGCGCCGCCGTCGTCCTCGTCGCCTATTCCGTCGCCGCGTCGATTCTCGTCGTCGAAGCCGCATATGTCGCGCCGCTCCCGCGGACCGGGCTGCCGGAAGGCGCGGAGTTGTTCGCTCCGCTGGTGCGTGGCTTCGCGATCGGCGCCAACATCGTGGGCGCGATCACGGTCGTGGTCAGCGCCCTGGTGTCGAGCGCGGCGATCGTGTGGCGCCGACCGGATCAGACCGCCAACGCCCGCATCGTCGCGGATACGCGTGAGCACGGCTGGGTCGGCGCTGTCGCACGCTGGATCTTCAGAGGCCGCACGGGCCACGGCATCGCACTCGCGCATCTGGTGCGGGGCAATCTCATGATCGCGCTGGGCGTCGCCATTGCGGCGGCCGGCGGCGTGTTCTCGTTCCTCGGCGACACTGCTGGACACGCGGTCGGGTTCACCCTTGGAGTGACCGTGATGTACGCCGGGTTCGTGCGCACCACCAGGCCGCGCGACATCCCACCGGCTGGTGTGGCGGACACCGCTGGGCGCACGCCGGATGACCGGTGAGCCGACGTCGACCCGAGGTCGTCGTGTACACGCGCCACGGCTGCGGCCTGTGCCGCACGGCTGAGCGGCTCGTGCAGCGCGAAGCCCGACGGGCCGAGGTCCGCATCGTCGACATCGACCAGCACAGCGAGCTGCGGTCTCGCTACGACGTGCTCGTTCCCGTCGTCACCGTCGACGGTGTGCGTGTCGCGCAGCTCGAACTCGTTCGCGGCGTCGTCCGGCGCGCGGTCCGCCGTGCGCGCGCGAGGAGCAGCGCGGGCCGATAGCTGCCCGCACCACGACCTCGGCCAAGTCTTACTAGCCTGATCACGGACACCTTGCGTGCGGTACGGCCAGCGGCCGCGCGGAAGCGCTGCGCAGTCCAGCCGACAGGACGCACACGTGGACCGACGGATTCCCGAGGCGACGGTGTCCCGGCTGCCGCTGTATCTCAACGTCCTGGTCGACGCGGCACAGTCCGGGACGTCGACGTTGTCGAGTGACGAGCTCGCGAGCGCGGCCGGGCTCAACTCCGCGAAGGTCCGCAAGGACCTGTCGTTCCTCGGGTCCTACGGCACCCGCGGTGTGGGATATCAGGTCGCCGAATTGACCGACGAGATCTCGCAGGTGCTCGGCTTGACCGCGGAGCGGCGAACGATCATCGTCGGCGTGGGCAATCTCGGCGCTGCGCTCGCCAGCTACGGCGGGTTCGACCGGCGCGGGTTCGAGATCGCTGCGCTGCTCGACGCCGATCCCGCCAAGATCGGTACCCGCGTTGGTGCGCACGTCATCGAGGACGTCGCGGACATCGACCGGATCGTGGACGTGCGCGGCGTCACCTTCGCGGTGCTCTCCACCCCCGGCGAGCACGCGCAGCAGGCGGCCGAGCGTGTCGTCGCAGCAGGTGTGCGTGCCATCCTCAACTTCGCGCCGATCCGACTGCGACTGCCCGACGACGTGACCGTGCGCACCGTCGATCTGTCCACCGAGCTGCAGATCCTGTCGTTCTACGAGCACATGTCGAAGCTGACGCAGGCTGCCGCGGGCTGATCTTGGGCGGCCGCGTGCCGAGCGGTACGCTCACCGCGCGTCGCCATACCGCGCCGCCGACGACCCGGCCGGTCGTCACACCGTTCGAAACGAGGCGTTCGCGTCGTATGTCTCTCCTCGTCGTCGGCTGCAACCATCGAAGCGCCGGAATTGCTGTGCTCGAACGGCTCGCCGTCGCCTCCGACGACGTCCCCAAGGTTCTCGACGAACTCACGGCGCTCGAACACGTCACCGAGGCTGCGGTGCTCTCGACGTGCAACCGCGTCGAGATCTACGCCTCGGTCACCCGGTTCCACCCGGGTCTCGCAGAGCTCCGCGGCTGGATGGCGTCCCGCGGTGACGTCCACCCGCAGGACCTCGACGAACTGCACTACAGCTATCACGACGACCGCGCTGCAGCGCACCTGTTCAATGTCGCCGGTGGTCTCGATTCGATGGTCGTCGGTGAGCGTCAGGTCGGCCGCCAGGTCCGGCAGGCCGGTGAGGCCGCGCGCGTCCACGGTGCGGCAGGCCGCGTGCTGCAGCGGGTGTTCCGCCAAGCCGTCCACGTCGGCCGCCGCCTGCGTGCCGAGACCCGGCTCGACGCCGGCGCCTCCACGATGGTCGACGTCGGCATCGATGCGGCACAGACCCAGATGACCCGCGAGCTCGCCGGCAGTCGTGTCGCGATCGTCGGCGCCGGCAAGATGGGCGCGCTCGCGACCGCGCGCCTCGACGGCGCAGACGTCGCAGACGTCGCCGTCTGGAACCGTGATCCCGACAAGGCGCGGCGGCTGGCATCACGGCTCGATGCACCCGCGCGTGCCGTGGACACGATCCGTGATGCGATCGACGACGCGGACCTCGTGATCTGTACGACGGGGGCGCCCGAGCCGGTGCTCGACGCCGAACTCGTCAGTGACGTCATCGCCAGACGAGGCCGCCGTCCACTCGTTCTGCTCGACCTCGCCGTGCCGCGCAACGTCGATCCCGCGTGCGCGAATCTCGACGAGGTGCACGTCGTCGATGTCGCCGACGTGCGTGACCTCGCCGATTCGAGCCTGGCCGACGACGTCGTCGCGCAGGCGCGTCGCATCGTCGAGGAGGAAGCCGAGCGCTACGTCGCCTGGACACGCGAGTCTCGCGTCGATCCCACCATCCGGGGCCTGCGGACGCGTGCCGAGCAGGTGCGCCTCGAGGAGACCGAGCGGCTTCGGGGACGGCTGGGCGAACTCGACGAACGTCAGCGCGCGGCCGTCGATGCGCTCACGCGGGGCATCGTCAACACCTTGCTGCACGAACCCACCGTCCGGCTCCGCAGCCTCGCCGAGGGCGGTGGCGGCGACGTCCAAGCCGACGCGCTGCGGGAACTCTTCGATCTGGACGACTGAACGTGCCGAAGTCCCCGGTCGGGCCGTGGCGTGTCGCCACGCGTCGTTCCGCTCTCGCACGCGCGCAGGCGCGTATCGTCGCCGATGCGCTGCATCGTGCCACCCGGCGTCCGGCCGAACTGGTGCCGCTGGCTACGACGGGCGACGACCATCCTGACCGTGCCATCGAGTCGTTCGACGCCAAGGGCCTGTTCGTCGACGGTGTGCGCCAGGCGGTGCTCGAGGGCGAATGTGACCTCGCGGTGCATTCCTACAAGGACCTTCCCACCGAACGTGTCGACGGCCTGACCATCGCGGCGATCCCCAAGCGCGTCGACCCGCGTGATGCGCTGGTGTCACGGCACGGCTGGCGGCTCGCCGAGATACCTCGCGACCGACCCGCCAGTGTCGGCACGTCCTCGGCTCGCAGGCGCGCCCAACTGCTGTATCACCGCCGTGATCTGCTCGTTCAGCCGCTGCGTGGCAATCTCGACACCCGCTTGCGGCGCGTCGCCGACGGTGATCTCGACGCGGTCGTGGTGGCCGTCGCGGGCCTGTTGCGGCTCGAGGTCGACGTCGGCGGGCTCGTCGCCGTGCCGCTCGAACACGGTGAGATGCTCCATGCCCCGGCCCAGGGGGCGCTCGCCATCGAATGCCGATCCGACGACGCCGGTGCGCTCGCCTCCCTGTCGCTGCTCGACGACGCGGTGACACGCACCGAGGTCGCGGCCGAACGTGCCCTGCTCGGCGCGCTGGAGGCCGGCTGCACAGCTCCCGTCGGAGCGCACGCCGAACTGCGGCGCACCAGTGAAGGGCGCGACCGGCTGGTCCTGCTGGGGCTCGTCGCGGACGTTTCAGGAACGCGTTTGCATCGTGCCTCGCACGAGACCGGCGCAGAGGCGGCAGCCACGCTCGGTCGCAGCATGGCCGCCACGCTGCTCGAGGCGTCGGGCGCCGGCGGGCCGTCACGATGAGCGTGCCGGCGCGAGGGCCGCTGGCGGGCAGGCGCGTGCTCGTCGGACGGGCGCACGGGCAGGCCGACGAGTTGTGCCGACGCATCGAAGCGCGCGGCGGCCAGCCCCTGCATGCCGCCTTGCTGGTGATCCTGCCCGGGGACACTGCGGCGATGGCACGTGCGGTGGACACGCTGGCAGGGGGCGGGTACGTCGCGGTGTGTCTCACGTCACCGAACGGCGTCGATGCGCTCACCGATGCACTCGAGGCGGCATCCGTCGCGCCCGACGTGCTCTCGGAGCCGTTGATCGCGTGTGTGGGGCCGGGCACCGCCCGTTCATTGCGCGCCCGGCTCGGCATCGACGCCGATCTTGTTCCCGACGCCGCGACCACCACGGCGCTCGCACACTCGTTCCCTGCCGGACATGGCCGCGTCTTGCTGCCACGCGCAGACATCGCGAGCAGGGTGCTGCCGGAGGTGCTCGCCGCACAGGGCTACGAACCCGATGAGGTCGTCGCCTACCGCACCGTCGCGCCCGACGCGCTGCCACAGGATGTCCTCGACGATCTCGAAGCAGGGCGCATCGACCTGCTCGCATTCGCCTCGTCGTCGACGGTGCACAGCTTCGTTCGTCTGGTCGGCGAGCGGCCGTGGCGCGGCCTGGTCGTGTCGATCGGTCCGGTCACGACCGGCACCTGCGAGGCGTACGGGATCGCCGTTGCCGCCGAAGCGGACCCCCACGATCTCGACGGACTCGTCGCAGCGCTCGAGCAGGCCGCAGCGTCACTGACGGGCTGAGTACGCTGGTTGAAGCGGCGCCCGGCCGCCGCGAGCAGCTGCAGCGACATGGCCGTGACCGCAGAATCCAGGTGGTAGGCATCCCGATGAGACGCATGCGGCGACTTCGTCGCACACCCGCGCTGCGGCGGGCGTTTCGTGAGACGCGTATCGACCCGTCGGCGCTCGTGCTGCCGGTGTTCGTCAAGCAGGGCATCGACGAGCCCGAGCCGGTCGCTTCGATGCCCGGTGTGTTCCAGGACACCGAACGCACGGTCGTCGAACGCGTCCGAAGTGCCCACCAGGCCGGTGTCGGCGGGGTCCTGCTCTTCGGTGTCCCCGCGGTCAAGGACGCCGACGGCAGCGGCGGCTGGGACGCCGACGGCCCCGTGCCGAGCGCGCTGCGCCGCCTGCGCGACGTCTTCGGTGACGACATCGTGCTGTGGGCCGACGTCTGCCAGTGCGAATACACCGACCACGGCCACTGCGGGCCGCTCGACACCGCCGGCGAGGTCGACAACGACGCCGCCGTCGCCGCCTACGTCCGCGACGCGCTGGCCTATGCCGACGCAGGCGCCGACATCGTCGCCCCCTCGGGCATGATGGACGGCCAGGTCGCGGCGATCCGCACCGGGCTCGACGAGGCCGGGCACACCGGCACGTCGGTGGTCGCCTATGCAGCGAAATACGCGTCGGTGTTCTACGGACCGTTCCGCGAAGCGGCCGAGTCGACGCTGGCCACGGGTGACCGCCGCACGCACCAGATGGACCCGGCGAACCGCCGTGAAGCCGCGATCGAACTCGACCTCGACGCCGCCGAGGGCGCAGACGCGCTCATGGTCAAGCCGGCGCTGCCCTACCTCGACGTGATCGCCGACGCGCGCCGGCGGAGCGACCTGCCGATCGCTGCTTATCAGGTGTCGGGCGAGTACTCGATGATCGCGGCAGCTGCCGCACAGGGATGGCTCGACCGCGGTGAAGCGATGCACGAAGCGGTCGGGTCGATCCTGCGCGCAGGCGCCGACGTCGTGCTGACCTACGCTGCGGTAGAACTGGCACGCGGCGGGGAGTGAGGCGCCATGGCCTCCGTCGACGCGGCCGCGCCCTGGCTACGTGAACGGCCGATCGCGCACCGAGGGCTCCACGGGCCCGGACGACCCGAGAATTCGCCTGCGGCGGTCGCCTCGGCCCACGTGCACGGCTACGCCGTCGAGATCGACATCCGGTTCAGTCGTGACGGCGACCCGATGGTCGTGCACGATGTGTCGCTCGGCCGCGTCGCCGACGGGGATGACCGCATCGCCCGCTCGACGACGGCTGCGCTTCGCCGGCGCCGGTTGGACGGCACCGACGAGCGCCTGCCAACGCTGGCCGACGTGGTCGCGGCCAGTGGCGACGCGCCGCTGCTGCTCGACCTCAAGGCGGCGACGCCACGGCGCGATCCGGTTCGCGCGATCGTCGACGTGATGCGCAGCCACGAGGGCCCCTGGTGTGTCGCTTCCTGGCATCCACGGCTGCTCGCACACTGGCGGCAGGCGTGCCCGGACGTGGCGCGTGTCCTCGTCACCGGGGTCGGCCCTGTCGGCTTGCCGGCCCTGCTGCCGGTGGCCATCGCGCGCACAGCGCCCGTTGCCCTCAGCGTCCGCCACGACCGGCTCGATGGTGCCAGGGTGCGACGCTGGCGTGCGTCGGGACGTACCGTGCTCGCCTGGACGGTGCGCGACGAGAGCCAGCTCACGCATGCGTTGCACCACGCCGACAACGTGCTCTTCGAACACGTGCGGCCGCCCGTCGCCTGAGCGACCCGACGACACCGACATCCCACATACGAGGACCACGTGACCACACGCAACTCGCAGGACCTTTTCGACCGCGCCCGCGTCGTCATCCCCGGCGGCGTCAACTCGCCGGTGCGCTCCTTTGCGTCCGTCGGTGGCGTCCCGCGCTTCCTCGTGCGCGGCCGGGGGCCGATCGTCGAGGACGCCGACGGCACCGAATACATCGACCTCATCGGCTCGTGGGGCCCACTGCTGTTCGGCCACGCACCGGACGAGGTCGTCGAAGCGGCGATCGCTGCGGTGCGGCGCGGTTCGTCGTTCGGCGCCCCCACGCAGGGCGAGGTCGAACTCGCCGAGACGATCGTGGCGATGGTCCCATCTGCTGAGCGGGTCCGTCTCGTCAGCTCCGGGACCGAGGCGTCGATGACGGCCTTGCGTCTGGCTCGTGGCGCGACGGGACGCGACAAGGTCGTCAAGTTCGCGGGGCACTACCACGGCCACGTCGACGCGTTGCTCGCCTCAGCGGGCTCGGGTGTCGCGACGCTGGGCATTCCGGGATCGCCAGGGGTCACGCAGGCTGCAGCGTCCGACACCGTCGTCGTCGACTGGAACGACGCCGACGCTGCGCGGGCCGCTGTCGAGGCTCACGCCGATGACCTCGCCGCGATCGTGTGCGAGCCGGTTGCCGCGAACATGAACCTCGTGCCGCCCGACGACGGATTCCTGCCCCTGCTGCGGGAGTTGGCGACACGCAGCGGCGCGGTCCTCGTGTTCGACGAGGTCATCACCGGGTTCCGCCTGGCTCCGGGTGGCGCACAGCAGATGCACGGCGTCACCCCGGACCTCACGGTGCTCGGCAAGGTCGTCGGCGGGGGGTTTCCCCTCGCGGCGCTCGCCGGGTCTGCGTCGCTGATGGACCACCTCGCCCCTGTCGGCGGCGTCTATCAGGCCGGCACGCTGTCGGGCAACCCGGTCGCGGTCGCCGCAGGGCTCGCCCAGCTCTCGCTGATCGACGACCAGACCCATCCGCGTCTGGACGCGATCACCGAACGCGTGGTCGACGGGCTCCGTGAGGCGCTCGCCGGCGCCGGGCGCCCGGTCCAGGTGCTGCGCCACGGAACGCTGGCAGGCATCGTGTTCCGCGACACGCCGCCGCGTGACCAGGCGGAGGTCGCCGCCGCCGACCACGATGCCTATGCACGATTCTTCCACGGGATGCTCGAACGCGGCGTGCTGCTCGCGCCGTCGGGCCACGAGATCCTGTTCACGTCGCTGGCGCTCGGCGACGCGGAGATCGACCGGATCGTCGAGGCAGCTGCGCACACGGCGCGCGGCCTCGACGGATGAGGCGTTTGTTCGCTCACAATGCCGGTTGGTACCGTTGGCACCGCCGTCGCGGGTGACGACCACGCCGGCGGTACAGACCCGCTGCAACGCGGGTGGCTTGGCGCCCGGAGTTGACGGCGCCAGGGGAGACCACGAGGCCGGGACGAACGTCCCGCGCCCAACGTCCGGACACGCCATCGGCGGAGCCGGAACAGGAGGGACGCACGGTGCTCGAGTGGTTCCGCGAGTTCTTCGCGACCCTGCCCGAGGTCTTCCGCGCCCTCTACCAGTTCGGCGATCCCGCGAACGTCGGTCGGGGCTGGGTCGGTCTGGCCATCATGGCCCTGTGGATCGGTCCGCTGTTCCTCCTGCCGCTGTGGATCGCGAAGCTCACCTACGGCAAGCGCGAATGGGTTTCGGCGACGATGGGTGTCATTGCCGCGACCTCGCTGATGTGGTGGGTGCACGGCGTCATCCCGCATGGGTGGATCCAGTTCAGCCAGTCGAACTCCAACCTCATGGAAGGCACCATCATCCCCGCCAGCATGGGGATCGACGTGTCGGAGGACTACCGTCTGGACATCGCCTCCAACCTGTACGGCGTCATCACCGAGAGCGTGCTGGTTGGCCTGATGATCGGCGGCATCGTGCTCAGCATCTGGCTGGCGCTGCGTGTGCAGCGCCAGCTTCCCAAGACGCTGGCTCCCGGCGAAGAGAAGCCTGAAGCCGGCGGCTACCGCTGAGTCGCTCCATGGGATCACGACGGCAAGGAGGCGCGCATGGGTAAGACGGACCGGGGCGAACATCCGCTGATGTTCGACGACTACACGGTGCAGCAGGTCGACGCGAACTGGCTGCAGGAACGTGTCAAACCCAAGCGCCACATCGGCCTCACCCCCGAGTTGTGCATCCTGTGCCGCGCCTGTGAGGACGTGTGCCCGTGGGAGTGCATCTACATGATGTCGCCCGACATCATCAAGGATGCGGACAGTTCGGCGCTGACGACGCTCGCAGAGCAGTCCAGCGCCGTGTTCATCATCGACGACACCGAGTGCACGCGCTGCGCGATCTGTGTGGAACGCTGCCCCTCGGACGCGCTCTGGCTGGGGCGCGTCGACGCCGCCTGACCCGGCCGGACCGACGACCGCAGGAGAGGGACGAACGTGCCGAAGCTCCCCAAGCCTCCGACATGGACGGAGATGAAGGGCAACGTCCAGGACAACGTGATCTGGCGTTCGATCTTCCGTCCTGGGTCGATCTACCGCAAGGGCTACCGCGACACCTCGCGGGACCGGGCGCTGGCGGCAATGAACAACGTGCTCTACCACCTGCACCCGGTGAAGGTGAAGCGGCACGGTCTCAAGCTCACCTACACCTACTGCCTGGGTGGCCTGAGCTTCTTCCTCTTCATCCTGCTCACGATCACCGGCATCTTCCTGATGTTCTTCTACACCCCGGCCGCCGGTGCTGGCAGCGAGATCGCCTACCTCAACATGCGGGAGCTGTCGGCGTCGGTCACCTTCGGCCAGCTGGTGCGCAACCTCCATCGCTGGGGTGCACACGCGATGGTGTTCACCGTCTTCCTGCACATGGCCCGCGTCTTCTACCACGGCGCCTACAAGCCGCCGCGTGAGTTCAACTGGGTCGTCGGCGTGATCCTGCTGCTGCTGACCCTGTTCCTGTCCTTCACCGGCTACCTGCTTCCGTGGGACCAGCTGGCACTGTGGGCGGTGACGGTCGGCACCAACATCGCCGGTTTCTCGCCGGTGTTCGGTGACCAGGTCTCGTTCGTCCTGCTCGGCGGCATGGAGGTCGGCCCGCCGACGCTGCTGCGCTGGTACGTCCTGCACGTGCTGTTCGTCCCGTTCATCTTCATCGTCTTCCTGGCGGTCCACTTCTGGCGGATCCGCAAGGACGGCGGGATCTCGGGGCCGCTGTGATGGCGCGCGACGAGGGTGCCACGCTGACCGCGCGACCGGCCGGGGCCGCGGAGGTGCGTCGATGAGCGACGAGGTCCAGCTCGATCAGGAGGTCTACGACCGCCTGATCGCCGAGGGCAAGAGCGAGCGCATCGCTCGGGCGAAGGCCAAGGCGGCATCGATCCGCAAGTCGAAGCTCGACGAAGGCCAGCAGCTCGGCCCGCGTCCCGCCGACGAAGCCGCGCAGGCGCTCGAAGAGTTCCGTTCCTCACGCGGCTCGGCGGGTGGCACTGCGACGCGTACCGAGGCCGCCGGTGACGGCGCTGCCGAAGGCGGGCGGCTCACGCCCGAGCAGCGCGCTCAGCGTGTCGCGGCGTCGCTGGGTAACGGCGGTTCGCCTTCGATGGGAGTGCCCCCGGCGAGCGACCACACCCACCGTCTGCTCGCGCTCGTTCCGCCGTCCGGCATCCAGCAGGTGCAGTCCAAGCAGATGGACAAGGTCTACACGTGGCCGCACCTGCTGCTCGTGGAGTTCGTCGCGCTGCTCGCCATGGGCGCGGTCCTGTTGATCGCGTCGTTCTTCCTCGACGCGCCGCTCGGATCGCTCGCCAACCCCAACGAGGTTCCCGCCATCAACAAGGCGCCCTGGTACTTCATGGGGTTGCAGGAACTGCTGGCCTACTTCCACCCCATGGTCGCCGGTGTGTCGATCGTCGGGGTGTTCATCGTGCTGCTGATGGCCGTCCCGTACATGGACAAGAACCCGTCGGCCAAGCCCGAGAACCGCAAACTCGCCAACATGGCGTTCACCTTCTTCATCGCCTTCTGGGGCGTGCTGACCATGGTCGGCTCGTTCCTGCGAGGCCCCGGTTACGAATGGGTGTGGCCGTGGGTCCAGGGCCTGGGCTTCTCCCTGTAGCACCGACCGTCCCGCAGAGGCTGTCATGACCGAAGAGAGCAAGCCCGCTAGCCGGCTCAAGCCGATCGAGCGGCGCACGTTCCTGCGCTACAGCCTGATCGGCGCCACCAGCGCCGGCCTGGGCGGATTCGCCCTGTCGTCGCTGGGATTCCTGTGGCCACGACTCGGAGACGGCCTGTTCGGCGAGGTGCCGCTCGGCAACGCAGCGGAACTCGCCGCGGAGATCACCTCGGAACGCACGCCGATCCGTGTCCCCGACGGCGGTATCTCCATCATCGTGTGGGACCCGACGACGTCGGGTGCGATGGCCGCCTACGGCGACGACCACCAGGCCGTCCTCGACGACACGACCGCGCTGATGGCCGTCAACACCCAGTCATGCCCCCATCTGGGCTGCGGGGTTCCGTGGTGCCAGACGTCGCAGTGGTTCGAGTGCCCCTGTCACGGGTCGCGCTACAACCGGTACGGCGAATGGACCGACGGCCCCGCACCGCGCGGTCTCGACCGCTACCCCTCCTTCATCGACGAAGACGGACAGTTCGTCGTGGACCTTGGCAACATGCTCACCGGGCCCGCCCGGACCGCGAACGTCCTCGAGCAGTCGCCCGAGGGTCCCTCCTGCGTCGACGCCTGAGCCCGGAGCGCCGTGATGCCTGACCTGTTCGTGATGGTGGAGAGTGGTGGGAGCGGATCCACGGTCCCCATCATCATCCTGCTCGTGGCGCTCGCCGCGTTCGCCGTGGCCTACTTCGTCGTCGGGCCGGGTCGTCGCGGCGGTCCGAGGCGCCGGGCAGACATTCCGCTGGCGATGCGGCCGTACCACTCCGATGAGGAACTCGAAACCACCGGCATGGAACGTGCCATGGCGTGGGGTGTCGCCCTCGCCGTGTTCTCCGCGCTGTTCCTGCCCCTGTACTGGCTGATCGAGCCGGGACGCATCCAGAACGCCGTCAACGATCAGTACGAGCAGGACGTCGCCAACGGGCGTGTCGAGTACCAGAACGCGTGCGCCGCCTGCCACGGTGTCAACCTCGAAGGAGGGTCGGCCCCCCATCCCGACGCCGAGATCGACGCTGCCTGGCCCGCCCCCCGCCTCGACAACATCGTCGCGCGCTACCAGGAATCCGAAGTCGTGGAGGACGTGCGCGAGTACATGTGGCTGACGGTCTTCTACGGACGCTCCGGCACACCCATGCCGGGCTTCAGCACCGACGTGGGCGGTGTCTACAGCGACCATCAGCTCAACTCGATCCTCGCCTACATCCTGTCGGCGCAGACCGGCGAGGTCAGCGACATCGATACGCAGGCGTTCGTCGGCCGCTCCGGCGATGACCTCTTCAGTGCCAACTGCGCACGTTGCCACGGCGAGAACGCCGAGGGCTACGTCGGCCCGCAACTCGTCAACGTCTTCGAGCGGTACGGCTGGGATCCCGACGACGACGCGTCACGTGAACGCGCACGCGCGGTGATCCGCCAGACCATCGAAGACGGCAGGCTCGTGCCTGGCGAGGCGCCGATGCCGGGCTTCGCCCAGGAGATGCCGCCAGAGGCGATCGACGCCGTCATCGACCACCTGGAAGCGCTCCAGCGCACGGGTGGTCCGCGATTCGGCCAGATTGGTGGTCCCACGACCGCCGCTGACCAGACGGAGTGACCGTGGACGTGCTGCGCACACTGGACCTGCTCGTCGCCGTCGAGGCGGCGATCCCCGCCGACCATCCGGCCTCGTGGCTTGCGGTGCCGCTGGGCATCGTCTTCTTCGTCGGCTCCGGCTACCTGCTGCTGTGGTCCAACTACGGGGCGCGCAAGGCGGCCGCCATCACCGGGGTGGCGTGGTTCGGCTTCTCCGCGATGATCGGTGTCTTCTGGTGGTTCGGTGGTCCGGGGATCCCCGCCGGCCTCGGGATCTCCCACCTTCCGGGCCAGACCAACGACCACTACCAGCCGCGGTGGCACGCCTTCGAGGAGGGATCGGAACGCGCGGGTTATTTCCCCGCAGTCAACAACGTCGCCGACTTCGCTTCGATCGAGGAGTACGTGGGCGTCGCCGACCTTCCCGAGGAGGAGATCCTCGAGGATCCTGGTTACGGCCAGCTCGCGGTCGCGGCCGGCCAGGCGCTCGACCGCATGCTCGACCAGTTCCTGCCGATCGACGAGAACGACGTCGCGCAGATCGGGGTCACCCGCCGCCAGACCTTCGAGGACGACGCGGCGGCGGGCAGGCCCGACGGCGCGGTCGGACGTGCCTCGCCGTTCTTCTCCGTGGAGGCGGTGGGTGACCCGCGGCTGCTCGACGACCCTGCGACGGGCGTGCGGCTCGCTGTGGCGGAACTGCAGGCCTACGCGACGTTCGTGGACGACGAGGGCGTGCCGCTCGAACCGGTGCCTGTCGGTGAGCCGCAGTACTGGTTCGCGTTCCACCACCCCGGTGCCGTGTGGTTCCCCTCGGCGTTGTGGACCGGCATCGCCCTCGCACTGTTCCTGCTGAGCCTCGCCTGGCTCGACCGCCTGGAGATGCGCGAGAAGCGCGACGCGATGGACCAGGTCGAAGAACCCGAGGACCTGGCTGTCCCGATCGCCCAGTAAGGCGCCGGCGGCCGCCGGGCCGTCGACGTCGCCACGTCCGATTGGCGCGACCCGGCCGGCACGGGCACCATCGCATCCTCCGCGTCGCGAGGTCTTCGTGTCCGCTCCCCGGGTGTGGCTGCTCGCCCTGATCGCAGTGCTCGCCGCGGCGTGCAGCGGTTCGTCCCAGGCAGCGGACTGCGACCGCATCGCAGGGGTGCGCCCGGGCCTGTGCCCGGTTCCTGCTGACGACCGCAGCCCCGCGCCCGTCGACGAACTCGAAGCGCTGACGCGCGAGGGACTCGACGGAACGGTCTCGCTCGCCGACCTGCACGGGCGTGTGGTCGTCGTCAACTTCTGGGCGTCGTGGTGCGGTCCGTGCCGCGTCGAGCAGCCCGACCTCAATGAAGCCTTCGAGATCCTGCCCGACGACGAAGTGGCGTTCCTCGGCGTGAACATCGAGGATTCGGAGGCCAACGGCGCGGCGCACCTGCGCGAGTTCGACGTTCCCTACCCCTCGGCGTACGACCCGGCGAACGTGTACGCGTCCCGATTCCGGGGTGTGGGGCCGCGCACGATCCCGTCGACGATCTTTGTCGATGCCGAAGGGCGCGTCGCCGCCCGCGTCTTCGGCCTGGTCACCACCGGTGAGATCGTCGGCCTCGCCGACGCGATCGCCGCGGAGCACTGACGCCATGGCCGAGACCATCCAGGCGGTGATCTTCGACGGCAACGTGCTTGCCGCTGCGGCGATCGCGTTCGCTGCCGGGTTCGTGTCGTTCGCTTCACCGTGCGTGCTGCCACTCGTTCCCGGCTACCTGTCGTACATGACCGGGCTGTCCGGCCAGGATCTCGCCCAGCCGGGGTTGCGCGCACGCAGCATCGTGTTCATCGGATCGCTGCTGTTCGTCGTCGGTTTCGCGATCCCGTTCGTGATGCTCGGCTTCGCAGCCGGATTCCTGAGCTTCCTCTTCACTTCCACGCCGGCTCGGATCGCCATGGGTGCGCTCGTCGCGGTGCTCGGCATCATGCTCGCGCGCGGACGGTTGATCCGTGAAGCGCGGGTCAGCGACCGTGCGTTCACCGGAGGTGTCGCGACCGCACCCGCCTTGGGGTTCGTTTTCGGGGTGGGGTGGACGCCGTGCCTGGGTCCGGCCGCCGGGGCGATCCTCACCCTGTCGGTCGGCGTCGCCTCCGGCGTGTCGATCCGCGGCGCCGTCCTCGGCTTCGTATACGCGATGGGGCTCGGCCTTCCCTTCATCGTGTTCGGCCTGCTGTTCCGAAGGGCGTCGGGAGCGCTGGGCTTCCTGAAACGCAACGCGAGGAACCTGCAGATCGGTGGCGGCAGCATGCTCGTCGCCGTCGGCGTGGCGATCGCCACCGGACTGTGGGATCAGGGGATGCTGCTGCTGCGCCCGCTCATCCAAGGCTTCGAGGTGCCGATCTGACCGCGCCGACGACGATGACCACGACGGGCCTGCCGTGAGCGGCGGCGACGCCCGTGATTCCGAGGCGCCGTTCCCGGCGAACCCGCCGGTCCGCCGCCGTCGGCACCAGGGCCCGCTCGGCTTCGTCGTCGAGTCGGTCGTGATGGGATGGCGCTGGCTGGTGCGGATGCGGACCGCGCTGTATCTGCTGGCGGCACTCGCGCTGCTCACGGCGGTGGCGACCGCAGTGCCCCAGCACCCGAACGTGCCGGGAACGGTGGAGGCCTGGCTCGCGGGCGAAGAGGGACCCGGTACGGGGATCTCCAGCCTTCTACTGACCGTCGGCGCCTTCGACGTCTACGGATCGCCGGCGTTCCTCGCGCTGCTGCTCGCGCTGTTCCTGAGCCTCACCGCCTGCCTTCTCCCCCGGATCAAGGCGTGGCTGCGCCTCGTCCGGCGCAGTCGTCCACCGATCGCACGTCACCGGCCGAACGACGTCACCGTGCACCGCATCGACACCGACCTCGAACCCGGTGACGTGCGCGACGCCGGTGCCGCGCTGCTCGGCGAGCGGCACTGGCGGACACGCACCAGCGACGACGTCGCCTGGCGTGGAGAGGCGGGCTCCGGCGCGTCGCAGGTCGCCGCAGAGAAAGGCCTGTGGTCGCGGGAAGGCGGCAGTCTCGTCTTCCATCTGAGCTTCTACGTGCTGCTCGCCGCGATCGTATTCGGGCAGCTCAATTCGTTCGAAGGTCAGCGCGGCGTCATCGAAGGCGAGCCCGGATTCTCCGACACCGAGGTCTCGTACTGGACCTACCGCCCCGGCCGGTGGTTCGGCAGCGACGACCATGCCACGTGGCGGCTCGACCTCGACCGGTTCCATGTCGACTGGATCCGCGACCCCACGGCACCCGGAGCCGGGCAGGCCACCACGTTCCGTTCCGAGGTCTCGATCACCCCGTCGGAGGGCGGCGCGCCGTTCGTGGCCGAACTCGAAGGGAACCGTCCCCTGACGGTGGAGGGGATGAAGGTCCACCAGCTCGACTGGGGATACGCGCCGTACGTCGAGGTCGAGATCGACGGTGAGGTGGTGCATGCCGCGTTCCTCACCGCGGTCGCTGGTGACGACGGTGTGTTCCGCGGCGCGGTGAAGGCGCCGGCCGCCGATCCTGATCTCGGGCTGGAGATCGAGCTGTTCCCGTACGCCCCCGACGGCGACGACGGGCTGCCGAGGCTCACCGGCGCGCCCTGGGACGAGGCGCCGCTGATCGTCTTCCACCAGTGGCGCGGCGACCTGCAGCTCGGACGCACCCAGCAGATCGTCACGGAGCTCGACACCGACCTGATGGACCCGGCCGGGTTCGGGTTCCTGCGCCCCGGGCAACAGGTCGTCGTCGACGGCGCGACCATCCGTTTCGTCGAGCTGCGCCGCTGGGTCGGATTCCAGGTCAGCCACCGCCCACAGATTCCCTGGCTTCTCGCGGGGTCCGGCCTGCTCGTCGCGGGTCTGATCCCGGCCTTGTACGCCTACCGCCGTCGGTTGTGGGTGAGCGCGTCACGCGACGAGGCGACGGGCCGTACGATTGTCGAGATCACAGGGCGCGCGTTCCAGCGCCCCGAACGCTTCGCGGCCGAACTCGACGAGGTCACCAACGACCTGCGCGAGCGGCTGGTCGGCCTCGAGACGAACGCCGCGGGGTCGGCACGGCGGACACACGACGCCGAGGTTGGTGGATGACCGACAGTCAGCTTGCCGAACTCTCCCGGATCCTCTACGCCCCGGTGACCGTCTCGCTGTACTTCGCGGCCGCGTTCGCCTATCTCTACAGCCTCACCACCACGGTCGGCAGGGCGCACGAGCGTGCTCGTGGCCTGCGTGTGCGACGTGTCGCCGCGGTGCTCACCGTCGCCGGTGTCGCCGCCCACGTCGGCCACGAGATCGCCCGCGGGCTCGCCCAGGACCGCCTGCCGCTCGGCAACATGTTCGAGGTGACCTCGCTCATGGCGCTGGTCGGTGTCGCCGGCGGTGTCGCCTACCTGCAGTTCGTGCGCCGCCGTCCGGAACTCAACGGGTTCGTCCTTTTGACCGGGGCGCTGCTGATGGCGTTCGCCGGCCTGATGTACTCCGACCCCGGGCCGCTCATGCCCATTCTCGACACCTGGTGGCGGCCGTTCCACGTCTCGCTGCTGGTCGCGGCCATGGGTGTGTTCGCGGCCGGATTCGTTTTCAACGGCCTCTACCTTCTGCGTGACAGCGCCGAGCGCGGTCTGGACGGCGCGCATGCGCCGCCGTCAACGCGGGGCGAACCGGAGTCCGACGGTGAGGAACGGCCGGGCGGGTTGCTCGCAGACCGCGCCGACGCCGCGGTCGGTGTCGCCACCGAGGATGCACCCGAAGCCGCGCCGGCTGCACGTGCCGCGATGCGCGCGGCGATCTCACCGGTCAAGCTGGCCACGGGCACGTTTCTCGGCGCGGCGACGGTCTCGTGGGTCTTCATCGTCAGTGCGACGTCGGTGGCGTCCGGTGTCGTGCAGTTCCTCGCCGTCAATGTCGTGCTCGCCGCCGCCGCGCTGCTCGCACGCGGGCTCGTGCCGTACCTGCCGGCGCCGGAGGTGCTCGACGGGCTCGCCCACCGCACGATCGCGTTCGCTTTCGTGATGTGGACGGTGGGAACGATCGCGGGTGCGATGTGGGCCGAGCAGAGCTGGGGGAGGTTCTGGGGCTGGGACCCCAAGGAGACCGGAGCGTTTCTGACCTGGGTCGCCTATGCCGGCTATCTGCATGCCCGGGCGACCCGCGGCGTGCGGGGCCGTCCCGCGGCGTGGATTGCTGTGGCGGCGTTCGTCGTGCTGATGGCGACCTACCTGATCGCGAACTACGTGATCGTCGGGCTCCACTCGTACGCGGGTTTGTGATCGCCGGCCTCGCGCGGCCGTTGGGCCGGCGGCGCGTCGCGACCCGCCGGTTCACACGACGAGTTCGCGGTGCAGCAACGTCTCGATCCGGTGGCGGTCGGGCTTTCCCAGTGGCCCCCGCGGCAGATCGCGGGTGACGACCAGCCGGCGCGGTGCCCACGACGTCGGGCAGCTGCGCACCACCCAGGCGCGCAGCTCCTCGAGGCCGACCTCGGCGCCGTCATGCGGTTCGACAACCGCGACGACGACCGCGCCCCAACGCTCGTCGGGCCAGCCGACGACCGCCGCGTCGCGCACCGACGGGTGCGAGCGGACCTCGGCTTCGACCGCGGCCGCAGGCACGTTCTCGCCGCCCGTGACCACGACGTCGTCGGCCCGGCCGTGCACCTCCACGCGGCCGTCGTCGTCGACACGGCCGAAATCGCGGGTGACGAACCACCCCTGCTCGTCGACGAGCGGCGCGTCGTCTCCCACATAGCCCGACGCAAGCACGGCGCCACGGATGCGCAGCCGCCCGTCGTCCTGCACACCGACCTCGACCCCGTCCAGCGGCACGCCGTCGTAGACGCAGCCGCCCGCCGTCTCCGTCATGCCGTAGGAACGCAGCACCCTGCCTCCGTGAGCGCCCGCACGCGCGACGAGATCGTCGGGCACCGGGCCCCCGCCGACGAGCACGCTCCGCCACTGCCCCAGCGATGACGGATCGTGCGCGAGGATCCGGTCGAGCTGTGCGGCGACGAGCGAGATGTGATCGCCACCCGCCCCGACGATCGACGCGGTGTCGGACGGATCGGCGACAACCGGCTCGGTGGCGCAACGTCGTGCGCGCAGCAGCACCTGGATACCCGCGATGTGATGGACCGGCAGCGCGATCGCGAAGCGGTCACCCGCCTTGGCGTCGAGCCGGGCCAGGCTCGCGGTCGTGGAGGCCTCGAGCGCGGCGTGCGACAGCAGGACACCTTTGGGCGCACCGGTCGTGCCCGACGTCGCGACGACCAGGGCGACGTCGCCGGCCAACGCTGTGCCGTGCCCGTGGTCTGTCCGGATGAGCGGCGCGGTCCGTGTGGTCGCGGTCACCGTCGCATGCGCATGCGCACCGGCCAGCGCCGTGACCGCCGCCGACGGGTCCGGGGGCCACGGCAGCGGCAGCACCGCGTCACCGTCGCTCCACACCTCGTCGAAGATGCCGGCGAGCCGGGCGGGCGGCGCCTGCACCGCGACGAGTCGGGATGCCACCCGCTGTGCTCCTCGATCGGACGCCTGGCGTGTCGAGCACTAGCGTAGGAGCGTCCGCCGTCGCCGGACCCGAGGAGACGACCACGTGGTGTCGGAGCTGTTCGACGCTTCACGCTGGCAGACGATCGATGACGTCGGCGAGTTGAGCGACGTGACCTATCACCGGGCCGTCGACCAGGGCACCGTGCGCATCGCCATCGACCGGCCTGAGGTCCGAAACGCCTTCCGTCCCCACACGGTCGACGAACTGCACCGCGCGCTCGAGCATGCGCGCACGAGCGCCGACGTCGGCTGCGTGCTGCTGACCGGCAACGGCCCGTCGCCACGCGACGGCGGCTGGGCGTTCTGTTCGGGTGGCGACCAGCGCATCCGAGGCCGTGACGGCTACCAGTACGACGACGCACAGCCGGGTGCGTCACCCACCGGGCGCCTGCACATCCTCGAGGTGCAGCGCCTCATCCGCTTCATGCCCAAGCCGGTCATCGCCGTCGTTCCCGGGTGGGCCGCCGGAGGGGGACACTCGCTTCACGTCGTCTGCGACCTGACGATCGCCAGTCGCGAACACGCACGCTTCAAGCAGACCGATCTCGACGTCGCGTCGTTCGACGGCGGGTTCGGATCCGCCTACCTCGCCCGGCAGGTGGGACAGAAGTTCGCGCGCGAGATCTTCCTGCTCGGCCGTGCCTACACGGCCGAGGAGGGGTTCGCGATGGGCATGGTCAACCATGTGGCGGCCCACGAGGAGCTCGAGGACACCGCACTGGCGTGGGCCGAGCAGATCAACGCGAAGTCACCGACCGCGACCCGGATGCTGAAACTCGCGTTGAACCTGGTCGACGACGGCCTGGTCGGCCAGCAGCTGTTCGCCGGCGAGGCGACGCGGCTGGCCTACATGACCGATGAAGCCGTCGAGGGCCGCGATGCGTTCCTCGACAAGCGCACGCCCGACTGGTCCGCGTTCCCCCATCACTTCTGATCGGCGCGTCCGGCTGCGCCACCGACCGAAGCGGCACCGCATGCACTGGCTCATCGAAGCGGCTCGACCACGCACGTTGCCTGCCGCCGTCGCGCCCGTGCTGGTGGGCACCGCCGCAGCGCAGCGCGCTGTTGCCGAACTCTCGGTTGTGCGGTTCGCACTCGCCCTCGTCGTCGCGCTCGGCCTGCAGATCGCGGTCAACTACGCCAACGACCTGTTCGACGGCATCGGCGGTGTCGACACCCCCGAGCGGACCGGTCCGCGCCGCGCGGTCGCTGCGGGGCTCGCGAGCCCACGCGCCATGACGCTGGCGCTCGTGGGGGCGCTGCTGGTCGCTGGCGGTGCCGGCGCAGTGCTGGCCTTCATCGTCGGTCCACAGCTGCTCGTCGTCGGTGTGCTCGCGATCCTGGCCACCCTCGGCTACTCGGGCGGACGGCGCCCCTACGCCTCGTCGGGGCTCGGCGAACTCGGCGTGTTCGTGTTCTTCGGGCTCGTCGCCACCGTCGGTTCCCAGTACGTGCAGGACGAGCGCATCGGCGGGCTCGCGGTCGTGGCCGCCGTCCCGGTCGGCCTCGTCGCCGTCGCGCTGCTCGTCGTCAACAACCTGCGCGACATCGACACCGACGTCGTCGCCGGCAAACGCACGCTGGCCGTGCGGATCGGCGATTCGTCGACGCGGCTGCTCTACCAGGCACTGCTCGTCAGCGCCGTGGTGTGGGTGGTGCCGCTCGCGCTGGTGGCACGCTCGGCGTGGCCACTGCTCGGGGCCGTCGCCGCGCCGCTGGCCGCCACGCCGATGCGTGCCGTGCGCGCCGGTGCTCGAGGGCGCGCGCTCATCGCATGCCTGGGGGCGACGGCGCGCTTCCATCTGGCGCTGGCGGTGCTGCTCACCGCCGGGCTCGTCGTCGCCGACACCGCGGCACGGTGAGCGCCACGATGCGTCTCGTGCCGTTCTCGGTCGGTCTGCGCCATCGGTTCCGCGGCGTGACGCACCGCGAAGGCGTCCTGCTCGAGGGGCCGGCCGGCTGGGGAGAGTTCTCGCCGTTCGCCGAATACGGGCCCGCCTACGCCGCGCGCTGGCTGGCAAGTGCGATCGAAGCCGCGACCACGGCGTTTCCCGACGCGCGCCGCTCGAGTGTGCCCGTCAACACGACCGTGCCCGCAGTGGACGCCGCCACCGCTGCCCGACTGGTGCGCGACTCGGCGTGCAGCACCGCGAAGGTCAAGGTGGCCGAGACCGGCCAGCAGCTCGCCGACGACGTCGAGCGTCTCGCAGCGGTGCGTGATGCGCTCGGAGCCGACGGCTGCATCCGTGTCGACGCGAACGGCGCCTGGGACGTGCAGACCGCCGTGTTCACGCTCGCGCGCCTCGACGCGGCCGCCGGCGGGCTGGAGTACGTCGAGCAGCCGTGTGCCACCGTCGCCGAGCTGGCCGAGGTCCGCCGACGCACCGACGTGCTCGTTGCCGCGGACGAATCGATACGCACCGCCGACGACCCGCTGCGTGTCGTTCGTGCTGGCGCAGCCGACCTGCTCGTCCTCAAGGTCCAGCCCATGGGTGGCGTATCGGCTGCGATGGAGGTCGCCGCAGCCTGCGGCCTGCCCGTTGTCGCGTCGTCGGCGGTCGAGACCTCGGTGGGCCTGGCGGCCGGTGTCGCGTTCGCCGCTGCGCTCGAGGAGCTTTCGTACGCCTGCGGGCTCGGCACCGCGACGCTGCTGGCTGCCGACGTCACCGCCTCGCCGTTGGTCCCGGACGCCGGTGCGGTCACGCCCCGCCGCGTCGCCCCCGACGACGGCATGCTGGACGCTGCCGCGCCAGCGCCCCGCGAGGCCGAGCGCCTGCTCAACCGCCTGCGTGCTGCCGCGGCGCACCTGCCCGCGGCCCTGCGTGCCCGACTCGAGGAGCAGCCGTGACCGAGGCCCATCACGCACCGAACCCGTCGACTGCGCTGGCACGGGTCGTCGTCGACGAACTCGCACGTTGCGGTGTGCGCCACGTCGTCGTCGCGCCCGGGTCGCGTTCGGGAGCGCTCGCGCTGGCACTGCACGACGACGAGCGCCTCGACGTCCACGTGCACGTCGACGAGCGCTCCGCAGGGTTCGTCGCGCTCGGCATCGCACGTGCCACGGGCACCGCCTCAGCGGTCGTGACGACGTCGGGGTCGGCCGTCGCGAACCTGCATCCGGCCGTGATCGAAGCGGACACCGCGCGTGTGCCGCTCGTGCTGCTGACCGCGGACCGGCCGCCGGAACTGCGCCACACCGGGGCGAACCAGGCGATCGACCAGGCCGGGATCTTCGGTCGTGCCGTGCGATGGTCGATCGACATCGCCGAACCCTCGGTCCATCCGGAGGCGGTCGCGACCTGGCGATCCAGCGTGGCGCGTGCCGTCGCAGCCGCACACGGGCTCGAAGCCTCGCCCGGACCGGTGCAGGTCAACCTGGGCTTTCGCGAACCGACCGTGCCGCTGGCAGACGACGGCCGTTCGCGTGCCGCCCCCTACCCCCATCCGCTCGATCCCCGTGCCGACGGCAGGCCCTGGGTGGAGGTCTGGCGTGCACCGGCCCGGCCCGGCGACGACGTCGTCGCGGCGCTCGCTGACGAGATCGCCTCCACCCCCCGGGGCCTGATCGTGACCGGTGCCACGCCCACCGACCCCGACGCGGTGCTCGCGCTGTCCCAGGCCGCGGGTTGGCCTGTCCTCGCCGAGCCGGCCGGACGCATGCGTTGCGACCCACGTGTCGTCGTCCACGGCCACCATCTTCTGGGCCACGGCGCGTTCGCCGCTGCGCACCGACCCGAGCTCGTCATCAGGATCGGGCGCACCTCGTTGTCCCCGGTCGTCGAACGGGCGCTCGGCCACGACGTGCGCCAGGTGCTGATCGACCCTCACGGCGCGTGGGACGACCCGGCGCGCACACTCGCCGGCATCGTCATCGCCGACGCCGCGGCGACCTGCCGTGCGCTGTCGCAGCGCATCGAAGCGCGTGGCGACGACACGTGGATGAACGCCTGGCGTGACGCGGACGCGTCCGTGACGCAGGCGATCGACGGGATCCTCGACGCCGACGAGGTGCCTTCGGAACCGCGCACCGCACGTGACGTGGGACGGGCGCTCGCCAGCGGGGGTGTGCTCGTCGTCGCCTCGTCGATGCCCGTGCGCGACGCCGACCGCTTCTTGGAGGCGGGCGGCGGGGTCGAGGTCGTCTCCAACCGAGGTGCGTCGGGAATCGACGGCGCCGTGTCGACCACGCTCGGTGTGGCGCTGGGGGTCGCGCAACGTCGCGAGCCCACGCCGGTCGTCGGGCTGCTCGGTGACCTGGCGCTGCTGCACGACCTCAACGGTCTGCTGCTCGATCCACTGACCGCGATCGACGCGGTGCTGGTCGTGGTCGACAACGACGGCGGCGGCATCTTCTCCTTCCTCCCGCAGGCAGGCTTCGAGGAGCCCTTCGAGCGCCTGTTCGCGACCCCGCACGGCCGTGAGTTCGCCCGCGCCGCCGAGCTGCACCGCACCGGCTACCACCGGGTCGAGACGGCCTCGACACTGATCGCGACCGTGCGCGCAGCACTCGCTGCCGGCGGGCTGCACATCGTGCATGTGCGCACCGAGCGTGCGGCGAACCTCGAGTTGCATCGCGCGATCGATCGTGCCGCCACCGCAGCACTCGACACGCTCGTCTAAACGGGATCGGTCGTCTCGTCGCCGAGCACCGCCTGCATCGCGAGCAGCTTCAGCCGTGTCTCGGCCAGTTCGTCCTCGGGCAGCGAGTCGGCCACCACGCCGACCCCGGCGAACAGGCGGGCGCGTGCACCGTCGAGCTGCGCGCAGCGCAGCGCGATGCCCCACTCCCCGTCGCCGTGCGCGTCGATCCACCCGACCGGCGCGGCGTAGCGCTGCCGGTCCATGCCCTCGAGTTCACGTATGAGCGCCAGCGCCCGGTCGCGTGGTGTTCCGCCCACGGCAGCGGTGGGATGCAGGTCGGCGGCGATCGCCAGTGCGCTGGCGTCGTCGTGTGACGTCGCGTCGAAGGTCGTCGCCAGATGCTGCACGTTGGCCAGCCGGAGCAGCTCCGGTTCGTCGTTCCAGTGCAGCGAACTGCAGTGGGGTGCGAGACGCTCCCGTACCGATGCCACGGCGAGTTCGTGTTCCCAGCGGTCCTTCGCCGAGGCGAGCAGCGCCCGGCCGATGGCCGCGTCACGTTCGGCGTCGGGGTCACGTCCGGCGGTTCCTGCGAGCACGCGCGACGTCACCCGCTCACCGTGGCGGGCGACGAGCAGTTCGGGTGTGGCGCCGACGAGCCCGTCGATGACGAAGGTGTGGCAGTCGGGGAAGCGCGCCGTCAGCCGCCGGGCGAGGTCGAGCGCGTCGAACGTCTCGCGCGACCACAGTGCGTGATCGCGTGCGAGTACGACCTTGTCGAGGTCTCCGGCGCGGATGCGGGCGATCGCTGTCGCCACCACCTCGAGCCAGTGCACGTCGGGATTGGAGGCGCCGGCGTAGCGGGGGCGGTCGCGCACCGGTTGCCCCGGCGGGCCCGTGCGCGGTCCGGGGACATCGCCGGCCGGCGCGTGCCGGGGGGTGACGGTGGTCAGCCAGGTCTGCGCGTCGCGCCGCCCGACGACGATCCGGGGGACGACAAGCACCGAGCCGGCCCGGTCGTCGTCGAACGTGAAGGAGCCGAAGCCGACGAGCCCGCTGCCGGGCACGGCCACCTCGTCGGTGACGCTCGCCTGTGCTGCCAGGTCGCCGAAGTGCTGCTCGGCCGTGCGGAAGCGGTCCGGGCCGGGTGGAGGCAGGATCCGTGCCGCCTCGCCCCAGCCGACCAGGCCCTGGCCGCCTTTCACCCACGCGACGGCGCCGACACCGTCGGGGACCATCGCCAGCAGGTCGCGCTGGTCGTCGACCGCGACCGTGCGCACCTGGAGTGTCACGTGCGCCCGCCACCGTCGTGCTCACCGGAGGTGGCTGCGCCGTCCGCGACGCGTTCGGTCGCCGCCGCGATCAACCGTCGGCGCAGATGGTGGGCGACGAGGCGTTCGGTGGCGGGCAGCATCCGCTGGTAGGCGGTGACCAGCCGTGTCGCCACCTCGCCAGGAGCCGAACCGGTCGCGTGTGCCGGGTCGCGCACGTAGCGCAGGAACGCGTCGACGGCGGGCTCGGCGATCGCGCGCACGGCCTCGTCGGTGTGGCGGGCGATCGCCAGCAGTTCGCCGAGTGGCAGGCCGGCGTCGAGCAGGATGACGCCGGCACGCACCGCTTCGGCGTCGGCGTCGGAGTAGCGGGCCACGCCGTCGCTGTCGACGTGGTGGGGCAGCAGCAGCCCGGCGCGTTCGACCGCGTCGAGAAGCGCGCGGGTGGCGCCCGTCAGTTCGGCGAGATCGTCGAGGTCGTAGGGCGCCCGCTCGTCGTCGGCGACCGCGGCGGCCAGTGCAGCGTCAGCGGCCTCGAGCGAGGCGTCGGGGGCGTCGGAGTTCATCGGATCCTCGCTGCAGCTTCGGCCGGCCGCGATGCCGCCGAATGTCGATGTCCGGCCCGTCAGTCGCGTCGCTGGCGGCGGCGCCGGCCACCGACGGGTTTGCCGCGTGCGGTGAATCCCTGCAGCGCGTCGACGGGAGGGCCGACGGGGCCGTCGTCGGGGCGTGACGAGCGATCCGTGCCGGATTGCGTGTCTGGTGCGGATTCGCGCTGCGAGGGGGATGGCCTATCCGGTGCAGGTGCCGTCGGTTCAGGGGCGTCGCTGTACGCCGGTTCGGCAGGTGGGGTTGCCGGTGCGGTGTCGGTCGCTGGCCGATCGTGCGGCGTCGATCCGCCTGCGTTGAGCGGCGACGGCGCTTCGGTGCGGTGTTGGGCGGCGCGTGGACCCCATAGTGGCGCGTCCGCTTCCGTTCCGGCAGGGCCGGCAGCCGCGTTCGCGCCTGGGGGAGGAATCGGCGGTGGTGGCGTGCTCGAGGACGGCGGGCCGTCGGCGCCACTCGGTCGCTGCGGCGTGATCCATTCCTCGTCCCAGGGGTCGAGTTCGTCGTCGGCGCTGCGTCGTGGTGCTGTCGGTGCTGCGGCGTCGTATGGCTGGACCGATGCGTCGTACGGCTGGACCGGTGATGGAGCGGACGGTGGCGGGGTGTCGTGCTCCGGTTCGGCGGCGGCGTCCATGACCGCCTCGAGTTCGGTCAGCTGCAGGTCGAGTTCGGTTGCCTCGCGTCCGTGCAGGTCACCCGTCGGCTGATCGGACCCGGGGGCGACACCGGGTGATGGGGGAGCAGGCAGGTCGTGCTCGGCACCGCTCGACGGCGGTGGTTGCGTCGGCGGGCCGGGTTCGAACGACGCAGGTGGCGCATCCTCCGAAGGGTCGGCGTCTCCTCCGGCACGAGCGCTGCTCTGACGGCGCTGTTGCGCAGGATCCGGCGGCACCACATCGTCGACGTGCAGCGAATGGATCTCGCGCAGCAGATCCGTTGCACGTGGGGGTGCGTTGGGGTCCGCGGCCCAGGGGGTCTGCCGCGAGGCCTGCCGTGCGCCTCTCAGCCTGGCGCGGGGTGCGTCTTCGACCACCACGTGCCCCTCGGGGCAGCGCCCGGTGGGGTCGACGACCACGTCGATGCCGCAGTCGTTGCACGGGACCCGAGGCACCTGCGGCTCCTGTCGAGTTCGTGGACGGGTGCTGGAGGAGGGTCGCGTGGACCGCAAACTCGGCCTGATCCGAGGCGGTGCCACGGCACGCGTCTCAGCGGGGCGAAGGTAGCCTTCCGCGACGCCGACTGCCCCCGCCTGGCGCATTCGCGCGCGTCTGGAGCGCCGACGAGCCGCCGATCGACGCACCTGCCGCCGGCAGCACGCGCCGTGGCCGCCACCATCGACCGGAGCCGCTGTGTCGCCCTCGCCCGTCGAAGATCGCGACGCGTCAACCGGTGGTGCGGGCACGGCCGGTCGCGATCGCGCGGTGCGGGACGAACTCCCGGCGGCCGGCAGCGAAGGCAAGGACGCGGCGCTCGTGCAGGCGATGTTCGACCGGGTCGCAGCCCGCTACGACCTCGCGAACGCGGTGCTGTCGTTCGGCCAGGACGCGCATTGGCGCCGGGTGACGGCGCTTGCGGCACGCCCGCAGCACGGCCTCGTCCTCGACGTGGCCGCCGGACCGGGCAACGTCGCTCGCGAGATGGTCGCCCTCGGGGCTCGATACGTCGTCGCCCTCGACCTGTCGTTCAACATGCTCGCACACGGCGCTCGGCAGCGTCCCGCGGGCATCGGCTGGGTCAACGGCGACGCGATGCGGCTGCCGTTCGCAGACGCGACGTTCGACGCGGTCACCATTTCGTTCGGGCTGCGCAACGTCCCCGACCCGGCGGGTGCCCTGCGCGAGTTCGCGCGTGTCACCCGTCCCGGAGGGCGTCTCGTCGTCGCCGAGTTCGCGACCCCCGTCGCGCGGTTGTTCCGCGAGATCTATCTGCGTTATCTGGTTCGGCTGCTGCCGATGGTGGCGCGACTGGTGTCGTCGTCGGCACCGGCCTACCGCTACCTCGCCGAGTCGATCCTTGCCTGGCCGAATCGCCGTGCCGTTGCTGACTTGATCGAGCAGGCCGGCTTCACCGGGGTGCGGGTCAAGGACCTCAGCGGCGGGATCGTCGCGCTGCACCGCGGAGTCAGGCAGTGAGGTGTGGATCGTGCTGCAGGGGCGCGACTGCGGCGCGCGTGTCGCAGGCGCGGCGCGTGGCCGGGATGGGCTGCGCGCCGTCACGGCGGCCTCACTAGACTGCCGAGCTTGTGAAGAAGTTCACGAACAGTTTTCGACCGCCGACGTAGAGGTCCCCATGGTCCGAGGCAGCGGTGAACTGGGACGCCGCGAACGTGCCGACGTCGTCGTGGTCGGCGCCGGACCGGGCGGTGCGGCGACCGCCGCGCACCTGGCCGCACAGGGGCACGACGTCGTGCTGCTCGACAAGGACCGTTTCCCGCGGGACAAGGTGTGCGGTGACGGCCTGACCCCGCGTGTCGTCCGCGAACTGCTCAGCCTCGGGCTCGTCGACGAAGCACACGGGCGCGTTGCGGGCTGGGCGACGCAGCAGGGGCTTCGCATCCACGGCGGCCGCACCGTGATGGAACTGCCGTGGCCGCAACTCGAGGACTGGCCCGACTGGGGAGCGACGGCGACCAGGAGGGTCTTCGACGAGCGGCTGGTGCGTCACGCACAGTCGCGCGGCGCCCGGCTCGTCGAGGGCGCCACCGTGACGTCGCTGCGATGGCGCGATGCGCAGGCCACCCGGGTCGCCGGTGTGCGCTGGCGCGACGAGGACGGACGCGACAGCGAGGTGCTCGCGCCGGTCGTGGTCGCAGCCGACGGCGCATCCGGCGGGGTGGCTCGGCACCTCGGTATCCGGCGGCGCGACGATCGTCCGATGGCGGTGGCCGCACGGACCTACTACCGCTCGCCGCGCGCCGACGATCCCTGGATCAGTTCCTTTCTGGACCTGCGCGACGCACACGGCGACCTGCTGTCGGGCTACGGGTGGGTGTTCCCCCTCGACGACGGGACGATCAACGTCGGCATCGGGCTGCTGTCGACCTCGCGGGAGTTCCGGTCGGTCGACTACCGGCGGATGCTCGCCTCGTGGGCGCAGGGCCTTGCCGCGGACTGGGGAACCTCCGAGGAGCAGCGCACGGACACCGTTCGGTCCGGACCGATCCCGATGGGGTTCAACCGCACGCCCCTGCACGACCGTGGTGTGCTGCTCGTCGGTGACGCCGGAGGGATGGTCAACCCGTTCAACGGCGAAGGCATCTCGTACGCGATGGAGGCGGGTGCGCTGGCCGCCGAGGTCGCCGACCGGGCGATCGCACGCCGCAGCACCGCCGAACTCGACCATTACGACCGTGAGCTGCGGCGCCGCTGGGGTGGCTACTACACGCTCGGGCGTGTGTTCGCAGAACTCGTCGGCAACCCGACGGTGATGCGCGTGTGCACCGAGTACGGCATGCCGTACCGCCCGCTGATGGAACTGGTGTTCAAGATGATGGCCCACCTGACGGACCATGAACCGGCCGATACCAAGGATGCGGTGCTCAACACCCTCCAGCGGCTGGCGCCGGCGGCGTGACCATGCGACAGGTGTGCACCGTCCGGGCTGTCGCGGCCCTCACGCGCGCGTGTTGCCACCTCACGCCCGCCACCCCTACCGTTGCGCGCGTTGCGTCATCGGCCGCCGTGGGGAGAGCGAGGCAGGTGTTCGTGTCCGGTGAACGCAGTGGCGTCATGACGGGCCAGGAGGGTCGACCACCGTGTTGAGCGAGTTCCTGCCGATCCTGCTCCTCATGATCGTGGCCGGCGCGTTCGCGGTCGGCTCGCTGGCGGTGAGCAGCCTCGTCGGCCCGCGCGTGCCGAACCCGACGAAGCTGTCGGCCTACGAGTGCGGCAACGAGCCGCTCGCCGACGTGCAGGGTTCGCGCTTCCCGGTCAAGTTCTACCTGGTCGCCATGCTCTTCCTGGTGTTCGACATCGAAGCGGTGTTCGTCTATCCGTGGGCAGTCGTGTTCCGCGACCTCGGCTGGTTCGGGCTGGGACAGATGGCGGTGTTCATCGGGATCCTCGGCGTCGCGTTCGTCTACGAGATCGGTCGAGGAGGTCTCGAGTGGGACTAGAGAGCAAGCTTCCCAATGGCGTGCTGCTCACCCAGCTCGAGCGGTTCGTCAACTACAGCCGCTCCACCTCGCTGTGGCCGGCGACGTTCGGGCTCGCCTGCTGCGCCATCGAGATGATGGCGACCGGCGGCCCGCGTCACGACATGGCGCGGTTCGGCATGGAGGTGTTCCGCGCCTCGCCGCGTCAGGCGGACCTGATGATCGTCGCGGGCCGGGTGTCCAACAAGATGGCGCCCGTCCTTCGGCGCATCTACGACCAGATGTCGGACCCCAAGTGGGTGCTGTCGATGGGGGTGTGCGCCACCTCCGGCGGCATGTTCAACAACTACGCGCTGGTGCAGGGCGTCGACCACGTCGTGCCGGTCGACATGTACGTGCCCGGATGCCCGCCGCGCCCGGAGATGCTGCTCGACGGCATCCTCAAGCTCCACGAGAAGATCCGCAACGAGACCTTCGCCGAGCAGGAGGCGCGCGCGTGACCACGCCTGTGGGCGCCCCGCTGACACTCGACGAGATCGCCGAGCGTGTGGCGGTGCAGTTCGACGACGTGCGTGCTGAGGTAGCCCGTGGCGAACTGACGCTGCACGTCGGGCCGGACGTGCTGCTCGACGTGCTCACCTTCTGCAAGCAGGAGGACGGCCTGTCGTGCGAGCTGCTCGCCGACCTCTCCGGCGTGCACTGGCCCGCAGGCGACCACGTCGTCGAACGCCAGCCCTCGACGACCGGCTGGCCCGCCTACCGGGTGTCGCGCGAGCAGGGCGTGATCGAAGTCCTCTACGTGCTGCGATCGGTCAGCCGCAACCACTGGCTGCGCGTGGCATGCGCGACACCCGACACCGACCCGGTGCTGCCGACCGCCACCGGCGTCTACGAGACCGCCGACTTCCACGAACGCGAGGTGTTCGACTTCTTCGGTGTGCGCTTCGAAGGGCACCCCAACCTCACACGGATCCTCATGCCCGACGACTGGGTCGGCCACCCGCACCGCAAGGACTACCCGCTCGGCGGCGTCGACATCGGCTACCACAACGACAAGTTCATTCCGCCACCCGACGAGCGGTCGATCCGGGAGGTCGTCGAGTGAGCGGCGCCGACACCAGCCCCGACACCGAGATCTTCGTCGAGGGCGCCGACTGGGAAGAGGTCGTCGACGCAATCACCGACGACCGCCTCATCGTGAACATGGGGCCGCAGCATCCGTCGACGCACGGTGTGCTGCGGCTCGTGCTCGAACTCGACGGTGAGACCGTCACGCGGCTGCGTCCCGTCATCGGCTACCTGCACACCGGCATCGAGAAGAACACCGAAGTGCGCACCTGGGTCCAGGGATGCACGTTCGTCACCCGCATGGACTACCTCTCGCCGCTGTTCAACGAGCTCGCCTACTGCCTGGCTGTCGAGAAGCTGCTCGACCTCGAGGTGCCCGAGCGCGCCGACGCGGTTCGCGTGATCCTCACCGAGTTCAACCGCATCTCCAGCCACCTCGTGTGGTTGGCGACCGGTGGCATGGAACTCGGGTCGACGACGATGATGACGTTCGGGTTCCGCGAGCGCGAGCGGGTGCTCGACCTGTTCGAGTCGCAGTCGGGCCTTCGGATGAACCACGCCTACATCCGGCCCGGCGGGCTCGCCAAAGACGTCACGCAGGACTTCGTCGAACGATGTGAGCAGCTGCTCGCCGTGCTGCCCGACAAGTTCGGTGAGTACGAGGACCTGCTGCTGCGCAACCCGATCTGGACCGACCGGCTGCGCAACGTCGGCGTCATCGACGCCGAACGGTGCCTCGCGCTGGGCGTGACCGGTCCGCTGCTGCGTGCGGCCGGGATGCCCTTCGATCTGCGCAAGGCGCAGCCCTACTGCGGCATCGACCAGTACGACTTCGACGTGCCGACCGAGGACGCGGGCGACTCGTACGCGCGCTTCCTCGTACGGCTCGAGGAGATGCGCCAGTCGCTGCGCATCATCCGCCAGGCCCTCGACACGCTGC